>JAWSUZ010000004.1:0-100656 GCA_033852165.1 Agarilytica sp. | reverse complement strand
CTTGTGGGTTGGTTGATCGCTTGCTATCCTTCGATACGGTCAGCAACTTGATCCAAACCAGAAAGTAATATAATGGGGATAAACGCAGTTTCATCTGAAGTTTTTAGAATTTGGCAAACGCTGTAACCATCCAGATCCGGCATTATGATATCCAATAGGATAAGGTCAGGTTTTATCTCTAGCACCTTATCTAAACAGGATTGCCCTGACCCCAGAGAGACTATCTCAAAGCTATCTTCTAAGTTGGCTTCAACCAACCCTAGGGTCACCTCGCAATCATCTACAACCAAAATTAGAGGTTTCATACTTTCTCTCGTCTTATCGGCAAACCAATTACAACCAACAACCATGATTTTCACTACACATCAACAGCATAGAATAATTCTAGCTACTGATATTAATTCACACACGACCTAAGACTCTCTTTGTGCCTCACGCAAGAATACGGCGCCATTATTTTTTGAGGTCAGAAAGATAATCAGTACGATATGTTTTTTTAGAACTCTCTCGCCGGCTAAATTAAGGGCTTAGAGGTATTAGTTTGTTTTTTATATTATAAGTTAATCTGTGTTTAACAACTAAAACGCCTAAAAACACAGGTCTCCTGCATTCCACTAATGAAAGCTCAATATGTTTTTTGAGGACGTGCCGCAAGAGGTATTACTCTATATTTTGGACACGAAATAAGAGCATGTAGAGATATATGGACAACTAAACATTGGGCATAGGCACTAACAAAAAAGCAATCAAGCAATTACAAAAAATTAAAAAACCTATAAAGATAGAACTTCCGAATTCGTCAAAAACCGACTATGCCCTGGCAATAGAGCTGATTCCATTACTAATTCACCAACCGACTGGCGATGCAATTCAAGAACGGTATTTTGAAAACGCCCAAACATACGCTTGATTTGATGATAGCGCCCCTCGACCAAATCGACCTCGGCAACGTAGTCGCTCAATATATTTAGCCTTACTGGTCGCGTCGTTATATTTTCATACGCGAAGTACATTCCCTGATAAAAATCATTGACATACACTTGGGTCAGCGGTTTATCAACGGTCACACGATATCGTTTCTCTATGCGTCGCTCAGGCAAAGATACGCGCCGAGACCACCGACCATCATTGGTGAGCAATAGTAAGCCTGAAGAATTGAAATCCAAACGCCCTACAATATGTAAACCGTCAAGATCCTCAGTACGTAAATATTCCTTCCCATTCTCGTTTGGCTGAAAAATGGCTTGAGGATCGAATTTAATTTGTTCAGCAAGTACGTCCAATACTGTTTTGTTTTTCTCGTCTTTGGTTGCGCTGACAACCCCCTTTGGCTTGTTCATTATTAGGTAAAGGGGACTGCTAGTTTTCAGTGCAACGCCATCCAAACTGACTTTAGAGAACTGCCCGATACACTGACTGATGCCGGTCGCTACTTCGCCGTCAACGGTAATACGCTTTTTAGCTAGGGCTAAGCGTACGTCTCTTCGGTTGATATCGGTATTGGCGCTAATAAATCGGTCTAAGCGTGTGGAATGGGACTTCATGATGGGAGAGAGCTAAAAAGAAAGCGTTTACAGCGCAAGGATACGCGGTAGGCGCTCACTTAAAATTACTTTGGTTTTCGATTTGTATCGCGTTGCGCTGGCGCTTCTTCAGGCTTAGATTCAGCCTTCTTAACTCGAATTTTACTTCCTGCAATGCTTTTACCATTAAGGCTTTTCATTGCGGCTTTACTTTCACCTGGGTTAGGCATTTCTACGAAGCCAAAACCCTTGGACTTTCCTGTGGCCTGATCCATTACTAGGCTGCAGGATTGAACTGCGCCATGGGCTTGGAACATTGTTTTGAGTTCGGCCTCGGTTATGTTGCGGTCGAGGTTGCGGATGAGTAGTTTCATGGGGTACCGTGTATGGGGTAAATAGAGGGCATTTGCTCAGAACAATTCACTTAGCTGAAGCGCCGATTTAATAAAAGGCAAGTATACAGAACCAGAGAAGAGTAAAGAGTACTAAATCATGTCTTTATACGTGTAAAAATAGCCTTTCACCAAAAAAAGAATAATTTAGCTAATCCGAAATCCTCGCCCTCACTACGCCTAAAATATAGGAAGCTCAAACCCTACGGCTAATTACTCCCGGTATTAAAGCAATCAGCCTCTGTTCCCGTTGCCGTTGTTTGACCAAGATGATTAATCGAGAAGGACGCACATTTACTGGCATCACCGAGCTGTCCACCTTGAGGCACAGCTGTAATACTAAAACAGTGGTACGGTGGACCAGAACAATCTGAAACACTAACCGATAACTCGTAAAATCCGTATCGAGAACTAACTCCATCCGAATTAACGACTAAGCGATCTAAATCAGTATTCGTCACATACGAATTTGTTTCAGCGTAAATACTTTCTTGGGTATTAGCTGCTGCAAGAAGAGACCACACGGCATCATTGCGACGCTCTTTCTCGACATACTGGAAGTACGATGGTATTGCAACACCTGCAAGGATACCGACAATAGCAACAACTATCATCAACTCCGCCAGCGTAAAACCTCTAATATTCTTAGACATATCAAGACACCTTTAAATCTATTCTATTAATATTTAATCACTCTAGAATGAGTTGACGCCACGATTGACGCTCATTGCCAATACCAGTAGTACGCACATCTTTATTCAGCTGCTCAGTTGTCGACTTGGAGGTAAATACTGTCGTACCACCACTGTTATGAATAACAATCGGAGCCGAGGCTAAGCCCTGCCCTAACTCCAAACTGCGTTCCACAATATTGCCTTCACTTGAAATTGGATCATCGCCCACAGCAAACACCTCAAACGGAATCGCCGTACCCGTTCTTACATCCACACCGTATAACTCACTTGTCCCTTCAGGCAAACAAGAATTGGTAGAAGGCGTATAAGTCGTAAAGAAGAGGACGTTATTCGCCGTTGCCCCACGACTTATGTTCCTCTCAGATGGAGCTCCGCCACTTTCATCGAGCTCTAAGACCCAGCCATCTCGATTTAAACGTATAGCCTGCACCAGCTCCCTAAAAGTTTCGACATCATTACCATTTGGAATTTCAACTGTCCCACCGCCTCTAGAAATTAAGCCGCTATCAAAAACATCAATATCCGTAACATCTTCAAGATCCGCTTGCAGAATAGTTCCATATGTCAAAGCTCCAGAATCATCCAAAGGCTCAACCACACCAAAGTAATGTCGGCTCTCGTTGGTCACATTATCCGGAGACATGAACAATCTTCCTGTACCAAAAGTTATTCGACGACGACCAAAGCGATTCACTTGCGCAATAGGCGCGGACAAAACTGGCTCTTGCGTATCAATAACTGTCGACGTAGAACTAACAGCAGGCTGATCTAGACGTGTACGAAGTAGTGCGCCATTTGAACCAGATACTGGAGATCCTCCCGAAACCCCATAATACAGAGCATCATCAACGAAATCCTGGCCACTATCATAGCTCGTAATATCGCCGATAAAGCTGGAGGAACGAACACTTAACGGGTCAAACCCACTAACAAATTCTCTGGCTCGTAAATCATAAATATACAACCCCGCATTTTGTGTCGATGAAGCATCATCTAGCTCAGTGGGGCCCGATCCAAAGGCTACATACCAGTCATTTTGTACTGGTGATCGATAATCAGTACCTTTTACACGCTTCTTAATTACGGTTGGCACACTCGTCGTATAACCGAAACCAGGCTCCGACAACTCGGCCATAAATACAGGCGCCTCCTCAGGGTTCGTTACATCAAACAGAACGTATGACGAACGCACCCAAGTATCATCAATACCATCCGCATCCGCATCAATTTGAATATCACCACCACCAAAACGCATTCCAACGATGAGCACTGTACCCCACCCAAATGGGTGATTGGCGTCTGCAGTAAAGATATTCGCGTCAAAGACGAAGGGGCTCCCGTCTACATAATAAGTGTGAGCATAATTAGGATTCGTCATCCACTGTAAGTGAGGCAAAGATGAGCGAGGAACATAAGCCCACAATTCAGAACCTAAGGGATGCGCCGTTGCCCCACCGCCTGCAAACGAGTTGCTTTCTTCGAATGCTTTATTGGATAGATCCCAGAACCCGGCATTAAAGGCATGCAGCATTCCATCATTAGCACCAACATACAGAACATTCCGCCTATTTTTATATAGCTCGCGAAACACGCCATATGTTTTATCACGATGTTTAGCATCATAAAGATCATTGGGCGCCCCAACCAATGCTGGAGAGGAGTGGACAATATCGCCCAGACGCCAGGGTTCGAGTATACCCAAACCATCATCATCATCGTAATCCAGCATGCGAGATCTAAAGCCGTCGACCTCTTCACCCCGTACATATTTCACTGTGTTATAGGCCTGCTCAAGTGTGGGTACATCGAGATAATTGATTAGAGTACCACTCCCCAAAACGTCTGCTGTTTCTTGGTCATAATTCGCTTGAGCAGCATACAGAGAGTTTTGAGCTGAATTCATAGACGCTAAGACAGGGACTAATAACGCTACCGCACCATCATACAGAACCTGTGCTTCAGCAAGGCTTTCAACCAAAGCGTCCCGTACAGTTCGCGCATCAGTTAAAGCAGTATCAGCTAAAGTTTGAGCGGTCAGAGCATCAGTGAGAACCCCCTCAGCAAGACCTAAAGCGTCCGCAGCATCTTCCTGATCAGTCTGAGCAAGTAAAATAACGGCATCAGCATTGGCGTTAAAAGTATTATATTCCGAAATAAGCCCCTGTTCTGCGCCAAAAAAACCCTCCCATGCCGCATCCAAATTAACCCCTTCCGTTGCGCTTAATTCAGCCTCAGTATTCTGCTCAGCTGCCAATGCAGCGTTATAAGCATTTCTTGTGCTGTTAGCTGGCCCGCTTCTAGCGCCAGCAGTGATCAAGGCATTAATGTAGTTTTCACGCACGTCAACAACACTATTGACAGAATAGCCACTCTGCGATTGTTGAAGCGTCTCGAGGTCACCAGCTTCAAGATTATCTATTGCCGTAAGAACTGTATCCTGATCATCAGCGCTAATACTTCCAGAGCTGGCCAAACCGGACATGATGCCCTGTGTCGATGCCGCTGTAGTTGCCACACTGCTTAGATAAGTGCCCAGATTAGTATTCCAGTCCGCTAAAGCGTTTTCCAAACTGCTTTGAGCAATTTCAAATGCTAGCCTTGCGGCTCCAACAGCAGGGTCTGCCAGGTCAACTCTTGGAGTATCATTACTCAAAATTGTAATTACGGCCTCAAACGCTGCCAGGGAGCTGGCCCCACCTAAATTGCTCAACCCAGTTTGGTATGCACCATTGGTCTCGCCCATATAACTATAACGAGCGTCATAGTTTCCGGTGTAATCTGCCGACGCTAAACTAAAGCCCTCGTCTTCATTAATTAAAGTTGCTGCCGTTTGCGCTTCCGCTAAAGCATCGTTTGCGTCATTCAAGTCTGATCGCGCGTCAGTGACAGCTATGCCCGCGGTATCGAAGACTGAGTCCGCTGTATTGAAGGCTGTTTCCGCTGCCGTAACAACAGTCTGCGCCTCGTCACGCAGGCGAGTTGCTTCTGCTAGCTGAACAGTTAAATCATCAACCGCCACTTGAGCCGCACTATTCTGAGCAACAACCACATCAAATATCGCCTGAGCATCGGCCAACGCATCGGCAGCGGCTGATTGCGAATTGACGCCTTCATCAATATCCTCCTGCGAGGCCTGAATAAAATCGATGCTCGATACACCATCAATAGAACTAATAATGTAGCGCCCAGTTGAGGCGTTATCGCTATAAGAGCGTTGCTCTAGCACATTATCCACCTCCCCAAGCTGGTCCCGAGCCTCCCAAAGAACTTCTATTTCGTCTACATCTATAATATCCAATGGCGTCCCATTTTCGACATCACTAGGCGGTGTTGTCGCATCGGAACCGTAAAACCGCTTAACTTGTGTCTTTCCCAATACCGAATCAAAATAATAATGAACCACTTTATCCGTTAGATAATCATCTAAAACATGATCACCATCCGAATCTTCTCGCAGAAAACCATTCTCATCTAAAAACAAGCCAAACAAACTACCAACCCAACTGACTTCATTTCCCAATCTATCCTCTTTTTGAGGACTATAAATCGCCTGAAATACAGCGCCTTCACCACGCGAGTTGTTTGCCAACACAGCAGACGACGACGACGAAGCTTCACGATTGGCAAACGATAAAAATATAGATTCGAGGGAGTTTAGTAGAGCTTCCGAATCACCCGCTAAGTAGGTTGTGCCAGTTCCACCAGCACTAGCAATCGTATTGAGCAATGAGCCATCAACTCCTGTAGGTAAAGCAAAACCAACCACATAAGTCCTTACTCCTTGCGCAAGTAAATCGGCAGCTTTTGCTGCAGCTCCAGCAATTGCATCGTTTGTATCCGTAATCAGATGCCCATCTTCATCCACGTTTGGCAATCCATCTGTCACCAAGATTACGTAATTTTGATCTCCGCAGGCGTTTGGTTCGGGCGCAGGCGGTGCACTTCCCGTCGACGACTCTATAGATGACAAAGTACCAGCGAAATAATCGGCAGCGCTTTTCAATGAGCCTTCTACAGGAGTAAAGCCCGCATTCCTAAGTGGCGTGTCGGTAAAATCTGTAAATTGAGACGTAGCTAACTTTTGGTTTAAACGATTCAACTGATCGGCATCAACATCGCCAACCTCGACATGTAAATAACCTTGACCAGGAGATGAAACTGAAAACCAAGACCTACTAACATACTGCCAGCTAAGATGACTACCAAAGTCCAAAATACCCTGAGCGTAATCACTATCCGTCGGTCTTAATTCAGAGTTCCAAAACGAACCATAATACCCAGAACCAGTATCACTTGTTCCGGCCTTCCCCGCATAGCATCTATAGGAGTCCCAAGGTCCAGAGAATGGAGCTTCTGAACCATTATCAAACTCAGCAGTACTCGAATAACAAAACCGACTCCCATCATTAGAAGGAGAGTAATAAGGCAAGGCTACATTGTAATAAATAAAACTCCCGTCATCCGATGGATTTGGAATTCGATAACGCTTTGTTGTAGATGCTCGACTGCCTTCGAAATCAGGATCATAATTATTAGGGTTATAACTCGCATCATATTGAGCATCATGTAACAACCTCAATCCAACGCCACTTTGCCGATAAGCCATTAACCCCATGCGAGCTGTCCCACTATAAGTCGCTATAATATTTTTAATGGCATTACGTGCAATTTCCGATTTACTCGCTACGCTGGCACTACCCACTGCCTGCCCATTGGCAGCCTCATCCATACTATTCGAGTTATCGAGAACAAATAAAACATTAGGCTTATCGCCAGAAGACGAGGTATTAATAAGCGGAGGAACAGACACATAGTCAGCAGCATTTTCCGCAAAAGCGACATTTTGCAAGGAAGCAAAAACTAAAACCTCAGTTAATATATATGCGCATACCGTCCGTAGTTTATTTTTCCGTACAATCATTTTTTTCACTTTTGCGTCCCCTACAACTTGGGTAGATTCGGTTTTACTAATAGATTACTACGCGCTTTACTGTATCGCCTTGCAATGTAATCACCACTTGAGATGAATCGTCTTCAGAGGCTCTCCGATCATCCACAACAGAGAGTGACAACAAGGCATACTCACCGACACTCGTTTTTAATAATCGGTTAGCTGACAACGAAATAAAGGCCCCGCGAATACTTCTTTCACCTGAGCGGTCTGGAGAGGGGTTAGTCTCAGAAGTTTTCGCAGGCTCAAATGCATAGCCTTCTGAGGCGAACAACAAAACCGCAAGCACTAAAGAGAGATTAACTTTTATCATATTTTTCATTAACTAACTCCAAAAATCTGTTTTAAACAATACGCCTAGCGATTAATTTTATACGTCGATTGCAACATCACTCTCGATGTCCCATTTGCCCCGGAAGCATAACTCGTCACACGAAAGAGATAGGACCAATCACCTATTGGATAATTAAAGTTCTCAGGCGGGGGATCAGCCTCTTGGTCCCTTGGTATATAGCACCTAAACTCAATTAAAAATCGAGGACTTACTTCTAAACCAAGGTATCCCAGAGTCGATTCTATCGAGCGTGTTTCGCTCTCCCATACAGCCTCTTGCTCAGCAAAAGGAACTATCGGCGGGGTGTTAAAACATTGATTACCTGGAGCGTGCGTTCCGCTAAAACATAGGCCATTTGCACAAGTATCTGTAAAGCAATCCCCCTGAAGACATTGAGTAGAAAATTGGACTGCAGTCAACCCGGCAGACAGCTCATCGATATACTCCTCCCCCTCTCTGAGAACCGCTTCAGCAGCCTGAAAAGACAAATCCGCATCTCGATAATTGGAAGACATTTTCTGATTAAAACCAATATTACGAATAGAAGCCATGCCGACAATTGTAAATAGCAGCAATAAAATTAAACTAATAAGAAGAGTGCTACCACGCTGATTGGAATACATATTTCCGCCTATTAATTTCTAATCTGAACAGTGGTGATAAATTCTTGCCTAAGGAACCTATCGCTTGGCGTAAAGGTTTCACCAATAAACCGAAATTCTTGCGGTTCAGAAGCGGCCTGAGTCAGCGAACGGAAAAGCAAATGAACCCGTACTGCACGTACATATGACCAGTCAGTTCCGTTCGGATCAAGATCATCGGCATTTACATAGCGGTTAACCTCGTCATCGCCATCAGCAGAATCCGAATCAAACCCATAGAAAACCTGCATATTTTCAACTCCCTGAGCAAGCTCTTCATCCTCAGTATCGGAATCGCCAGAGTTAGCAACTACCTTGCGATGAAAGAGTGAAGGGGTACCATCAGCGCCTTCTGAAACAAAATAAGCATGAGCTGAAAGGCTTAAAATAAACGCGCCATCATCACCGTAAAAAATACGCTTATTTTCATCGTCACTGGGAGGAGTGCACGCTCGAACCCCAAGAGCTTTCGAACAGTTACCTGGCGACCCCTGCCCTGTATTGTGCACAATTTGCTGGGAGTTGCCCCCAGTCACTTGAAAAACTGTTGTTTGATCACAATCAGTAATCACCAAAATATCCCCACTCACAAAAGGGTGAGTCCCAATCATATTGATAGTTGCAGCATCGGGAGGGTCATTATCAGACAGTACAAAATCACCGCCCCCAGCGCGGCGAATAGTCAACAGGTCGCTATTAGGCATACCCACAACAGATCCCGAATCATAAGAGGCGGGAAATTCAGGAACGGGATAACCCTGCTCATCACCATCCCAACCAAAGACAGACTTACCAAAGTCATACTGCCAGTCTGTTCCAGTAGTAGTATTCAAGGTGCTTGTAAAGCCCCCCATTTCGTCGCCGGAGCCACAGCCAAAAAAACCAGCCATTCGAATGTCTTTTTTAAGCATGGAAGTGGCGAATCGAGCATTATCCTGAATCCAGGTTAATTCGTTATTTAGTGTATAAGACGATTTACCGGAAATCAGAACACCGATCGTGCCTGATATTAAAAATAGGCCCAAAGTGATTGAGATCATTAACTCAATTAGTCCAAGGCCTTTTTGCGCTGAAAAACGTTCAATCATGATTTAGCTCTATATTTAAATCGATGTTCTAAATACGACTTGCTTCGTCGGTATAAGGGTGGAATCGCTCTGACCTCTTGCAGAACCCGATTCGACACGTCCATCTCTATATTGAATCGTTACCGTAAATATGGAAGACCCTCCCTCACCGTCCAATATTGCAATCTCTCCATTTCCATCAGGTAAAATTGCTGCAATCTCAGTACGCCATGTCGCCACATCGTAGTCAGCCAATTGATTGGTATCACATTCCGCACTATTGCCATCACAGGTAACATAATTCGGATTGGGATCATTAAAATCAATAGTATAACGCCTTGTCACACTGACATTGGTCCGAACCCTGTCTATAATATCTCCAGCGAGGACAGTCGCCTGAGACTCAAACATTGCCGATTTATTGAACTGTACAGAGCGCGTTTGAACAGAAAGCATACCTAACACACCAACACCTAAAATCAGCATGGATGCCAAAACCTCAATCAAGCCAACTCCCTCTTGATCACTCATTCTCTTTAGCATGAGATGTTGTCTCCGTCATGATTCTCACGAATGCCATCAGTGTTAGAATCTATCGCGTAGCGCATACCGCCAGACAAATTAATTATGATCGCTCGAACATCACTATCTTCAGCTGATGGACCGCAAACGTAAAAAGTCCCTTGCGTCGCAGCTCGTCCTTCATAGCTAAACTGAAAGGTTGTAGTGACATCTCCATGCAGCATGGAAATATAACCACTGGGAAAATCTCCCCCCACTTTAAGTAATTCATCATCAAGGATATCAAAAACCCGATCTTTATCGTCATCAATAAAGATAAGCCAACCATCGCTCCATGTACCAGAACAGGTAGACTGATCATTACTAGGGCAAACGGTGACGGTACGACTCCTCGCAACCGCTTCACTTCGAGCGAGTTTAAGACCTGCAGAGAGTGAATCATTGATCGTAAGTATTCGCCTTTTTTCAATCGAGCTTTGAAAAGAAGGAGCGGAAAGTGAAATAATAACGGCCGTTACCGCAAGGGCAACCATTAACTCAACCAACGTAAAACCACGCTGCTTTTTCATTCGGAATAGTTTTTTCATATGTTGAAGATTAGCCTCGCCGCTTAAAACTAACAACGAAGTGTAGACGACTGGGCAAGATGGCATGATAAGCGGCGGAAAGACTATCGCACTTCGAACAGTTAGCGATGAAAACATGGGCTCTTAGAACGCTCTAACGTCTGACGAGAGGGAGTTTTAACGACCATACAATCACCCAATACTTAAAGCATGCGCCACACTAGAACTAACGCACCCGACATACAGAAGCGAGAAGATTTCTGCTGAGGCACAACAGAACATTACTTCCCTTACCCTCCCCCCAAAATAACTGGATCAAACCGAATACCACCCGTCTCATTCAGGAAGACACATATCAAGAATATCGAACGATACTTTTAGATCGTGAGGGGGGGGGGGGGGGGAGAATTTTTTAATGCGATTTATACCCATTCTGCTTTAGCATATGCAGTGATGCTAGGGACGGAGGATTCGACTCGCCAGCAGCAACATCAATTAAGGCAAAGCTCTATTTATATTAGATTCCCGAAATCCCGCGCCCCAAAAGCCCTATCAAGCGTCGCCCTAGCAATATCTGTAATCGCCTGCCAATCTTTTCTCTCCACAGCATCCTGCGGAACCAACCACGTCCCACCCACGCAACTCACATTCGGCAAAGACAAATAATCCGTAAAATCATCAATCGTCAATCCACCCGTAGGACAAAACGATGCCTGCGGCAGCGGACTCCCCACAGACTTAATTAACGACAAGCCACCCACCGCAGCAGCGGGAAACAACTTAAAACAACTTAAACCCAGCTCCATCCCCAGCATCACCTCGGAAGGCGATGTAACACCGGGCAATAAACCAACCCCGAGATCTTCGGCCGCCTTTAGTAAGTTAGGGGTATAACCCGGTGAAACCGCAAAATCAACGCCGATTTTAGCGATATCTTTCAAGTTTTGCTCTGAGATTACTGTTCCAACACCCAGCTCGATACCGTCACATTCCGCTTTAATTGCACGAATTGCTTCTAGTGCAACAGGCGTTCGTAACGTTATTTCTACCGCTGTAATCCCTCCCGCTATTAAGGCATTTGTAACGGGAACAGCATCTTCTAATTTGTGAATAACAACAACAGGCATCACACCTATCGACTCTAAATATTCTTTTGTTATGGCCAAAATAATTTCTCCCCAAGATGGTATTTACATACCATTTATTACCGTAAAAAATTGCACTTATTACTTGAAACCGCCACTTTTAAATTGATACGATTTAAAAGCTAGGATTTAAGATTCAAAAATTAACTTCAAACTTAGCTCAGTATATATTTCATTATGTAAGGCTCCATGCTCTCTGCCCAACCGCGCTCTTCTGTACTTTTAGCAGCGTATATAAGATAAAACCATACAACCACCCGCACTTAACTCAATCAACCCCAATCAAATTTAAAAACACTAGCCCCATCCTCCGAAGCCCCAACCGCTGACCTAAACCCACCGTATAAACTTCGCCCAATATCTTGCACAACATCTGGTACAGCAACGGCTTCTCGTCCTGCCAGTACCTCATTCGGCACATCCAAAATCACACTACCTGCATCGGCATCAAAATGAATGACATCCCCTGACACAATCTTCGCCAGCGGACCTCCTAACATAGCCTCCGGGGTCATATGAATAGCGGCTGCCACCTTACCCGATGCTCCCGACATACGTCCATCCGTCACCAAAGCAACTTTAAACCCCCGGTCCTGCAACACGCCAAGCGGGGGCGTCATTTTATGCAGTTCTGGCATGCCATTCGCGCAAGGCCCTTGAAAACGTACTACGGCAACAAAATCTTTCTCCAGTTCACCTCGCTTAAATGCCTCGATTAACGCCTCCTGGGATTCAAACACCACGCAAGGTGCCGAGACCTTCCGGTTTTCTTTAGCGACCGCGGAGATTTTAATAACCGCCTTGCCCAAATTACCATCGATTACGCGTACGCCCCCCTCCTCATCAAAAGGCTTACCTATGGGCCGTATAACATCTTCATCAAGAGAGCAACCAGCTCTATTTTTCCAATGTGTCTCACCTGCTTCGTCCATTGCTGGTGTGCACTCATAAACATCCAAGCCCCTCCCCATTACATTCGATACATTTTCATTCAATAACGCGCCTAAACGTAGCTCTTTCACTAAGAACGCCATCCCCCCAGCCGCCTGGAATGCATTGATATCCGACTGTCCATTGGGGTACACCCGCGCCAATAAAGGCGTTACGCGAGAGAGCGCATCCATATCACTCCATGTAATGTTAATGCCGCAGGCTTTGGCAATCGCAATAAAATGTAATGTATGATTCGTCGAGCCGCCAGTTGCCAGTAATCCCACCATCGCGTTAACCAACGATTTTTCATTTATCACTTCATATAAAGGTCGATAATCCCCTGCCGGCTTGGACGACTGTATTGCTGCCCTAACCGCCGCTCTCGTTAATGAATCACGTAAATCACAACCAGGATTCACAAATGACGCCCCCGGCAATTGAATCCCTAACATTTCAACCATCATCTGATTGGTATTGGCTGTGCCATAAAAAGTACAAGTTCCAGGACTGTGGTACGAAGCTGTTTCCGCCGCGAGTAATTCCGCCTCATCTATTTCACCCGCCGCATATTCCTGCCTGATTCTCGCTTTTTCCTGATTAGACAAGCCTGACGGCATAGGGCCAGCTGGTACAAAAACAGCGGGTAAATGCCCAAACTGTAATGCCCCAATTAACATGCCCGGTACAATTTTATCGCACACACCTAAAAATAGGTTCGCATCGAACATGTTGTGAGATAAGCCAATTGCCGTCGCCATTGCCACCACATCTCGGCTGAATAAGCTGAGTTCCATCCCCGCCTGGCCCTGAGTCACACCGTCACACATTGCAGGAACACCTCCCGCTACCTGCGCGGTACTCCCCAAAGAGCGGGCTGCTTCTTTGATCAACGTAGGATAGGTTTCTAAAGGCTGGTGCGCCGAGAGCATATCGTTATACGCCGTGATAATGCCTAGATGCGCACTCTGCATTAAACGAATCGTACTTTTGTCCGCCTGCCCACAGCTCGCATAAGCATGAGCCACATTGCCACACGACAAACGCTTCTTGGGAGGATTGCCGTCCATCGTTGCCGCCATCGTATCCAAATAACGTTTCCGAGAAACCGCACTGCGTTTAACGATTTTTTGCGTAACCGCTTCAATGGTGCTGTTCATAATGAGCGCCTCTCTTCGCTACCCCTATTAAGATACCGCCGACTACGGCTAACTAATAGACATCCATAAACAGGTGTCTACTGCGAACTAATTTAAAACGCCACCTTTACACCACAAGATACCGTTGCCTGGAATGAGCAAGTGCCCATATCTAGTGGTGAAAATCTGACATTTTAAATTCGCTCTCGCTACGGCCCAGTTTATGGACGGGCACTAACTATCACTATTAAATACCCAAAACCGTCAACACAACACCCCTAGTCAGACTGTATGTTGTGCCATTTACGACCATCTCGCTCAATAAGTACATCCGCACCAGAAGGCCCAAAGGAACCCGCACAATAACTTTCTGTTTTTATTCCTATCGCATTCCAGGAAGAAAAAATTTGATCCACCCAGGACCATGCCTGTTCGACTTCTGCTGCACTCACAAATAGGGTCTGATCATTCCGCAACACGTCGAATAACAAGCGGGAATACGCATCGTGTTTTTTGTCATGTTTCCCACCACCGAAATGAATATCCAAACATCCTGACTCTAAAGGAATTCCCGCTTCAAGGCCCGCAACCTTATTGGTGATCCTCATACGAATACCTTCATCGGGCTGCAGGCAAATAACCAAGCGATTTGGCTTATGCTCACAATGGTTTTGATTAAAAATTTGGTGATGGCTTTGCTTAAATTGCACAACGATTTCAGATATTTGCGCGTGTAAACGCTTACCCGTTCTCAAATAAATCGGAACGCCAGTCCAGCGCCAGTTTTGAATTTCTGCCCGCAACGCTACGTAAGTTTCTGTCTGGCTTTTTGGGTTAATTCTTCCTTTACCCGGTTCGCCACCTAACCCTCCACCTACCTCCTTACCCAATTCCTCATCCAAATATCCAGCAACCTTACCTTCATTGATTAAACCTTTAAGGTATTGCCCTCGAACAGTGTTTTCTCGTGCATCTTCTGGAGTAATCGGTTTTAAGCATTGCAGTACTTTTAATTTTTCTGCGCGAACACATTCTGCGTTAAGCGTAGCAGGGGGCTCCATCGCTACCAGACACAAAACCTGGAGCAAGTGATTTTGCACCATATCTCGTGTTGCGCCAATTTTGTCGTAAAAGCCTCCGCGCCCTCCTACGCCAACCGATTCCGATACGGTAATTTGAATATGGTCGATGTATTTGGAATTCCACAGGGGCTCAAAAATATCATTGGCAAAACGCAACGCAATTAAGTTTTGTACGGCTTCTTTCCCTAGGTAATGATCAATCCGAAACAATTGATTTTCTGGAAAAACCCGCGTTAACTCATTGTTAATGGCAATAAAAGATTCTCTACTATCGCCCAAGGGCTTTTCGACCACCAAACGTGTTGATGCCGTGACAAGACCACTTTCATCCAAGGCCGACGTCACACGACCAAAAATCAAGGGAGGAATCGCCAGATAGATAACCAACTCGGATTCGGTATGATGCAACTCCCGCTTAATTTTTGCCAATTCCTGGGGCTCTGTTGCATTCACCTGTACAAAGCTCAATTTATCCGCAAGCGACTGCCATCTTTCTTCCGAGAAATACTCGCTGGAAACTCCCTCAATCACCGTCGCCTTTACCTTTTCAAGAAAAGCCGAATGTTCATTCTCAGTACGCGCAATACCAATAATTTGCTCATATTCGGGCTGACACTGGTTTAACTCGAGGTAATACAGCGCCGGATATAATTTTCGCAACGCAAGATCGCCATCACCACCAACGATTAGTAAAACTGTACTCATATTCCCTGGCACTCCCGCAACTTGAGCCTCGCTTACAGATTTAGGATTCACTCATAGCCTTTAGCCCAACATATTAGGCTTAAAACCCCACTCAATAGCGTAATCCAACAACGAGTCGTTTTTTGCTCGTTCTGATCTAAGTTTAGGCGGAGGATCGCGAAGAGCTAGCTTCATTGACACATTTCTCAGATGTTTTGCTTCCAGCTCCCCACCGTATAAAACCTGTAATGTCCATGAACAAAACTCCTAGAGTACTTACCTTCACTTTTAACTTTGGCACGATAGCCCTCACCTCATCGAATAAAAACGCATTCAAAAATTCGTTTATAAAAGCTTACAGACCAACAAACATAGGCGTCTCAGGGGTGATTAAGCCAAACATTTCGATTGCCATTACTTCCATTTTTGAGCATAATCCGCGGTCCAAAATTTACGATAAAAACGTCTCAGGAAATCGTCATGCCTCGTATTGCCATAAATGGTTTTGGCCGCATTGGTCGCAATATACTCCGTGCCATTTACGAAAATAACCTACAAGATGAACTCCAGGTTGTCGCAATCAACGACGTTCACACACCCGCAATGGGGGCACATTTACTCAAGTTTGATACCGCACACGGCACCTTCAACTTTGACGTTCAAGCTAACGATTCAGCCATTATTGTTTCAGGGAATGAGATTCAGTTTAGTGCGGAACAAAGCCCAGCTGCGCTTCCGTGGAAGTCACTCAATATTGATATCGCTTTTGAATGCACGGGACTTTTTACCGCGCGCGATAAAGCCGCTCTGCACCTAGAGGCTGGCGCCAAAAAAGTACTGATCTCTGCACCGAGCGAACAAGCAGACATAACTTCCGTTTACGGTGTTAATCATCAGGACATTACTGCTGCCCACAAAATCATTTCAAATGCATCGTGCACAACGAACTGCTTGGCCCCAATGAGTCACGCCCTGCATGAAGCTATTGGCATAGAAAGTGGCTTGATGAACACGATTCACGCCTATACCAACGATCAAAAAGTCACGGATACCTACCATGCCGATCCGCGCCGCGCTCGCGCTGCGGCCCACAATATTATCCCAACTAAAACCGGTGCCGCCGCTGCGATTGGTTTAGTAATTCCCGCATTAAAAGGCAAGCTAGACGGTCTATCAGTACGTGTGCCAACCATCAATGTGAGCTGCCTTGACTTAACCTTTATTCCCTCTCGCCCAACTTCCACTGAAGAGGTAAACGCGGTTATCGCAAATGCAATCGAAACGCGCTTCAAAGGTATTATGGAGATTAATACCCTGCCTTTGGTTTCCAGCGACTTCAAACACAACCCTGCATCCTGTATTTTCGACGCGACACAAACTCGTACCTTAGGTAATCAGGTGAAAGTCATGGCCTGGTACGACAACGAATGGGGCTTCTCCAACCGTATGCTCAATACTGCTAGGGTTATCGCGGCAGCTAAATAATAATCCAGGCCCGTTCACTTATTGAGAGGCCTTGTTTTTTTTGAAGCTCTTATGAGATTCTATAGTGGAGTTTTTATTTTTTGCCCAGTAGCCAGCTCCAGATCGCCCTTCTCCCCCCTCAAATACCTCCAACACAAAAATCTGGCGCCTCACAAACTCTGTGTCCAAAGGATTAATTTAGGTTAAACTTTAGTGACTCAACAGCCTACGGACTGTCGGTGCAGCTTGCGATTTATGATTGTTGAACAAACAGCGCCCCTCTATGTAATAGCCTGAACCCATGACCCAATTTAACGACCATCTCACCATCGTATTTTCCGATATTGTCGGCAGTTCTCAGCTATACGCCTCGTTAGGAAATCAACGCGCCAAAGAAAAAATAGATCAAGCAATGCTTGCCATGCGTAATATCGTTTTACAGTCAGATGGACAGGTAATCAAAACCATTGGTGATGAAATTATGTACTCTCACCACGATCCTGAAGCAGCATGTACTGCAGCCGTTGTCATGAACCAATCGCTCAACGCCATGCACTTTTATTTGCGCACAGGCATGTCATTTGGGCGGGTGATAAATGATAAAAATGACCTCTATGGTGATACCGTCAATAATGCCGCATTTCTCGCACGGACCGCTCAGGCGAACCAAATTTTGTTGGATTCAGATACCTACGCAAATCTTATTAATTTTCGTCAACAATGTGAGTATTTTGACCGCGTAATACTCAAGGGCAGATCTGAGAATTCTCTGTTGTACCGCTTAAATTGGGAGCAGCGCGACACCGCATCACTCGATGCCACAGTAATGGCAACAAAAGCTGTTAGCGCAGCCAATGGAACACCCACACAATTAATGGTGAACTACCAAGGCCATACTTACTACATAGATCCAAGCTCTGACATCGCAATAGGAAGAGACCACGGCTCGGTACAAATATGCATCCAACACAAAAATGCCTCGCGTAAGCATTGCTCACTTTCTTACCATAGAGGTAAGTTCATTTTGACTGACCGCAGCACCAACGGAACCTACTTACTGCAAAAAGGGCAGCAAGAGGTATTTTTACGTCGCGAATCAACTCCTCTCCTTGCAGATGGGAAAATAAGCATAGGCCAGCCCTGTGAAAACTCTGAAAACATCCTTGAATACCAGATCGATTGAACTATCGACATCCCCCCACCTCAACCAAAACACCCAACAAAAAATAACTAACACGTGAAGCGTTAAAAAACACTAACCAACAATTAAAAACACATTAAATCGACGACTGTCTTTTCAAAGCCATCTAGAGATAAAAAATAAGTTCTTTATTTTCAGATAAAACTTCAATAGATTAAAAGTGATAGTCGGTCGATTTGAAAATGGAGAAAAAGAAAACACCCCAAGCCCCCTTAACTGACAGACCCGAATGTTATAAGTTGATTTTCGTTTAGCCTTTGCCGCAACATCAGCCACCAATAATTTAGATTATTTTGCTATGCTTCGCATTATTTAATTCCAGAATAAAATAACAAAGCGATTGACAGCCATTCGCCGCCAGCCTCTAGTTAGTGTCCACCAACCCTCAATAAATCGACAGGCTTAAGCATGCCAAAAGTGTAGATTTTTTGATTCCATACTCTGCTTTTTTGATCCCTCCTTCATACCCAATTCGCATATTGAAGCGCCACTATCCCTCCGTATCGTACCCAAATATTGAGCCATACTGATGAATAGGAGGCGCGTACAATGAAGCGTTTTGAATCTGTAACAAAAACCCATTCTGAACGATTCCTGGTACTCGTCACCTACCTTTTTTGCTTCAATGTTTACGCTGGTGAGGGAGAGTTTTTTCTCGATCAATTTGAAGACTACGGCATTGATGCCCACGACTTTACTAAAATGCAGATTACCCCCACCCGCCTCATGGATAACGAAACACTTTTCTTAGCAGCTCAAGCGGAACGCGACACATCAATGAATATGAGCCTTCGATTAATTAACAACCGCTGGCTGTTAGACGAGGACGACTCGGCCTTTTCAGGGCCAGAAGCCATTCGCCGTTACTTGCGTATGTACATAGTGGACAGATACAAGAAAGAACGTCAAAAGAAATCCATCCGCTCAAACATTTACCTATCCCTCGATCGAAACAACCGTGATTATCAATTCTCTGACCTATCTAACTATCGCTTGCGCGTCTCTGATGACCGCTTTCGAGTTCGCTTCCGCTACAAATTTGATTAACATCAAATAATTCCCAAATAAATAAGATCAACTCCAACATTTCCAGTCCGGCCTCCGATTGTTTAGAATACCGCCCCAACACCATCAATGAATGATCAGAAAAGGTTTCTCTTGAACAACAATCAAAGCCCCCAATATCCTAGCGCCCCCCTTCTCAAGCGTCTTATGGCTTTTTTATACGACTTATTTATCTTATTCGCCCTAAGCATGGGCTACTGGGCCTTGGCCACGATTTTTATGGTTTTTATACTCGGCCAACAAGATTCTCGCAGCTTTTCCACAGCCCAGAATATTGTCTTTCTCGGAGGTTGGCTCTTA
This sequence comes from Agarilytica sp., assembly GCA_033852165.1. Classification (GTDB taxonomy): domain Bacteria; phylum Pseudomonadota; class Gammaproteobacteria; order Pseudomonadales; family Cellvibrionaceae; genus Agarilytica. The sequence continues at coordinate 80,955 of JAWSUZ010000004.1, read as the reverse complement.
ACGCTGATCGGCTTCTATTGGTTCTTCTGGAAACGCGCTGGACAAACAGTTGGTATGCGGGCATGGCGATTGAAACTTATCAGTACAGACCAAACACCTCTATCACACCGTCAAATACTGATACGCGTAATCATTGCTCCTATTTCAATAGGGCTGTTAGGTTTAGGGTATTGGTGGAGTTTTATCAATAAGAACCAAGCCAGCTGGCACGACCTAGCCAGCCAAACACGGGTAGTGATGACACCGAAATCAGATAAAAAGAAATAGCCGTAGGCTTCTATCAGAATGATTCGTAGACATATACTTTGGCGTTTCATGAAGTCTGCAAGGTCATTTACCGCATCTGCGTGGTACAGAATAGGTTGATTCTTGCACGTAGCCTAAGTGCTTCGAAAGGTGTTTCCAACACCATCGAATACTATGGCTTTGTACTCGAACCTGGCGTCCTCAAGAACTGCTCGGTTTTATCTCTGGAGTCGACCTACCAATTCCAAACTTGCATTTGTCCTGCGTTATTCTGCTTGCACGCATCCTGCGCTAACACTTCGCTCTAATACCTACTTTCCCCTGTAGTTGTCCTGCACTGTCTAAATCCACCACCACCTCCTCTGGTAAATGGCATTAGAAGCCTACAGGATGTATTTGTGGCGTGTGCTGGAAACACCTTCTGAAGTGCTAAAGCTAGCTCATAAACGTTAAGCCAGACACATTGATCCCCGTAGTTATTCGGACCGCCTCACTAGGACCACTCCCACCACAAAACATATCCCTATCGGAATCAGAACGGCAAGAACGGGAGCAAAACCCCAAATGATACTCGACGGACCTAATAGACGCTGACTCATCTGAAATGACAGGCCAACGATCACGCCGATAAACACACGAAACCCCATTGTGACTTGCCGCAACGGGCCAAGAATAAAAGAGATCGCAATCATCACCAAACTCAAGGTCGCCAAAGGCTGAAGGGCCTTGCGCCAAAAAGCGAGACGGTACTCTGTCGAGTCTAAGTTTTGACGATCGAGATAAGACGAATAATCCATTAAACGAGACATTGGCAAATCATCAGGATCTAGCACCAAAACATTAAGCAAAGACGGTGAGACTTCACTCTCCCAACGACCATTTGGCTCATGACTAACCACAAGCCCATGCTCCTCAAAACGCGTCACTTTTACATCTTGCTCAAACCAATGATCACCCTGGTAAATAGCAGAATCGGCAAAACGTGCTTCTTGGAGACTGCCGTTTTCGTCAAATTTAAAACGCGTGACACCAAACAACTTACCGTTTGGCAATACCGCATTAAAATGCATGAACTCATTGCCTTCTCGGTTCCATACACCGCGTTCACTCTGCAAAGCTTGTTTGTGACCTAACGCCAAAGCTCGTCGACTGTCCGCATACTGATCGGCGTAAGGCGCGATGTATTCACCGATTAATCCCCCCACTAAAATGAAGACAAACACAGGGCGAAATGTTGCCCAAATAATTTGATTCACCGAGACTCCCGCCGCACGAATGACCACTAATTCACTGGAGCTTGCTAATACACCTAAACCGATTAAGCAGCCCACTAACGAAGATAAAGGGAGGTACTCAACAATACTCGATGGAATACTGAGCAAAACGTAAATCATCGCCTCGGCAAACCCATACTGATCTTTCAGGTCAGACAATTCGTCGACCAAGCCTGCAATAAAATCCAGGGCCACAATGACCAATAGAACACCGACAACAGCTCCCCAAACGGACTGGGCAATATACTTTTTTATCTGCCTCATATTGAAGTCCTTTGCGGACGAAGTCGTCCAAGCTGAGGCCACACGTACAGAACCACCCCCAACATAAAGAAACCACCATGGACCCACCAAATTAGACCCGGCAGCGGTGACTTACCGCTATCCAATACACCACGAGAGGCATTAAGACAAACGAGGTAAAGGATATACACAATGATTGCCGGCAATAATTTGTTGTATCGGCCTTGCCGCGCCTTAGTTCGACTGAGCGGAAACGCGAGAAACCCGACGATCAATACCAATACTGGCAAAGAGAGGCGCCATTGCAGTGCAGCACTCGCCATTGTTGAATCATCACGATACAGATCGACTGTGGACATACCATCCGTCGCTTTCCGACGACCAATGGCATAACTCGGATCGGGTAAATGCTGGTAAAACTCCTTAAATTCAACCACCTCATAGTTCGCTTCTCCAGGTCTCCCTTTGTAGCGTTTACCATTTTTGAGCAATAAAAACTTCTGGCCAAAATCGGGATCAACGACCGTTTCCCCGGACTCCGCCATCAAAATACTCGGAGGCTCACCTTCAGAGAACTCTGCCAGCTCTGCGATAAATACCCAGTTTAAATTCTTCTTATCGTCACTAATCGACTCCGCATAACTGATGCCTTTCCCACTGTCGAGTTCGTTAAAACGTGCCGGTTTTAATGTTTCAAAATCGGTTCGGTTGCGCTGTTCAGCCAGTAGGCTTTCCGATGCTTGCACCCCCTTCGGCCCAATGACCATACTCAATAAAGCCACCATTATCGCCACAAAAAGCGACGTCGCCATGGTGTAGGCCAGCAAGCGTCGATCACTTAACCCACAAGCGGAAAGCACAGTCATTTCACTTTCCAAATACAAACGACCATATGACAGCAAAATGCCGATGAACAAGCCCAGCGGCAAAATCAATTCGAGAAAGCCCAAAGATTTATAAGCCATAAGTGTCAACAAAACACCAGCATCTAGCTTACCCGCAGCGGCTTCGGCTAGGTATTTCACAAACCGAGCGCTAAAAATAATCATCAGTAATATGGTGCTCACCGCTAGCATACTCGTCAGTACTTCACGTGCGAGGTATCGAAAAATGATCAATGGAGTTCACCGATAGGGTTTTGAATTTGAAGCGATAAATCAACACGCATGGTTTAACGATATATCCGGTAAATTATGGGTCGACAAAAACCCTATTTTAGAAAAAAGAGATGGTCAAAACCACCAGATTAAAGCTACATACGTAGCGTATTATGAACTCTGCAGTACGCTAACTTAATAAACCGCTCATGATAGCGTACACTTACCGAAGAGTCTCTTCGAGAAGCATCAATCAAACGCTATTTATCGTCCTAACTATTCAGGTTTATTTATGGATTTTTTTGCAAAGAACAGTGATATCAGCAAATCAAAAACTCAATGCGCCGTTGTATTCGCTTTTGATACTTCGCTTTTGCCCAGCGGCGTCATTTTGGACAACGCTCACGGCAAAGTGTTAAGCAAATTAATCAAATCCAAAGACTTAGCCAGCAGCACAGGCAGCTGCACCTGGGTTGCAGTCGCTAACGACAAGAAAATCCCTTACGAACGCATACTATTGGTACAACTTGGCAAGCCTACCAAAGCAAAAACACAAAACATTTCACTACAAGATTGGAACAAAGTAGCAACGACTTTTATCGCGACAATCGGCAGCCGCCCAGTGAAAGAGGCCGCTATTTATCTTGACGGTATTACTCTAGGAAATGATAAGGAAAGCACACTCACGCTGAGTAAAACCCTGGCATCAGCAGCAGAAAAAGCCTGCTACCGCTACGACACCAGCAAAAACAAAGTAAAACGCCCTGAACTCAAAAAAGTCAGCGTTGTAACCAATGAGATAGCCAAAGCTAAAAAAGGCCTTGCCTATGGTCAAGCATTAGGCAACGGTATTAATACGGCGAGAGAGCTCGGCAATTTACCCGGCAATATCTGCACACCTAACTACTTAGCGAACACCGCCAAAAGTATGGGCGATAAAAGCAGCAAACTCAGCGTCAAGATACTCGGCGAGAAGCAAATAAGTAAACTCGGTATGGGTTCTTTTCTTTCTGTTTCGAACGGCAGCGACGAAGAAGGTAAGCTGATTGTGATGGAATACAAGAATGGCCGCGCAGGAGATAAACCCCACGTGCTAGTTGGCAAAGGCGTTACCTTTGACACCGGTGGCATTAGCTTAAAACCCGGTGCCGCAATGGATGAAATGAAGTTTGATATGTGCGGCGCTGCCAGCGTATTTGGCACTATGACAACTCTTGTCGCGATGAACGCTCCGGTTAACGTAGTCTGTATTGTTGCCGCAGTGGAAAACATGCCCTCTGGACGGGCGACTAAGCCAGGAGATGTTGTTACGTCGATGTCGGGTCAAACGATTGAGGTTCTGAACACGGATGCCGAAGGGCGACTTGTGCTGTGCGACAGCCTCACCTATGCCGAGCGCTTTAAACCCAAATCCGTTGTGGATATCGCCACGCTTACCGGCGCCTGCGTAATAGCACTGGGCAGCCATGCAACGGGCCTATTCAGCAATAACGACTCTCTGGCAAATGCGCTCTTAAGTTCGGGAGAAAAGACACTCGACCGAGCATGGCGCATGCCGCTATGGGATGAATACCAAAAACAGCTCGACAGTAATTTCGCCGACATTGCTAACATCGGTGGCCGTGAAGCCGGCAGTGTAACCGCCGCTTGCTTCCTTTCCCGTTTTACGAAAAAATACCCATGGGCTCACCTCGATATTGCAGGTACAGCCTGGAATAGCGGTGCTAAAAAAGGAGCTACTGGACGTCCGGTAAGTCTTTTAGTTGATTACCTTCTCAATAATTAGCCCTAAAATTTTGATCTAAAACAAACCGTACAAAGCCCCATGACACTAATTGATTTTTATGTGCTGCAAAAAAACACACTTGAAGAGCAGCATCACTTTGCCTGCCGCTTAATCGAAAAAGCGGTGAGGCAAGGCAACCGCGTCATGGTCGCGACAAAAGATGAGGCCGAAAGCCAAAAAATAAACGATTGTTTGTGGTCCTTTCGACCCGATGCATTTATCCCACACACCATCATTGGGGACGAACATTCGTCACAGGCTCCTGTACTGATCAGCCACAACGATGATGATGACACGCACTCCGAAGTTCTGGTCAACTTACGATTGGAAGTACCGCCACCGTTCAGTCGCTTTAAGCGTTTGGCCGAAGTGGTGATTCAAGAAAAAAGCGTGTTAGAAAACTCTCGACTTAGCTATGCTTTTTATAAAAAGCGCGGATACCCAATCAACACCCACAAACTTTAGGTGATAAGGTAAGACGGTAGTAGTATTAGACTTATTAAGTAATATCTCCACAAAGCAATAACCCTGTACAGCACAAGTTTCAAAAACCAGCGGCTTAAGACCTGTGACGATAAAATCAGATAATCCTTCTCGTGAAGAGCTACTCAACGAACTTGTCTCGATTCGTGATTCGCTGCTGCCAGAAAACGACAAAGCTCACTCGGCTAGCGATAAACCACCGTCAGCCCTCACCAAAAAAAACGAACCGCTGCATACCCTCTCAAAACCGACACAAACTGAAACAACGCACGATAAAGACGAAATTATGGACCCATTACCCGGACAACAATCCTTGTTCGATGAAAACGCTAAAAAAAACTCCGAAGCGGCAAAAAAGAAACCCGCCACAGAACTGAAGAAAGCACAGAAATCCCCCAGCATTGCAAGCGAGGCCAATACTCCTGAGCGAGAAAACCCCTTTCTACCGCACCATATAAAGCAGAAACTGGAAAAAGAGAAGCTCCTCTACCAGCAAGAAATCAATAAGCAGAACAACCTACAAAGCGCTGGCACCCTCGCACCCAAATCGATGCCGAAGATCACGTCAGCATCTCCAACCAAGCCCCTTACTAGCAACATCACGAAAAACGCAATGGAGCTAATGGAAGTAGACGAAGCATTAGTGGACGAACTGGTTGAATTTTACTTACCCAAAATCGAACAAGACCTGCGTCAACGCTTACGAGAGCGCTTAAAACGCACAACGTAATATCGGTCTTTATCCGTACAAAACACTGATTCACGTTCGAAATACAGCACTGAGAGCGCCGAAAACAACAAAAAGAAGAATCTATCTAACCCCTATCAACACCCAGCATCCATCTAAACTCCGTATTGTTTTGATCGGGTCCGCAATAAAATGATTCCCCCCAAGGCCAATTACTGAAGAAACTTCATTTTAATTACACGAACATCGCCAAATATGACCTACAGGCGGTTATAATTTGTGGCTCAATTTACAGCGAAAAACAGTTTCAGCTGACTAAATTTCACCCGAACCCCAAACTCTGCATCGGTACATCTAGCAGCGCACGATCTTATGCGCATAGTAAGGCACAAAGGGTTTAGCACAGAGAATTCAGCGCAGATAGATCAACATACTTATACCAATACAAATAGACCAATATTCATTAACTTCTAAAAAGACACGTACAAAGACCCAATGGAAAAAACATACCAGCCCGGCAATATCGAACAGAAATGGTACCAACACTGGGAATCCAGTGATTACTTTGCCCCGAGCGGCAAAGGCGAACCATACAGCATCATGATTCCACCGCCGAATGTCACCGGCAGCTTGCATATGGGCCATGGCTTTCAAGAAAGCATTATGGATGCTCTTATCCGCTACCACCGCATGAAGGGGCATAACACCCTATGGCAAGTGGGGACTGACCATGCCGGTATCGCCACTCAAATGGTTGTGGAGCGTCTTTTAGATGCTGAAGGTAAAACTCGACATGATTTGGGTCGAGACAAATTCATTGAGCGTGTATGGGATTGGAAAGAAGAGTCCGGTGGTCATATCACTCGCCAGCTTCGTCGCTTAGGCGCATCACCAGACTGGAGCCGTGAGCGCTTCACTATGGATGACGGTTTTTCCGAGGCAGTGCAAGAAGCCTTTATTAAACTATACGAAGACGATCTCATCTACCGCGGTAAACGCTTAGTTAACTGGGACCCTAAGCTGCACACTGCAATTTCTGACTTAGAAGTCATCAGTGAAGAAGAAAACGGCCATATGTGGCACTTCAAGTACCCCCTCACTGACGGTTCTGGCCACTTAATTGTCGCGACGACCCGCCCCGAAACTATGCTGGGCGATTCGGCTGTTGCCGTTCACCCTGAAGACGAGCGCTTCAAGCATTTAATTGGCCAGACAATCACACTGCCCTTAACTGGCCGTGAAATCCCCATTATTGCCGATGACTACGTCGATAAGGACTTCGGCACAGGCTGTGTCAAAATCACACCGGCTCATGATTTTAACGATTATGAAATGGGTCAACGCCACGATCTGCCGCTTATTAATATTTTAAATGATGATGCACAAATTAATGCGGTCGCACCGGAGAAATACCGTGGCATGGACCGATTTGTTGCCCGTAAACAAATCGTTACCGACCTTGAAGAGCTTGGTTTACTCGATAAAGTTGTCGACCACAAATTAAAAGTACCGCGCGGCGATCGCAGCGGTGTTGTCATCGAGCCTTACTTAACCAACCAGTGGTATGTAAAAACCCAACCCCTTGCCGACGAAGCCATTCGAGCGGTAGAAAAAGACGAGATCCAATTTGTACCCAAGCAGTATGAGAACATGTATTTCTCATGGATGCGTGACATTCAAGATTGGTGTATTTCTCGCCAATTGTGGTGGGGACATCGTATTCCCGCTTGGTACGACGCGGAAGGTAAGGTCTACGTTGGCCGTAGCGAAGAAGATGTTCGTGCTAAATACAGTGTTGCTGCCGATGTTGAGCTAACCCGAGATAACGACGTACTCGATACTTGGTTTTCTTCCGGCCTTTGGACCTTTGGTACTTTAGGCTGGCCAGAAGACAATGAGATGCTCAAAACATTTCACCCATCATCTGTACTGGTCACTGGCTTCGATATTATTTTCTTTTGGGTTGCTCGCATGATTATGCTAACCCTGTATTTCAAAAAAGAAATACCTTTTCATACGGTGTATGTGCATGGGCTTGTGCGCGATAGCCACGGGCAAAAGATGTCTAAGTCCAAAGGTAACGTGCTGGACCCTATCGATCTTATCGACGGTATTGATCTTGAGACCTTGGTGACTAAGCGTACCGCCGGAATGATGCAGCCAAAGTTGAAATCAAAAATTGAGAAGCAAACGCGTAAAGAGTTTGCGGACGGTATTGCAGGCTACGGCACAGATGCATTGCGCTTTACCTATTACTCTTTGGCCTCAACAGGCCGCGATATTAATTTTGACGTGGGCCGGATTGAAGGCTTCCGCAACTTCTGTAATAAGCTGTGGAATGTGGCCAACTTCGTTTTGATGAATACCGAAGAACACGATACTGGGGCTGACGGTTCTACTAATTACGTCCTGTCTCAAGCAGATCGCTGGATTATTTCACGCTTACAGCAAACTGAAAAAGCGGTCGCGGAAGGTTTCGAGTCTTATCGTCTCGATTTAGCCAGTCAAGCTTTGTACGATTTCATCTGGAAAGATTATTGTGATTGGTATGTTGAGTTAACGAAGCCCGTATTGTGGGATGACGATCTAGCACCTGAAATCAAAAAGGGGACTCGCCGTACCTTAATTCGTGTTCTGGAAACTACGTTACGCTTAGCTCACCCAATGATGCCGTTTATTACGGAAGAGATCTGGCAACGCGTTAAGGGTCTTGCTGGTGCCGAAGGCGATACGATTATGCTTGCGGCGCTGCCAATAGCGGACGAAAGTAAAATCGATATTGAAGCCATTAATGATATTGAGTGGATTAAAGGCGTGGTCGATGGCATTCGCACAATTCGTGGTGAAATGAATATTGCCCCGTCGAAAAAATTGCCTGTATATTTTAAAAACGGAAATGATGTTGATAAGCGCTGTTTGAATGACAGTGAGCAGCTTTTGAAGAAGCTGGCATCTCTTGAGTCCATCACGTGGCTGGCTAACGATGAGGACGCGCCGCTTTCTGCTACTTCTCTTGTTGGAAATTTAGAAATTCTCGTTCCTATGGCTGGGCTTATTGATAAGGAGGCTGAGCTGGCTCGTATCGAGAAGGAGTCTGAGAAACTGAGTAAAGAGTGTCAGCGTCTTGAGGGTAAGCTATCGAACGCGAAGTTTGTTGATAAGGCGCCTGCTGATGTTGTTCAGAAGGAACGTGATCGGTTGGAAGAAACGAAATCGGCACTTGTGAAGATGATCGAGCAAAAAGAAAAGATTGTTAGCCTTTAAGCTTTTTGAGTTTCGCATATAACGATAGAGGCTTTCATAATTTGTGTTTGAGGCTGAAAGACCGTAAAGCACGTTGGGGAGTGTTTCCAAGACACGCCGTAAATACTTCCCTGTAGGCTCTCTGCTGCCATCCTTGGCAGCAGAAGGTCTTGAAAACACTCCCCAACGTGCCTTACTAGGTGCGGGCATGAAGATTAATTAGCTCCTCGCTTTGTAATCGCGCTCGAGGATACGACTAAGTTCGTAGCACGATCATGTAAATCGATCCTCTATGACTAGACGACCTACAAATTTAGAATTGTTAAAGAAGGATCTAAACAAATATGTTTAATTTCAGAAAAATAGGAACTAACGTGCGAAAAATTGCCCCCGCCCTCCTGTTTATTTGTCTTGCTTCTGCTTGTGGAAAGAAGGAAGAGACTCAACAAATGGACGCAGCTGTAGACCCTTCCGCCCCAATGGCTGAACCTATGATGGCCACAAAGCCTCAGGCTTCTGCCGAGCCTGAAAAGGTGATTATTGGTGTGCAGATCTGTGATGATTTTTTGGATCGCTATCGCGCTTGCTATGCGCAGCTGCCGCCGGGAATTAAGTCTTCGATGAAAAAGGGATTTGAGGAAACTGAGCAGGCTTTATTCAAAGCGTCAAAAGTTGAGAATGCTGAAGAGACATTAACAGAAGCTTGCTTTCATTTGGATGAAAGTGTTTCGACTTCTATGCGTGCTCAGGGGTGTGTTTGGTAGGATGCCCCAAAACATATTTCCCTTTCTGCTTTTGAGGCAAAGCGCATTCCTTTGCGCTCTTTAATATTTAGTTTTAATTAACCTATTTAGCGATACAAGTAAACAGCGCCAGCCTGTGATGCACCGCTACCAATCATACTTTCCACACCTGTAGAATTACTATCTTCATCTGGAGCGCCGACAACTAGATTGTCACCACTAAAGAAAAGGGATGCTCCAAAATGGTCAAGAGTAAGAGTTTCAGGCGATTTTACGTAAGTACCGAGCACCCAGGCACCAGTTTCACGAGCGTGCTCATACACGTAGACTGCGCCTGAGTCTTGAGAGCTAATGTCGTCGTCATCGCCACCTAATCTGGTTGCATTACTATCTTCAAAAGGCGCACCGACAGCTAGCATATCCGCAGATAGCGCAACGCTAGAACCAAACTTCATACCGCTAACAATCGGCGCCTTAATAAATTGATCTAAATCCCACTGACCTTGGTTATTGCGCTCATATAGATACACTGCTCCGGTATCGGGATTATCGTCATTAGAACTACTGCTTGTAGAAATATCCGTTCCATTACTCGACTCTCCCGGGGCGCCTACGACAATCCGATCATTTAAAATCGAAACCGATATACCGTAATTGTCACTATCTCCAGCATTATCCAACGCATCCAAGTTTGCAGTTTGAGACCAAGTAGAATTATCTAATTCATAAACGAAAATTTCTCCTTGCCCCGTATTCGCTTGAGGGGCACCCACGATAAATTCAGGGTTGCTGCTCACATCATTCAGCTGAACAACCTCGCCGAAACGACCGCCAGCATCAGAGGTCCTTGGGTCCCCGTCAGCTACCCATAATCCTCCATTCCTCTCGAAAATATACACAGCGCCTTGATCTGTCGCTTTTGCTGGAGCACCAACAATTAAATAATTCCCTTCCAGACTGACAGAAAAACCAAATTCATAATCATCAGCACTGGCATCAGAAGCCGTCAAGGCTTGATCATGGTTCCATACTCCGATGTTAGAGCGCGTATAGACATGAACACTTTCTGCTCCTGGCGCACCAACCACCAAGGTATCACCCTCAATCGCGACACTACGACCGAACTCATCTCCTTCTTCAATGGAAGAATCTCGCTTTATATATTCGGATTGAGTCCAAGTTCCACTGTAATCAAATACATATACTGCGCCCGCGCCCGTTTCAGATAGGTTATTACTCTCATCACTTTGAGAAGTGCTTTTTTCTTGGTAAGCGCCGACTACTATAGTGTTGCCATCTGCTGCAATGGCAGAACCAAACAGATCCGAGGCATCGGTATTAGAAGCTTTAAAGTAAGTAGTCGATAAATTGGAGCTTGCAGAGCGGTTCAACTCAACCGAATAACTCTGCTCAACGTCCCCACTCCCCGATGTCACATCAAGCATGATCGTGGCGTCCACTCCAATTTCCAGACTAATTGCTTCACTCACTTGGTTATCGCCTAAAGTTAACGTTTGCGTAGAAAGCTCTACCGTTGCCACATCCGTTGACCGAACAAAGGATACGAAAACTGTATTAACCCAATAACTAAGATCAAAGTCATAAGCACTACTATCTGCTGAAAACTCAGAAGATACTCGTGTGAAAGCAACATCGAGACTGGAAATATCTGCATCATCACTAGTTGAAACAACTTGTGTAATCACAATTTCGTATGTTTTTGTGCTCTCATTCTCTGCTGTCACTTCGATAATGATCTCGTTACGACCCAACCCCAGATCAATATCCACATCCGTATCATTCGCCAAAGGTGACCCATTGATCGTCATCGTCGCGTTTTCGTCGTCTGTCGTGGTATTAAACGTTACCTCTGAGACAGCTATTGTTACACGAGCAGAATATTCTGTTTCATCAGCTCTAAAGGTCGGAGAAAACGCCGCCCCTTCAATCTCCAAACGCGACAAATCCGCATTCCCCGAACGACCAAATCCAGTGTCACAGCCCGCAAGCATAAGCCCCGCAACCAGCAATGCACCCAAACGAAACAAAACCAACCCTTTACGCATATCTACTCTTCCAATCCTGACGGTTATTATTCGATCCACAGCATACCTGAAAACCTTAAAAAAAATGAGAACGAACCGTGGAAAGATGATCTTGTTACTCTCAAAATATGGTTTACAACCGATCAGTGCTGTCTTCGGGTTTTGTTAGAGCCAATCGATCCCTTAGCTTATTAGAAGTTAAGGGAATAGAGCGCTATGATATGGTTATAAGTGTTGCACGCATGTGAGCATAATAATGGATACCGGTGAACAACCCTCAAACCCTCCCGAAACACCTCAGCACTATGACGTAGTTGTCGTAGGCGCAGGTATTCATGGTGCGAGCATCGCTTGCGAAGCCTCTAGCCGAGGGTTAAAAACGCTACTTGTACAATCAGGGAACCTCGGCGGTACAGCGTCGTGCTCGCCAGCAGATGTAGTGGGTGCGGGCCTAAACCTTTTGGAAAACTTACAATTTCCCGATGTAATCGCAAACCGAGACGCTTTGGATGCGCTATATCAAAAAGCGCCGCATTTAGTCCGGCCTATTAATGCGTATATTGTCCAAGCTCTGCAGTTACGATCTGCAAAAAAAGTTCACATTGGAGCCAAGATCTATAATCGTCTTCAGAAGCTCAAAACTACTGACTTGGAAGAGGCCGGTGACACTGTAGCGACAACCGAAACCGAAGGTTCTCTTCTGCAGCATAGTTTCAGGGGCGAAGCGCTTTCAAAAACGCCAGTACGTGAATATTCCATTAACTACACACGCATTGTGATTGCATTAGTCCAGCAATTACACAAAGACGAAAATTCACAGACTTTAAACCACCACAAATTGATTCACGCGGAACGCGGACATGGAACTTGGGGCCTTAAGGTAGAAGATCAACAATCCAAACAGCGAGTCACTTACCAAGCCAACATATTGATTAACTGCACCGGCTGCCATTCAAACGATCTGTTAAAAGACGTATTAGGCGTCCACAGTCGTAGCTCAGCTGCGCGCTTAAACTCCGTTTATATCTACGTCAGTTACAAACAAAATTGGCGTTCGGCTGCTGTATTCCAGAGAGAAAATAGATCTCTCGTCTACGCTCAAAATTTTGATAATCGACACCTTTGCATCGGCCCTATAATTTCGGATAGCGACGACGAAAAAGATAAAGAACGAGCGATTAACGAGCTTTTATTACTCTGGAATCAAAACACCCACAAAGCACTCAAAAAAGAAGATATTATCCATTACCAATGGTCATCTCATCCGATGGCTGAAGATCCCAGCATTCAGAAGTTAGCCTCAACCAACACCACCCTGCTCGATTTAAATAATCCAGGCAATGCCGCGCCCCTGCTCAACTTATTTGGTAATAATTTAGTTCAGTTTCGAAAAATTGCTGAGCAGGCTTTAGATATTCTAGAAGTCTTTACCAATGCCAAACGAAATCCAGCATATATAAATGAAGCGTTGCCGGGCGGGAATTTTGAAGATAGAACAATTGAGTATGTTTTCCAGCAGCTCATTCGTCATTACGGTTTTTTAGATCACGAAACAGTAAGTCGTTTAGTCCTCACTTACGGCACAAACGCCATCCAGATTCTCAACAATTGTGATTCACAGCACGATATGGGACTGCATTTTGGAGAAGGTCTATATCAACGAGAAGTTGACTATTTAAGAAAAAATGAATGGGCCGAGACGGCTGAAGATATTCTATGGAGAAGAACGTATTTAGGTCTAAGATTATCCTCTGATCAACAGCAAGGCTTAACTGAGTATTTAGCGCGTTAGGAGGGCGAACACAGGCTCTCGACAAAAAGCGCCTCCTATTTCTCCGGTGGTTCTTCCCCTAGATCTTCAAAACTATCGTCATTTTCAAGTTCATCTATCAACGATGAAATCGCATCATCCAGCTCATCCTCTGCCAAATCTAAACCTTGTGCTTTGAGCATAGCGGAGACCATATCTTCCTCCTCCTCTTCTTCCTCTTCCTCTTCGACTGGCGCTTCGCTGGCCTCTTCTGCATCCACAGCCATTTGATCAAGGTCATCCAAAGCGTCCATGGAGTCTTCTTCCTCCACAGGGGTTTCAACTCCTGCTTCTTCCATGGGCATTTCAATGACTTCAGTTTCTGCAGACGGCTCTGGGTCTGGACCTGGATCTGGATCTGGAACTTCAACAACCTCTTCTACGTCAGCCATTAAATCATCGTCCATCGGCATTTCCATTTCGCCTTCAGGATCTAAGTCATCCTCACCCAACTCATCGAATGTTTCCGTTACTTCACGTACAGGCTCCGGTTCCGGGTCTATGTCATCTACCACCGGATCGATATCTTCCATTGGCGGCTCTTCTTCTAACTCATCTTCGGCCTCTGCCTTTGCCGCTTCTTCTACCTCTTGCTCAACGTTGGCTTCCGAAAACTGATCGAGAATTTCCTCATTATTTCCGCCACGTAATATTTTTCTGAACAACATAAAGCCCAGGCCAAATAGCAATACATTGGATAACCCCAATACGGAATATAATAACCAGCCAGGCATTTCCTCTTGAGGCTTTTCCGACCCGACCTCATCTTCATTTTTCTCGTCCTCTTCTACAGGCTCTGGAGTAGGAGCAGGCTCTTCAGTCGGTTCCGGTTCGGGCTCTTCTTCCTCAAAGAAGGGCTCTTCCTCTTCTATAAAGCCTTGATCGATAGAATAATTGAATCGAATAGGATCAATATTCTGCTCAAAATCCCCTCCGTCCTCATTTTTCCCACGTATTTTTATCTTTGCGATATATTCACCCTCTGATTGAGGGCGAATAGTCGTTTTCCACGTGTCCAGGCCTGAAGCCCTTAAGGGTCTAATTTTTTTCCGACCATTAGGAGATATGATTGTTGCAACGATTTTTGTATCGTTAACCACGACATCCGTATCAAATACACGCGCAGTCAATGTGTAGGACGTTTGACCGCCTCTAACATCTTCTTTAAGGTCAGCCGAAAAGGGTTGGCGCGTTGTAAATTGATGGGAAAATTCTCGGATAAAACTCTTTCCATCTACGGTAATGGTGAGCTGATAAATACCTTCTTTATTAAATGTAGGCAGTTCAAAGTCAAAAACACCATTAGTCGGCGGATAGGTAGTTTCTAGGGTTTGACTCCAAAGCTCTCGTAAATCAAATTCGTCCTTACCACCAATTAACTCTGCGGAAATATCCATAAGCGACAAAAATTCTTCGCGCGCAATGGTCGCTCCGTCTTCCTGTAGCACAAGCGATACGCTTTCTTGCTGCCCCTTTAAGATATTGTTTGGCAAAGCACTTACACGTAAATTCAGATTGCTGACCACCGTAATACGGCTATCCGGGTCCATTTCAGCCAGCACCTGCCAACGCCCTTGCAAAGGCTGTTTCACCGTTATCAAGTCGTATTTAGCTGCCCTATACCATTTTATATATTTGGATGAGCTTTTTGCCGTCATCACTTGCTGATCTGGGCCGACTAATTGCGTCAACTCTTTCTTATTCTTTCTGAAAATCAGTGCGGTGAATTCCTCCACGCTGGCATCAATCAAAAAACCTTCTTCAGAAAGGGGAACTTGCTCCATTGGAGCCGATGCGTCAAACGCCTTAAGGAAAATACGCATCAAGTCATCAGCTGAGTGGGCTACAGCTGATATTCCATCGGTACTGAGTGAAAGTTTATTAAGAAGATCAATATCGGCATTGTCCGATAACGCGATGGTGTGAATGACAACGCCCGCGTCTTCCAAGCGAGGTAAAACCTCATCCACAATACGACGCCATTCACGTCGGTTCACGCCCCTATCTTTACTAATGTCGACCATACCGTCCGTCAGTAAAATAATACTGCTACGATATTTATTGTTGGTAGGATTGATTCCGTATGCCGCTTTTTCTAGCGCGTCCCCGATGTTGGTAAACAAACCTAAGGAATTTATTTGATCCGATTTAGAATCAGCGCCCTCACGCCATGCATCATCCACCTTTTGATGCTTGACCAACATATTGACCCAACGGCCAAAGGTCCAAATACCCGATTTACTCCCTTCGGGTAAAAGCTGAACTAAGAGATCAACAGCGGGCTGGCGTAGGTTTTTGGGATCGTTAAGCTTCATGCTGCCGGAAACATCAATCACTAACCGTACATCGGGAGGCAGCACAAGTCTGTCTGCTTGACCAACACTCACAGAGGGAAGGCAGCAAATCACAAGGAATACACTGAACAATAATTGACGCTTGAACATCATTTGGGCGTTACGCTTCAAAATCCCCAGACTTTCTAAGAGCGGTTTATGGTGTGGCTTAATTTAACAGAGCTGATCGGTAATCAAACAGGAATAAAAGCCATTATTATTAGATAGTTATAGCAGCTTTAGGCCGTTTTTGCCGAAAATAGAGACGTTTAATTCCTTATGGAGCTTAGGCATCTCAGTCAAAATCGACTAGAGCCGGTCTAAAACAGAGCGTAGGCCAGAAAAATTAAGCCGCCCGTCGAACGCGAAGCCAAAGAAAGAGATAAACAGCACTCGAAAGTGCAAGGGCCACAATAAGAGCAATAATCAATGGGGTTCCCGCACGCCAAAATGCGCCAGGACCTTCAAACATTCCTTCAAGGATACAGACAATCCAAGCGGGCGATAGATATCCACCTCCCTCACTGCTAGACCAGGGAACAAGCATAAAGACTCCAGCACCAATCCGCAAAACGTCGCGCACCTCACGCCAGGCAATCTTTCGCGTCAAATGCCAAAAAACAGCCATGCAGACCGCTGCGCCCAATAGATAGACAATCCAAGCCCAAATGTATTCTTCGTGTGTGAACATACTGATATCTGTACCGAATCTAGTGACTGACTATTCTAACTGCTCGAACCGAAAAGTCATATTTGCTATCAGGATGAAAAACAGGAGATAACAAAAGGCGGGAACATACCGTTTCTCATACTGACTCATCAATAATGCGGTGGCGGCTCATCAATACCCGCACTATCATCCGTACCCGTCGCCTGTGAAGTCATTTTTTTGTAAACATGCTGAATCTGCGCCTGCAAACTCGCAATATCCTGCCCTTGCCTAGCCACTTGAGCATTCAAGCTATTCAACAAATCTTCTTGAAATGCCAAACGAGATTGAAGTTCATTTACTTCATCATTATTCACTGTGCTTCTCACTGTTCTTTTGAAATTCCGCATGGATTTCCAGTTCCACCTCATCACCAATAGCCGGGACATACTTATCCAAGCCAAATACAGAACGGGAAAACTGAGTCGAGGCTGAAAAACCTAAGGTGTACTTTCCGGTTAACAGGTTGTTAGCGGCACCATTGACCGAAACCAGTAGCTCTATTTGCTGTGGCACGCCCAAAAAAGTTAATTCACCCAGAAATATAACGTGGTTTTCATCGATTTTACGTGCTGAAAGGGTCTTAAATATCCCCTGCGGATACGCTTCAGTATTAAACCAAAATCGACCTTTTAACGCGCGTTCAAATTTTTTATTGTTCACGTCTACACTGGTCATATCCACAATAGCTTCAAGACGCGAATTTTCGATATTAACCGGGTCTAAAAATAAACTGGCATCAAATTTATTAAAGCGGCCAACGTATTTTGAAAACCCCATGTGGTCAACTTTAAACAATATCGTTGAATGATTGGGGTCGAGCTGATAGTCGCCCGGTTGAATATTGACCAGGCGTTGCTTTAGTTTCGGCTTGAGTAAACTAGCGCAGCCTACCGAGCTAACAAAAACAGCTAAGCAAATAAGTATGGCGATTTTTTTTATGCCGTAAGACCTTTTACTCGCTATATTTTTCATAGGGAATCTTCAGACGACCCAATGAATAACACGTTCTTCCATATCATCAGGATGTACATGCTCTTCGCTGATCCCCCGATGACGAAGCGACATACTGGACTCATGCACACTTTCAGGGTTTCCACTCACAAGCGGGTGCCAGTCATAAAGGCCTTTCCCCTCGGCCAATAATTTATACGCACAGGTCTGCGGTAACCAATCATGCTCGAATACATTTTTCGGCGTCAATGTAATGCAATTAGGCACAAGAGTCGTTCGGTTTTTATAATCGCCGCACGAGCAATTATGATGATCAAGATATTGGCAATACACATCGGTGTAGTAAACCTCGCCCGTATCTTCGTCTTCTAGCTTATGCAAACAACACTTCGCACAGCCATCACATAATGACTCCCACTCTTCGCGAGTCATTTCATGCAGTTCTTTTTTCTTCCAAAATGCAATATCGGACATATTATTTTGGCTGGTCGAAGAGTTTATCGTTTTGTATTTTCTGCATATATTCTTCAGGAAGCGGTGGCATTTGCAAGTAAAAACCGTTCTCTTCTATACCAGCTAATACGTTTGTTGCGTTGGCATTGGCAAGCTTCTTTTCTGGCGTCAGCGCTATCGTCATCGCTAGCTCTAGCTTCCCGGTTTGCTGTAACAGCGCCGCCGGTAAGGTCGTCAGGTCTTTACCTTTTTCAACGTAGATATACGCACCTTCTTTTTTCTTGCTTCTGTAAATTTGTACAATTTTTTTCATTCTATCAACCTTGCTTTCTTACCGAGCGATTCGGCCTGCTTGGGCATTATTTACTAGCGAGCTGCTGAACAGTCTCTACAACTTTTTCCGCGATAACATTTTTACGCCAACCGTGCAGTTTTGTTGGCACCCGGTAAACCTGATCCCGTGCAGTAATCAATATTTCTTCATAGTCTTTTTTGCGCATCAACACTTCACTCGGCAAGGACATTTCTTCTGCCTTAGCGAGAACGACTTGCTTTAGCTTATCAAGTACATTTCGCTCTTCAGAACATAGCGGCCTCGGTAATCGCGCGGGAAGATGGTCGCTCGGTAACGCGAGCACATCCTCTACGATCGATAAAAACTTGTCACCATAACTGCGAATCATACGACTGGTCAAACCGTCAATGGAATACAACTGCCCTTCAGCCGTTGGTTTCGTTAAAGCAATCGAATAAATAGCCGATTCTTTAACGAGTCGATTTCGGGGAATGTCTTTAGCCTGGGCCTCGTCTTCGCGCCAGCGGCTGAGCACCTTTAGTATCGCCAACTGTTGTTCATCGAGTTTCCATGCAGACTTAAACTTTAGATAAGTGCGATCAGGGTCCTGGTTTACAAAAAAGTTATCAACCATCCGCTGACTGTCTTCCATAGCCCACGGCAATCGTTGCTGTTCATTAAGCTGTACCATTAAGCTATTCGCCAAGGTAAATAGGTACTCCACATCCAGTGCAGCATAGTGTATTTGAGACTGACTGAGTGGTCGCTGCAACCAGTCCGAGCGCGTTTCACTTTTCGGTAAATCGACATCCAGTACTGCAAGAGCTAGCTTCCCAAAACCGACCGAAAAACCATATCCTGCTAAAGCTCCCGCCACCTGCGTATCGAAAATATTTTGAGGTAAACAATCCAGAGCATGCTGAAAGACTTCTAGATCTTCGGAGCATGAATGCAATACTTTAACGATGTTCTCGTTATCGAGAATTTCAGCGAAGGGATAGAAATCCGTTATTTTCGTCGGATCAATAAGGTAATTTTTTTCGCCGTCATTCACCTGAATAAGCCCGGCAATTGGGTAATAGGTGCTCGAACGCATAAACTCCGTATCAAGCGCTAGCAGTGGCTTGTCTTGCCAGGCTTCACACACTTTCTCAAGGGCATCATCTTGGTCCACCCACACGACTTCTTGCTGTAATAAATTTTCCGACATTAAGTTGTCTGCCTATATTTCCCGCCGACTATTAAGGGCGTGTGCCAACGTGCCGCCATC
Source organism: Agarilytica sp. (assembly GCA_033852165.1). Lineage (GTDB taxonomy): Bacteria > Pseudomonadota > Gammaproteobacteria > Pseudomonadales > Cellvibrionaceae > Agarilytica. The sequence continues at coordinate 61,283 of JAWSUZ010000004.1, read as the reverse complement.
AATATATTCCAGTTCACTGCCTATGGGGACACCGTGGGCAATACGTGTAACTTTTACCGAATATGCCTTGGCACGTTCGTTTATGTAATGTGAAGTCGCCTCCCCCTCCATTGTAGGGTTCGTGGCAACGATAAGCTCCTTAATAGCCCCGTCAGCTAAACGCTGTTCCAGTTCGGCAATGCCAATCTCTTTCGGGCCAATGCCATCAATAGGAGAAAGCCGACCATGTAAGACAAAGTATTGGCCAGAAAAAGTGCCCGACTGCTCTAACGCCACGACATCTGCAGGTGTTTCAACCACACATAAAATACTATGATCCCGCTTTACGTTAATGCATATAGCGCACATCTTCTCTTCCGTTAGGGTACGACATTTTTCACAGCGCTGAACCGAGGAAGCCGCCTCTGACAAAGCTTGTGCTAAATTTTCTGCCGCTTGCCGGTCATATTCCAACAAATGAAACGCCATACGTTGCGCCGATTTAGGGCCAACACCGGGAAGCTTGCGTAATGCACGAATAAGCTGATCAATTAAGGGGGAAAACATATTATTGTCTAAGCACTAAAATGGCATTTTGAAGCCCGGTGGCATCTGCATACCCCCGGTCATTTGGCTCATGAGTTCTTTATTAGACTCTTCGACTCTTCGTACAGCATCGTTGACCGCCGCCGCCAATAAGTCCTCTAACATCTCTTTGTCTTCTGACATTAAGCTCGGGTCTATCGTCACTTTACTGAGGTCGTGCCGGCCCGTCATCGTAACTTTCACAAGACCAGCGCCGGCCTCGCCAATTACTTCTTTATTTGCCAACTCTTTTTGCATATCCGCCATTTTGGATTGCATTTGTTGGGCTTGTTTCATGATATCGCCAAGGTCATTAAACATAACGATCTCCTATAATTTTAAGATGGATATTTCACTGTTTGTTCTTGCAATTTTGCACCGAATTCACGTTCAAACGTTTGCACCACGGGGTCATCTCTCAATGTTGCCAAGGCGTGAGCATGCTTTTCTTTACGTACCCGATCATTATGCTCTGCGGGAGTTTCCATACCCTCGGGAATAGAGGACAGCTGAATATCCACACGAACGGGATGAGCAAAATAATCACTCAAATAATCGGCTATACGTTGAGCGTGAGACGGGTCGTATAAACTGGTTTTATCTTGGTCTAATATAAACTGAACATGGTTATCTTCGCGACCTACCATGACACAATTCGCGACTGTGCTTTGAACAATGCCTTTTATTTCTAACTGCTGGTAGACCGAAATCCAGTTGTTCGGCGCAAAGGAATCTAAACCCATTTTCTGTTTAGGTAATTCTGCAGGTTTTTGTGTGTTCGGGCTAGACTGATTCGGTTCAGGTAATGATGCGACCGAAGGTACTACAGAGGCCACCAGTTCTTGCAGCCTGGTCACATTGTTTTTTGTTACTGATTTTAGCTGCGGACTTGTCGAATGCTGAGGTTTCGAGGCAATCTGAGCCACAGGAGAGGGAGCTTCCACTCTCGGCGGCTCTTTACTTTCAACGACAGTCGGTTCCCGCGTACCTTGAGGCTCCGAAGGTTTAGAACATACAGCTAATGGGGTCTCGCTAGACGCGGCAGGAGAACTTCGACCCTGATCAGAGAGCTCTGAACCACTTCCGTTTTTAAGAGCGCTTGCAACCGCTCTATCAATAGAACCGGTATTGGGTTCTATTGGCTTTTCTTGGACTGACTGTTCTGGCGTTACCAGCTCTTGCCTTGGCACATCCTCACCAACGAGAGAAGACAAAACAGCCCTTCCGCCGGGAGTATTACCATCGAGCGCGGGCTTTCCCGGCTCAACTATCGGCTTTTTTATCGGGACGGCGGCCTCCGCCACAAGCTTTTCTTGGTTTTGAGCACCCGAGTTAGGCAGCGACGTGGTCGGCACATCAACAAGGCCTTGAGGCTTAAACGTCAACATTCTTAGCAACGTCATTTCGACCCCCATCCTAGGGTCAGAAGCCAAGGACAAGTCCCTGCGGCCAATTAGAGTCGTTTGATAAAACATTTGCACGTCTTCCGGCGTAAGCTCACTGGCAAATTTTAATATCTGAGCGCGATCGCCATAACTATTATCCAGGGCTTCAGGCAAGGCTTGGGCAATCGCAATACGATGCAAGAGCGTGAGCAAATCCGCCAAGGCCGCATCATAATCTGGCGCATGCTCAGCAAATTTTGCCACAGCAGCCAAGACGGCTGGACCATCTGCAGCAACTAATGCCTGCATAATTTCTTCAATCAATACGCGATCGATAGACCCAAGCATAATGCTGACTTCGGATTCGAGTACTTTACCGCCGCCAAAGGCTATTGCTTGGTCCGTCAGACTAAGCGCATCGCGCATACTGCCATCCGCCGACCTTGATAGTGGCCACAGTGCAGCTTCCTCAAAGGGAATGGCTTCTTTGGTTAGGACGTGCTGCAAATGCCCAACAATACGTTCCGAACTCATATTTTTGAGATTAAACTGCAAGCAACGCGAAAGAATCGTGACAGGCAGCTTCTGCGGATCGGTTGTCGCCAGCAAGAACTTTACATGGTCGGGCGGCTCTTCCAGAGTTTTCAACAAGGCGTTGAAACTGTGATTGGAGAGCATATGAACTTCATCGATCAAGTATATTTTATAGCGACCACGCGTTGGCGCGTATTGGACGTTATCGAGCAATTCACGGGTATCTTCAACCTTGGTGCGCGAAGCCGCATCCACTTCAATTAAATCAACGAATCGCCCTTCAGCAATTTCATTACAAGCCGAGCATTCGCCACACGGTTCAGAACTCACGCCTGTTTCACAGTTAAGACACTTTGCCAGAATTCGCGCAATCGTAGTTTTACCGACCCCGCGCGTCCCAGTAAATAAGTACGCGTGATGCAGTCGATTATGATCGAGTGCATTAATTAGCGCTTTGAGCACGTGCTCTTGGCCAACCATTTCACGGAATATACGAGGGCGCCACTTGCGGGCCAACACCTGATAGCTCATCGATTATCGAACCTTGAAACCTAAAGATTAGTCTTGTAAGCGTCGAATTATAACGCAAACGGAAGTGTACGGCGTGGATGAAGTTGTAACGGTAGATCTTTCTAGAAAGGTCGATCCTAGTGAATCGCTCTAAATCTAAACAGTAACGATAAATTAAACAACAACCGTGAATAAAAAAGTTACTAAAGATGGAGGAGACCCAACCAGCCACACCCCGGCGCCCAATTATACTGCTACCGTTGCTCCCTTCCAGGCCTGGCGGAGTTCACAGCGAATTGTCGCGAGGGGACCAATTGGGCCACCATTAAAACAACGGAATTAAACTCATTCCGAGGGCTGCGCATTATCGCAACTTCAAACAAGTTTTCAAGCGAAATTTAACAGCCTTAGTCAATATTCTGATAAAAATCAGAGGATTAACTACAAAGTACCCTCAAAGAGATAACGTGCTCTACATTTTTGAGGTTTTGAATCAGTTCGTCACACGGACGACTGGCCAAATCCAAAATATTGTAAGCCACATTATTCCGGCTTTTATTCACCATATCCACGACATTTACATCGCTGTCGGCAAATACGGATAGTACATGCCCCAGCACACCCGAAACATTTTCATTGGTAAAGGTAATACGGCAAGCTGTATCGCCACGAGACATTGCGGTTTGCGGAAAATTGACGGAATTGACGATATTGCCGTCTTCAAGATAATCACGCAGCTGATTAACCGCCATCACCGCACAGTTTTCTTCAGCCTCCGCAGTACTCGCACCAATATGCGGTAGCGCAACAACTTTAGAGTGATTAATCAAGCAAGGTTCTGGGAAATCACAAACATACTGACGGAGCTTTTCATTATCGAGCGCATGAACAACCGCCTGAGCATCGACAATAGCATCCCGAGCAAAATTCATAATCGCCGCAGTGGGTTTCATCAAGCTCAAGGTATCAGCATTGATCATATGCTTCGTGGCTGGAATTGCTGGTACGTGCAATGAAAGAAAATCGACTTCTGCCAACAGGGCCTCAACACTCTCCATTCGCCTTACGTCACTGGATAAGCGCCATGCCGCCTCGACTGACAACGCAGGATCAAAACCCAGCACATCCATGCCCAACGCTAGCGCCGCATCAGCGACCATTGAACCAATAGCACCAAGACCAATAACACCCAGAGTTTTGCCCGCCAATTCACTACCGGCAAAACGCTTTTTTTCTTTTTCGAGCAACTTTGACATTTCTGCTGCATCTGTCATTTCACCCAAGGTATCAACGAAAGACTTTCCTTGCATGATGCCACGCGAGCTCAGCAACAACCCGGACAAAACGAGCTCTTTAACTGCATTCGCATTGGCTCCAGGCGTGTTAAATACGACGATTCCCTTTTTACTGTATTCATCTACTGGAATATTGTTAGTTCCCGCTCCCGCTCTTGCAACGGCCATGACCGAATCAGGCAAGCTTTCATCGTGCAATTTTTGACTGCGTAGTAGCAATGCTTGAGGGTTTTCAATATCCGATCCAACGTTGTATGTATCGTCGAAACGGCTTAGCCCTTTATCTGAAATTTTGTTATAGGTACGAATCTGAAACATAGTTAATCTTCACACAGTTAAGGTTAATAGATTGTTTATTGTGTAACTTGCTCGTATGCCCACGTCATCCAAGGCATCAACTTTTCCAAATCAGAAGCTTCTACAGTCGCCCCACCCCAGATACGAATACCCGCTGGCGCATCACGATATGCGCCGATATCAAAGGCAACACCTTCTTTATCTAAGAGCTTCACCATTTCTTTAACTTGATCTGGCTCAGCTTTAAGGGTTAAACAAATACTGGTGTTAGAATTGATTTCGCTGGATTCGGCTAAAAAGTCGATCCAGTCATTTTTAGCTACGAATTTTTCGATAACCGCTAAGTTTGCTTGTGACTTTTCAATGCTGGCCTTCACACCGCCAATATTTTTGATCCAGCTCAATGCATCCAGATAATCCGCAACACACAACATTGAAGGTGTATTGATCGTAGCGCCTTTGAATATCCCCTCAATCAATTTTCCGCCTTTTGTCATACGGAAAATTTTCGGCATTGGCCAAGCGGGTGTATAGCTCTCCAGCCTTGCTACTGCACGAGGGCTCAAGATCAGCATACCGTGAGCACCTTCTCCGCCTAGAGCTTTCTGCCAGCTGAACGTAGCCACATCAATTTTATCCCACGGAATCTCCATCGCAAAAACTGCTGAGGTCGCATCACATATTGTAAGACCTTCGCGGTCATCGGCAATCCAATCACCATTAGGCACTTTTACACCAGAGGTTGTACCGTTCCACGTAAAGACAACGTCACGTGCAAAGTCCACGGCGCTTAAATCTGGCAATTGGCCGTAAGCAGCCTCCATAGAGCGCACATCGTCGAGTTTTAACTGCTTGGTGATATCCGTCACCCAACCTTTGCCGAATGATTCCCACGACAATACGTCAACGCCACGCTCGCCAAGTAAAGACCACATCGCCATTTCCATAGCTCCGGTGTCAGAACCCGCCACAACCCCGACACGATAACCTTCAGGCAAGCCAAGCATTTCGGCCGTATCGCTACACGCTAAAGCCAAGGCTTCTTTACCGACAGAAGAGCGGTGAGAACGACCAAGAGTATCAAGTTTTAAGTTGTTAACACTGTATCCAGGGCGCTTACTACACGGACCAGATGAAAAATTCGGATTTTGGGGTTTCAGTTCAGGTTGCATTGTTGTCCTCAGTTTTAGTAAAGCTTTGGAAAATTTATACTAAAGTTTTGAAAAAACGTAAAGCCTAGAGTAAAGCCTAAAGTCACTTGCTAGGAGCAGCAAAAAGGCGAGCCATTATGCCACTGATACCAAGGAAATCCAGGTTATTGATATGGACCTATCAATTAGTGACCTCCTATTAAGCAGGTCACCATAACGACTCTGCTGAGTAGGTCGTCACACGCTTTAGTAGAGCAAGGTAAAGAGCTTTCGTTGAAACGCAATCGCAATCGGATCACCCTTTCCCAATACAGCCAAAATGTCTAAGTAGATTTTTTTGGCCTCTCCCTCTTGATAATTAAGATCCTCCCTAATGATGTCATACAGAAGTGACAGCGCTTCTTTTTTGAATTCGTTTTGACTGTATTGAACCGCCAACTGAAATGCGACAGTCTTATCCTCTGGCGTCTGCGCAAACTGGTCCTCAAGCGCTTGTAATTCAGGTGCTTTTTGCGCCTGCTGAGCCAACTCCAGCTCAGCTTTCACCTGCTCATAGAGAGTATCTTGATCGGCCATCTTGACCAGCGAAAGAATACTATCAGCTTCGCTATAGCGCTTAAGCTGAGTCAATACACCAGTTAAGGTAATGGCTATATTGCCCTGCTGCCCCGAAAGGTCATAAGCCTCCTTCAGCAGAATATAAGCCTGATCCCACTCCCCTTGCTGAATATGGGCCGAAGCTTCATTAAATTTCAGATCCCAAGGCTTGGGAAGTAGCTTATCCAACAGTTCACGAATCTCAGACTCCGGCTTCAATCCCGTAAAACCATCAACAGGCTGACCGTCCTTCATTAACATAACCGTAGGTAAGCTGCGTACACCAAACTGACTCGCAATACCTTGATTTGCCTCAGAATCAACTTTCGCCAATAAAAACCGGCCAGCATACTCTTCCGCTAACGCTTCCAATATCGGCATCAAGTTTTTACACGGCTCACACCAGCTTGCCCAAAAATCGATTAATACGAGTCGCTTATAGGACTCCTCCACCAATAAAGTTTGAGAGTTTTCAGGCGTAATTTCGACGATATTAGGATTCATCATTCACATCTCGTGATAGCAATAAAGAAAGAGCAATATTGGGGCAAGTTCACAAAAACACAAACATATGATTCCTAAGCGCCAAAGCTATTGAAACAGGCGTCAATATTTACTGCAATTCGTTTAAATCGATATCAATTCCTGTAACATCTGACGACTCTAAGGGGGACAGCTCTGCGCTATTTCTACTTTCTTAAGTTTTACTTTGTATTGTTTTAAGTTTTGCTTTGAAAGCTAGAAGTATATTTGAACGATTGACACAGGTTTAAACGAGCGAAACTCGCTCTTTTTCACCGAGCCAACTTGAGGACAAGTTGACTGCCATTCGCGAACGCACAGCACAATTCAAACGGTGTCACTTTGCCACTTTTAACGACTGGCAACTCAGTCACCACTATATTTAAACTGATTTCAGACAAAACCTTAGGAGAACCTTATGAGCAGAGTCGCTCTAGTCACTGGTGGAACCCGCGGTATCGGAGAAGCCATTTCCGTTCGTCTTAAAGAGGATGGATACACAGTCGCAGCAAGCTATGGAGGGGACGATCAAACCGCCGCCGCATTTAAAGACAAGTACGGAATTCCTGTATATAAATTCGATGTCTCTAACTTCCACGCCTGTGCTGAAGCTGTAGCACAAATTACAGCCGACCTCGGTCGCATCGAAATTCTTATCAACAATGCAGGTATCACGCGTGACGGCACCATTCACAAAATGAGCCCAGAATGCTGGCAATCCGTACTCGACACTAACCTCGGCTCATGCTTTAACATGTGCCGCAATGTCATAGACAGTATGCGCAAGCATGGCTTTGGACGTATTGTGAATATCGGCTCAGTCAACGGCCAAGCAGGACAGTATGGGCAAGTGAACTATGCCGCAGCCAAGTCGGGGATACACGGCTTTACGAAGGCTTTAGCCCAAGAAGGTGCAGGCAAAGACATCACGGTAAACGCTATTGCTCCCGGCTATATTTCTACAGACATGGTGCGAGCAGTTCCGGAAAAAGTACTCGAAAAAATAATTGCGAAAATCCCCGTCGGTAGACTAGGAGAAGCTGACGAAATAGCCAGAGGTGTAGAGTTTCTGGTGGCTGACAATGCCGGTTTTATCACCGGTTCAACGTTATCGATAAACGGTGGCCAGCATATGTATTAAGGGGCAGATATTCAACCCACGGATAATACGTACCAGACTAAAAACCAATAGTATTGCTTAAAACAAAAAAGGCCCGTTATCTCAACGGGCCTTTTCTAGAGAGACGAAGCTAAGCAGCAACTACTCAGAGATGCCTGACTCTGCCGTTGCTTTTGCCGCTTTAGCCTTAAGAGCCGCTTTCTTCCCGGTAAGCTTTTTCTTAGACGGAGCCTTAACGGGTTCAGCTGCATTGGCAACATCAACAGATTCAGCTACATTGGCAACATCAACAGGTTCAGCTGTATTGGCAACATCAGTGACTGCGACAGCATTTGCGTCCCATGCCCCCTTAATCAAACCTCCCACTTTGCCACGCGCATCAGTGATAAGCTCTAAGCTATCTTGTGCATTTGACGTTAATTTAGCCCTTATACCTTCCCAGTACGCTTGCTGAGCACCAACAAAAGTATCAATGTCGGCGCTGGGCTGACTAAAACCCTTCGCATACTCAATACTATCAGCAACAACTTCTTGCACAAAATCAGTCTGTTTGGTTCTCAACGACTCAAAAATTTCCGTGTTCAACTCAATAATTTCAGCCATTGGCTTAAAAAATGAACCGGCTTGCTCAAATACTTTACCGTACATAACATTCGCTCCTCTTAAAATTGCTGTTTTACTGTTCTATTTTGTAGATCATAGTAGGTCAGTTTAATGGGGCTGTAGGCTACCTAGATTAATACGGACTGCACTTCACCTGCAGCTCATCTATTTCGAAGCTCTTTCACAACCATCTCGTAGCTGTCTCACAACCTCAAAACATACGACCAATAATAGTCAATCTCGACGACCATTCCAGCACTAAATCAACAACGCTTCATACCAAAAAGACGCTCGCGCCAAGATGTGACTGAGTGCGACTTTTTACTTCAAAAGACCTGCTAGCGGGATATAAAAAGCAGTGAGTCACCGATGAAAAATCTGCAAAACAAAAAACGCCCATTCACTAGTGAAAACTAAAATCTTAAAACCGCATCTGCTGCACTGCAATATTTAGACCCAAGTCTATGCTACCCAAAACCAAAGGTCAATCATGTGCGCTGCGTCGCAACATAAATGTTACGCCTGTCACGATTCTAAAAATAGCTCGTCTGAACGTAAAAAGCCTCGGTTTAAACGAGGCTTTTCAACGGGTAGAAATCCTTCGACACTATCAGAAATAGCACGGAGGCAAATCTTTCAATTAAGCTGTAGTAGCTGTCTTAAAAAAACCACCAGCCTGCTCTTGGCTGGAGCTCAAGGCTTCATACGCTTCTTTAGAAGCTGCAGCTATTTTATCTTGGATGTTTTGCATATATGACTTTTGGAGCTCACAGAAGCCAGTAAAGTCTTTCTGAGCACTCAACTCTTTAACGAAGGCCATGTTGTCACTGACAATACCTTCAAAAAAAGTCTTTTGCTTTTCAGTAGCTTCTTCGAACGCTTTAGTCGAACGAGCAACGAAATCGTTATCGGGTTGGAATGCTTTTTGCGCTTGCTCTAAAATTTTATCTAACATTATATATTCCTCAGTAGTCTCTATATATCAGTAGTGTGATTTCTTTTGCTGCGATGCAAAATTCAAGCGTAGTTTACGAAGCTGCCTAGGGCTCGTCAAGGGGTTTTGCTGCAACGCACAAACCGTAGCTATACTTAATTGCTATATAGGTGAGAGCCTTTATTCGGGATCTTCTGAGTTGTCGTCTGGCTTTTCTTTTTGGTCTTCAGGTGATGGAAAGCTACCCCAAACGGACATATTCTTCTCCATCATCTGATTGAAAACATTCATAGGGGAGGCGTCCATCATATCCTGCATCACACCGCGCATTGTATCCTGACGATCAATAAAGGTGGACAAACTTTGCTCTAAATACTGACCAAGAAAGCCCTGCATCTCACTGCCGTAAAAACGAATGAGCTGCTTGAGTACAGATTCTGTAAGCAGTGACTGAGAATCGTTATTTTCTTGCTCACTGATAATTTGTAGGAGTATGCTTTTGGTCAGGTCCGTTTCGGTTTTAGAGTCAATGACCTTAAATTCATTATGAGACATCACAAGAGCACGTATCGTCTCAAGGTTAATGTATTGGCTTTGCGAGGTGTCGTAGAGGCGTCGATTGGGGTATTTTTTTATCGTTATCACGTGTATATCTCATATCTCTGTAATGTGCCCAATCCTAAGGCACATCGGTACATTCAAAAGGGTTTCTTGTTCCGCTCCGTGAGTATAACCACTTCATTGAGATATGAGAAAAGTATGAACGATTTTTCGCTAAATCCTAGTTTTTCGAGTCATTTCATCCTAAAAAACCGATCTAATCGTTATCCAGCCGTCGCCTAACATAGCTTCCAGGCGCAGAATCCAACACTGGATATCGTTTTTTATTACCGATTTTTTTCGCTTTAACCTTGTTACCTGAACGCTCTTCTAGCCAGACATTCCAGTCATTCCACCAAGACCCGGCCTGTTGAGTTGCGCCAGCCAGCCAGCCAGCTGCATCATCAGGCATCTCAGCGCTGACCCAGTGAGCGTATTTACCTTTGCTTGCAGGATTTACAACCCCAGCAACATGACCAGACTCGGTCAAGACAAAGCGGACATCACCGCCTAGGATCTTAGCGCTCTTATATGCCGCTTGCCACAATACGATGTGGTCAGCCTGCGCAGCCAGACAATAACTGGGCACATTGATGGTAGAAAGGTCAATCGGCGTGCTGTTGATACTCACGCCACCCTTTTCTATCAGCTTGTTTCCAATGTACATATTGCTGAGGTAAAACAGAAAAGCCTCTGCCGGCAGATTCGTCGAATCACTGTTCCAGTAAAGGATATCGAAAGGGACGGGATCCTTCCCTTTCAAATAGTTTTCAATGAAGAAGGACCAAAACAGATTGTTTTCCCGTAGTAAGCTAAAACCAAGCCCGAGTATTCGCCCGTCAAGGAGACCTTTTTCAGTCACGGACTTTTCCAGCATTGGGATAAGCTGGTTCGTAAGGTAAGTACCCACTTCGCCTGGCTCAGAGAAGTCAAAAAGAGTCGCCAAAAAGGTTAAGGACTTTATACGCGTATCATCCTGAGTGGTCAGGTAAGACTGGGTAATCCCCAAAAGCGTGCCGCCGACACAGTAGCCAACAAGATTAACCTCTGGCCCACTGATATGCTCAACAACATCTAGCGCTGTAATTACACCCTTATTAATATAATCATCGAATGGAAAGTCCCTAAAGGAGTCGTCCGGGTTAATCCATGAAACTATGAAAACGGTAAAACCCTGCCCCACTAACCAGGCAACCATGGATTTCTTTTGATCAAGATCCAGGACGTAGTACTTATTGATAAAGGGGGGAATGAGCAATAACGGTATTTCGTACACAGATTCTGTCGTTGGCGTGTATTGAATCAATTGAATCAATTCGTTCTCAAAAATCACCTTTCCAGGGGTATAAGCTAAATCCTTCCCGAGTTCAAAAGCATCTTTATTGACCTGGGTCACCCTAAACACTTCCTTTGGGCTATCTTTTAGATCCCGCATGAAGTTATCGATACCTTTGACCAGGTTTTGCCCATCTGTAGCAAGGATTTCTCTGCAAACCTCAGGGTTAGTTAGAACATAATTGGTGGGAGACATCGAATTAATAAACTGCCGCGTATAAAAGCGCACCTGATCTTCAATACTCTTATCTTCAAATTCAAGCGCATCGACAAACTGGTTCATGTATTCAGCATTGAGTAAATACGCTTGCTTGATATAGTTAAATGCTGGGTTACCCGTCCAGTCGTCATCACTAAATCGCTTATCGCCCTTGGTTGACTTAATAACGGGAACAAACTCTTCCCCCAAAAAGACCTTCGAGGCATTTTCCAAAAGTTGTTTTTGTTTTTCCAGAAATTTTAACTGCTGGCTCACAAAGCGCTTGGGGTCAATTTTAACACTAGAAGCTTTCTCTTGAGAGTTAACATCTGGGACTTTAATTACGCTCTCAAAGTTAGAATCCGACTGATTCGTCATCAAGCGCCGGGTAACTTCTTCCATCATATTGTTAAAAACGCCGCTAAACTTATCGACGTAATCTAAAATCTTGTGCTTGTCTTCTGTATTCATTGGAGACCACTGAGAGTTTGGAGATGGAAATTGCAAGAGCCGAATCTTTGAGAACGATACGGATGTGAAGTGTATTTATTTCTTTGGCGGAACTGCAGCATTAGTTGTGTTTTGATACTGCTCAAACATTGCGGTACTTTTTTCAGCCATGGATTGCCAGAAAGACACCATATCAGCGCTTGGGGATTTGACTTGGGACATTTGCCCCATAAAAAGCTCTACAAGCGAACGCTGCAAAACATCCATATTGCCTTCGAAAAGTTCTTTCACTTCCGCAGGTGTAATATCCAATTCGACGTTAAATTTCATGCTGAGACCCTAACTATTATCACTACATCACTAACATCCCTAACGTCGCACAAACTGTCGTACAACGCCAGGGTTATCAAGCGCTAACTAGCGAGCGACCCAGCCACCATCAAGAACCATTGTCTGAGCAGTGATATTTCTCGCCGCTGGAGACATCAAGAACAATGCTGTTTCAGCAAGCTCTTCCAGTGAAATAAATGCCTTCTTAGGCATAGGCGCTAACATAATGTTATTCACCACTTCTTCTTCACTAATACCATGCTCTTTAGCTGTTGAAGCAATTTGCTTCTCAACAAGAGGCGTTTTAACGTAAGAAGGGCAAATAGTATTGATTGTGATATCGAACTCACCGGTCTCTAAAGCGATCACTTTAGAAAAGCCTATCAGGCCATGCTTAGCTGCAACATAGGCGCTTTTATACGGCGATGCGATCAAGCCGTGAACTGAGCCGATATTGATAATTCGGCCATAGTTTCGTTCTTTCATTCCCGGAATGACTGCACGCGTCAGCATAGCGGGACCAACCAAGAGAATATTGGTCAACAAACTCCAGCGATCTGCTGGGAATTCTTCGATTTTCGCTACGAATTGGATACCGGCGTTGTTAACCAAGATATCAATATTAGGGTAATCCGTACCCACTTTTGCAATTGCTTCCATATTGCTAACATCTAATTCATAAGGCTCAGCTGCAAGACCTTCAGCGGTTAGCTTGTCACAAACGTCTTGTGCTCCCACCATGTTCAAGTCACTTACGATGACCTTATGGCCCTCTTTTGCAAATCTTTCAGCGATTGATTGACCGATACCACTGGCTGCTCCGGTCACAAATACGGTTTTGCTCATTATTAGCCCCGTTAGTTTAATGTGTATTTAACGTGCCTCGAATGAGGCAAACTCTTAGTTATCATTGACGATACCCCCTTCTCACTTGATTTGATTAGCGAGCAGAGAAATCCGAATACAATACAGACCATCAATTGTTGAAGCACCGCACTCTACAGCATTAATAGCTGGGTTAGCAGACAGTTTAGTGAGTATATAGCTGAGAGAGAATTAGCCTCTCCACACCAACGACCCACAAACCACTTGTAGATTGCCCATCATTACAAATATTTTGGTAATGACAGCGGCGCAAATGTTCTTATTATGATGAGTTTGATAAGAATGCAGTAATCCCTTATATTTATCAATTTTATTTATCTGATGAATTGATTTATATTATTTATCAATCCCGGTCATGTTATGAGCACAATCAAGCAAATAAGGGCTTTCGTAGCCATTGCCAACAGCCAGAGCTTTGCCGAAGCGTGCAGCTCGATCAATTTATCTCAACCAGCATTGAGCATATCGATCAAAAATCTAGAGACGGACATAGGCGGCCCCTTACTCACCCGAACAACACGAACGCTCTCATTGACGCCAGAAGGTAGGGAGTTTCTGCCTGTCGCCAAGAGGCTCTTAAATGACTGGGATACCGCTATCGAAAATGTGCGCAATCACTTTTTACTAAGACGGGGAAAGATTTCAATTGCTGCTATGCCTTCTTTTGCCTGTAACCAGCTACCCCTTGTATTTGTAGAATACAAAAAACAGCACCCATCGGTGAATATCAGCGTTCAAGATGTCGTCGCGGAACAAGTACTCGAACTGGTCAGATCCGGCCGAGTCGAAATCGGGATAATATTTGACCCGGGAAAGAGTGAGGATTTGAGTTTTACTCCAATATTTCAAGATCGCTTTATTGCCGTATTACCACGATCCATGGAGAACCTTGCCCCTTCCACTATTAGCTGGAAGTTTCTTTTAGAATCCGGGTTTATCACACTCCAAAAGCCAGCCAATATGCGAACACTGCTCGAAAATACCCTGACAAAGCATGCCTTATCCCTATCTGTCTCGTTTGAAACCAACCAGCTGGCAACCATCGGCAGATTGGTATCAAAAGGCTTAGGCGTCAGCGCTGTCCCGGCATTATGCAAAGAACAAATGGAAGAGATGGGGGCTATATGCCGAGAAATCGAAGGCTCTGCCATTCAACCTAAAGTAGGAATTATTACAAGGCGGCGCTATCCGTTATCTGTAGCGGCTAAAGCGCTTGAGGAGGTCATCCTTGAAATGTGGCCATCCTCCCGTTCCTCAAACCCGACACCCTTACAGTCATAAGCCATTGAGCCATTGCCACGCAAAATTTTGCGCTGTACTTTATGCCTCTATACCCCGACACTGTACTCTTACGCCTCAGCGTTCTGAGCGTCAGTAATTCGATACTGTAAGCCAGAATTTTTTGAGACAAATATATTTCGACACCAACCCTGATGAATCGTCGACCATTTTAGAGTCGTAGATTAATTTGAGGCCCTAATGACAATAAAAATTATCATCGCGGACGATCACCCGCTGTTTCGTAGCGCACTTATACAAACGATTAATAATTTTAGTAATTTACCCCAAAAAGTTGAATGTATTTCATGCAACACCATTAAAGAAGTTCACAGCTATTTGGAGTCAGATGTTGATCCCGACCTTGTACTTCTCGACCTGCATATGCCCGGGACCAACGGATTTGCCGGTTTAGTCAATTTGCGCGGCTACTTTCCCGAAGTCCCTGTTGCAATGATTTCTGGGGACAATAGTCAAAAAGTGATCAGCCATGCAGAGCAGCTCGGCGCAATCGGCTTTCTTTCTAAATCTTTAGATGCAAACGAACTGGAAAAAGTGATTGGCGACCTTCTTCAAGGCAAACCCTGGTTTGATAAAACAATAAGCGAAGAAGATGAGGAACTGAAAGACATAGCTCGTCGCGTTGCCTCACTGACGCCGCACCAATTTCGTGTTTTTTCAATGCTCAGCCAAGGCATGCTAAACAAACAAATTGCCTTTGAACTCGACATTACTGAAACGACAGTCAAATCCCATGTAACCGCGATTTTACGGAAATTGGGCTTGAGAAAACGCACTGAAGTTATTTTACTTTCACAAAAATTTGAAAGTCCTGCTAACGACTAAAGGGCATTTCTAAAAAATACTTTTTAGCGATGACGGCATCGGCTCCGTACTCGATTTCCGGTGTACACCATGTACACTGAGACTCTCGGACCGGGCTTCCTCGATAACTGCTCCTGCGTTATTCTACTTACGCGCTTCCTGCGCTAATGCTGCGACCTGGCACTGGCATCCATGCTAGTGTCCGCGTGGTATTTCCTTGCCCTCACAAAAAATCACAATTTTTAAAGACACCCTAAAGTTTTTTGAAAGCCAAGGATTTTTGAAGAAAAGCATCAGTTAAATTAACCTTTGCCACTTATTGACGAGGAGCAACGGTTCCCTCAAGGCTTTTCATATCATTGATACGCGCCAACACAGACCAAAGAGAAGCCGCCTTGAGCGGCTTTCTTAAAAAGAAATAAGCCCGCGACTTTGCCTGCTCTCTAACATCATTATTCTGATCTGCAGAAATCACCACGATCGGCTTAACATCCCCATATTTAGCGTGAAATCGCTCAGCTAATTCAATACCGGTAATACCGTCGTTTAAATGAAAATCCACAAGTAAAGCATCCGGCTCCCACGGTAAAATATCCGACCACTCCGTCACCCCATAAAAAACACAACCCCAAGTCTCCAACACAGCCTTCATACCATCAAGAATAGTACTTTCATTATCGATACACAGAACCCTCATCCCCGACAAAACAGATTCACGAGGAGAAGCCTGCTCATCGCCATCTAACGCAGACACATATCGTTTTTCTGTGCGCGGCAGCACGATACGAAACACACTGCCCTGGCCAACCTTAGACTCCACTTTGATTTTCACTTCGAGTAACTGACACAAACGCTGCACAGTTGCTAAGCCCAGACCTAAGCCACCGTCTTGCTCGTTTTTATCTATTCGATGAAACTCTTTGAATATATTCTCTTCCTCTTTTTCGGGAATGCCTTTTCCTTGGTCCCACACCTCAATGCAACTGGTGGTTTTCGACCGCCGACAACCAATGATCACTTTACCTGTATTGGTATAGCGAATAGCATTTGATAAAAGGTTTTGCAAAATTCGTTTCAATAACTGCTCATCCGTTGTCACTGCCAAAGAGCTATAGCAAAAACGCAGTTCAATATTCTTCTTTTGCGCAATGATAGAAAATTCCTTATGCAGCGAACGCAGTAGATCCCCAATACAAAATGTTTTCGCGTTGACCTGCATTTCCCCGGAATCCAGTTTCGCAATCGCTAGGAGCTCACTAATAATCGCATCTGCAGAATGAAGAGAGTGATCTAAATTGTGAAGAAGCTTTGTGGTTTCAGGGTCCTTTACTTTATGGGTCAGTGCTGTGGCAAACAACTTTGCGGCATTTAGAGGTTGAATCAAATCGTGCCCAGCAGCAGCCAAAAAATGTGTTTTTTTATGGTTTGCATCACGTAATTTTCGATTTGCTAACTGCAGTTCTTCTGTCCGTTCCTTCACGCGAGACTCTAGGGTTGCCCTCGTTTCCTCTAACGTGCTAACCGTTTCTTGATAGTTACTAATATCGGTAAAGGTTGTTACAAAACCTCCCTCTCCCATAGGAGCCCCTTGGATTTCCAATACCCGTCCAGTGTAATGTGTGTAGATATGAATATAGGCACTGCCTGAAGCCATTAACTTCAAGCGTTTATCAATAAAGTGCTGAACCTCTCCCCCTTCCAGGCCATTTAATATTGCGTTATAACGAAGTAAGTCCGCCACATTACAGCCCACGTGCATCATGCCTTTCGGGTACTCAAAGATATCTAAATAACCACGATTCCACGCAACCATTTTTAACTGTGAATCAACAACGCTAATGCCCTGACTAATATTATCGATACTTTCCTGCAGCAATTCTCGTCCAAACTGAAATATTTGCGCGGCCTTATCCAGCAACTTTTCATTTTCAGCTTCACCCGTAAAAGATGTTTCAATAATATTTCGCGCTGATATTGAACCCACCACAGCGGAAAGAATATTTTCGACCACGCTGACATCGCCGCTATCTGCGTAGCCGCGCGCAGCCGCCAACTTAGGGTATTCCTTCAACGCTAACTCAGTCTGGTCAACGCCTAAAAAGCGCGTCAATAATAACTTTAACTCAAGCATTGTGGCTGCACGCCCCTCGCTAAACGTCGCATCCCGAAAGTAGGCTAAGGGACTTTTCGACAAGCAAATAAAACTGACTACATTCGCCCATAAACTCCAGAACACACCATGTGATAAATCACTAAAAATCTCAAAGCCAAATAACGCCGTTGGTCTCAACCATGAAACCCCAAACGGTCCTTCATCTAAAAACTGCTGAGAAAGAAACCCAGCATCCACTAACGCGGGAAGAAATAAGGTGTAACACCAAACCCCTAACCCCACGGCAATACCAACAATTGCAGAAACGGCCAATTCACTCCTTCGATCTGACTTTAATATCAAGCTGAAAAACAAACATGGGAAAAATTGAGCGGCCAAAGAAAATGACAAAAAGCCAATAGCACCTAAACTTGCCTGATTACCAAGTAATCGATAATACCCATACGCTAACAAAAGCAAGGTGAAAATAACGTAACGACGAACCGTTCTAATTGTGCGATGCGCTCTATTTTTATTCTGTAAATCAATTAAATTGAAGCGAGATAAAAAAGGGATAACCAGCTCATTAGACGCCATTGTCGACATCGCAACGCAAGCTAAAATCACCATGCTACTGGCCGCTGAAAAACCACCCAAATAGGTTAGAAGAGCCAAGTCAACTCGGCCAGCAATTAGTGGAATCCCTAAAACATATTGGTCAGAACTAATTCCCAAGTCATGAAAAAGCAGCATGCCCGCATACGCTACAGGTAAAACACACATACCAAAAACGAGCAGGTACACAGGGAAAAGCCAGCGGACGGTATTAATATCACTTGGATTTTCACTCTCGACAACCAGCACATGAAACTGTCTGGGCAAGCACACCATAGCAATACAACCCAATATCATGGCGGTGAGGTAACCGCCATCACCTTCACGCCTCTCAACGAGTTCTTTCATCAAAACATCATTTTGCGCCACCTGGAAAAAAATATCTTCCAGGCCGTCATACATAACCATCGATACAAACAAGGCCAATACAACAAAAGCCACCAGCTTAACTATCGATTCAAATGCAATAGCCAACATTAAACCATTATGATGCTCCCTAACGTCTTGGTTGCGAGAGCCAAAAATCATGGCAAAAGCCCCCAACAAGAGAGCAACAACAAAAGCCGTACCCATGTGGGTGGTTTCTGTGAAAGCTTGATCAAACGGTAATTCAGCTCTTGCCAGCAAATGATAATTCTGAGTAATCGCTTTCAATTGCAAAGCAAGATAAGGAACCAAAACCACTATAGAAACCAGTGTAATTAAAACACCGAGAGTACGGGAACCTCCGTAGCTCACTGACAGGTAATCTGCAATGGACGTGATATTCGCTCGCTTACTCTCCGCGATTAGTTTTTTTATTAAGGGACAGAAAAAGACTAGCAATAGAATGGCCCCCAGAAAGGTAGGAGGAAAATACCACCCTTTACTAACAGCCTGAGCAGCTACACCATGAAAGCTCCATGCACTGCAATAAACGGTAACCGCCAAACCAATAATTATAGGCTTATACCGGCGAATCGCCTGCTCCCGAAGACTATCCCCCCAAAACGCAATTACAAAAAGTATACACAGATACCCAATCGACCAGAGAGCAATATAACCTTGGCTTAGCATACGTTAATTGGCAAAAACCAAAACTCCACTTTTAATTTCGATAGGGTTCGTATTACCAGAAGTAATAGAGGGTAAATTTTTACGTGTCAACTTTTCTTCCTTCTCGGTAGCCGGAACCGTTAAAATTTCACGGCTCGCGGGAATAGCTGTACCTTCGGTTAGGTGTTCATACATAGAGTCGAGCGCTTCTTCGAAATAGAACTGCAAGGGGATGTATTGCGTTTTATATGGAGGGTAATCAATCAGCCGGTCAATATGCTGCGCATTTTTAACCTCGTAATAAACCAAAGAAGAATTATCTTCCACTTCAGAGTTTAATACGGCATAGGCTCGCGACGTATTTCTAACCTGAATGATATTGTCGGCTTCGCCATGCACAATAATTGCGGGAAGCCCCTGCAAATTACCTGAGGCTTGAATGGCCGTTAACCCGTCTTGCACACGCTTAGAGAACAAATGTTTTTCCATGCACATGACATTATCAAAGCCCAAATCCAATACACCATCCGCATCAACTGAATGCATAAGATCACGTGGGCCATCTGCACTGGCGTCGTTCATAATCTGAATACCCAACGCTGGCAAGCTGCCCCGGGTTCGACCAAAAACTAGCGCCTTTACCTCATCAGGAGTGACGATAGGCTCCCCCTCGGAGTTTGCATAGGCATAGCTGTAATCACATAAATGATCGCCAACCCCATACCCTCCCAAATCACTGGTGTAGCTCAGCATTAAAGAATTCCATAACAAATTGCGTGCAAATGTTGTTGCCATGGTATTTGCGCTTTCAGGATACCCCCTACGTATTAAAACCTGGAGAGATTCAAAGCTCTGCTCCCGAAAGGACTTTCCAGACAATAAACCGGCAGCTTTGAGTTTATTGCATCTCGTTTCAAGTAATGCCTGCCAATGAGCGTTCAGACCCTCAGGATGGGTGGGCTCTCCACTAAACAAAGCAGCGCAAGGCAAGTAAAGCGCCAGATTAAAACCCACTTCGACAAGTACGGTCACCCTGTGGGAACGAGTCTCCTGAGCAGCTCGTCTACTCCTTGCTTCGCCACTTTTATATTGATACTCATATCCAGCCGGTACCGGAATATTCGGCGCGGCCAAAACTATCCCGTCGAAAAATTGCGATTTATCCTGTTCGGCAGCAACAACTACAGCCCCTCCTCCGTTCGAGATCCCCGCCCCAATCACCAATGTATTTTCCGGCGTTAACCTTTTCTGTCCGCCAAATTCAGAATTGAGCAACTCGAATGCGTACTCTATTGACGATAGAACTGCCCCTCCCCAGTGTCGCCCCACATTTCTTTGGCTATGCGCATGCTTTGTTGCGACCCTGTTTGGGTAAGCCTGAGCAAACTGTTTGACATTATCGACAATAAAATGAGAATTTTCATTGGGCTTATTAATCTGCCCACTTACATCAACTGTTTGATCATCACTTAACCAGTAAAACCCTGTACCAGTGCCCTTGTCAGAATGCACCACCGCACAGCCTTTATCCAAGCCCCAAAGCCCTACAACCCCTATAGCTCCGTATATTCCTCGTGATGCGGAGGACGCCGCCGAAATAAGGCAAGGATGGTCCCAATCAAAATTATCGGGTACCTGAAGCATGAAAACAGAGGCAACTTGGCCATCATCAAAGAGTAAAGGAGCAATAAATTCGTAACCGCTAACCGGGCTAGCAGCTAGATCAAAATTGGCGTAAAGAGAGCCATAACCGGCATTATCCGACATCGCAGACAATGAACGAATATTGTGATAGATCGCCAAACGGCGTAAATCAGAGATCGAAGGACGTAGCGGGTCGGAAACAACAGGCGCCTCACCATTACGAATAGCATCAAGACCCAAGCCACCATAGGCTAGGTCATTAAACTCTCCATCATAGTAGAGCTTTGAGACGCCCCCCAACATAAAGGCCGTACGGTGTTGAGCTTGCCCGTTGCTAGACTTCACAGGTGAGACAGCACATGACGTAAAAATCACCGCGGAAAACAGGACGAATAACGACAGCCTATAGCCCTTACTATTTAGCACCATAAACTAGTTACTCCGTATTACAGCTCTCTACGAAAAATTAAAGCCCTGCTCGCATGGAACGGTATTTCTTTAATTCTAGCGCACAAAAAAAAGCCAGCATTCAAAGCAATTGAATACCGGCTTCGTAGTTACCGAAAACCTTAACCGAACAAAACTCTCATGTACAGTTAGCTGGTACCCGCCGATACCACAAGGGTATAGCAAGAGCTGATTGAACATAATGGATTTGCACCGCCAGTTATGACCACGTTAGTCATTCCAAGCAACAATATCCAGCGGTGCATAGATAGCGCTTTCAATGCGCTCGCATTGGCCGTCCACTTAGTGACGGAACTAATTAGTCAAATAGAATGAAGCAGGCAAGAGCTAAAATGGTTCCCATCATAGGAATAACCACCGTCAATGCGGCCATGGGGCCATATGCAGCCTTGTGTGTCTCATGACAAATTGCTCGAATTGTAGTCACCACATAGCCGTTATGAGGCAAACTATCCAAAGCCCCGGACGATATCGCCACAACTCGGTGCAATGCCTCCGGATCAACACCGGCGTCTAAATAGTGTGGCGCCAATACCGGTAACGCAATACTCTGACCACCGGATGCTGACCCCGTCATAGCAGCAATAGACGTTACCGCAATCGCCGCACCAATCAGCTCGTTGCCCGGCAAGCTAGTAATAGCATCAACCGCTATATCAAATGCCGGTGAGACTTTCGCTACCGACCCAAAACCAACAACCGCCGAAGTATTCGCAATCGCAATAACGGCTCCAGTTGTGCCCTGTGCCACAACCCGATCCAAGCCCTCCATACTGCGATGGGTCACAAACCAAGCCGCCAGGCAGCCGGAGGCCAAAGACATAACCAGCGAATATTGCGCGTATTCCTCATGAAAGATAAACGTGATAATCAATACCGTGATGATCGGAACAATAGAAGCCCAAAAAGGAGGAAGGGAATCCAAGTCCTTTGGCTCTGGGTCATCCTTTCTCGCAGAAAACGTCTCCCCCTTAGCAAGAGCACTTTTAACCATACGACTTAGCCACCAAAAGCCAAAAGACGCCATACAGATCGCGACAAACAAGCTAACTTCCCATGCCGCATACGGGGTAGTACCCAGATACTTAATCGGAATCCAGTTTTGAATTTCTGGCGATCCCGCTGAAGTCATCGTAAAAGTTACAGAACCAAAAGCCATCGCAGCAGGAATAAACCGGCGTGGTAAGTCCGCCTTTTTAAATAAGCTGACAGCCATTGGGTAAACGGAAAACGCCACAACAAATAAGCTAACACCGCCATAAGTCATAATCGCGCAAGAAATAATAATTGCCGCAACGGCGTTTTTCATTCCCAGGCAATCAACAATTGTTAACGCGATTTTATCGGCAGCGCCCGATTCTTCCATAAACTTACCGAACAAAGAACCCAGCAAGAACATAAAGAACCATGCGCCAAGGAACCCAGCAAAGCCATCCATATACACAGTAATAAAGCTTTGAGTCTGCGTAACATCAGGAATAATTGGCAAACCCCCGGTCAATGCAACAAGAATCGCACAGAATGGCGCCGCAATCATCAAATTCATTCCGCGGATCGTTAAAATTACGAGCAACACAAGCGCCGTTATTAATCCCAACACACTAATCATAATTGGCCTTTTAAAAATCTATTTACTTTTATTGTTAAAGATAGTGTTAACGAGTGATGAGTGTAGTTCCGCTACAACCTTGAGTGAAGTGAATTTTAGAAAACAGTAGAAAATTAAAAATAAGGTTAATTAATGATCAGATTTGCTGCAGGTGCGTCGTGAGCATCATTTATTAGTAAACAGTAAATTAAAAAAGACACGATATTTAAGCTTGCTGCAAGAAGTGGAATAGCATTAGAATGCTCCGGATAAACACATCATCAAAAAAATAAAACATCAACTAATAGATAACCACACAGGTGTGCATCATGAAAAAAACTAAATTACTTTTAAATCCGCTTGCGGTTGCAGTGGCGATTGCGTTACCGATCTCGGTACCAACTTTCGCAGCTCCTCAGCTAGAAGAAGTTATTGTTACTGCTCAGAAGCGTGAGCAAAACCTACAAGAAGTTCCTATTGCTATTACTGCGTTCTCTCCAGCTCAATTAGAAGCTGCTGGCGCATCAACTATCATCGATATCGAAAAAAGTACTCCTAACGCACAATTGCGCGCTAGCCGTGGTACTAACTCTACTCTTACTGCGTTCATCCGTGGTATCGGCCAACAAGATCCTCTTTGGGGTTTCGAGCCAGGCGTCGGTGTTTATCTGGATGACGTTTACATCGCTCGCCCTCAAGGCGCGGTTATGGATCTTATGGATCTAGAGCGTTTAGAAATCCTTCGTGGACCACAAGGTACTCTTTACGGTAAAAACACCATTGGTGGCGCGATTAAGTACATCACTAAGAAAATGACTGGCGAGCACAGCGGTAGCGTTAAAGTTGCTGTTGGTACTGCAGGTCAAAACGACATTAAAGTCGCTAACCAAATACCTCTTATCGAAGATGAGCTGTATTTTGGCTTTGCAGTTGGCATCTTGAAAAGAGACGGCTTCGGCACTCAATATAAAGACTACGACCCTGCTGACCAAACTTTCAACCGTACAGAAGAAAACTACAATAAAGACGTTAAAGCGGCACGAGCTTCTGTTGAATACTCTCCGACCGACTCTTTATTTATTCGCGTAGCCGCTGACGCTCTTGAAGATACTTCAAACAGCCGTTGTGGTTCGCGTTTCGCGGACAACACTGTTGCCGGACCTAACGGTGAATTTTTTGGACCTCGCGAATCTGTTTATGATTCAGAGTGTGGAATGACTGAAGAGCAAGAAGTTCTGTCTCGAGGCGTATCTTTAACTGTTCAATATGATATTACCGACGAACTTTCATCAAAGTTTGTGTTGGCTAACCGCTCAGGCTCAACTAAAACGTTTATCGACTTCGACGGTACCCCACTAGATTCTTTTGACATTCCTGCATTTTACAATGACGAGCAAACTACAGCTGAAGTACAGATTAACTACACAATGGATAGCCTTGCTATCGTTGGTGGCCTATTCTACTACGACGGCACTGCAACTGGCGCATTTGATGCCCTATTTGGTCATTTCTCAGGAGCAATTCTTGATGGCAGCGCATTCAGCAACGGCGTTAACGGCGAAGTTGACACCGAAAGTACCGGGGCTTACGTTAATGTTAACTGGAGTTTCACAGATTCATTAACCCTAACTGCCGGCGGTCGCTACACAAGAGATGAAAAATCTGCACTCGCTCAACGATTCTTTATTGTTACAGCTAACTCCATACCAGGCACAACTAGCCAAGGTTCAGCTTTAACACATGGCTTAGCCCAGTACGATACGCTTGTAGCTACACGTACAGACTTTGATAAAAATGACATGAATGATTCATGGAATGAGTTTTCTCCCACCATTAAACTTGATTACAAGTTGAATGATGAGACTTTAGTATACGTATCTTACTCTGAGGGCTTTAAGTCTGGCGGATTTGATATGCGTACCGATGCAGTTGTTGAGCCAAATGCAGTCGAAGGTTTCGACCCAGAAACTGTAGTCACTTATGAAACAGGCCTAAAAACTCAACTCTTTGATAATCGCTTACGCTTGAACTTGGGACTCTTCTATACCGATTACACGGACATGCAAGTTACTGTTCAATCACCGGCTCCCGCTCCATCATTCTTCTCGTCGACAGTAGTGAACGCTGGTGAAGCAACAATCCAAGGTCTTGAACTTGAAGCTACATTCCAAGCGACTGAAAGTTGGACAATCAACATGGCTCTAGGCCTGCTAGATGCCGAGTTCGACACAGTTGACGAAACAGTTCCCACCGGTGCAGTTAACGGAGATGGCGACCCAGTACTAACCGTCATAAACCGAGCAAACGACAATACTGTGAATGGTGTTTTTTATGAAGCATGGGGCATGCAGAACGCTCCCGACATGAACTTCCAACTCGCAACTTCTTACAATCTCGATATTGGCAGCTCTGGCAGCTTGCAATTCAATATTGCATACTCATTCCGTGATGATGTTCGCATGTTTGAAGCTACTGAATCTATCATCGATCAGGAAAGCTATGACCTAATCGATGCTAGCGTAGTTTGGAAATCTCCAGAAGAGAGCTGGACAGCTATTCTTAGCGGCAAAAACCTTGCTGACGAAGAGTATCGTACAGGCGGATACAACTTCCCAGCTACAGCGGGCGAAGATGCAATCCTCGGCTACTACGGCGATCCTCGCACTATCACTCTAACTCTAGGCTATGAGTATTAATACTCAAACTAAGTAAGAGTTGTTAAGGGCGCCTATTGGCGCCCTTTTTATTCGCGCGTAAAACCCTCTATCCATACGAATCCCATAACCCAACGACCAGTTCGCCCTTTACCTTCTTGGACAGCAGCTACCAAAGCTCCTTCCCTGCCTATTAGAGCAACCCGAACAAAACTCCGCCCTATAGCAGCAAAGCAAACACTTTTGGTATTACGAAGATCAAGAGTACGCCGAAAAACCTAAACGACTCTGATCATAACGCGGACAAATGAAGATAGTTGAAGATTACAGACAAAGCCACGGACCTTTAAACATACCTAGGTAACGCTATTTTTTGGACAGAGAAGGGAATAGACGAATAGCTACTCACACTCAAATAGATTAAGACTAAAGACTCTTTTTTTGACGCTTTGAAGCCCAAACATAAACCCCAGAACCAGCAAACAAACAAAAACACAACGCCATAACATCCACAAGGAATTGACTAGCCCAACCAAAGAATCGACCCGCATGAAGATCTAGAACAACCTTCTCTACACTAATCACCTTGGACTTCGACATCAATTCAACAGCGGCCTCCATATCCCCCGGAAGCTGGCCAGGCCGAGACCAAAGCACTTTTTGGTCAGTCACGCCCTCCCATTCCAGCGACTCAAAATTAAGCCGAATATCGCCCCCGCCGCTCCTTACACAGACATAAGTACCGCACAAACCCGCCCTCGCAATGGGCACAGGTAATCCGAACGCATCATCAACAGTTTCAATAACACTATTTTCAAACGAAAACAGAACACTACTTTCTTTGCAAACGGCAACCCAATAATTTTTTAAGCTAACTGCACCAACCAACTGCCCACCACAATCAGACAAGTATTCACCATTAAAAAACAGCGATTCACCCGCCTGACTCACCCAATCATCCCCCAGCTTATACGAGCGAAGTTCAGGACTCTCAACGGAATAAAGCTTAAGCAGCCAAGAAGAAGTGATATAGCGACTATCGAGAGAGAAGTCTGACGTGTGATTAAGGAGGAATCCTGTAGCGCTCAGAATGAAAACAAATATGGCGCTAATTAAGCCTATTCGTTTATGCCATAGGGTGATGTTGCGACGTAGCTTACTTTTTCTCGACATGGGTGGCGTAATCGGTTTGCTGGTGTAAAAAGAGCGCCAGTGTAGCGACCTTTTTCGTCGCGCGCACGGAAAGAGTGGCTCCAGTTATACCGTCGATTCGCTCACTCAAACCCATTTTATTACGCGCGAGCTTTAAGCCAGCGCCAATAAACTGCTTGGTAAAGAAGCTATGTTTAATCTCTCCACCACGACTTTCGCGGTAGACCAATACATTAAAGTGTTCGATTTTATCATTATCGACAACAACACCGATGGTGATGACCTCCTCCTTGCCAACCTCTTCTAGAATCCATGCCGTGCGCGAACCCTGCGCCCAATAACGCACACGCAATTGGTTTAGCTGATAATCAATCTCTTTCCGGACTTGAGCTTTTATCTCTTGATTAAGCCATAGAACCTCGCGCTTTGGCGAAGATTCAAAAGCTTCTTCAATAAACTGCTCTGAGGACTTGAGAACTTCCGAGACCGCAATTGCCGGAAATAGCAGCAAAAAACTAAACCAATATTTTGTCATTTATGAAATCGTCCAACGCAAAAAAGGTGGCAGTGCCACCTTTTATCTTGCTTGCTTGTAATTCAGCAAGAATTAGAAGGACCAGCCAACACCAATATTGAGGCTATCGACACTAGTATCTTCATGCGCATTTTGGTAATCAACTTTGAAGACAACTTGCGAGGTCAACCAATAGTTAAGACCGTAGTCAGTAGCGCGCTTTGCTTCGCTACCTGTTGCGCCAGCAGTATTATCCCAACGACTGTAACGGATGAACAGACCTAAGTTATCCATAACTTTATAAGAAGGCTCAATATACCAACCAGATTGCTCATCTCGGCCTGTATCTTCTGCTACATCGCTATCAATATCCCACTCAGCCATTAGAGCACGAACACTGAAATCGCCAACATTGTAGATCGCATGCGCTTCGAATAATGTCGCAGAAGAAGTCTCTCCCACTTCATTATTGGCACGCTGAGTAAGATCTTCTTGGTATTGAAGTGTCGCAGCTACCTCTAAACCTGTAACTCCCGTGTATTTAATACGACCGGTATACGCCAAATCGTTCGCTACTGCTTTAGCCGATTTTTGACGACCTTTTCGAATATTAAAACCGTCATTATGCAGACCACTGTGGATAGCGAAATCATACTTCAAACCTGGTGCGATCTGGCCTTTAAACATAACACCACTTTCCCACCACGTGGTCGGAACGATATTTTTTTCGACTAGATTACGCTCAACGCCATAAAAAGTATTTGGCTCGTGCGTTTCATTAAGAATACCTACTGGCACCAAGAACTGACCAACAACCAATGAATGGTTATTTGAGTAATCCCATTCAATGTAAGCTTGCTCAAGCTCTACTTCGCCAGGTTTATCAGCATTACCTTCTCCATCAGTACCACCTCCAGCAAGACCATGCTCAAGTTCAAATTCAGAAAAGAACCGAACAGTGTCAGAGAATTTGTGACCGATAAACAATACATATCGATGCGCATCAACAGAGCTGTTTTTTTCCACTGCGCCCGGAGCGCCCGAATCTTTATAGTTACTGTAGTGGTGCTCGCCGTAACCGCCTACAGTAGTGTTTGTAGCCCACTGTAAAGATTTAGGAATACTGCCGCCTGTTGCTTCGATCGCATCCGCTGTCGCT
Source organism: Agarilytica sp. (assembly GCA_033852165.1). Taxonomy (GTDB): domain Bacteria; phylum Pseudomonadota; class Gammaproteobacteria; order Pseudomonadales; family Cellvibrionaceae; genus Agarilytica. The sequence continues at coordinate 32,948 of JAWSUZ010000004.1, read as the reverse complement.
TCTACTTTTTTATCTGTTTCGGCTACAGCTTCATCAGTCTTCTTTTGTTCTTCTTTAAGGCTCGTAATTTCAGCTTGTTGTTGCTGAATGATTTTCCACATTTCTTCTTGGCTAGGTGCCGCAAAGGCAGTCGACGCCGTACCCAATAACGCAACCGCGCCAATCGCTAACAATTTGCTCATGTCTTCCCCAATAAACCGTGTAATTTTCAATGATGCGAATATTAATCGTAATGAGAATTAATATCAACAAGTTTTAGGGAGTTTAGTGCCGGGATACGGGATACGGGATACGGGATTCGGGATTCGGGATACGGGATTCGGGATTCGGGATTCGGGATTCGGAATGTGGGATGCTTAGAAACAAAAAAGCACCCGCCTTTTAAGAAGCAAAGGCTAAGGTGCTTTGATACAAATTGAGTGAATTATTCTGCTGAGTCGTCTTCGCCGGGATCAGCGTCGTCCACAAGAGTTTTAAGCTCACCGTTCTCATGCATTTCAGTAATGATGTCACAGCCACCGACCAATTCACCTTTAACCCACAGCTGTGGAAAAGTCGGCCAGTTGGCGTATTTAGGCAATTCTGAACGAATCTCAGGGTTGGATAAAATATCCACATACGCAAAACGCGCTCCGCAAGACATAACAGCTTGCGATGCTTTCTGCGAGAACCCACATTGCGGGGCATTAGGAGAGCCTTTCATATAAAGAATGATGGCATTATCTTCGATTTGTTTCTTAATGGTATCCATGATGTCCATGGGATATACGACCTCGTTATTGCTGCTTTAATCTTACATCTAGAGAATTACGATCTAGAAAATGGTTTGTCTGGGTTGAAGGGAGCTTTGGAGTGATATTCGCTCTGCACACCGTTTAGCCGGGATTTAAATGGCATCAATATCCATTCAAACCGACAAAATGAGGGAGCTGAAGGGGCTATAACCAAGCTTTTTACTCAACTATTCGTATTCTATCGCAGCTGCAGCTGTCCGGCAAACGTTCAAAGGCCAGCAAATATCATTATAAACACCGTCAACCACTTTTTTAAAACCAAAATAAGACGGGAAACTCAACATAAGCAAAAACCGACTCTATAGACAAAGAAACACTCCCAACCCAGTATCTCAACGAAGTAAAGAGCCATGCTTAGCACTGCATATATAGACTTCTGGTGAGTATTTTAGTGATTCCCAAGCACCGCGTGGCGAGAGTCACTTTCTTGGTTTATGCTCAGTACTGAAGCACAACAATCTGGTGCCGATGTGACCCAAACAAACACGCCAAACCCTCGTTTTTTGATGGTGGAAGATAACCCCGATAATGCGGAGTTTACGACCTGGCTATTGGAAGATGAGAACTACGACGTCGACTGCGCCGAGACTGCAGAGATCGGCCTCAAGATGCTCAATGAAAACGACTATTCCTTGGTGCTCATGGATATTTCTTTACCCGGTATGGATGGTCGAACAGCCATTGAAGTCATTAGAAATGGTGAGGGACAAGCCAACATCCCCATTATCGCCGTTACAGCCCATGCAATACTGGAAGAACGCGAAGCAATTCTTCAAAGCGGATCTGACTTTGTCATCACCAAACCTATCGATGAAGATGCCCTACTCAACGTCATATCTCAATGCCTCGAAGGTAATATCCCTCGACGCCACTAACGAGCATCATCTAGCTAGTATTCATCAAGTACACCGCTGTATTCAGCATCAAGCCCTACCCACAGGTTAAACCAACTTTAGTACTTTACTTTTAATCTTAAGCCTTAATAGAGCCTCACCAGTATTAAGCGGTGATTTTTGCGCCAGTTACACAGCAATACTGCTCTTTAGCTGAATTTAACCCCTTTAACTAAAACGAGATAGATTATAAGATTAGCAACTTAACCAGGCAGCCCTAGCTGCCTGTTTTGGTTTTGGGTTCTTGAGATTTGGGACCCTACACAAGGTATACAGATAACACTATGGTTACGTCAGCAATTATGAATACATACGGCAATAGAACAACCACCCTCACAAAAGGCGAAGGCGCTTACGTTTGGGACGCTGATGGCCGCCGCTATTTAGATGCAGTATCCGGAATTGCAGTTTGCGGCTTGGGGCACTGCCACCCAGCCGTAACACAGGCGATATGCGAGCAAGCAGCGACGCTGACCCACTGCTCAAATTTATACAATATCGAACCCCAACAACAACTTGGGCAAGCCTTAGTCGAGCTATCAGGAATGGACAAAGTGTTCTTTTCCAATTCCGGTGCAGAAGCCAATGAAGCCGCCATCAAAATTGCCCGAAAATTCGGCAATAGCAAAGGCATTAAGACCCCCCACATGATCACAGCCATTGGCAGTTTTCACGGACGCACCATGGCAACACTAACCGCTACTGGAAACCCGAAGATCAAACAGGGTTTTGAACCCTTACTATCCGGTTTCGACCACGTTCCCTATGATGATATCGACGCAATTATCAGCGCATCCACAGAAAGCACAGTCGCCATTATGGTGGAACCTATACAAGGAGAAGGCGGCGTACATGTTCCAAAAAGCGACTACCTTGTCGAACTCAGAAAATTATGTGACGTAAAAGGCTGGCTACTGATACTGGATGAGATTCAAACCGGCAATGGCCGTACAGGAAAATACTTCGCTTACCAGCACGATAATATCCTTCCCGATGTTGTCACAACAGCGAAGGGCTTAGGCAATGGCGTTCCCATAGGCGCATGCCTTACCCGTGGAGACGCATCCAATATACTCCAGCCCGGTAACCACGGATCAACCTTTGGCGGAAACCCGCTAGCCACTAGAGCTGCTCTCGCCGTTGTCACAGTACTGTCAGCCCCCGGCTTTCTCGATAACGTTGATAAACTCGGGAAAGACATAATCAAAGGTTTCACAGAAAAGCTTAGCTCTCTTGATGGAGTAACCAATATTCGCGGCAAAGGGCTGATGATCGGAATCGAACTCGATCGAGAATGCACAGCCCTAGTAGAGCAAGCCAAGGCCCAAGAAATACTGATCAACGTCACAGCCGGCAATACCGTGAGACTTTTACCTCCGCTTATTCTTTCTGATGACCAGGCACAAACTATTGTCGAAAAAGTTTCGGCGCTCATTACTGAATTTCTCAGCCACTAAAAATTTTTAGGTTAGATCATGGACACTCGACACTTCCTTACCTTACTGGACTTCAGCCCAAGCGAGCTACAGCAAGTTATCACCCAAGCAATTGCTCTCAAAAGCGATTTAAAATCTGGCAAACGTGAAGAAAAGTTAAAAGGAAGAGTACTCGGCAAAATCTTCGAGAAATCCTCAACACGCACACGCGTCTCCTTTGAAGCCGGTATGATTCAATTGGGTGGGGGGTCAATATTCCTATCGCCTAACGATACGCAGCTCGGTCGTGGCGAACCCGTAGAAGACTCCGCACGCGTACTTTCTCGCATGGTCGACGCCGTCATGATTCGAACCTTCGATCACGCGACTATTGAGCGTTTCGCGCAGTTTTCCCGCGTTCCAGTCATTAACGCCCTCACCGACAGCTACCATCCCTGCCAACTACTTGCCGACATTCAAACCTACGTCGAGCATCGCGGCAATGTTCAAGGGAAGACAGTCGCCTGGGTGGGAGATGGCAATAACATGTGCCACTCCTACATTAATGCCGCAAAGCAATGGGACTTTGAATTAAAGATAGCCTGCCCAGAAGGATTTGACCCCGACGAAGCCCTCGTTAAGGCCAACAGTGATCGTGTAGAAATTATTCGAGACCCAGCCAAAGCCGTTATCGGCGCAGACTGGGTGGCAACCGACGTTTGGGCCAGCATGGGTCAAGAAAGTGAACAACAAGAACGGGTGGAAAAATTTACCGGCTACCAAGTCAATCATGAATTAATGGATCGCGCTCAAGCGAACGCCATGTTTATGCACTGCCTGCCTGCACATCGCGGTGAAGAAGTTAGCGCCGACCTTATTGAAGATGAAAAAATTTCATTTGTCTGGGACGAAGCCGAAAATCGCCTACATGCTCAAAAGGCTCTGTTACTATTTTTGATGGACAGTTAATCACCAATATTTGATCTTGACACCCCCAGTATTTGAACCGGCTTTTTTAAGCTATAAAAAAGCCGGTTTGAAAGAAGAAAATATTATATTTCACCACTTTTCTCATCTGTCACCTTACCTTTCCCGCTCCACGCCAGCTATAACGTTAGTGTCCACTTCATCCACTAGATACCCACATTTTATCCACAAGTAAACCCTGTAAAAGTCACCTTGCAAAACGCCCAAAACCGCATTATCTTGTAGTTAATCCGAAACAAACCCCAACATATGGTGTTTTAGACCACTTCAGGCACTATCTAGCACTACGCAGAAAAGCGCGCCCAGAAGAATCGGATAACGTCAAATGAAAAACATCCCGCCAGGGCATGTTTTTAAGGGAATAACCAAATTACGCACGAAAGCCGTGAAACTAGAGTCAGAAGTACTCTGCATAAACAGCACGAAAAAACGAGCGTGAGATATTGATATATAACAAGAAATACGTGCAACGCACACAACAAAAATTGACGAAAACTAATACAAAAGCCCAAACAGAAATTTATCGGTAGACAAAAATAACAACCGGTATCACGGGCACACACTTTTTACACAATTACTAACGAAATTCATCAGCAGTATTTCTTCACAGGAACCTGCTATTGAGTTGTATTTTTATTACCAATGATCTACGAGTCGAGACATATGCAAACCAGTGAAATAGAACAAACAGGGAATTCTTCTATCACCGCCTCATCCGCGGCTCAAACCGGCAACGCTGCACTAGCGGCCACTGCACCAGGACAAATTCGCGTCATTAAGCGAAACGGGAAAGTAGTGCCTTACGACATCGAAAAAATCACTGTCGCAATGACCAAAGCCTTTCTTGCAGTAGAAGGCGGCACGGCAGCTGCTTCTAGCCGTATTCACGAACTCGTCGAAAGCCTCACGTCGCAGATTACCGCCACCTTCAAACGCAGAATGCCTTCTGGCGGCACTATCCATATCGAAGAAGTGCAAGACCAAGTCGAATTAACAATGATGCGGACAGGCGAGCATCAAGTCGCGCGCTCTTACGTTATCTACCGATCCGAACGTGCAAAATTACGAGAAGAAGATGGTCATGATTCAAAGGTTGATCTCGACGTACCCAATATCAGCGTCATTATGCCAAACGGCGAAAGCCAGCCACTCGATGTAAAACGAATTAAAGTTATTGTTGCAGAGGCCTGCGCAGACCTCGAAGAAGTCGAAGCTGAAGCCATTTTAAAAGAAGCCCTACGCAACCTATATGACGGCGTTTCATTTGATGATGTCAATATATCATTGGTGATGGCGGCACGAACTTTAGTTGAGAGAGAACCCAACTACTCCTTTGCCACCGCACGCTTACTACTCGACAAGTTACGTGCTGAAGCCCTCACGTTTTTGGAAGTTGCTGAATCTGCAACGCAGGCCCAAATGAGTGAACACTACCCCAAAGCTTTCGCCTCATACCTCGAAAAAGGTATCGCACTCGAATTGCTCTCACCCGAGCTTTTAAGCTTTGATGTCGAAATGCTAGGTAACGCCATTTTACCAGAGCGCGATTTACAATTTACCTACCTCGGCCTACAGACTCTTTACGACCGCTACTTTATTCACAGCAATGAAACGCGTATTGAACTACCTCAAGTCTTTTTTATGCGCGTTGCAATGGGTCTATCCATAAACGAAGACAATAAAAATGCTCGCGCTGTAGAATTCTACGAACTCCTCTCCTCTTTTGATTACATGAGTTCAACCCCTACACTATTTAACGCTGGCACCCTTCGTCCGCAATTATCATCCTGCTACCTCACAACAATACCCGACGACTTGGCCGGAATTTACGGCGCAATGCAAGATAACGCTTTGTTATCTAAATGGGCTGGAGGCTTAGGCAATGACTGGACGCCCGTACGCTCCCTAGGGGCCTACATAAAAGGCACCAACGGTAAGTCTCAAGGCGTAGTACCCTTTTTGAAGGTAGCCAACGATACAGCCGTTGCGGTCAACCAAGGCGGTAAACGTAAAGGTGCTGTTTGTGCATATTTAGAAACCTGGCACTTGGATATCGAAGAATTCCTAGAACTGCGTAAAAACACAGGTGATGACCGTCGCCGCACACACGACATGAATACAGCCAACTGGGTACCCGACCTGTTTATGAAGCGCGTCTTTGAAGACAAAGACTGGACATTGTTTTCACCCAACGATGCCCCCGAACTTCACGACCTTTACGGCAAACCGTTTGAAGAGAAGTATGAAGCGTATGAGCGTAAAGCCGAAGCTGGCGAAATCAAACTCAGCAAAAAAATTAAAGCCCTCGATCTCTGGCGCAAAATGCTGGGCATGCTTTTCGAAACAGGCCACCCATGGATCACATTTAAAGATGTTTGTAACCTACGTAGCCCGCAACAGCACACAGGTGTCGTTCACTCGTCTAACTTGTGTACCGAAATCACACTGAACACCAAGCCAGACGAAGAAATTGCCGTATGTAACCTTGGCTCTGTCAATTTGGCCCAGCACGTCATCGACGGTAAAATCGACGAAGAGAAACTCGCAAAAACAGTTAAAACAGCGATTCGAATGCTCGATAACGTTATCGATATCAACTACTACGCCGTCCCAACCGCACGCACATCGAATATGCGTCACCGCCCTATTGGTCTTGGCATTATGGGTTTCCAAGATTCCCTGTATAAAATGCACATACCATACAGCGGACAAGACGCCGTCGACTTCGCTGACCGCTCCATGGAATTAATCAGCTACAACGCTATTAAAGCCTCCTGTGATTTAGCCGTCGAACGCGGCAGCTACTCCACTTTCGACGGTTCACTATGGAGCCAGGGCATATTACCTCTCGACTCACTCGACATACTCGAAGAGCATCGTGGAAGTAAATTTATTGAAGTGGATAAATCCTTCACACTGGATTGGGATTCGCTTCGCCACCTCGTTAAAACACACGGCATGCGTAACTCAAATGTTATGGCTATAGCGCCCACGGCGACTATTGCCAACATCACTGGAGTATCCCAGTCGGTTGAGCCGACCTACCAAAACCTGTACGTTAAATCGAACTTGTCGGGTGAATTTACCGTTGTAAACCCATACCTTGTACACGATTTGAAAGCACGCGGATTGTGGGATTCTGTCATGGTTAATGACTTGAAATACTACGAAGGTTCGCTGCTAAAAATAGACCGAATCCCAGACGACCTTAAAGCACTTTACGCTACAGCCTTTGAAGTAGAGCCTCGATGGATAGTCGATGCCGCCAGCCGTCGCCAAAAATGGATCGATCAGGCCCAAAGCCTCAACCTCTATATTGCTGGTGCAAACGGCAAAAAGTTGGATCTCACCTATCGCATGGCCTGGTATCGCGGCTTAAAAACCACCTACTACCTCCGTGCCCTAGCAGCAACAACTACAGAGAAGTCTACCATCGATACAGGCTCCCTGAACGCCGTATCAGCACAGCAAGACACTCAAAACCAAGCCTCAGCGGGGCCAGCTGAAGTGCCAAAAGCCTGCTCTATAGATGAGCCAGATTGCGAAGCGTGCCAATAAGGTAAACGACTACAGGTGGGGGGTGGTTCGATGGGCGAGTTTACTCGCCCCGAACTCACAACACATAAAGACTATAAAATATACCGAAACATTAGGAAGAAACTCATATGTTAAGTTGGGATGATTACGAAGAGCCAGCGCAGAACAGCACAGAAAAAGCGGAAATAAATAAACAAACTCTCGACTCACTGAACAAATCCGAGATTGAGACAAACGCAAAAGCTGAACATAAAGTAGAAACCACAGCTAAAGCAGAAAAAAAAGTAGAGGCAGCAACAGAAGAAAACCAACCTTCTAGACCAGCACAGCAACAAGCAGTGCCCGAGGCTAAAACCACCTCTACTGGCAGCACAAAATCTGAAATATCAGACCCTGTCGCGCGCGCAAAAGAGGCCATAGCTAATTTGGACCCAGCCCCAGGTTTGGAAGAGTTAGAAATGGGGGCGGCGCGAATTGAAGTTGATGATAAACGCATGATTAACTGTCGCGCTGACCTCAACCAACTTGTCCCATTCAAATACGATTGGGCATGGCAAAAGTATCTCGATGGCTGTGCCAACCATTGGATGCCGCAAGAAGTCAATATGACAGCGGATATCGCACTATGGAAAGACCCCGATGGCTTAACCGATGATGAGCGTCGTATTGTGAAACGCTCGCTCGGTTATTTCTCTACTGCAGATTCCCTGGTTGCAAACAATTTAGTCCTTGCCGTATACCGGCACATCACCAACCCAGAAGCTCGGCAATATCTTTTACGCCAAGCATTTGAAGAAGCGATTCACACACACGCATATCAATACTGCGTTGAATCTCTGGCAATGGATGAGCAAGAAGTTTTCAATATGTACCGAGAACTTCCTTCGATATCGAAAAAAGCTGCCTGGAGTATCAAGCATACACAAGGCATTAGCGCACCAGATTTTCATACCGGCACTCCAGAAACAGATCAAGAACTACTGCGTAATTTGATTGGCTTTTACGCCGTCACCGAAGGCATCTTTTTTTATTGTGGGTTTACCCAAATTTTATCCATGGGCCGTCGTAATAAAATGACCGGAATCGCAGAGCAATTCCAGTACATATTGCGTGACGAATCCATGCACTTAAATTTCGGCATCGATGTTATTAACCAAATTAAATTAGAAAACCCACATTTGTGGACTGAAGACTTCCAAGCCGAAGCCGTTCAAATGATTCTTGAAGGTGCAGAGCTTGAAATTGCCTACGCTCGCGACAGTATGCCGCGCGGTGTTTTGGGAATGAATGCCGCCATGATGGAAGAGTATCTCCACTTTATCGCGAACCGCCGCCTTTCCCAATTAGGCTTGCCCGAAGCGTATGTCGGCGCACAAAACCCTTTCCCATGGATGAGTGAAATTATGGACTTGCGCAAAGAAAAGAATTTCTTTGAGACCCGTGTAATCGAATACCAGACGGGCGGTGCTTTAAACTGGTAAAACGTAATTTATTAAAGGCAAGGACGCCTTGTTCCAACCAGTTCAATAACAACTAACTAGTGCCCATCCATAAACCGAGTCGTAGCGAGAAGGAATTTAAAGTGTCAGATTTACACCACTAAATATGGGCGATTGGTTATTCCAAGCAACTATATTTAGTCGTGTGAAGATGGCGTTTTAAATTTGTTCGTACGACTGCAAGGATGCAGTAGGTAGAGCAACGCAGGAGCAGTTGCCGAGTAGACACCTGCTTGTAAATGGGCACTAACTAATGGCGGGGTTGCTCATACAGTGGAAAATTCACCAATACATTCGATACATAACACTACGAATACTGGCGTTCACATTGCCCTTTCTAGCCCCGGGCCTCAATTACCCAGCGGGCTCGAAATCAAACAAACAGTCCGAATTTTAAGAGGTCTCGCACGAGACATCGAAGCCGACAACCCCAATATCAAAACTCCCAGCTCCTGGCTATTGCGTAACATCGTCCAAAGCCATTACTGCACCATGACAGATGTGGATTGGCGTACGACCATTGCCTGGACATTAACCCACATCGCCCTCAGCACCAGCCCCACTCGACGACGAAAAAATCGTTTTATCGAAGCATCGAGTCAAAAAGCGCTGTTTCCGAACGCTGAAAATTTCTCGCTCGGCGATCTTCACCAATTCAGCACAGCCTTACTCGATTACCTCAACACCCATAATACTCACCACTAGGTTACTTTCCACTAGATAGCCCCAAAAATACTCGTGCGAAAAAAGAATAGCGAAGCCAATTACTTTATAAGTAAACTGGATTAAAACCACGCACCGCCACAGCCTGAGGGCACCCTAGAAAACATAATTTACCGAGGCCAGGTCTATTTATTAATTCACCCGTCACCCGTCACCCGTCACCCGTCACCCGTCACCCGTCACCCGTCAAACATATAACCTATACTCAAAATATCCGCGTTATTACAGCTGCTATATGAAACACGTTCTCGTCGTCGATGATGTACAAGACAACATCACCCTGCTCACCTTTGATTTAGAAGATGACAATTTTGATGTTATTCCCGCTCTCGATGGTCAATCCTGCATAGAACGCGCTCGAATTAAACCCACCCCAGACATCATCTTGCTCGATATCCACATGCCCGGTATTGATGGCATCAAAACTTTAGAAACGCTCAAAGCCGATGAAGACACTAAAGATATCCCCGTCATTATGGTATCCGCCAGCGATACAGAAAGCAGCATCGTTCAAGCTATCGACCTTGGCGCTCATGATTTTGTAACCAAACCCATCGACTACCCCGTACTCGCTGCTCGAATGCGCTCAGCTCTACGTCTTTCCGCAGCGTTAAAAGCACTCGAACACGCCAACATAGAATTAAATACCCTCGCCACCACAGACTTCTTAACCGGTATATATAATCGACGCCACTTTTTTACTTTGTCAAAAAAAGAAGCCTCAAAAAAATCCCGACACAACCGTCATCTATCGATCATGATGATCGACATTGATTTTTTCAAAAAAATTAATGACACATACGGACACGCCGCCGGCGACATAGCATTAAAAAGTTTAATTGATACGATACATGGCGCTAGACGCAACTACGACATTGTTGGCCGCTTAGGCGGAGAGGAGTTTGCCATCTGCTCCCCTGATGCAACCTTAGAAGGCGCAAAAATATTGGCCGAACGCATTCGCAGTATGTGCGAAAAAATGTCGATCAGATTTCAAGAGCATAACTTTTCAATCACTGTCAGCATCGGCATTACCGAGTTACGCGACAACGAAGATTTTGATACCGCATTACAACGTTCAGACGAACTACTCTACAAAGCCAAGGAAAATGGCAGAAACCAAATAATTTCTGGCCTTTAAAACCTCTTTAAAAAATAAATACGTCTTTTGCTGACAATTTTCTATACAAATCCAATTTGTTTGCTATTTTTTAATCGCTCTCGTGTGTAAATACTTTCGACACTAACATTTCAAAGTAATTACAAGAGATTAATGCGACAGACATTTGACGAAATAAAAATTAAAACGAACATTTTGCGGAATCAAAAAAAACAGACAATATATTGGCGCCGTTAATTGTTTTTACTTATTTTCAATAAGTGTAATACAAGAATCTATAACCAAGAAGGATATACATTTAATAGAAAAAGATAAAATGGAATATGCAAATACAGTATGTACAGCTGTTACATCGTTCAAATACAACGCGAAAAATAATATTATTTGTAAAAGACAAAAGCGTATGGTGAATTGATCACAGCCACGACACAACGTCATGATTTACGATAACCGTTAACTAACAGAACTGCGCCAACTCGCTATAAAAAAAACAATAAAAATAGAGATTGACGACAACCAAAACTAAGAGGCAGTCAGAATGAAAACCGGAAACAAAAATATCCTTTGGATATCATCCATAATCCTTGCAAGCATGCTAGGTGCATCCCATGCGCAATCAGAACAACTAAAAGTCAGTTCTGACACAGCCAAACAAATTGTCAGCGACTACAAAGCCCTGCGCAGCTACTGCTCACGCACACAAGAACAAGCGAGACGAGATTGTTTTTCGAAATTAAGCGCAACAACATCGGATTACAAAGTCGCCAAATTTTTTCTGCGCAAGCAAGAAACACAGACAAACACCATCGCAAATGCCCAATCCAACTGGTAGATTGGGATTTGAACAACCTCACAGGGGAAACAGAAAAATCAATGCTACGCTTCATGCGAAACGGACCCAAACCTAGGAAAATCGCGACATATTGGTTTAGCGAATAAGAAATGTGAAACATTAATCACGCGCTCGCTAAACCCTAACTGTCAGAAACACAAATAAAATACCAGAACTAAAAACACATCATCAATTCCTGAATCCACCACATTTTCCAATAAAATAGTTTTTAGTCGCTCAACGACTGCTCGCAGCCAAGAATAACATTACCTATTCCAACTCCCACCTGTATGCAGTGATTTTTCCACACACAAAATTACTTAAAGGTAATCAACCATAGGATAACTTCTATTTAATAAAATAATATTATTTATTTTATTACCATTTGCATTTCGAGTTTACGGCCAAAATAAATATAAAATGTTTGCGCAGAGCAAAATCAAAAACCTGAAAAAATAATTTTAAAAAGTCTTAAAACCCATAGATATATTTATTTAAACAAATATCAACATCCCCCCCCCAAAAAAATATATTCCTCACAGCCCCCCAGCCCGCCTAAACTTAGGCGCGATTAAATTTACCCAAATAGACGGAAAAATTCGCATGATTTTAAGCGAGAAAGAGATCCGAAACGGAAAATCAAAGAAGAGTCGACGGCATTGTAAAACATGTAATATTTTTTCAGCCGCATTTTTACTCGACGTCATCAACACCTGATCAAAATTATTTTCTTGAGCGAAAGTCATGCCAACGAAACCCGGTCGAACAATTGACACATCAATTTTTTCGTGTGCCAAATCAATTTTTAAACTTTGCAAACAATAATCTAACGCTGCTGTAGACGCTCCATAAGCCGCCATACCAGGGAGAGGCACCACAGAAGACAAACTCCCCACCCCCACAATATGAGGAGAGTTTTCAGACTGACGTAAAAAAGGCAGCGCTACGCGTATCACATCCACTGACCCTAAATAATTTCTGCGCGTCACACGCTCAAAACCATCAGACGACAATCGCAAATCATCGTCAACCTCACACACTCCAGCACACGTAATTAACGTATCCAGATGATCTGTATGCATCTTCAATATCGCCCCAGCTTTTTCAATACTATGCGGACACGTTAAATCCATAGGGATCAGAGAAATATTTTCAGGGTATGCATCACCTAATAATGCCAACGGATCTTCAGAGCACGCACTGACAAAAACAAAGTGACGCTGCATCGCTAGCAGGCGCACCAGCTCTCGCCCAATGCCACTGCTTGCCCCCGTCACCCAAAAAGTACGTTTTTCGTTATTCTTATTACTCACGCGATACACTCACATCAATTCGTTCACACCACGCTTAGAACAAAAATCTAAAATAAAATTAAACCGTCGTGGCCAACTTATCCTTTCAAATTAAGAACCGCCCGACCTAAAATCGGAACATGCTCATATACCCCCCATGTCGTAATAATCACGGTGAACAAAAATCTTCTCTTCAAAGCGAATCACGCTAATACCACCCACGGTAACCTCATGCTTACCTAGGCGCACATTGTGGAAACACATAAACCATTCAATAAAAGCTGTATTTTCAGCTTCAACCACGCTCTCACACTCAAAACGACAATCGATTACTCCCTTATCACAGAGACAAGAAATCGCTCTATCGCCTGCCGACCTTGATTCTTATGAATCGGACCTTCATCAAACACCGCCGTTTCGGTATATAAACGATCAAGATTGACCAGACTTGAAACTGAAAAGTCTCGATAAAAGTCATCAATCAGCTGAGACATAGGATAAAATTCTCCAACTTGATAAGTTTTACGCCAACTTCAGGCTTCTGGATCAATACCATATCGATCAACGTTGAAACACTGACGTAACAGCTGAAAACCCGTAATATTTCAGCAAGATACAGTCATCCAAACGCCAAGTACGTACGTAAATAGTCATAAGAAGCAAAGTAACTAAAAGTAAGCGCCTATAGTTTAGGAGTTTAGGCCAAGGAATATAGGCTCTATAATCACCTATCGATCTTTATTCACTTACTATGGCTAACTCAGTGGCACACGACGAATATCAAACACCCAAGCTCGTACCCAACCATGTACGAGACGACAATTGGAGCGTTTTACTCAAGCGCGTCAGCCAACAGGATGAGCAAGCCTTCGCAGAAGTGTTTGCTCACTTTGCACCACTACTGAAAGGGTTCTGCCAATCCAGCAAAACCTTCCTCGCAGAAGAGGCCGCAGAAGAACTCGTACAAGAGGTTATGATTAAAGTATGGCAAAAAGCCCCCTACTTTGACCCGACCCGCGCCTCAGCTAGTACATGGATATTCACCATCGCTCGGAACGCCAGAATTGACTACCTTCGCAAATATGCCAAGCACAACATCAACTCAAGCCCCGTCGAAACAGAAGATATTTGGGACGAAAGTACAGACAACCAACCCTTCGTATTTATGAAGCAAAACCGAGAAGAAAAAGAAGTTGCGGCGCTCTTAAGCTCCCTACCTTCCGAACAGTCTCGCTGCATCAAAAAAGTTTATATGGAAGGGAAATCCCATACCGAAATCGCAAATGAGCTACAGCTCCCCCTCGGAACCGTTAAATCACGCGTCCGACTCGGGCTACTTAAACTTCAAACGCATTCAATTTTTTCAGCAAGGTAAACCCCATGGCTAACTACCACCCCACCGATAACACATTAGCCGAATTTTCAGCAGGCAGCCTCGCCTGGGCACTCAGCATTCCCGTATCCGCCCATCTTGAACTTTGCCCTGAATGCAAACAAAAAGTTGCGGAATACAACACCGTTGGCGGCTCCGTCCTACAGCAGGCAAACCCCATTAGCGTCAAAGAAAATAGTTTTGAGCAACTCATGACGCGCATCAAAACTAACAAACAAATTCCCACTAATCCCAACGACGATAAAAAGCCGGACGAACAAGCTCTTGACGAACGCACTCGCCACCTCCCCAGAGTCATTCAAAAACTCGTCCCCAAAAATAAACCATTAAAATGGTCATCCCTGACACCCAAACTAAAATCAGCTTTATTGACCTCCGGTCAAAACAAGTATGAAGTCCGCTTCCTCAAGATTAAAAGCGGCGGGAAAGTTGCAGAACACGACCATACAGGTCTGGAAGTCACACTCGTATTAGAAGGAAGCTTTTCAGACGCTAACGGGATTTACGCACCCGGTGATTACATCGAACAGAAACCAGGAGAAATCCACAAACCCATAGCCGCCCAGAATCAAGACTGCCTTTGTCTCTTGATCTCGGAAGGTCCGGTTAAGCTCACAGGGTTAATTGGAAAAATAGTGAATCCATTTTTATCAATCACTCCTCAGTAAGTTTTCAGTCCGCTCTAGTACTTCGGGACGTATATCCAAGAAAGCACAATCGGACATAGTCATATTACGGCGTGTATTGGGAAGATCTCTCTAGGTATTATGCAGGGCTATGGACTAGCAGAACAAAAGGAAAGGATACTCTTTGGCTAAGACCGCCTACCGTATTGACCCCGTGAATGGGGTGCATTAGATCGCGCAGGACGTCTATCGGGCAGTAGGAGTTAGGCCGAAGCCGGAAGCCAGCCAGAGCCGAGCATGCGATTGAGAATACTGCGGCCGATCATACTAAGAGGCATTTATAGCGTGCCTTACCAAAAAAGCCTCCCCTCCTAGGGACTTCATGTGATATCAAGGCCTAGGGCATCCATAATAGTGCCCCGTTAGCGCCCGCTCAAATGTTAAAACTTTACAGCAACGAAAACTGAAATAGATTTTCACACTTTCATCAAAGCCACTTTAAACAAAGCTGCCAACGACATCGCATCGGTAATTTCCCCACGCATCGCCATATCAATGGCCTCAGATAAAGGCAGCTTCTTCACCACGATATCTTCCGTATCCTCCAAACACTGTTTACCTAACGACAAACCCTTCGCCACATAAATAAAACCCACCTCATCCGTAACTGAATTTGAGGTATGCAAGGTCAACAACAAATCCCACTCCGCCGCACACAAACCCACCTCCTCTTCTAGCTCTCGCTTCGCCGTTTCCAAAGGGTCTTCCCCCAAAGGCGAACCTCCCTCAGGAATCTCCCACGTGCGTTCATTCAAAGTGTAACGACTTTGACTCACCAACCACGTATTGCCCTCGTCATCAATCGGCACCACTCCCACCGCCTGACTTTGAAAATGCACAACCCCGTAAATACCCTCGCTGCCATTGGGGCGAATAACTTCATCATGGCTCACACGAATCCAATTATTCTCGTAAACCGTCTCTTCACTCTTTTGCTTCCACCCACCAATTTTTTCTTTCATATTCAATCCTAATGCATAATTTTTTCAGCTAAACCACGCTTGTCTTCCGGCGTGTTTTTTAAATCGGTATAACGCATCTCACCACTGTCAGCGCGCCATTTATAAATCACACGCTTTGTCGCTGGAGGGGCTTTTACGATTTCAATATTCGGCGGCTCTATTGACTCCCCAAGCGGAGTCTCCATCACAATGCCGATTAACGACTGTATTTTTTTATTGGATAATAAAAGCATCGGGTTTTGTTTGGCGATCAAATCTTTCACTTCAGTATCCGCGAGAATTTCAGCCACTCTCTCATCACCCCGAAGATCCCGCATGCGTCGCCACACAAAACTCATCTGCGTGGCTAAATACCGCTCCGCATCTTTCGCCGATACGTCCTTTGGTTTCCCTTCCAATAGCAACTTTTGTACGCCGGAAGAATTAGCAAAAGCGTTAAACGCTGGCTCTTGCATTAACTGATCGACATCCCCCTCCCCCATTAGAAACTGAGATTTTCCATCCGCCCAAAAATCTTTTAACTCGGATGATTTCGAAATTTCGGTAAACGCCTCAGTGAATACGTGAGGCGCAGCAATAAACGCAGCTGTGGCACTCGCCTTGTATTCATCTTTTTCGACCAAACTCACACCTGTATGCACCAACGCAGACACAATCTTCGTCGACGTCTGGCTGAGAAAGTCTGGCACCACAGACAGACCATCCTCGCCCTTCGGTTTCAACCCCATAGCCGATGACATGGCCGAGACTAACCAAATCAAAATAATCGCAAAAAAGACCCCCGTCGCCGAACCGAGTACCGCGCCCATTAAACGCTGAGATATCGAAACATCTTTCAACGAGGGGTACATGTACACAGGAACACTCGAAACCAAACTGGAAATCACAAAGAAGATGGCTCCCATCGCCACCAAAAACGCCGCAATGCCACTCGCTCCGTTAGAAAGGGCCAATCCGCCTAAAAACGGAGCGACGATAAAACTCACCAGATACGCACAGGCAAACCCGGCAAAGCCCAAAACGACCTTCCAAAGTCCCTTCTTATACGATCGAAGCGCAAATATCGATATACACGCCAATAAGATCACGAGATTGGTCGTCGAAAACACGCATTTACTCCTCTATTACTCGCACAAAAATTACCGATTTAGGCCGTATTTTGCTACACTTCGCGGCGTTTCTACACCCTTATTTTTCACACCTTTAGACTTAAAAACAGACCAATTGCTAGGAGTATTCGCCCACAGCGCATACTGCGCCCTCGCTTTGGCCATAGGAATCGAACGTATGTCAGTACCAGCAGGCTTGGAAGAAGTAATCCATTCAGACGAATTTATCGGCCGCCATATAGGCCCCGATGCCAAGCAAACCCAAGCCATGCTCGATGCCATGGGCCTAACATCGGTCGATGCATTAATCGAAAAGACCGTACCCGCAGGCATACGCTCAGAAACCACCTCGGCACTGGGTAACCCCGTAACCGAACACGAGGCATTAGCCGAACTTCGTGCTATCGCCCAGAAAAATTCAGTGCATACCTCTTACATTGGTATGGGCTACCACGATACACACGTGCCCAACGTCATTCTCCGCAATGTTCTCGAAAACCCCGGTTGGTACACGGCCTATACGCCTTACCAGCCTGAAATCGCGCAAGGTCGCCTGGAAGGCTTATTAAACTTCCAGCAAATGGTTCTCGACCTCACCGGCATGGAAATGGCCAACGCCTCTATGCTCGATGAAGCCACCGCCGCCGCGGAAGCGATGGCCATGGCTAAACGGGTTTCGCGTAAAAACAAATCCGATACCTTCTTCATCGATCAAGACTGCCATCCCCAAACCATTGCCGTTGTAAAAACACGTGCAGAGCATTTTGGCTTTGATGTCATCGTTGGCGATCCGGCCAATATCGACCAAGAAAGTGAAATGTTCGGCGCACTGATCCAATACCCCGGCTCCACGGGCGCTATCCAACCCATCGAAAGTACCATCAAGGCGATCCAAAGTAAGCAAGCACTCGCTATCGTTGCAGCCGATATTATGAGCCTTGTTCTGCTCACACCTCCCGGTGAACTCGGTGCCGATATTGTGGTTGGCTGCAACCAACGCTTTGGGGTTCCCATGGGCGCCGGTGGCCCACATGCTGCTTTTTACGCGTTTAGAGAATCCTACAAGCGCGCAACACCAGGCCGCATCATCGGAGTATCCATCGATGCCCGTGGCAACAAAGCGTTGCGCATGGCAATGCAAACCCGCGAGCAACATATCCGCCGCGAAAAGGCCAACTCCAATATCTGTACCTCGCAGGTTTTACTGGCTTTGATGAGCGTCTTTTACGCCATGTATCACGGTTCAGATGGGGTGCAACGTATTGCGACTCGCATTCACCTTTTCACTAAAATCTTAGCCATGGGACTGCAAGAGCTGGGCTATGCCATACAGCACCCCCACTTTTTCGATACGCTTAGCATTGATACCGATCATCGCCAAAACACGATTATCGAAAATGCGCTGAATAACAAAATTAACCTTCGCGCAATCGATAGTTCCCACGTGGGCATTAGTATTAACGAATGCACCACAATCGAAGATATTCAAAACTTGTTAGCCCTATTTAATGATTCTGATATTGAATTGGATATCGACGCGCTAATCGAAAAAGCGAAAAGCTACGAAGCGATACCCAGCAATGTAAAACGTGAAAAGAATGCCTTACAGCACGAGATCTTTTCACGCTACCAAAGCGAAACTGAAATGCTGCGTTACTTGAAGCGTTTGGAGTCCCGCGATATTGCATTGAACCATGCGATGATTCCACTCGGCTCCTGCACGATGAAATTAAACGCTACTGCCGAAATGATTCCGGTCACCTGGCCTGAGTTTGGCAAGATCCACCCTTTTGCCCCTATTGAGCAAATGGCGGGTTATAGCCAATTATTTTCTCAGCTCGACGATATGCTACAGGCCTGTACCGGTTACGATGCGATTAGCCTGCAACCCAATGCGGGTTCGCAGGGTGAATACGCGGGTCTTATTGCGATTAAGAAATACTTTGAACATCAAGGCCAAACTCAGCGCAATATTTGTTTAATCCCGGCCTCGGCTCACGGGACTAACCCCGCTTCGGCGCAAATGGTGGGAATGAAAGTTATCGTCACCAAATGTGATGACAGTGGCAACGTGGATATCGACGATCTCAAAGAAAAAGTCGAGCAACACGGTGATGCGATTGCCGCTTTGATGGTGACGTACCCATCGACTCACGGTGTATTTGAGGAAGAGATTAAAGCGATCTGTGAGCTGATTCATTCTGTCGGCGCTCAGGTGTATATCGACGGTGCGAATATGAATGCACTCGTTGGCTTGGCCGCACCCGGTAAGTTCGGCGGCGATGTTTCTCATCTTAATTTACATAAAACTTTCTGCATTCCCCACGGCGGTGGTGGACCGGGCATGGGGCCAATTGGGGTTAAATCTCATCTTGCGCCTTTCTTACCGTCACACCCTGAGCAAGAATTGCCAGGTACTACAGAAAGCAACGGTACGATTTCAGCGGCACCTTGGGGTTCAGCCAGCATTCTCACGATTAGCTGGATGTACATTAAGATGATGGGCAATAAGGGGATGAAAAAGGCCACTGAGCTTGCCATCCTTAATGCGAACTATGTGGCTCATCGTTTGGGTAATGATTTTCCGATTTTGTATCGCGGTAAAAATGGTTTTGTTGCGCATGAGTGTTTATTGGATTTGCGCCCGCTAAAAGAGTCCAGCGGTATTAGTGAGGAAGATATTGCGAAGCGTTTGATGGATTTTGGTTTCCATGCACCGACGATGTCTTTTCCGGTTGCGGGTACGTTAATGATCGAGCCGACTGAGTCTGAGTCGAAAATGGAGCTGGATCGTTTTTGTGATGCGATGATTAAGATTAAGGAGGAGATTGATGCGGTTGAGCGTTCGGAATATCCGCAGGACAATAATCCTTTGGTGAATGCTCCGCATACTTTGGAGGATGTTTTGGTCGCGGATTGGGATCGGCCTTACACGCGTGAGGAAGCGGGACAGCCTTTGTCTTATTTGAAGGATTATAAGGTTTGGCCTACGGTGAATCGGATTGATAATGTGTATGGGGATCGAAATTTGGTTTGTTCTTGCCCTTCTATTGAGAGTTATCAGGAAGATTGAGGGTCGCCCCCCAATGAGCGTCAACAGCTAAACGATTTCTCGTAGATCTCATATAGGTTTATATAATTGATTAGTCTTGTTACGTTGCAGGCTAAGATGTGCAGACATCTTAGCCTGTCCGTGAGGCAGGGAAAGTGTTTTCAAGACACGCTGTAAATACATCCATGTACGCTCCCCGTTGCCATCCATGGCAACAGAAGGTCATGAAAACACTTTCCCTGCCCCTCGGACTCGGTGCCAACCTCATAGGTTTTACATGCTTGAGATACCGTGTACCTCGCAGACTTCAATTAAGCATTAACGTCTCAGCCACACGAGACGAACTTGCTGCATGTAAACTGTCAGACCTATCCATACCGTTCACTTTTGTTGTTGGTGGTGGTGGTGGAGACTCCCAAGAAAGCACACTCGCCATGATAGAAGGAATTAAAAAAGTATCTTCACTATCGATAAAAAATCACAATCAGAAATTTCACACGAATAGAGAATAACCATGTACACAAACCAAGACCTCAACCACGCAGTAGAAAAAGGAATTTTTACCGAGACCTCGGTTTCCGAGTTTAAAAACCTGGTTTCATCATCCCAACTCACGCCGCCAGCCGACGAAGAAAGTCTCAGGCTGATCGGCGGCTTTAACGATATTTTTGTTGTTATCGCTTGCACTCTCCTACTCTTTTGTTCTTGGTGGGTACTCAATGGCATAAATGAAAGTTTGGGCTATTTTAGCTTTAGCGTTTTATCGTGGGGCTTGGCTGAGTTTTTTGTTCTGAAAAGAAAAATGGCGCTTCCTGCGATTGTGTTACTGCTCACATTTATTGGCGGTATATTTAAACTCTGCCTCAGCCTGTTGGGCTCTTCGTCCGAGGCTGTATTTATCGTTGCGGCTGCCGCAGCTGCGACTGCTAGTGCTTATTGCCACTGGCTGCGTTTTAGCGTTCCTATTACCGTTGCCGCTGGCACGGCCACCGCGATTGGGTTTATAGCCGCGACTACGGCATATTTTCTTCCAGATTCAAAATCTTTACTATTTGCCGTGTTGTTTGTATGCGGACTTATTACCTTTGTTTTGGCAATGGTCTGGGATTCTTCTGATACGGAACGACGTACGGGAAAATCGGACGTGGCGTTTTGGCTTCACCTGCTTTCAGCACCGTTGATTATTCACCCTGTATTTGCAAGTTTAGGCATATTAAATGGTGAGGAGAGTTTAGTGAGTATGGCGATTATCATTGTGTTGTATTTATTCATGACATCGATTTCCATCACTGTTGATCGCCGTGCGTTTATGATTTCATCCCTCGGTTATGTTATCTATGCACTATCCAGCATTATCAAAACCTACGGCGGCGTGGGGTATAGCTTTGCAATCACGGGAGTGATTATGGGTGCTGCGCTTTTGTTACTATCGGCATACTGGCATCGTGTGCGGGCACTATTGATCGCGGTACTTCCTCGTGTAGTGGAATCCTACATTCCGAAAAGCCAAACGGCCAACGGGGTTTAATCGGCACACCGGCGTATGCAGTGGTCGCTGCTACGCCGTTGAGTACTGAGAGAACGTAATTGAGGAAAATACTCACATAGTACGAGACAGACTGAATGGATTCATCTTATTATCACCCTTCACTGACCTAGACCGGCCCTATGAAAACAACGATCACCCATCTCCCGAAAAACAAACAAAAAGAGCTTCAACATGTCGCCAATATTATTTGTGACGGCTGCTCTGGAGTGGAAAAGGTTATTTTATTTGGTTCTTATGCGCGAGGGAATTTTAAGGAAGCATCGGATTTAGCGCCAGATAGACGTTCGGGTCACCAATCGGATTACGATATTTTGGTCGTCACTCAAGATAAGACAACAGCTACGGATACAGAGCTGTGGCACAAGGTATCAAAAATCTGTAATGCCAAGAACTTTAGCGCCCACGTCAGAATCATTACCCACGATATTCAAGAAATTAATATAAAGTTGGCAGAAGGCCAGTATTTTTATACCGACGTAAAAAAAGAGGGTTGCTTACTTTATGATACAGGCACTGCGGCCTTTGCGGAGAAACGAGAACTAACACCGGCAGAAAATCAGAGAATTGCTCAAGATTATTTTGATCATTGGTTTAACAGCGCTCAAAGTTATTATCGAATATACAAACTATCTATTGAAGCAAGCGAACATAAAGTAGCGATTTTTAATCTTCACCAAACCGCTGAAAGCTGCTACAAAACTATCCTTCTCGTATTCACGGCATACAATCCACACGAACACTTACTGGATTACCTTCTGCATATGGCCGTGAAGCACGAGCCATCGCTAAGCGATATATTCCCAACCGATACAAGGGCGCAGAAAGAACGTCTTGAGCTGCTGGATTATGCTTATATCGGCGCTCGCTACGACCCTAATTTTAGAGTTACAGAAGAAGATTTGATGCATTTGTCTGGGTGTGTAAAACACTTACTGGAAAAAACCGAACAGCTATGTAGAAAAAAGATAGGTCAGTTTTTGTAGGTGTTACAGTCGGGTTTTTTGCTCCTACAAGCTTTACCAAGACAGGCTTTACAAAGTCTGGCTTGCCTCCTTCAATAGCTTGTCGATTTTACCTTGTAATTTCTTCGGGTCTATTGGTTTGAGGATATAGCCAATAGCGCCATTGGCATAGGCTTTTATCCGGTTAGGCGTCTCTTCACTGCCCGTGATAAACACAATAGGGATAGATTCCGTCGCTTCGTCCGCTTGTAGCTTCTCGCACACCTCATGCCCGCTCACCCCATCCATTGTGATATCGAGCAAGATCAATACGGGTTTAATATCCTTAACCAGCTTTAAACATTCCTCACCTGAACTGGCCGTCATCACCTCATACGCCGGATCTAACGCCGCTTGAATCAACCTTAGATTAAGTTCTTCATCATCTACCGCTAGTATAAGGGGCTTTGTCATATTGCTTCTCACTACAACTCATAAATCATGACATTTACATCGGGCGTGAACTGGGCCACAAGCGGGTTGGTCTGCATTCCCCCTTGAATAATACCGGCCAAAAAAGGCCTAGGGCATCTTTAAATATAGAAGAAAATAGACGGAAATGGGCTCATAAACCACAATTATTTTACGCCTCTGTAACCCGTACCTGCAACGCATAACGGACTGTAATGGTCTGTAATATCTCCCCCTCACAATGATTGTTACTCTTTCGCGCCAACCTCCTAACTGCTGCATCGATAACGCGCCATCAAGGAAAGGAAAGTCCACTTTCTCGTCAGTAAATTAACGACAGGCTGTGACAACACGCGCCCAGTCAAAACTCTGTTTTTAAACAACAAGAAGCCACTACATATGAATATTACGCTATCAAGAATAAGCCAATCACCTTCATACCTCCGACAATTCACCCGTTTTTCTTTTCTCAGAGTCATCGCTATCGCCTTATTTGGCGCGCTTATGACAGGCTGTGCGGCTACGGTATACAAGGTCGACCCAGAACTCGTTCAAAACTTTCAAGAACCAGAAGTACCGGCAGACAAAACCGGGGTTTACGTTATTCGTGGTAGTAATTTTCAAGGTGGTGCACGTGGATTGTGGGTAGCCGTTGATGATGCCGTCGTTGCAGACTTGTCTAATGGCAGTCACGTTTATCTAGAGCTGGACGCAGGCTTAAACACGCTCCATTTCGTACAAGCCACAGCAGGTTTTGGCTACATGGCGATCGACAATAAGCCGGGCGAAATTGTTTACGCGAAATTTGGCTATGCAACAACCGGGCTAACGGAAATTCTCGATGAAGACTTGGGTAAATCCACGGTAATGAAAACACGTGCCGTCGAGCCACTAACGGAAAAAAGAGAAAACACAGCCTACGATAATCTCGTCATCAACCCCGGTACTTTGGCCTACCCGATTATGACCAATGCGACGGAAGAGCTTAACGCCGATTCGGATCATGCCGTTGTAAGGTTTTACCGCCCGAGTAAATTAATTTCCGGCATTGCCTTTGACGTTTGGAGCCAAGAGGGTTACGTAGGTAGTACAAAAGGCGGGGCGTATTTTTCCGTAAAATTGAAGCCCGGCCATTATGACTTTCTTGCTCGGTCTGAACGTTACGCTATTTTGTCGGCAGATCTCGAAGCAGGAAAAGAATATGCCGCTGAGTTAACCGTAGGGATGGGTTGGAACCAAGCCCATATCAAACTTCTTCCGATAGACCTAAACAGTGATGCAGGCAGAAGCCAAGTTACCGGCTGGAAAGCGAGCTTAAGCTCAACTGTTGTTGATCCAGCAGTCGTTGCCAGTAAGCCAATAGCAAAACGAATTGATACAGGCTCGAAGTATCTGAGCAACCGTACAATCAATGCTGATAATACAGAACCCAAACGCGACCTCCCATCGAACTTTGGTCAATAGTACACACGGATTATTTCGTACAAAGTAACTTTGCGTATGGGGCCATCCCCCTATGTACCAGATTTAAACCTGGCTCCATGCTTAAAGTACTGCCAATAACTTCCCTATATTCAACTTATTAATAAATTCTCCTTAATTAATCTGCTAAACCTACAGCCTATCAATAAACTGTTAGGGGCCAAAAATGTGCACCATATCCTTAGCATATTTATTTTAAAATTCCCAAAAATCCAAAAATTTATATTTTCCCTACATGTAATAAAAAAACATTTGTATATACGAACAAATTCGAAGGGTATCGAATATATAGATTTAACATTCGCCAAGCATATCGATACTATCGATATGCCAAGGTTGATTTTTAGCCGTTTTTTTTGATTACTAAATTTTTTAGACTTTAAAAGTATTGTCAGCAACCCCGACAAACAAAATCAATATTAAACACGCCTCGCGTATCACAACATTTACTTTTCGACACTAGACCTTAGTCGTACGACCTAGGTCTAAATCCTCTACTAATCTAAATAGCGTTATGTAGATTTATGCATATCAAATCACATTTTGTCGCACCAAAAATAATTAATAAAAATAATACGCTGGGAGGGCGTTTGACCTTTTACCCATGCAATCATTTTATTCTCCTTTGAGGCTTGTTAAATATGACGTTTTTAAAATCGATGTTTAAGTGGCGTAAAGAATTATTCACCGCTGTTACTTTGGGTGTTTTTGCGTCCTCACCGGCTACAGCACAATTAATGACGGGTAGTGGTTCTGTTGAGAATTATTCCTATAACGGGTCACGCACTCGGGAATACAAGGTTTATGTACCTCAATCGTACGATGGCAACACTGCGGTTCCCATGATATTTGCCTTACATGGCTGCGCGATGGATCACGATGATGCACGTAACCTTTGGAATTTAGATTTAGTTGCAGACCAAAATAACGTCATCGTTGTATTTCCTTTTGTCACTAGCTTTACCGAAAATCGAAGTGAAAATTGCTGGGGCTACTGGTTTTCAAACCATGTTCAAGAAGGTGGCAACGGCGAGGTCGACGATCTTTACAATATGGCCGTTCAGGTGGAATCCAATTACAACATCGATTCAGAAAGACGTTATATAACCGGTGTCTCCAGCGGTGGCGCCATGACGGTTGCGGCTGGCATTGCCTACAACGACTATTGGGCTGCAATGGCTCCTGTTGAAGCCCTAGCCTATGGCGACGGTTCAACATCCGTCACCGCCGACCAATTTAATTCATTACAATTTCATATTGATAAAATTAATGCCGAATTAAACTACGCGCGTGCGGTGCCAACACTGGTTGTGCATTCCTCTAACGATACCGTGGTGATGATTACGGGCGGACAATTAATTCGAGACTCTCATCTTTCGGTGTGGGGTGCAGACCTCAGCTCTGATGGAACCGAAGATTGTACAACCGAAGGCATTAGCTGCACGCTCACAACGTATAACGATACTGCAGGCGATCCTTTAGTTAAAACAATGTTTTACGCGGGTGTGGCCGGTAACTCGGCTAGCTACGGCCAAGGCCATTACTGGACCGGTGACGATACGAGCACACCTTTATGGGCAGAGGGCCAAGGCCCCAGTGCTTCTGAATATATCTGGGCATTTTTTGAGAACTATACATTAAGCGGATTCGGCGCTTGCGAAGATCCCAACGATACAACGCCTCCAGCTGTTCCAGCCAATTTGAGCGCTGATGATGTACACGATAAATACGCAATATTGGGCGCAGATGTAAATTCTGAATCCGACTTTAAAGGCTATAACATTTATAACACCGACGGTAGCTCTGCAGGATTTTCTGCAACCAATACGATTACAGTTTCCGGCCTAAGTCCTTCTAGCGCTTACAGTATTTATGCGAAATCTGTGGATAAATGTGAGAATGAATCTGCCGCGTCTACAACGGTTAACTTCACCACAACAGCCCTTGAATACATCGCCCCTAGCGCTTCCGGAACCGCAACTGATCACTATACCGCGGGCCGACTCGACGTAGACGGCTACCTGGCAATGGGCGAAAAGTATGGTTTCATCGATTCGTTCACTTTATGGGAATTAATAGACGGTTCATGGACTGACGTTGATCCCAATGTGGGCGGAGGTTCGGGTGGCGGATCTGGCGGTGGTTCCGGTGGCGGTTCATCAACCCCTGGCGAATGGACAACTGATGGCAACTTAGATGGAATGGAAGTTCACATCTATACACCTAACTCAGCCACAAGCAACGGCCAACGCGCATTGATGATTAGCTTGCACGGATGTTCACAAGACAACGAAGTGGTTCGAGACAACTGGGGCTGGGAAGACGAAGCCGACGAATACGGAATGGTTGTGGTTGCGCCAATGGCTCCTAATGGTGGTGTGATTGCAGCTTGCTGGGATTATTACGACTCTAATCACAGTTCAACAAACCCCAGCCGACATGACGACAATTTGATTGATTTGGCTAATAGCTTAATCGCCAATAGCAGCCTCAATATTGATCCGGACCAAGTGTATATTGCAGGTCTTTCTTCTGGCGGCAGTGAAACCTTTGTTATGGGTTGTTTAGCCCCTGAAATATTTGCCGGTATTGGGATTAATGCAGGCCCAGCAATTGGCACGACTTCCGGACAAATTAGTTCTGTACCTGGCGGCACTACCGCAAGCACTGTGGCAAATACCTGCTTGAACTTTTCGACATCTGATAACGATTTTAACACTCAGTTAACGTCAGTCGTTCACGGCACTTCGGATTTTCTGGTCGGTCAAGCCTATGCAGAGCTAGACGCTGCAGCGATGGCAAATGTCTATAACGTCAGTAAAGACAGCGGGTCAAACCCCATAACAGGTGGCGGTACAGAAGAGACCTGGAGTGATGTCAATGGTGTTCGCGTATCGAAAATAATGGTGACAGGTTTAGACCATGCATGGCCTGCAGGTAACGATGAAGCGGGCGGCGCATACACCAACCATTCCACAATTGATTACCCGGCATTTGTTACGCAATTTTTCTTCGATAATAATCGCCGTGCGGACTTTACCAGCAACGATACGACTCCTCCTGTCGTACCCAGCGGTTTGGCCATCAGTAATACCAGCGAGACAAGCATTACTCTCACTTGGAACGTTGTCAGTGATATCGACCTCTCTATTTACAGCTTGTATATGGACGGTACGTTAAACACAACCTCCACAAGTAATTCAGTCGTTGTTAGCGGGTTAACGGAAAGCACGACTTACAGCTTCACCGTATCGGCAACAGATACCAGTGGAAATGAGTCTGCGCAAAGTTCTGCGCTGAATGGTTCAACCGATGCTGCGGGCGGTGGAACACCCACTCCTACACCAACTCCCACACCGACTCCGACTCCTACACCAACTCCCACACCGACTCCGACTCCGACTCCGACTCCTACACCAACTCCGGAACCCTGTAGCGACTTTACCTCCAGCAACTATGCACATGTAGTAGCAGGCCGCGCGACGACAAACTTCCTTTACGCTTTCGCCGACGGTTCTGGTGAGAACATGGGGCTTTACAATATCTTTATCACAACGACGCTTGCAGAAACATCCGCCGGGTATTTTGAGATTGGTAGTTGTCCGTAAACCGAAACCCAATAATTAATTAACAGGAAGAAAAAGGCCGCTAACCTAGCGGCCTTTTTCCGTAAGGTAAATATTACAATGCAGGTAGAAGGGAAATAGATCGGGAAAACAACGAACCTTCTAGCACAACAACGTTAAACAAGCCTCACCACAATATACAATCCACACACAAAGTTAACGGAATACTACCCGTTGTATCTCGAAAGGCGAGGTGCATAGATACACTTTTGGCAGACGTCTTAGGATTTCCCCCACGCTTTACATGACGACAATCGAATATAGCCAACGATCAGAATTTCTCTACGCTAACATCCCACTGTCGTTCCCGACACATCTCCGCAATACGGTTCGTCATAGAGTCTGGCCCACACACAAAACAATGGGGGTTATTGAGATCCCTAGACACATAATCAAAAACACGATCCCAATCGGGGCGCTCTTTGTATAAATTAAGGCGATCGCCATAAATGTTATGTTCCATCCAAGCGGGAAAATCCACAGACTCTTCAGTTTGGGTTAAATAGAGGTGAATCTTTCCCCGTCCTATTTTGGACGATGTGATAATAGGTTCCAGCCATTCAAGCATTTTTCGGTCACGTAAAACCCACACCAAATGGAAGCGCCTAACGTTAAGTGTATTAAATAATATGGCATACATTAGGCCTAAAAATGGGGTTATTCCTATCCCTCCAGCAATCATTAACCATTGATCTTCTTTAACCGAAGTGGCCGCAGGGCTAGCAAAGGGCCCCCGAATATCAACAACGAAGTTAGTACTCGCGTTTTCCGCCATGGAGTTGAGCAAACTTTGAGTCCAGTCACCTTGTACATTTATTTTAAGAACGATGAGATCTTTATCATCTCCCACCGTCTCTGGCCCTCTACCTCCGGTTAATGAAAAGTCATGCCATTCGTAGCGTTTAATCGATGGGATACGCAATTGAAGGTAATGCCCCGCTTTTATATCAAAACTTTTTGGCCGCTTCATTTCAAAACGTAAAACTGTATCACTAATCTTTTCAACACGAGCCATTAGACCTTGGTGAAGGCGAACATAGTGGGACAAAAAATACTCCAAAGCCAATATGACAGTTGGCACAATCAGCCAGTTATAACGAGGGATGTGCAACAAGGCTAACACCGCCATCAGATACCCTAAGCGATGAATGTTTTGAAAGACATGATGATGCCGCCTGCGCATAAATTTTAGTGAGCTAAACCACAGGGGGGAAAGAATCAGAATCATCAGAATTCCGCAAACATTAATGCGAAACTGCCGCGAATAGATGCCGCTCTGACTGAGCGACACCACGTCCTCATAGTGACTGAGTGATAAAGAAGGAATCCCGTAGGTCATTGTCGATGAAACGCTGTGGCATTTCGTGCAATCTTCTTTCAAAATGGGCTGAATAATATTGTGAAAGTCATCTTTCGGCATTCCGTTATTAACCCACCCAATAACATCATCAATACTTTCGTCTTCACTCACAAATTCGTACATCGTTGTTTTCATCGAGCGTACGATGTCCGGCTCAGTCCCGAATAGAACATCCGTAAAATTTTCATCTATAGTATTAAAATACAGAAGATAGCACGCCCCGTGCACAAGGGCGGCAGCCATTAAAAAGTTACCCAGCCATTTATGAATGTTACGCGCTTGATCTAAAGGCAACCATGCCGTCCAGCGGGATCGCCACAAAACGGCTAAGCCATGTCGCATCACGGGCAACCATAACAAACAAATCGCCAGTAATAAGGTATACGAACATCCCCTTGCAAACTGCAGATACAAATTTGTGGTTTCGTTCGAGTTGTAACGAAACCCCAGCCAGAACTGAAAAGAAAAACCCGCTACAAGCAAAAGCACCCAAGGCAGCGACGACCAGGTTCGATAAAAATACCCAACACTTCGTAAAAATGAAACAAGCCCCCGCTGTATGGAAGCGGAACCAATGACGTCAGGTGTTTTATTTGTTCCGACTAATTCGTTCATCGCTATTGTTTAAACGTAAGTTTGACGGATTTTTTATGATAGAGATGATTAATCTGACTGTTATCAAATGCCGTCACCCCGAAATAATACGCTTTGGATAGATCGTCAAATTGAACGTCTTGCGATGCACTCATTGGGTAGTTGGTCACACGCTTACGCTTTATTTCCAAATACCAATGATTATCTCGCCACACACCCAGCGCCGTCACATCACCACGCGAGCCTTCTAAAGAAGTCGTGACAATTCCGCCAATCTTATCACCGGGTTTAAATGTATCCTTAAAGGGGACTTTCGTATCATCAAAAACCCAGAATGGCGCTTTGACATTAATGATGCCGTTCATCCAGGCAGGAAAGTCCGTATCGTTGGTATTGTTATAGTAACCACCGCCAGAATGTTCATCTGTTTGCCGCCCCCATTTTTTATTAGTCTCATGTTCATTGTTGACATAACCATCTTCCATTTGCCCATTTGGGTTGGTCCTCATACCTTTCCAATGCCATTCGTCAGTCGTTTCCCCATCATTTATCGTGTAATGCCGACCAGATGATGTGTCTTTAATGCCCTCAAGCAAGCCCTCCTCCACCATATGGCAGGACTTATCACAGCCCTTTTTTATAAAACCGCGCTCATTGATATTCCAATAAACCGCAAGTTTATCTTCATAGTAGGTATTTTCATGCAGGGTACTGTCTTTATTGCTCAATTGTTCCCACGAGCCATCCGACTTTTTCTCCCAAGGAAACCGCTCAAGACTAATGGTGGGGTCGTACCAACGGTAAAAGAAATATATGTATACATCATCGTATAAACTTCGTATTTCTAGGTCGGTTTCTTTTAAGCCTTTGTAACCATTATTGGGTTTATAAGGAAGTTCGTTCAATACAAGGTGTAACGGTTCAGCAAGATCCCACTGTTTATCGATCTCTCCATCGATTTTAATGCTACTGGGCGTAATCGCGCTTTCCATAGAAAATCCTTTCGTTTTCCCTTTCGCTAGAGAATTCATAGAATAACTAATACTCAGAAAAGCAATAAACCCTAAATTAAGGCTGGTTAATTTTAAATTTCGTACAAGCGCGTTCATTAATGGGCACTCCTCACGTTAAAATAATGAAATGGATAATTGGGTGAACAATTTTATGAATAGTAAAAAGTAACGAATTAAAAATAGTGTTTTAAACCAACAGCTAAATAGTGATTTTTTTGTTCTGCTTCGTCAGCGGATCGGTGGGTATAATAGGAAAATAGAGTCGAATCTTTCCCTAACTTATGCTCTATCGCTAACGAAAACTGACTGGCATCTGAAAGAGATATTGATCGATCACTAATCAGATATTGTGCTTTAATGGTATTTTTTCGAAATTTGTAGGCGGTGCTGAATCCATAGGCATCCGTCTCGTCTTCTCCGTCGATATATGAATTTTCATCGCCATTGATTTTTGATCCTTGATATAACGCCCCAACACTTAACGAGGTATTATTTTGCATTGGCCATAGCCAAGCGCCGGTGAAGCGCCATTGATCCTGCTGTTTGATATCGGAATTAAATCCAAACCCTAAGTAAAGTTGATTGTTCGAATAGACAAGAGAACCTGAAATGCCATCGGCTGGTCCGTCCTCTTCATCGTCATTAATATTTTCGCCCGGCACAATCGCAAGAGTCGCAACTAAAGGGCCAAAAAGCGTATGGCTGTCGTATTGTAAAACATTGCTAACACGCTCCTCCCCGTCTAGAATTTTTCCCAGTTCACCTTGTAAATCATTAAAGCGATCCACCGGACCTTTGGATTCTTTAAACGGTATTGTAATTCTACCGCCTTTTATTCTTCCCCAGAGCCCTTGCAACCCCACAAAAGAATCTCGTTGTGAAACCGTTTGACCATTTTTATCGCCGTCGTCAATTTCTACTCCATATTCAATTTGATAAATAAGCGCCAAATCATCACCTATATCGCTTTCACCTTTAAATCCTAGGCGAGAGGCGTTGTTGGCAAGTTTCCAAACACTGCCACCGCTGGTGTGATCTTCAAGTTGATAGCTAACATTGGCGCGACCGTAGACATTGCCATCTACCCGCCCCATCGCATTGATCAATGATGAAGAAAATAAAAGAAAACAAGCTGAAAAAAAACCAGATACACCGAAGCAAAAACTGTGTCGCATTACGACCTCCTAAATTTTGCTTCGCATGCTACATACAAACACTAATGAGAACAACAATCATTTAGATAAAGATTTACATAAGTTGGCTTGTCAACACTAGAAAGAATATCTAGATGACATAAAAACGAAATAGCACAGAAAATTTATGTCTACCTACGACCAATTAAGCGCACACGAATAATAACCCCCATGAAATATGGGCCTATAAAAAGGAGGGGATTATTACCGATTAAACAATTCTAGCTAGTGCCCGTCCATAAACAGGGTCGTAGCGAGAGCGATTTTAAAATACCAGATTTGCACCACAAGATATGGGCGTTTGTCATTCCAAACAACCATATTTTGTGGAGTGGAAATGGTATTTTAAATTCGTTCGGTCGACTGCAAGGAAGCAGAAGGTAGAGCAACGCAGGACAATTACAAGGATGATGAGATAAACACCT
>JAWSUZ010000031.1:24809-72850 GCA_033852165.1 Agarilytica sp. | reverse complement strand
AGGATCGTCCATATATGTCTTTACGGTTGTTTCGAACCGGGGCCGCTGCTCTTTGGTTTCTCGCGGCTTCTTCTTTTGCAACTCGCTTGGCGTTTTTACGTTCTATATTGTGCTGTTGAAATACTTCTTCTCGAACAACAATCATGGAGGTGTAGTTGGTCACTAAACTGTATTCTTTTGCAATGTCCACCAGGGCTTGTTTTGTGTCGGCATCTTCACCGAGGTAGTCCATTTTATTTTGTAGGTCTTCAATACTGGCGTAGGCCCACAATCGTTCTATCTCGGGGTGCAATGTGCCTTCTTTTGGGAATTCAAATTCGGTTGTGTACGCGCGCTTTTGACCAGCGACTTTGCCACTGATGTTTACCTTCGCTAATCCGTCGCCCCAGTAATGGCCAAATACGATGAGTTGCTGGCCACGGTATAAGGAGCCAATACGGGCTGGGGTTAGGTCTTTTACTTTGACGCCATCAATTTTTATGTCGATATCATGAAAGGCTTCGTGGGTGAGTTTTTCGGTCGCTAATAGTAATTTTCCGACGATATCGTCGCTATTGGAAACGCTCATGGCAAAACCATTGGAGATTTTCGTCATGCCATTTAATAGCGGGCGATTTGCGCTGTTGCCCATAACGAATGTAAACAGCCTTACGTCATTCGACTTTAGTAAATTTAGAAAATCTTTTTTCTCGGTGATTCCAACATTCGCGACGCCGTCTGTTACGAGTATCACGGCACTGGAACGATCGGCATCTAAACCTGTAATGGCTTTTTTAAGTCCGGCATAAAGGTTGGTACCGCCACCAGGTTGGGTGCTTTCTAGCTTCTGGGTATAGCGATGAACATTTTCCGGCGTAACCGCTGTGTAGCCACTGGTAATTTCCCAGGCTCGGTTATTAAATAGGATCACGCGAAAGCGGTCGTTTGGATTTAACTTGGCTAAGCCTTTGTTTACACCTTCGACGAGGCTTTGATATTTTCCCTGCATTGAGCCGGACAAGTCCAAAACAAATAGCCAGTCTCGCCCTTGATTAATTACTGCTAAATCATCGCCGGGTGTAACGGTCATCATAAAAGTGCCTCGACTTTTATTGGGCTCTTTATGGACGATCATATCAACACTGCCCGGCAAGCCTTGTTGGTGCCGCCAGTACACGACAATGTCTTGATCAAGACGCTGAACGACTTGCGGACCTGTAGTGGTCGTAGTATTTGAGGTGTTTGATCCAGGCTCTTTGTTTACGCTTTTATTTACACTCTCATTTACGCCCGCATTTCCATCTTCGCTTACAGGATCAACTGGAATTCCTTGCGCTATGGCAGTCGAATTCGCCAATGAGATTTCCCATTCTTGATTGGAGTGTGAAACCACTTTCGCATGGGGATGCTTGGGTAAACGCACCCCCTCTATCGGGTAGGAAGATCGTAGACTGACGTGAAAACTAAACGCCTGCGTTACCGCATTGTTATAGCTCCAGAAGGCGAGCTTTTCTTCGTCAACGCCGCCTTCTTCTAATGGGTAAACATAGTTTCCTATGCCGTGATCCACGTGCACTGGCTGGATGTAAACCAAACGGATTTTGACATCTTGCTTCGGCGCAACGGGGTAAACGGAGCTATCAAAAGTTTTGTAGTCATCCTTTTCTGTCAGCGCGGTTTCTCTCCCTTGAGCTTTTTCTTGTTCGTATATTTCTCTCGCTGCTTTTTTTTCTAAAACTTCGCCTGTTACCGGCTTGCCGTCTATCCAATAGGTAAACTCGCCTACCGATGCTTTTTCGGGAACAGGGAAAGAATAAATTGCCTCTAACGCGGTGTTGTTCGGATTGTAAAAGACTTGGTCGACGGTGGTGATCGCGTAACCATCGTCAATGACGACGTTCACATGGTGCTGTTTGATTTCGAGCTCGGGAAGGTTTCCCCCAGCGGGAGTCATTAACCCAGCCCCGAAGGCTGTAGAACTCAGTAGCAGTGACGCTCCCACCACTGCCGCAGAACGCCTGACTGATTGCCAAATGGTAGACATAATAGATTCCTATTTTGTGCTCTTAATGAGAAGAAGATTCACCCTTTGGTTGTGGGTGAATGCACGGAAATCTAGTACTCGGACGCATCCGCAGCAACTAAAATACGAATAGCACTGATATTGGCGACCAAAAGTCTTGGATATTGATACTTTTAAAGGGCCTGCTCGGGATGTACATTTTAATAAACGGCCACTGCAAAGGTATAAAGCCTACAGCCCTGCTTATGGTTGGGCGCCAAACGAAACAACCGATACGCTGCCAAATTAAGTTTCATCTGACCCCACTTTATTCCAAGATTGATATGCGTTCCCACGGAGACGATTACACGGATGTAATCGGTAGAACGACTCATTAGCGCAGGACGCGCGTCAGTAGAATAACGCAGGAGCAGTTATCGAGGAGACAAAGTCGAACGTGGGAATGAGGGTAAGTAAGCATAGGGAGGTTACAGAGCATTATTCTCGTTCCTCACGCTCTGCGTGGGAATGAATACCACACTCGGCATTTCATATTAGAGAAGTTGTTTTTCTAGATTGATATGCATTCCCACGCGGAGCGTGAGGAACGAGGGGGGCATCTAATCCTTCCTCTAAATCTGAGCAAACCCAGTTTACTCCCGTTACCCGTTACCCGTTACCCGTTACCCGTTACCCGTTACCCGTTACCCGTTACCCGTTACCCGTTACCCGTTACCCGTTACCCGTCACCCGTCACCCGTCACCCGTCACCCGTCACCCGTCACCCGTAACCCATAACCCATAACACGTTAAACGATACAAGCGATACGTTGCCAAATTAAGTTTCATCTGACCCCACTTTATTGGAATGCGGTTGCCATTCAGCCTCTGAATATACCGCTCATACACTTAGTCAGATTAGACGTCCTAAATTGTTGTAAACTGCGCCACAGATATTAATCAGCGACATTAAGCACTGAATTAGAGATTGTGAATGACAGAATTAACAATTGATGCCCCGTTGGATAACGATACGGGGTTACGGAACCATAGCTCTTTTAAATGGTTATCCATCGGCGCTGGGGCTTCGATGCTTGGCGATCAAATCACGTTGATTGCATTTCCTTGGCTTGTACTTTCGCTCACCCAAGAAAGCTGGGTACTGGGTATGGTGCTGGCTTTGGTTGGTCTTCCTCGGGCAATTTTTATTTTGTTAGGCGGGGCCATTGTCGATCGTTTATCGCCTAAGTCGGTTTTGCTCTACTCAAAATATATCAATGTCTTTTTGCTGTTCAGTTTAAGCGCTCTTATTTACATGCATATGTTAACAATACCGGTATTGTGCCTTTATGCTTTAGCGATTGGTATTTCAAGTGCTTTTGCCATGCCAGCCGCGACGGCTATGCTACCAGCGGTTGTAGGGCCGAAGCATCTGGAAAAAGCTAACGGCGTGTTTATGATGGTTCGTCAGTTGACCATGTTCATCGGGCCTCTCACGGCAGGCGTTTTATTAGGCTCGGGACAAACGGCTGCAGACGAAAACAGTTCTAGTATGTTGGCGTTACTTTTTGGTCTGGACGGTTTTACTTTTGCTTTTTCGGCTTTAACTCTGTTGCAAGTTCAGTATGCCGCGTCCAACAAAAAAGACGCCAATTCAACTCAAGAATCGGGCAGCATTATCCACAGTATGATTGAAGGCTTGGTTTACTTTTGGAAAAGGGTCCAGTTACGCGCGGCTATTTTTTATATGACGGCAACCAGTTGTGTGGTCGGCGGCTTGATACAGGTTGGCCTGCCTATACTCGTTAAGAAGCAGCTAGGAGGTGGCGGCGATAGTTTTGGTTATCTGGTTGCGATGGCAGGCTTCGGGACCATTGTCGGTATTATTTTTGCCATGAAAAAACCACAGATCGGTTCCCTCAGTTTGGGTTTAACTTTTCTTTGCGCAGATATTTTGGCTGGCATTTTGTTTGCGAGCCTCGGATTCGTTGAAACAATGCCCGTCGCTTACACGCTATTATTTTTCGTGGGCTTAATGACTGGGTATATTCAAATAGGGATATTCACCTGGATTCAAAAGCAGTCTTCCGCCGAAATGATGGGGCGCATGATGTCGATTCTGTTGTTCGCGGTTATGGGTGCTGCCCCCGTCGCTGGAGCCGCTTATGGAGTAATACTGGGCTATGTTGATGTTGGGATGCTTTTTACCGCCAGCGGTATCATGTTGTCCGTTATTGCAATGCTCGGTCTGTGCTCGACTCAGATCCGTTCGATTAAGCGCGTTGCTTAAAAAACGGGAAATAGGAAACGGGATACGGGATACGGGATACGGGATACGGGATACGGGATACGGGAATTTTATTCGAACATGTCATTTACATCTAGCGATGTGAATGACAAAACTAACCGCAGCGCCCTGAGCGTTCGCTCC
This sequence comes from Agarilytica sp., assembly GCA_033852165.1. Taxonomy (GTDB): domain Bacteria; phylum Pseudomonadota; class Gammaproteobacteria; order Pseudomonadales; family Cellvibrionaceae; genus Agarilytica. The sequence continues at coordinate 68,438 of JAWSUZ010000031.1, read as the reverse complement.
ATGCCATTCTCTCGCTCACGAAATATCGACCTCCCACTGTTAGTGGCTTTTCGTAAACGAAGCAGGCTTCGCCTTCCTTAGGCGCTTCTGTCGCGGTAATTTGAATGCCGCCTGGCTTGCCAAAACAGCCGTAGATATCACACGAAATTCCAGCGACTAAGGCAACATCATTCAATACTGGCCATCCAGAATGCAGTTCAATCTGGTCGCCTTCCATGTGCACTTGAGAGTATCCGTTCGGGTTGGGCGATCCATCAACGATCCAACGTGCTCGCGTCATCATCATGCCGCTACCGACAGCCGCTATGGCAGCATCGATTTTGGCATCTTCCGCTGCGGACTCCAAGGACATCATTGCAGGCGTAGCCGACGCCGCTGCAACGCCTAACAGAGCCAACGAGGCTACTAGTTCTAGTAATGTGAATCCTGAATTTGACTTTATGTTTCGCAACTAAAAGCCTCCTTTACCTCTAGTATTTATTGGTGAATCAAAAGCGTTCAACTGGGCGCTGACTTTTCCCTTAAGACCGAGAAGAGCAAAACCTCATCGCTGATGACTGAAAGCCCATGACTCTGATACCAACGTTTAATCGTTATTCTTAATAATCCTGTCGTTCAATAGGAAGTGGCTAATATGTGCTGAGCTGTCACGTACTGAACTGTCATGTACTAAACTGGCATGCACAGAACTAACACATGAGCCAAACTAGTACGTGCTTAGTTATTAAGTTCTTAGTAAGCCCTTCGCCAACAACCTACGCACGCTAATGCGTCATTAATTCTCTCGCTCTAGTGCCACTACCATTGTTCTCAAACGCTTTTCAAAAGCGCATGGTAAAAGCACACGACCATATCCCCTAAAAGGATAGATTCGATAAAATAGATATTATTACTGTAGGAAAAACGCCGTCCGTAGAGCTGTGGATGCATCCTATCAATGTGAAGGCGTGATCATATAGTGAGCACCCCCATTAGACAAGGAATTTGGGCGCAGAATTAAAACTAGGGGCATGGCCGACAAAAAAAACCAGACACAAAAAAACAGGCAAGAGATTTTGGCGAGGAATGAAAACATCGGGAATAAAGCGGGTAAAAAAAACAGGCGGAAAAAAAGCAGCCAATTGGCTGCCTTTATCAAAACCTACTGTGACGCGAGCTTTTAGGTTCCATCACAATTAATCGTGACCTCTTTGTACTTATCAAAAACGACTTTGGTTTCTAGGCCCTTAGCTTTGAGAATAACAAAGGCTTTAGCCAAGCGGTCAGATTGCTGCGAACAAGAATCATCTTTTTCGAACTCATCGGCTTCAGCAAGATAACGCTTTTCTTGATCTTTTAGTTTCTCAACCAGGTTATTACCAATATCCAAAGCGACTTGGTTCGCAAGGTTATCCAGTATTTTGATATCCGAAGGTAGGTCGGCTAATTCGAACGGGAGGTTAAAGTCACCCATCTCGACGCCTTCACGACTAACACCTTTATGCTGCTCTTCTTTGGTGATGGAATCAGGGAAAAGAACGCGCCCATTGGAAGCATCTAGCAAGCGGTAGCTCACGGAGAAAATACCGAGTTTACGATGATTGGTCACTTTAATCGGAATATTTTCTTGTCTATCCACAGTACGTGTTTCGGCTGGTTTTTCAATAGACTTGCGATCTTTAGCCGACAATTCTAACCATTTAATATAAGCAGTATTGGGAATGATTTCTTGACCCACTACAGCGCGAATCGTCTTTTTACCTACTTGGTCGGTTTGGTCAACTTTGGCTTCTAAGATGCTGCCCGTCACAATTAAATCGACAGCTGAAAGAGTGCCACCATTACCACTAATCAAACGCTCTCTCTGAATTTCATCAAACTTTTCACGTTCAACAATACGGATATCGTTAGCAACATATTTAAATAAATGCTGGGTAATCTTCGAAGAGATAACATCTCCGTAACCTTGAGCGCCGTCAAACGCTGTCGTACTTAAACGCTTAATCGCAACGCTACGAACTTTCTCTTCCGTCTCACTCAATTTTTGACGAAGACCTTTGAATAGAGGGCGGAATTCTTTCATGTAATAAAGATAGGCGTATGCGAGTGTGTCGTTTTCTGACTCGGTGTACTCTTTAAACTTATCGTGTAACTGCTCTACCAAAGTATCATGACCAGGGCGGGCTTTCTTTTTAAAGCCTAAGGTTTTAGATACCACGCGGGCTTGATTATACCAACGATAAGATTGCGCAATATTCTCAGGCGCTTGCACCGACTCGTCCGCTTCTGCAATAAAATAGTCGACCATGTTCTGGCTGACTGGAGTCAATTTTTCTTTAATTAATTCGAAGTTTTTTGATTCCGACATTTTAACGAAGACGTTAAAAGCAACGTCGGCCAAGCCATCGCCCAGCGCTTTAAAATAATCTGTTTGGTAAATTTCTGCACTAACAGAAACCAACTCTTGCTTTAAGACATCGTCATTCGGGCGAACTTGCAAGACTAAATCGATTTTTGGTTGTAAGTCGGCGTTCAAGGTGCCGTTTGCTCTCGCCTCGCGGATTTCTTCAATTAATTTATCCACAAATTCATTGCGACGAACTAACCAAGCCTCATCACCGGTAATACGATGTAAATCATCCATCGCCACTAAGCGAGACTGATCACTCAGCTCTCCCACTTCTAGCTGATCGACTAGTGCTTTAACCGCTGACGCTGTCCGTGAGGCTTCAGAGCCAATAAAGTTATTAATCGCCTGCCATTGCGCCGCAGGCGTTGGCGGGTTTTTCGCGTCGGCTTGTGCCGCTTTAACAATATTCTGGGGGACTTGGCCAGTAGAAAGGCGAGCGGTTTCAAATTCAGCTTTAAGTGATTCGAGCTTCAGCGCCGCTAGCTTTTCCCCAAGTTTTTTAAGCGTCGTAAAATCGGAAGCGTATACAACAGCGTCTTGACCTTGCAAAGCCAGTGCAGCAGTTTCATACATGGTCAGCACATCGGCATAATTCGACAATTGTTCGATCTGAACCGCCGAAACGCTGAGAAGTGACTGTTCTTTAACCGGTGCAGAACCGCAACCGGTATATACTGCAAGCGTGCTGGCCAGCACGACGGAGACTACGACTCGTTCAAAACGCATTTTACCGCCCTTCCAAGATTGTTATAAGATTTATAATCGATGATTTTGTCAGGGCAGACTTGTGGTGGATAGGAATTATTTCCATTTTGCTCTTCTACTCGTACTCTCCTATTTTTCTTCTTTTCCCATCCACCGTCCATCAACCCTCACTTGGTCTCACGCCAAGCTGTATTCTGTTGCTCTTGCTACCTACGCTGAATATTCTCAAATGGATTGAACCCGAATTGTCAGCGTTTTTCAGGGGCTAGCTTACGCCTGCCAGCGCTAATTGCAAATTACAGAGACAAAAACAAAACAAGCCCTAAAACACGGGCTTGAAGTAGAGGAAAGTTGGGGCATAGCGCCCCGAAATGACGACATGAAGGCGACTATAGTATGACGACGAGTATGAAGCCGAACATACAGCTGTTTAAGCTTTAGGCAAGGTCACGCCTTTTTGTCCTTGGTATTTTCCACCGCGATCACGATAGGAAGTTTCACAGACTTCATCACTCTCAAAAAATAACATTTGCGCCACGCCTTCATTTGCATAGATCTTTGCAGGAAGCGGTGTTGTATTTGAAAATTCCAAAGTCACATGCCCTTCCCACTCTGGCTCCAAGGGCGTCACATTAACGATGATGCCGCAGCGAGCGTAGGTCGATTTACCCAAACATACCGTCAAGACACTCCGTGGAATACGGAAGTATTCAACAGTGCGAGCCAAGGCAAAAGAGTTCGGGGGGATAATGCAAACATCGCTCTGGATATCGACAAAGCTCTTTTCATCAAAGTTTTTCGGATCGACAACAGCAGAATGTACATTGGTGAAGATCTTGAATTCATTCGCACAACGCACGTCGTAACCGTAGCTAGAAGTACCGTAAGAAATCAGCCGTTGATCTTGATCGTCATAACGTACTTGGCCTGGCTCAAAGGGCTCGATCATGCCCTCTTGCTCGGCCATACGTCGAATCCACTTGTCTGATTTGATACTCATAAAAACTTGCGTCCGGCTGATTATTGGCGAAGCGGGATCTTACCCGATTGGGTCGGTAACTCCTAATCATCCACAAATGAGATCTCAGGCCCTTTGCTGTCACTAGAACGCATCCAGATATCGGCTGCAATTTTGGTCGCGATTTCTCGGTAAACCTTGCTCACACTCGAATCCGGGTCGACGGCAACGGGTGGCTGTCCTTCGTCCATTTGCACACGAATGTCTTTTTGTAGCGGTAATCGACCCAATAATTCTGTATCAAACTCTTTGGCCAAGCTTTCACCACCGTTTTCACCAAAGATGGCTTCGTGGTGGCCACATTCACTGCAGATGTGCATCGACATGTTTTCGACGATACCCACCACCGGAATATTCACCTTACGGAACATCTCGATACCTTTTTTGGCATCTAACAAAGCGATATCTTGCGGAGTGGTGACGATAACGGAAGTGGAAACCGGGACCGACTGACTGAGGGTGAGTTGAATATCACCTGTGCCGGGTGGCATATCGACAATCAAGTAGTCCACTGCTTCCCATCGTGTTTGGTTCAGCAACTGCTGAAGTGCTCCGCTCACCATGGGGCCACGCCATATCATTGGAGTGTTTTCCGTCACCAAGCTGCCCATCGAAACGACCTGTAAGCCATGAGCCATTAGAGGTTTTATGGTGTTACCCCCGACAATTTCGGGCCGCTGCGTGCCCAAACCTAGCATTTGAGGTTGGCTGGGTCCGTAGATATCGGCATCCAAAATCCCCACACGGGCGCCTTCATGTACGAGCGCTAAAGCCAAGTTAACCGAAGTCGTGGACTTACCCACTCCGCCTTTGCCCGAAGCAACGGCGATTATATTTTTAACCCCAGCAACACGCTGGTCGGAGTTTTCCGGCTGCACACTAGGAATATCCTGCTGCACGCTCACATTCAGCTTTATATCCGCCTCGGCTAACTTGGCTTGAACTTCTTGCTCAATCGAAGCCTTACACTGCGCGACCGGATAGCCCAGGGTTAAAACCAAGGCCCCATCTACGATTTCGGCAATGTCGCTCGCCGAAAACGTGGTGCCAGGAATAATAAACCTGCTGAGAGTATCGGCAAGTGCGGGGGATATTTGCTCTGTGGACGGCACGGTGATTCTCCAAAATTGTGTGAAATTGGTGTGGAATAGATGAGGAATTGGAGCCTAATGTGGGGGCTTTCGACCTCAATCCAAGGGGCCATTCGCCCAAACCCAATGGATTAACGGCTTGCTTACAGGCTGCTCGCCAGTCAAGAAACTCTTACATCTCTATATATCTGCTAATTTTAGCCCTTTTGGGAAGGCAAAACGACGGTAAAAATGCTATATTCCCGCGCCTTAAAACCCGTGATTTAGCGCCTATTTTATAAGTGCGCTAACTTACACGCACTAACGACAAAAGCGGAACCTTTAAACGTCATGACCCAAGCCAGAAAAATACTCGTCACGAGCGCCCTCCCTTACGCCAATGGATCGATCCATCTTGGCCACATGGTCGAGACTGTTCAGACGGATATTTGGGTACGTTTCCAGAAACAACGCGGCCATGATTGTACTTATGTCTGCGCCGACGATGCTCATGGCACCGCCATTATGCTCACCGCTGAAAAGCTGGGTATTACACCCGAAGAACAAATCGCCAACATTCGCGCTGAACACGAAGCCGATTTTGCCGGTTTTTCGATTGACTTCGATAACTACCACACGACGCATTCGGAAGAAAATAGAGCGATCAGCTACAGCATATACGAAGCGTTAAAAGCTTCTGGCAAAATAGCTGAACGCTCTATCACACAAGCTTACGATCCCGAAAAAGAAATGTTCTTAGCCGATCGTTATATCAAAGGCTCGTGCCCCAAGTGTAAGACCGAAGATCAATACGGCGATAACTGCGAGAGCTGTGGCGCTACCTATGCTCCAATGGACCTTATCAATCCTGTTTCGGCTGTGTCCGGTTCGACTCCGATTAAAAAGGAATCGACGCATTTCTTTTTCAAGTTGCCTGAATTTACTGACTTTCTGAAAGACTGGACGCGTGCAGGTCACTTACAAGACGAAGTCGCTAACAAACTTGCCGAATGGCTCGATAGCGGTTTGAAAGAATGGGACATCTCTCGCGATGCGCCGTATTTTGGATTCGAAATTCCCGGCGAAAAAGATAAGTTCTTTTACGTTTGGCTGGATGCGCCTGTGGGCTATATGGCCAGTTTTAAAAACCTCTGCGATAAAACAGACGGTTTGGACTTCGACGAATATTGGAAGGCCGATTCTGAATGCGAGCTTTACCACTTTATCGGTAAAGACATTATTAACTTCCATGCATTGTTTTGGCCTTCCATCTTAAAAGAGTCTGGCTACCGTACGCCGACTAAGGTTTGTGTACACGGTTTCCTAACCGTTGACGGTAAAAAAATGTCGAAATCGCGCGGCACGTTTATTAATGCGAGCACTTACCTCGAACATCTCGACCCTGAATACCTGCGTTACTATTACGCGACCAAGTTAAACGCATCGATAGATGATTTGGATCTGAATACTGAAGATTTTGTGCAGCGCGTTAATTCTGACCTTGTGGGCAAGGTGGTGAATATCGCCAGCCGTACCGCGAAGTTTGTGAATAAATCCGGTGGAACATTATCCAGCACCATCGCTAACGAAGAACTTTGGGCGCAGTTTGTTAACGCCAATAGCGTTATCGCTGACTTGTATGAAGCCCGTGAATTTTCAAAAGCCATGCGCGAAATTATGGCTCTTGCCGATGCCGCCAATGAATACATTGCCGCACAAGCGCCGTGGAGTTTGGCAAAAGACCCCGATAACGCGCAGCAAGTACAGGATATTTGCAGCCTAGGCATTAACTGCTTTCGCGTATTAATGATGTACTTAAAGCCAGTTTTACCGAAGACGGCTGAAGCTTCAGAGGCGTTTTTAAATTCTACCCTTGATTGGCCTGAAACTATCGAGTTTTTAGGCGAGCACGAGATCAACAAATTTAAGCCGTTGATGACGCGCATTGAAAGTAAAAAAGTGGACGCAATGATCGAAGCCAGCAAAGAAGCCATGCCTGCAGCCGAATCTAAGCCCGAAAAAGCAAGCGAAGGTTCTTGGTTAGCCAAAGAGCCTGTAGCCGATGAAATCGAGTTTGATGATTTTGCCAAAGTGGACCTGCGCATTGCCTTAATTGCTAACGCTGAACATGTGGAAGGCGCCGATAAATTATTGCGCTTGACCTTAGACCTTGGCGGCGAGACTAAAAATGTATTTGCCGGTATTAAAAGCGCGTACAAGCCCGAAGATTTAATTGGCAAGCACACCGTAATGGTCGCCAACCTTAAGCCCCGCAAAATGAAATTCGGCATGTCCGAAGGCATGGTGCTGGCCGCTGGGCCGGGCAAAAAAGATATTTATATCTTAGAGCCGAATGAAGGCGCACAGCCTGGCATGCGTGTAATGTAGGCGTTGTCTGTATATCGACTCATAGCTCTTTTAACTAGACACTATTAACTAAAACCTTTAACACAACGAGATGAAATAATACGATGACGGAATTTGCCGTTATTTTACTAAGCACCGTATTGGTGAACAATTTTGTACTGGTCCAGTTTCTTGGGCTCTGTCCGTTTATGGGCGTGTCGAACAAAATCGAAACCGCCATTGGCATGGGCGCGGCCACCACATTTGTTCTTACATTAGCTTCCATCTGCAGCTATATGGTTTACGCATGGGTATTGGTGCCATTGGGCCTTACCTATTTAAAAACCATCGCGTTTATTTTGGTGATCGCTGCCGTTGTTCAGTTCGCAAAAATGTTTATCGAAAAAACTAGCCCGCTTCTGTATCGCGTGCTGGGTGTTTTCTTGCCCTTAATTACCACCAACTGTGCGGTACTGGGTGTGGCTTTGCAAAACACTAATAAAGCCCACAACTTTTTTGAGTCGGCGCTTTATGGGTTCGGCGCTGCTTTGGGCTTTACGCTGGTATTAATATTCTTTTCCGCGATGCGCGAACGCTTGTCTGCCGCCGATGTGCCCACGCCTTTTAAAGGCGCTGCAATCGGTATGATTACCGCAGGGTTAATGTCGTTGGCATTTATGGGATTTGCGGGACTGGTATAGATGATAACGTTACTTTTAGAATATCCATTTCTCTCAGCCTTATTAGCACTAGGCTCTTTAGCGGCCGTATTCGGCGCCGTACTGGGTTTCGCCGCGATTAAATTTAAAGTCGAAGGCGATCCTCTGGTTGCACAGATCGACGAGTTATTACCACAAACACAATGCGGGCAATGCGGCCACCCCGGCTGTAAACCATACGCGCAAGCAATTGCCGACGGCGAACCCATTAACAAATGCCCACCTGGCGGCCACGCGACGATTAATGCCCTTGCCAGCTTGTTGGACGTGGAAGCTCCGCCCCTGGATGAAGAACACGGCGAAGAATCCGAAGTTAAGACAGTCGCTTACATTATTGAAGAAGATTGTATCGGCTGTACCAAGTGCATTCAGGCTTGTCCCATCGACGCAATTTTGGGCGCAGCCAAACAAATGCACACCGTCATTGTTGACGAATGTACTGGCTGTGATTTGTGTTTGGACCCCTGCCCGGTCGATTGTATTGAGATGATACCCCTCGACAATGGCGTATCCGGCTGGAAATGGGATATACCTAAACCTGTTCAGCTGATCGCCACAGACCGTAGTGAGTTAAGTAGCATCCAAACCGAAAAACAAAATGCGGAGAACGCCGCATGAGAAAAGTTTGGGATATCCCCGGTGGCGTTCACCCGGCGGGAAATAAGTCGCAATCGAATCAACGACCGATTGCCGACATTGCACTGCCTAAAGAAATTGTTTTACCGCTGAACCAGCACATTGGTGCGGAAGCGATTCCCTGTGTCAGCGTAGGCGACCGCGTATTGAAAGGTCAGCGTATTGCGGAAGCCCAGGGGTTTGTCAGTGCGCCCATACATGCATCGTCTTCTGGCGAAGTTATCGCCATTGAAGAACGAGCCATTCCCCATCCGTCAGGATTAAGCGCAACGAGCATCGTTATCGCTCTAGATGGCAAAGACGAGTGGTGCGAACTGCAAACCTGTGAAGATTATTCAGGCATCAAGAAACACGAGCTGGTCCAACTTATTCGAAACGCGGGCATTGCCGGGATGGGCGGCGCGGGTTTTCCAACCTCGGTCAAATTGAGCCCACGTGCCGACCACGTTATTCATACGCTGATTTTAAATGGCACCGAGTGCGAACCCTATATCACGTCTGACGATGTCTTTATGCGGGAATCCGCTGAAGAGATCATCGCCGGGGCACTTTTGTTGGCCCAGGTCTTAGGCAACCCCGAAACGATTTTAATCGGAATTGAAGATAACAAACCCGAAGCCATCGCCAGTATGCAAAAAGCGGCGGAAGGCAGTCGGGTAGAAATTGTTTCTTTCCCCACGAAGTATCCTTCTGGTGGTGAAAAACAATTAATTCAGATTTTAACCGGCGAAGAAGTGCCCAGCGGAAAGATTCCCGCTGAGCTTGGCATCGTGCTGCAAAATATCGCCACGGCTGCAGCCGCTTATCGCGCGGTAAGATTTGGCGAGCCCTTAATTCAACGCGTAACCACTGTTGTCGGCGAATCTTTAGACGTGCAACAAAACATTAATGTACTTCTCGGCACCCCCATTGCGCATGTACTGTCTGAACATGGTTTTCAGGTCGAACAAAGTGCACGCCTGATTATTGGTGGCCCCATGATGGGACACGCAATGGAACACAGCGATATTCCGGTGATTAAAACCACCAACTGTGTTCTGGCGCCCAGCCACGCTGAAATGCCAGAACAGCCACAGGCTCAACCCTGTATTCGCTGCGGCATGTGTTCAGAAGCCTGCCCTGCCAGCTTGTTGCCCCAACAGTTATTTTGGTTTTCACAATCGGAAGACATCGACAAGTTACAGTCGCACAATCTTTTTGATTGCATTGAGTGCGGCGCTTGCTCTTTTGTCTGCCCCAGTAATATTCCACTCGTGCAATATTACCGCGCCTCGAAAGGCATTATTCGGCAGCACGACAGTGAGAAGCTGAAATCCGATCGATCACGCGAGCGTTTCGAATTCCGACGTGAGCGCCTAGAGAAAGCCGAGGCTGAAAAAGAAGCCAAACGCGCAGCACGTAAAAAAGCGGCGGAAGTAGCGAAGAAAAAGTTAGCTGAAAAAGCCGCAGCGGGTGAAGAAGCTCCAGCTCCAGTCACACCAAAAGCGAAAGCAAAAGTGATTGACCCGGCGACACAGCTGAAAAAACTCGAACGTGCAGTAACCAGCGCGCAGAGCCGTGTTGAACGTGCGACAACTCAACTCAATACCGCAAAAGAAGAAAACGAAGCCTCACGTGTCGAATCTTTAGAAGCCCGACTCAAACAGGCTGAATTGAATTTATCCGATGCAAAAACAAAATTGGCTCAGCATGACTCGACAGCCCCAACAGGTGATGCAGCTCCAGCAAGTACGCAGGACACTGCGAGCGCGGCAGCTTCTGCAATAAAAGAAAAAATGGCCATGTCCCCACGGGACAAGCAAGAAAAGACAATCGCCACCATCAAAAAGCGCATCGCAACGGCTGAACAGAAATACGCTGAAGCGAAAGAAAGCGGCTCGGCAACTGCCGATGCACTTCAGAACGGTATCGAAAAGCTGAAAGCCAAATTGGCGACAGCTGAAAGTGAACTGGCCGCATTGCCGTCGTCAGAAACTGCGACGGCTCAAATTGAACCCGAAGCAACTGTATCCGCCGCAGACGCTGCTATTGCGAAAGCACAAGCTAAGGCCGTCGAGCTGGCCAGTATGAGTGACGATGAAAAAGCCAAGGCTCAACTCGAATCGTTAAAGTCTCGCTTAGCGAAAGCAAAAACACGCTTAGAAAAAGCGGAAGCCGAAAACAATGAAAACGTCGAGGCTTTTAGAACCGGAATGGAAAAGCTTGAACAGAAGTTACAAGAGAAACTACAAGAGGTGAATTCCTAATGGCATTTTTACATGCGAGCTCACCTCATACCCATGTGCGCTCGACGGGCAGCACCAGTAACGTTATGCGTACCGTCGCCTTGGCTTGCTTGCCAGGCATTGCTGCACTCACGTTATTTTTTGGTTTTGGCAGTCTCGTCAATATCGCGCTGTGCGTCATATTCTGCCTCGGCTTTGAAGCCGCCAGCATGGCCCTGCGTAAGCGTGAGATTAAGTTCTACCTCAATGATTTCAGTGCAGTCGTTACCGCTATATTACTCGGTATCGCACTACCGCCATTTGCACCTTGGTGGCTAACACTGGTCGGTTGTTTCTTTGCAATTGTCGTGGCCAAACAACTGTACGGCGGTTTAGGCTTTAACCCCTTTAACCCTGCCATGGTGGCTTACGTTGTTCTGCTTATTTCCTTTCCTTTGGAAATGACCCTGTGGCTGAGCGCAAGTATCAGCTTAACCGAACTGGTTCCATTTAGTGATGGCATACAGCAAGTATTCATGGGCTCACCTCTCTCGCAAATAGATGGCTACACTGCCGCGACGCCACTGGATGTATTAAAACAAAACATCGCATTACCAATGGATTCTCTTTATCAAGGCAACCCTATCTTCTCTTCCGCTAAATTTGCCGGTTTAGGTTGGGAATGGGTCAACCTTGGTTTCTTAGCCGGTGGGATATTCCTCGTCAGCAAAAAGATATTTACCTGGCATGCGCCGGTAGCGATGTTGGTTAGCCTCACGGTATTGTCTGGTCTGTTTTACGACGGCGGCAGCTCTACCAGCAGCGGCTCTCCCCTCTTTCATTTATTGTCTGGCGGCACCATGCTCGGTGCATTTTTTATTGTCACCGATCCCGTTACTTCAGCTGTTAGCACCAAAGGCCGATTAATCTACGGGGCTGCAATTGGGGCACTGATCTTTATTATTCGCACGTGGGGTAATTACCCAGACGCCGTCGCATTTGCGGTTTTGCTGATGAACTTCGCAGCGCCGTTTATTGATTACTACACATTGCCTCGCACCTATGGCCATAAAAAAGCCAACAGCGGTCGCATCAACAATTCTTAAAGGGCAGAGACGTGTTAGGAAAATCGATCAGTAAAAACAGTTTAATACTCGGCACATTTGCCATTATCACTGCCGGAGTCTTGGCCGTAACCTTTTTGGCAACACGGGACCGGATCGCAGCAGCAGAAAAACGTGCAGCGCAAAAAGCCCTCACCGAAATTATTCCGCAAAACCGCCACGATAACGACATGCTCGAAGACGTGTGGGTAATACCCCAATCTCAACTGTCACAACTCGGCTTAACTGCCGACAGTTCGATACACATTGCTCGACAATCAGAACAAAACATTGCGGTCGTTATCCCTAGCATCGCACCCGATGGTTACAGCGGTGATATCAAACTGATTACTGGTATTAACATCGACGGCAGCGTGGCTGGTGTACGAGTGCTCAGCCATAAAGAAACACCGGGCCTCGGCGATAAAGTCGACCTCAATAAACACACGTGGATTCTCGGGTTTAACGACACAAGTTTAAGCACGCCTGAAATCGACGATTGGAAAGTTAAAAAAGACGGCGGTCATTTTGACCAATTTACCGGGGCAACCATTACGCCCAGAGCCGTCGTAAAACGTGTTAAGCAAACACTGGAGTATTTCAACGCCCACAAAGCTGAAATACTGGGAAACACTGATGAATCAATTTAAAGAAATTAGCCATAACGGCTTATGGAAAAATAACCCCGCGCTGGTACAGCTTTTAGGCTTGTGCCCACTGCTGGCAGTAACCGGATCGGTGGTGAACGCACTAGGCTTAGGCTTGGCGACGATGCTCGTATTGATTGGCTCCAACGTTGCCGTATCGCTTATCCGTAACACGGTGAACGAAGCGATTAAATTGCCCGCCTTCGTTATGATCATCGCTTCGTTTACCACCTGCACCGAATTATTGATGCAGGCGTTTACCTACGAGCTTTATCAAATACTCGGTATCTTTATTCCTTTGATCGTGACCAACTGCGTCATTCTTGGCCGCGCTGATGCCTTTGCCTGCAAAAATAAATTACTTCCCTCTGCGTTAGACGGCTTAATGATGAGCATTGGCTTTATGCTCGTTCTACTCGCCATCGGCGGAATACGCGAAATTATTGGCAGCGGTACTTTGCTCGCCAATATGCATCTTATTTTTGGTGAAGCCGCGCGCGCGTGGGAGTGGAAGTTATTTGGTGAAAACTATAAAGGGTTTTTAGTTGCTGTATTACCGCCTGGTGCGTTTTTGGTTGCAGGGCTTTTGATTGCAATTAAAAATATTATTGATGCTGAAATATTGCGTCGTGAGAAGGCTCTTTCGGATAAGCCTGTTAAGGGTTCTAAAAGGGTTCGGACTACTGGGCAGGTTGCTTAGGGTTCTCGAACACGGGAGTAAAATGGCAACGCTTTGTTCCTTTTTACTTCTGTTTCTTTATTTTCCAGATGTGTATTCGCCGTCGTTGATTGAATGATGGAGTCTGTAGTTATGCCAGCGCATATACATACGCTGGTAAGAATGCAACGCGTATCACATTAAATGGAATACGTGGCAGCCTACTCGTTCAACAACTATACAGCACCTACCCCCTCTGATACGGTTACGCAACAGTATCCGCTAGCTATTAAATGAATTTGATGTAGGCACTCTTCTAACGTCAAAAAACACATCAATCTATCTAAAAGGATTTATATATGATCCCCTCCACACCGCTTAAAATGCCTAAACTTCAATTTAATATTCGCTCGTTTCATCCAGAAAAAGATTTTGGCTGGAGTGGACTAATGTTTGAAGGTGATAACCGGGGGTTTTCGAACAAGCCGAGTGGGACTGTTGCGATTACTTCTCGTATTTGGCACAGATTTGTTTTAGATGCTGGACAAAATTCAACCTACGACAATAAAACATATTCCGATAGATCAAAGGCACCGTGGTCCGATAAATATAAAGAATATAAGGGCGTACTCGAACCCAAGGGTCTTCAAATGCCCCTTGTTGTCCACAGAAAAACTGACAAAGCTTACTTTAAATTGCGCGGTTCCTATGGCGGCGTCAACCATGCAATGCCTGGCTCATCGGCATTGCAGAAAAATATAGGCATGTCCTACGTCCCCACACTGGATGTCAATTACAAACTGCAAATGGATGTTGATAAAGTCAACAAACACGTCGACATTGTCCTAGAGGTCAATGGCGATGGTTTTCCGAACTGCGAAGCGTTTGTTATTGATGAAAAGGGTAAATCCGTATTTTTAGGCATTCATGTTCGTAAGGGTAGCGCTCCCTCGACACTAATGTTAAATGCAAATATGCGTATGATTGTTTGCGCTGTTCGCTTACCTCTCGATAATAATGGCTGTTTTAAAGGAACAGTTGGAGATGAATGGGCTAGAGTAAAAAACAAAAGTAGTCGCATAGAATATAAAAATATTGCGGATTGGAATCTGAAATTTTCAATGTCAAACCCAAACAGAAACCACTGTATGCTGCTCGAAAAATGGTCTTTAGAGGGTTGTTTCTAATTATTAATACTCGCGCAGATTCAAACTTATGAAACATACTCACGTATTTCTATTAGTACTTTCCATGTTTATTGGCGCTTGTTCACAACAAGATGCAAGTACGCACAGACGTGTAATCTATACTCTACCCTCCTCATATATTGGCACTATATTAATAATCAACTCACCGCAAGAAATGGAAAGTCAAGCGTTTCGAGAGCACAAAATTCCCGCGTCAGGGGTTTTGATCGTCAAAAAACCCATCAACGAAGGCTGGGACGATGAAGGTATTATCGAATTCTTTTATCGCAACAATGGCAAACTGGAAGAAATTACAGGGTGGGCGGCAAGAACGCCGAAAGACACCCCAGAAAGCCGAGCCGACCCTGAAATTCGGGTTTTCGGTGCAAGTGTGGGCACATACGAAAGCATACATTCCGACTGTAAAATTCTTACTAGAAGTTACTATATCGGTACAAACACTGATGCATATGAAAGCGTTAACTTCTTCGAGATTGATGATTATGTTAAAAACCATGCAATAGACTGTACAGGTCTGGAACCTGGGACTTTACGTAAACAACACCTAGCGACGCAAGAAAAAAGGGAAAAGGAAGACGAGAGCTCCAGCTCAGAAGACCCCCAACAAGGGAAAAATTAATGCAGTAAAAATGCTTTCGTATAACTGCACCTTGAGTGTAACTAAATCTTTACAACCTCATTTCCAATAAAAACGGAGACTGATGAAACGGAGCATTGTATTAGCATTACTAACTACCATACTCTTTGGGGCTTGCTCACAGCAAAACCCCGCGCCTGGTAGACGCGTAATTTATACTCTTCCCGCTTCATATATAGGGACGTTCTATATCATCATCGTCCCGCAGAAAATGGAAAACAAAGCGTTTCGGAAACATGATATCCCACCCTCCGGCGTCTTGATCGTTAAAAAACCTCTCAATGAAGGCTGGGATAATGAAGGCATCATAGAGTTCTTCTATCGCAACAATGGTGAAACAGAAGAAATCACAGGGCGAGTTGGAAGAGCGGTTAAAGACACTCCCGAAAGCAGAGCCGACCCTGAAGTTAAAATATTTGGCACCAGTGTTGGAGAATACGAGGGGATTCATGCTGACTGCATAATCCTTTTCAGAAGTTATTATATTGGTACAAACGCTGATGCATATGATAGCGTCAACTTCTTTGATATAGATGATTATATTAAGGACAACTCAATAGACTGCTCGGGTATGGAACCCGGGACTTTACGTAAACAACACCTAGCGACACAAGAAAAAAGGGAAAGAGAATTCTGAATCCAACCCTACCCTTCAAAAAAACAATTGAACCGGAAATTGGGTCAGAGTCGAATGGAGCTAAGTTAAGGCCCCTTGGAGGACCTAGTAGCTGGTAAAACACATGCCTTGCGATTGTTCCCTCGTTGAATAACATGATGCGAGCACCCTGAACATAAAGCCTCGCTAATCTATCCATAATTTACTTCCCTGTAAATTAGCTAGCACCGTTATCGAATCAGACAGATCTATTGCTACCAACGACCTTTTCCATATATTCCTAGAACCGTGAAGCAGGGTCAAAAAGGACGAATAATCATTCAGAATCTCAGCAAAATGCCGATAGCCTAGTTAGAAGAGGCTCGTTCAAGAACAGTGTGATTGGATAAGTCTTAAGACGACGATGCAGACAAGTTATTACAATTAGCGCAGTTATTCCGAACAGGCATTCAGTGTAATTGGTGCGTCGAAGATTAGTGAAATACAGCTCTCAAGTGTAACGCCGTTTGAATTATTGTGCGCACATTACCTGTAAGCAGGTAATGGCCTAGTGAATCAGGAGCAAGAATATGTTCTCGATAGCCTCAAATATTGGCAATTCAAGATCTTTTTTTTCAGGCGCGTCTCTGCGCGAAATAGAAGCCGTTTTACGAATGGCTGAACGACTGCCATTAGTCTCTCAAGATATTATTGATAGCCTCAATTCAGGTGAAGCGCCAGAAGTGATCATTCGTCAACTAATCGGCTTGCATAACATTAATTTGGAAGTGGCTAGGAGTGTCAGAGAGGTTTTACCGGTTGCCCAAGATCAGGTTGCGTGATCAAAAGGGAAGTGTCATTGATAGAGTGGCGGACGGCCAAAGCGCAATCTTTTAAAGGAAGCACTTGGACTTAAGCACAGCCTGACAGTACCACTAGCAATACAAACAAAATGCCAAAAGGAGCCTTCTTGGCTGACCAGGTATATTTTCAGATTGATTTATATAAGACATAAAGCTTCCAAGCGTATTTTTTAGGGCCTGTAAATTAAATTGTGTATCTGCTCATTATTAATTACCTTCTATCAGGAAAGAAATAATGAGGAAGCTAACTCTCGAATCTACGGCGAATGCTCTACATATGGAGGAGATATACGAGATAACCTACTGATTGAATTGATTCAAAGCTTTATTACCACATTAGTAACATTACAATATTCTGACAATGCTCAAGGATAACCCTGAACCACTCCCCATTTCAAACGCAACAAACCGATCATATCGATAGAAAAATACCTATATAACAATTTTTTAGCATGTGATCGACTCCACACCGAAACATAGTCTAAATTGATAGACTAACTTGAGAGATTGAATACAAGGGATTGAAATCGACAAGATTTTCCATCCCGACCAGCGATCCTAATCAATGGGGTCAGACTCGATTGAAAATAGAATTACTAACATCTGAATCCCCTTACGGTGGATTTCAATCGAGTCTGACCCCATTGATCTGATCGTTTCCAGATACTAATAAAAATAATTAATGATTTTGGATTGAACTATCATGGATCATAAATACCTGCGTGCTTGTTTTCGAATAAGTGTTGTCGCTGTTATTTCCTGTACCTTGCTTGCCTGTGGCGGCGATAAAGACGGGACAGTATTCGACATCGACCCGACGCCTAAGCCGATAGCTCCCGACATTCCAGTTACGCCTGTAGCTACACCCGTAGTTACACCCGTAGTTACACCGGTAGTTACACCGGCAGTTACACCGGCAGTTACACCGGCAGTTACACCGGCAGTCACACCGGTAGTCACACCGGTAGTTACACCGGCAGTCACACCGGTAGTCACACCGGTAGTTACACCGGTAGTTACACCGGTAGTTACACCTGTAGTTACACCTGTAGTCACACCTGTAGTTACACCTGTAGTTACACCTGTAGTTACACCTGTAGTTACACCTGTAGTCACACCTGTAGTCACACCTGTAGTCACACCTGTAGTTACACAGGTAACCATCCTCGAAGCTACACCCCTCCTAGAACTCGGAGCCCCCACAACGAATCCCGGCGTCATCCCCCCATCAGAAGCTAAAAGTAACGTCCAATTTCTCTCTGTGATTAGTGGTGAATATCACCCCGCTCACCTTGTATTAGATGAGGTGGATAGTGAAGGCAATATCGTTACCGCAGCTGTCGCCTTTCTAAAAGATGATGGCGAAGACGCTGATGAAACACGCGGCGATCGGGTTTATTCCGGTAACCTACTGCTTGGCGGTGTCACATCGGAAGAAAAATTTTACCGTGTCCATGCGGACATTGATGAAACAGAGATTAGCTCTGGCTTGGGTCAGTTTTGGATTAGTGGCTGCCCCCCGGCTTCTCGACCATCCAATCCGGAAAAAGCGCAGCTAGACCCCAGCACCGGCAATACCATTTATGTTGATGAAATTATTATCACCATAGCCGACGACATATCTCCCCAACTCAGTGAAATTAATGCGATTGTCTCCGACGTAGGCGGTCAAGTGGTGGGTTGCATCCCCGCCTTCCGTCAGTACCTCGTCCAGCTTAGCGAAAGCGACAGTGTTGATGAAATCAACGCAGCAATAGCCACATTAAAAACGAGAAGTGAAATTACCGAGGCGAGTACCAACGATGAAATCATATCGCTCGGCGATGTAAATGATCGCCATTGCGACGGCAAAGAATGCCATTGGTACATGGACCGTATCCGAGCCGATGATGCTTGGGAAATTGTAGGAGCAGGCAGTAAACAACAATCTGTAGCGGTTATCGATAACGGCGTTTATTGCGAACACCCCGAGTTGGATTGCGGCACAACCAATTACAATGACCAAGGGCGCAACCATGGTACTGCGGTCGCCAGTCTTGTTAGTGCAAAAAATAAAGACGGTAGTAACTTAATCGGTGTGGCTTGGAATAGCGCGGTATACCCCTACCGACAGACTTCACAGTTCGGGATGATTGAGCATCTTGCCAACAGCTCCAGTCAATCCAATATTAAAGTTATTAACATCAGTTCAGGTTTCGGAAGCGATCCTGGAAAAAGGCTTAAAACCGCAATCTGCACCACCATCAATACCGGCCGCCTTGTCGTTCTCGCCGCAGGCAATGCATACATAGAAAGCGGTTGTCGAACAGACGCCTTCTATCCGCAAAACTATAACTCAATAGACTCTTGCGAAAACGGTGCGAACTTAGCCAAAGGGCTACTGGTGGTCGGGTCAACAGACGCAGACAATAACCTAGCCCACTGGAGTGACACTACCTGCTCCGACATAAAACACGTAGACATCTTTGCGCCCGGCAAAGAAATCTACGCAGCCCGCGGTGTAAACGACTACGCCGAACACCAAGGCAACAGCTATGCGGCTCCGCTCGTTTCCGCCAGTGCTGCTATTTTATGGGCATCAAAACCAGCGATGACGGCATACGAAATCCATGATCAGTTAATCGAGACCGCAGGGACTTTAAGCAGCAGAGCCAGCGACGAACGCTACCGTACTAGCGATTCACGAATTGAAGGCCGACCCTTTCTCGATATTTTCCATGCTGTCGGCGGCTTAAACGAATCTGAAAAACCCGATATTGAACCCAACCCCATCACGCTAATCGCAAAAACAAACGTAGCCTTGTTCAAATACATTAGCGCAGCCCCTATTACCGTTTCCGGAATCGATATCAGCATCCCCATCGATATCCAAGGTGGTTTTTACTCCATTAATGGTGGGCCATTTACCTCAGCGGCTGGATCTGTCGGTAACGAAGAACGCGTTATCGTTCAAGTCAGAAGCGCCAGAACACATCAGACCACGAGTGAAGCCGTCCTGATTTTAGGAACCAGTAGAAATACCTTTCGGGTCACCACTCTTCTCGCCGACACTCGACCCGATAACTTTGATTTTTTCGATGCATTTAACGCGCAACTCGGCCAAACCGTTACTTCAAACACCTTGAACATTCCCGGCATAAACACCAACACCGCCGTTACAATAACCGGTGGGCTTTACTCTGTTGGAACCGGTGCATTTACAGATCGCCCCGGTACGGTTACCGCCAATCAAGACATCCGTGTACGTGTAACCGCTGCCACCACGCCCGAAACTACTCGGTCAGCCACTATTACCATTGGCGGTGTATCCGATACCTTTAGCGTCGAAACACTCGATGCCGATACCACTCCCACTGTTTTTTCGTTTACGAACCGAACAAACGTGGCGATCAATGAACTGATCATTTCAAATTCTATTACCGTCACAGGTATTAATACCAATGCCGCCATCAGTGTTAGCGGCGGCGCATACTCGATAAACGGTGGCAGCTTCAGAACCGGCGCGACCAGTGTTCGCAGTGGCGACACGGTTCGTATTCGCCACACCAGCAACCGGAATTACTCCGCAACAACTTACACGTCATTGAGAGTCGGATCCTATAACACCACGTTCAGATCCACCACTCTCACAAATACACCGCCCTCAGTCACCTCCGGTGAGATAACGAGCGGAGAAAGCGCCGGATTTATTGTAGGAACAACACTCACAGGAAATCATATTTATACCGATTTAGAAAACGACAGCGAAGGCGCTTCCACTTTACGCTGGTTACGCAATGGCAGCCCAATAAGTGGAGCGACTCGTAACACTTACCGATTAACCGTCGATGACAGCGGACAAAACATTGCCTACCAAGTGACCCCTGTCGCAGCTACTGGAGACCGAATTGGCGAGACGGTTATTGTCGACACAGTTACCGTCATTAACAGCGCGCCTAGCGTCGATAATATTTTTATTCTCGATGACAACGGAAATGAATTGGCCGTTGGTGACCCGCTTAGTATTGATTACGATTTCCGAGATTTGGATAACGACAGTGAAGGCGCAAGCACTTTTGTATGGCGACGCAACGGCTTGGCAATACCCGGCGCAACTGCCAGTACTTATCAAATGGTTCAGGCCGACGCGGCGCAAAATATTAGCGTACAGGTCACACCTGTTTCAGCAACGGGCGTTGCAACGGGTAATACGGGAACATCCAACTCGGTGATCACCGGCAACGTCCCACCTGTTGCCTCGAATCTTGTCCTAACAGGTGATTCAAACGGAACAGCCATTGTTGGCGATAGCCTCATCGTTAGCTATCTATTCAGTGATGTCGACGGTGATCTTGAAGACCCGGCAGGAAGCGTTCTTCAATGGACACGCAATGGACTGCCTATCAATGGCGAGACGAACGAGTCATACACCACAACGATTTCAGACAGCGGACAAATAATTCGATTTGAATACACACCCGTTGCCCTTACGGGGAACCAAACCGGTATTACAGTCCGAAGCCAAACCGTTGCAATAAACGCTAACCCAAGCGCACAAAATCTTGAAATTGAGTTGCCGATTGAAGGTTCTGGATTAGTGGGCGAAACGCTAACGGCAGTGTATGCATATGCCGATACTGAATCAGACTTAGAAGGCGCCAGTACAATCCGATGGCTTCGTAACGGCAGCACACAAATTGGTACGGGCCTCACTTACCTTATTGATATTGCCGATAGTGGGCTGAATATTAATTTTGAAGTAACACCCATAGCGAGCACCGGAAGTACTAACGGCAATCCGGTCCTTTCGGTTCCCATCAATATTTCAAATAGTGCGCCAACGGTGAGTAATGTTGTCATCACCCCTCCTAGAGCCAACGTAACCGTTGGTGACACCTTATTAGGCTCTTACATTTTTGACGATGCCGATGGTGATCTTGAAGGTGCTACCACCTTTCGATGGCTACGCGGCGGTACCTCGGTTGCTGTGTCGCAAAACTATACCGTTACCGAAGCCGATGTCGGCGCCTTTCTTTTCTTTACTGTTACACCGAGAGCGGCAACGGGTACGACAACAGGAGATGCCGTCACGGCAACTTCCGCACAAGTTGAACCTAATGATGCCCCCGTCGTGACTAACGTCAATATTGTAAGTTCAAGCGGTAACACAACGTATATCGATTCTGTACTTTCCATAACTTACGATTACACGGATAACGAGCTGGACCCAGAAGGTATCTCGACTTTTCGCTGGAGGAGAAATGGGACTTTACTCGTAGATGTCTCATCAACTTACACCGTCGTCGCAGCTGATATGGGGCAGGAAATTACGGTTGAGATTACGCCGGTTGCAACACTTGGTGTTCGTAGGGGATTAACGGTTCAATCAGCACCAGAGCAGGTGAACCCGTTTGACTACATTCCCGATGCGTTTATTTTTCCGCTAAGAATTCCTGTCCCGATCAATTCCCTCGTCATTTCAGACGAAGCAACCATTACCGGTATAACGGCACCCGCCACAATTTTTGTCAGTTTTGGTGAATATCGTATTAATGGCGGAGATTTTACAACAGCAAATGGATTAGTTAATGAGGGCGATACTGTAGCGGTACGGCTAACGTCATCGGCAACGCCCGGACAAGAATCCAGCACCGATTTAGTTATTGGTGACGGTAATACTGGTTTTTTTGTTACCACTACATTTACTGCCGTTAGCCAAACGACTAACACACCTCCTGTTTGGACTAATTTACCTGACACTCCGACAGCTCATAAAATTCACAACGGTACAAATGGCATTGAGGATATGCTTAAAGGAGATATTGATGGCGATGGCGATATTGATATTTTAACTCTCTCCAGTCGGAGTGGCATTGTCAGCTGGCATGAAAACGACGGTAGTGCATCGCCAAATTTTACCGAACATACAGTAAGTACAACCTTTAAGGGGTTTGGCTCCATAGCGTTAGCCGATATAGACGGCGATTCTGACTTGGACATACTTCATACGGATGATAACGAAGACGCTATTTCTTTGTACGTCAACGATGGAGCCCCCTCTCCAAGCTTTAACCGACGTGTAATCGCAACGGGAACTGGCTATGACGAAATTCTCATTGTCGATATTAACGGCGATAATAATTTAGACGTGGTATCACTAGAAACCGGCGTATCAGGCTCCATTCTTAGCTGGCATGAAAGTGATGGCTCTGCCATCCCCCTCTTTACGGAAAGAGAAATCGTTGTAGATTCTGCAATAATAGAAGACATTACTACGGGCGATATTGATGGCGACAGCGATTTGGATATTATTTTAGTATCCACCAATGACGAAACTATTGGATGGTACGAAAATAACGGCGAAATAATCCCTAACTTTATTTCGCGGTCTTTTGTGGGCGCTGCCGATGCGGCTGGAATTGAGGCAGAAGATTTTGACTTAGACGGAGACCTCGATTTAGTAACGAATACAATAGGGCCTGCAACAATAACGTGGTATGAAAATAACGGTGAACCAAGCCCTACTTTTATTCAACGAAATATATTCTTTGATAGCAACGTCCTTTCAATAAAAATGAGAACAGGGGACGTTGATAGCGATGGTGATATGGACATACTTTTTTCACATGCTGTTGACGCCGATAACATCTCCCTTATGTTAATAGAAAACACTCGTAATTACGCAACCACATTCCCTACTTCGTTAGAGCTGGAGCTAAACAATAGCATTGTCATTCCCAGTAAAGATCCGTATATGTTGGCCTACCCTGCTGACCTTAACGGTGATGGCTCTCAGGAAATTATTTCTGCAGAACATTCAGTCAATCCATTAGCTTGGCACAACATAAGCCAAGCTAGCCTATGGGTTGAAGAAGGCGAAACAATCGTATTTAACGAAAGCGCCACAGATATCGACGGAAATGAACTTAGCTACAGCATTAATAGCGAAGCAGACTTTACATTTTTCAGTATCGATACAGAAACAGGTGAAATAACTTTTGCAAACGCCCCGTTATTTTCATCTCCTTTAGACACTAACGGCGATAACATTTACAAAGCATCCATTAATGTGAGCGACGGACTCTCAAGTAGAAATCGCCTAGTATCGATTCGCGTATATGCCAACGATGAAGACGACGATGACGACGGCATACTCGATACCAATGATTTATTCCCGCTAAACCCCGACGAACAATTTGATACCGATAATGACGGAACTCCGGATAATGCAGACGATAATGATGATAACGATGCAGAGTTAGACGAAACGGATAACGCACCCCTAGATTTAAACAGTGCCACAATACCCACTTGGAATAACGCTGCAGATCCAAGTTTCGACATTAGCGTCGCCACACTTACTGGAACAATAGACGATCTTGAAATTGCAGATATCGATGGCGACGGCGAGATGGATATTATTCTGGCCTCGCAATCAAGCGATCTCATCATCTGGTACAAATACGATGAAGCAGATCCTGCCCTATTTTCTGCTAACGTAGTGAGCAACGACATTAATGGAGTCCGTGATATTGCCTCTGCCGATCTGGATGGCGATGGCGATACCGACATTATTTCTGTCTCCGCAATAAACAACACTTTGTTATGGCTTCAAAATGATGGCACCGCTGTCCCAAGCTTTGCGGTAAGAAGTATTACAACCAGTTCATCTGAAGCGTATGCAATATTTCCCGTCGATGTAGATGGCGATAGCGATGTCGACATACTGCTAGTTTCACAGCGCGATAACTTTGTCGCCTGGTATGACAATGACGGGAGCAGTACACCTACCTTTACCGAAAGAAGAATAAATTCACACGCAGTGCTCCCCGACTCAATCACTGCAGCAGATATCAACGGAGATTCTAGCGTCGACATTATCACGGCATCTCACGGGGGGAGCGGTTCTGTCATTTTACACCTTAGCACCGACGACGCACTCAACCCTTTTGTTCAGCGCTCCGTTGACAGCATGAGCTTTCAAACTTTATTTACCGTCACAGCGGATATAGATGCAGACGGCGATATCGATATTATTGCAATCACCACGGACAACATCAGCTGGTACAAAAATGACGGCGCCCTTCTACCCACATTTACGAAACACACAGTCAGCAGTGGTTCCGCTCCATATAGCGCCCTCTCCGTGATTGATATCGACCTCGATGGCGATCTCGACGTGGTTTCGTCCTCTGCCGACAACAATACAATCACCGTTCATGAAAACGACGGCAGCACTTCTCCAAAATTTGTTGACCGAATTATTACCACAAACGCACCCGGTGCTGTCACCGTTGCCAGTGCGGATATTACCGGCGATTTAAAACCTGAAATATTTTCGGTTTCCCCAAGCGGCGATGGCATTACCTGGTATTCAACAACACAACGAAGAGTCTCCGTCGTAGAAGGTAATACACTGAACTTCTTTGAAGACGCCACAGACGCAGAATTAAATACACTCAATTACAGTATTATTGGCGGCCCGGATGAAAGTTTAGTTTCAATAAATGCCTCGACTGGAGAAGTTACCTTTCCCAATGCGCCAGCAGTTTCCTCACCCCAGGATGCTAATGGCGACAACATCTACGAAATAAATATTAGCGTCAGTGACGGCTATTCCACCATTGTAAGGCCCGCGGAAATAAACGTCATTGCTAATTAATAATTGGGAGGATTCATGAACAGTTCAGATATCAGCCTCCTATCCAACTATTCATACCCGGATTTTTCAAGTATTGAATTAACCGGGCCGACACTTTTCAGAATGCAAGCACAATATTCTAAAAACCATACCGAATAGGGAGCCCACTGCAATACGATAGCTTTCAACTTGAATCCTCTGTGTATTTTCTTATTACTGCGCCCGCTGGCCATTCAATAAAACCTGCATCTAAAAGGCGAAAAGAACACTCACCATAAAAACCTCTAGCATCACTAATGAACAATACGTCTAATGACAAAAGCGGATCAGAAAAGCGCTATCGGGGTAGTCACGTCCATTTGATACAAAATCACAACCAGCTAAATTTCAAGGAAAGACGAATATGACGCTGATCATATTGAGGGTCCCAAAAAGCTTCTCGATTGGGGTTCTGCACGCTAGAACTTTGCGTGTAATAAACTTTATTCGTCACGTTTTTTATGGTTAGTGATAGATCGATTTCATTATTTGTTTGTCGCTCTATTTTATAGTGAAGCCCCATATTCCAAATGGCAAAACCATCAACAAAATCGTCTTCGCGTCCTGGATAGCGCTGCTCTTGGCCTTGAACCCATACTTCATCAGGCAACTCATTGCGACCACCAAAAATAACCATATCATTATGAAAAAGTAATCGACCTATTCCAACATCTTTACTCCAGTCAATGCCTGCAGATACGGTCCAACTGGCCAGCAGCGGAATTTCTTCTTGCGTAGTCTTACTTTCTGTATTCATCCATGATGCATTAACAAAGCCACTTAAGTATCGCGTGATATGAAACCGAGATTCAAACTCCAATCCGTACATAGTTTGATCATCAAGATTGTCAAATATTTCGTTGTTAGGCGAAACACTTCCCCCTAGAAGATTGTTACTCCTGCGACTAATAAGGTCGTCAAAAGAATTATGGAATGCCGTCAATGAGTAATAAGCCCCCATGCCCTTAAAGCCGGCTTGTAGTTCCAGTGTCTTCATTTTTTCCACGTCGGGTAAAGTTGCGCCAGGTGGTGCTCGAACAAACTCAACCAAGCTGGGCGATCGATACGCAGTACCATAAAGAAGTTTGGTAAATATTCTATCCGTAAAATTATGAGTCAAACCAGAACGAAAATTAAACTGATCGTCAAATGGGTTGACAAAGTCATAACGTAAGCCAAGAGTTATCTGTGTTTTACGATTGTTAAACTTATAATTATCCTGTAAAAAAATGCCATAGTTTTCAAGCGTAACATCATCAAATTTCGAATCCGAAATGAATGTACTTTTTATCCCTGTTATTTCATCAACAAAAAAACTGCTTTTTAGATTTTCCTTTTGCAGCTCGATACCAGTAAGTAACTCATGTGACTTAATCACGGAGTAGACATTCAAGTTGACGCCAACAATTTCAGTATTATCGATAAAGGCAAATGATTCGTCCAGATCCACTCTAAAGCCATTGCTTAGATTAAACTTATCCTCATCTTCTAAGCGGTTCGATTTAGTCCGGTAAATGCTAACATTCAGCCTATTATCATCGCCCCAGTCTTTCTTGTACTCCATGCTGGTCCTGATACGATCAAGTTCTCGATCGTTATCAATGAAATCTTCTTTATCAACTCGGGTGTTACTAAATCGGCGAGAGGATAGGCGGAGCACCAAACTGTCTTCCAGCAGATAGGCTTTAAAGCCTATCTGCTCCAATGATTGTTTTCCTGAGCGGTGGTTTTTGTTCCCGCGACGGTCAAACGATGGCGTGTAGCCATCGGTATCCAATAATTTTCCTTCCAAAATAATATTTACGTAGGAAGACTTAGAAGAAAATAAAAATGATCCTACTCTCGTATTATTCTGTCCGATTTCAATATTGGCCGAATGGTATTTTTCATTATCGCCTGGCTGGAAGGTATAGATATTGATAACGCCGGAGAATGCATTGGCGCCATATAGCGCTGAGCCGGGGCCTCTGATTATTTCAATCTTTTTTACGTTATCTAAAGAAATTTCCTCGTCCAATGGAAATCCACCAAAAGAATTTCTATAGGGAACTCCATCAATCAACAAAAGAATTTTTTGGCTGAATTCGCTTTGCACGCCCCGGAACCAGGCTCCATGACGATTATTAGCTCTAACCTGTACTTGTACACCCGGCACCCTGAACAAGACATCACTTAGCGTTTCTGCGCCGAGCTTGCGAATATCATCGTCCGTAAAAACGGTGATAATACTCGGTGCGCTACTAATTGATTTAAGAGATTTTGTCGATGAAAAAACTATCGTATCCATCAGTTCACTTAAACTCATATTCCATGCATCACCCGTCTCCTCGGGCATTGATGCAGGAGAGATACAAAGTAAGCTAAAAAACAGAAGTGCTTTTTGTAGGATAGGGAGGGGGATACACTTCAATTGACGCATAACGTGTCGCCTAGACTCAATCTGAAATGACAATTTAATTGTTGGCTATCCAGAATATATTAGCATCTAAGTCCCAAACCCGCCCATTTGTAAGCGGTTACTTTTATGGCGCAAAAAACATAGCAAACGGAGATTGCCTACTCTTCGACGATATTTTTCGCGGATTGGTAATAATAACGAGCCCCAGAGATTGGAGATTCATAAGGCTATAGAATAAAAAGTAATTTCGTGAGGCCGGTGTAATCGGTATAAAGTATAACGGGGACAAACTCGGTTGACGCTATAGCAAGGCCTCAACCCCTCAAATTTCAGGAATTCAATCGAGTCTGACCCCATTGAATCCCTATAGAATTAAAACGAATTTTGTGGCGCAGATATTATGAATATTGATACTAGCCTTGCTTGGATCAATCTCAATATTGAATTGTTATAATCCTTCAGCTTTTACTCAACCACAGGTTTAGGAGAAGAAAAATGACGATTAGAATTGGTTCGAAAGCCCCTGACTTTACAGCGCAAAGCACCCAGGGGACGATTAAGTTTCACGAATGGCTTGGCGAGAGCTGGGCGATATTATTTTCTCACCCCAAGGACTTTACGCCAGTGTGTACCACTGAGCTCGGTTATATGGCTGGCCTACAGCCCGAGTTTGAAAAACGAAATTGCAAAATTATTGGCCTGAGTGTTGACGTAGTCAGCAACCATCAAAAATGGGCTGAAGACATACTGGAAACTCAGGGCCACCTACCCAAATTCCCGCTGATTGGTGATAGTGATCTGGCGGTCGCCAAACTCTATGACATGTTGCCGGCTGAGGCTGGAGATAGCTCCGAAGGCCGCACTGCTGCGGATAACGCCACAGTCCGTACGGTGTTTATTATCGGCCCCGATAAAATCATCAAGCTGATGCTAAGTTATCCCATGAGTACCGGTCGTAATTTTGATGAGGTGTTACGTGCACTGGACTCCATTCAGCTCACTGCTGACTTCCAAGTTGCGACACCGGTAAACTGGAGGCAGGGCGAGGATGTCATTATTATTCCGGCGGTATCGGATGAAGAAGCAAAAGTAAAATATCCAGACGGATGGAATGCTCCCAAGCCTTACATGCGTATTGTGCCGCAACCACATTAATGAATATGGAATGAGGCTAGCCCAAACTCGTTAGTGTCGTGAGATTATTTTTTGATTTCACAAAGCACATATATGTGAGGGTTGTTGTCGTACTATGGCAAAGTGATGCTCTAGAATCTTATTGTCGTGGGTTGTTTAACGTTCCTGTGGCAGCTTGAATTAACAATTCGAGCTCTACAGGAATATATTCAAGAGAGATAACGACCACAACAGATACGGGAGACCGAGCTGGTCTCATTTTTGACATTTTAACGATCATTTTAACGATGACTGACTGTCAGAGTTATTACTGACGTTAGTCTTTCAATCGAGTCGGCCCCCATTGAAATTCACTATTTTTTTAAGTGGCGAACGACATCCATTCTCTTGCCTAATACTCTCACCACATCAATTAGATTTTTGTCCAAACGATAAATCACAAGATGCTCTTGAATATTATATTGACGATAACCTTTACGCGCTTGATCAATGGAAGCGCCAAGCTCTGGATTATCTAACAAGGCTTGGATTGCATCACCAAGGTTTGAGGTATACATATCTGCCTGTTCTTTTCCCCAGTGCTTATAACTGTAGGCCCAGATCTTTTTTATATCCTCTCGGGCAAGTGGCCGTATCCTTAATTCAAACATCCAGACCCGCATCCTTATGAGCCTCGCTTAAAATACTGTGGATATCAAAGGGAACCGATTGGCCACTTTCTTCACCGTGAATAATGGCAGATCTCATAGCATCTAACTTGGTCTGATAGATCTCATCTTGCTGCATCTTCAATCGTAAGGCTTCCCTAATGACCTCACTCGCATTGCTATACGTTCCAGCCTCTAATTGGCTTCGTATATATGCTTCAAATTTTGGACTTAGACTGACGTTCATAGCGATACACCCTCACTTAAGCTCAGATGGTAGTAGATATATCCAATTATAGCAATATTGGACATACAGTCTGGGTGATTAGTGAAACTCAGCTGTCTTACCCCATTAGACCTGTAGCTTGACGAAACAGGATCGTCCATATATGTCAGAGTTATTTCCTGCTATTTAATGACATTTGTCGATTCAAAAATTTTATCGGCACTATTGGGAATAAACCCTTGGAATAACGTTCCATTTTTCTGCACAAAGCGCTTCGCGAATTCGTAATAACAGGTGCTTATCTCGCGTTCCTCATCATTTGCAAAAGAGACTGTCATTCGATCAGCCATCGTGGAGGCTTGAATTAATAGGTCTTTCTCGGTGCCTTTAATTTTCCCACCGGCGCTGTTGATGCTAAACCCTGCACCTTCTACTCGGTGGATGACTTTTTCTAGTGTATCGTCGTTATCTAGGTGCGTGACACTAACGGTGAAGTGGTTTGCATGAAAGCCCAACGCGGAAAGCCAGGCAGCGTATTCACTTTCTTTTAGTAGCGCGGAATAATCGTCCCAGCTAATCATGTCCCATAAACGGCCTGACCAGAACACATCTGGCTTTTGCGTGCACGCAGCATCAATCTCATCGCAGAGATTCTTAATAATTCGTTGCATGTTGCCAGAAAACTTCTCCACCTCAAGTTCGCTTAGGAAGATTAGTGGCTGGTTCAGCTCGGGGGATATGTAGCTTCGTGCCAATAGTTTCTTTTCTTTAAAGTTGTAGGAATCGCAATGTTTATAGCCCAATGCGAGAATCAGTGGTTCAAGGGACTCAATGCTAATAGGAGAGAGGTTAAAGGTGCGAAAAGCCACATGATCGTTTTGTACCTGTGAGTTGTTATCCGAAACTATTTTGTGGATTTTTGCGGCTTGTGGCGTAATCGCAACATAGTCGTCCCACAACTCATTGAAAAACTGGTTAATCTCCATGTCTCACCTATTTCGTTATGTATATAAAAATAGCTCAAAAAATAGTAGCGCGCTCCCGACCAGTTTTTTACGATGACTGTCAGGGTTATTCAGCTTTCCTGAATTTTATTTGCAGCTAGTTTTTTCCGATACCCTTTAACAAGTAACACCAATATTCGTGCGTCTTGAATCTTATAAATGACGCGATAACAAACGTAAACATGCCTGTTCCGTTTATTTGGTAACTCACCTTAAATCACCATTGGCGCAACGCGCCAATGTGCTACCACGCCTAAATTATTCCTACTGAAGATCGCCTAAAAGAACTAAACGCCAAAACAACGAAAATAAAACCTACCCAAGAAAGCCGCTAAAAAATAGATGTGTGACATCCAGATTTTAGGGCTTTTGATTTTTCTTTTCTTTACGATGACTGCCTTCTTTATTTGGACGCCCCAAATCCGCCCAAAGCACCAAACGCAGCCCCACCACCAATACGGGCTTAAAGCGCCTGCCCTATTAGAGTTTTTTAATTGGCTGTTGGCCACTGCTGGGCGTCATGGAGAACACGTAAGACTTCAATGCTATCTGTGCTGATGTGCTCCCGATAGATCACGATAAACGGTACGCCATCAATCACCAGCTCTCGTGTATTTTTAAATCTGCCTTGGCGACCGGCTCTGGGGTGATCAGGTAGGATTAGATAAGCGCTATCTATGATATTCATCACCACATCGATAGCAACGATGGGGCTATTTTCTTGGGCTATATGGGCTTCGATTTTATCTAAATCGGTTTCTGCAAGGTCAGTCCATTTGAGTTGCACGCCTGGTCTCCCATTTGGCTTTAACATCTACATGGTCGCTCAAGCGCCCTTCATCAGCGGCTTTCACGCCTTTTTCTACTTCACGGATAAACCACTCTTCGCGGGCTACATACTGCTTGATAGCTTCTGCCATCAACCACGCACGGGGTCTATCCATCGCTTCGGCCATTTGACCTACGCGGGTTAATGTTTCGTCATCCAATCTCACCGAGGTAGCTTTCAAAGGCATAGTGATTCTCCGAGGTTCTCTTAGAACCTCAAGTATAGCTAATCTAGGTTTCAATGTCTTCCTCCACTTCTTCAGCGGCTAAGGCAGAGAGTGGGGGGATCGTCCATATATGCCCTATTTGTTTTTCTTTTCCTTACTGTCCATACATACAGCTCTAATATATAGTGGCAGCATCACTCACGGATCGACGAATATGCCAAAACCACGAAAACACCTTATCTCTTTAGCTGCAACGCCCTACTACCACTGTGTATCACGCTGTGTTCGACGTACATTTTTATGCGGCTTCGATCATCACACCAATACAGATTACGAATACAGACGACAATGGGTTGAAGATCGTATTCACTTTCTCGCCAAACACTTTGCCGTCGACGTCGCAGCGTTTGCGATAATGAGCAACCACCAACACCTCGTTTTGCACATTAATAAAGTGAAAAGTTTAAACTGGAACGACAAAGAAGTTTGCCAGCGCTGGCATAAAATCTACAAAGGCACCGTACTCACCCAAAAGTATTTAAAAGACGAAGCACTAACAGAAGCAGAACTCATTGCCGTAAAAATTAGACTAGACCTATGGCGAGAACGACTGTGTAGCATTAGCTGGTTTATGCGCGCACTAAACGAACACATCGCCAGACAAGCGAATGCAGAAGATAAATGCACAGGCTCATTCTGGGAAAGCCGTTTCAAATCCCAAGCCCTATTAGATGAAAAAGCATTAATCGCCTGCCTAGCCTATGTCGACCTAAACCCCGTTAGAGCAAAAATGGCCGAGACACCCGAAACTTCGGAACACACCTCCATCAAAGTTCGCTGCGAGACACTGAAAGAAAAAGATACTTCAGAACAACCCGATACGTTAATGCCTTTTGTTGGCAACCCAAGAGAACCCATGCCTGCAGGCCTCCCCTTTCACCTAGAAGATTATATTAAATTGGTCGATTGGAGCGGGCGGATAATTCGAGAAGGCAAACGCGGAAGTATTCAGAGCGAACTTCCGCCGATTATAGACAGGCTGGATATAGAGCCTGAAACCTGGCTCAATTTAGTCACAACATTCGAAAGCCGATTTAAAGGCCTTGTAGGAGGAAAAGATAAGGTCAAGCGTGCGGCACAGATACTGGGGTTTAAACGAACACCAGGGCTTGCCAACTGTATAGCGCTACTGCATTAGCCCCACCTCTTAAGTAACCCACCTTAAATCACCATTGGCGCAACGGCCAAGGCGCTACCACGTCTAAATCATTCCTGACGCACACGATTTAAAAGAACCTGCCGACAAAATAATGAAAACGAAACCAAGGCTAGAAAGCCCCTAAAAAACAGAAGGGTGACATCCGGATTTTAGGGCTTTTGATTTTTCTTTTCTTTACGATGACTGTCTTCTTTATTTTGTGTTATGGCAGTTTGATCGAAGCCTGCCGAGAAGCCAAAAGAATCGTGACCATTACCCATGTGAACAATGTTCTCGTTCAGCCGCATTGGCGCTCTCATGAAGAGCTGATCAAACAGCAGGTGGCGTAGGCGTATGGTGATGAGGTTATCGCAACTGAAAACACACTGGACTGCCGACGATGCTTATTCTGTATTGTCGCTATTGGACGAATTACGAGAAGCTCTGTGGGAAACCTACGGTGCCGATATTGTCGAACCACAGCAACAGGCGCATCAAAAAGATATTTTTGAATCCGGAAAAATTGACACTGATTATGTAATTGATTTTTAAAGGCAGAAAATAAAACTTTTTCAAAGGGGCTGACGCCCCTTTTTTATTGCAAAGAATTAGCCAAAAGTATCGTATCGCTACGACACAGATTGGCTGAAGTTATGATTTTAATTTGGCTAGCCAAAAATATTGTATGACGAGAGCGTGGTAAAAGCGTCGTAAACCAGCCGAATCGTATGATAGATAATTTGGCCTATCGTACGACCTCAAAGTGGCGCTCTACAATATAGAGCCTGAAACCTGGATAAATTTAGTCACAACATTCGAAAGCCGATTTAAAGGCCTTGTAGGAGGAAAAGATAAGGTCAAGCGTGCGGCACAGATACTGGGGTTTAAACGAACACCAGGGCTTGCCAACTGTATAGCGCTACTGCATTAGCCCCACCTCTTAAGTAACCCACCTTAAATCACCATTGGCGCAATGGCCAAGGCGCTACCACGTCTAAATCATTCCTGACGCACACGATTTAAAAGAACCTGCCGACAAAATAATGAAAACGAAACCAAGGCTAGAAAGCCCCTAAAAAACAGAAGGGTGACATCCGGATTTTAGGACTTTTGATTTTTCTTTTCTTTACGATGCCTGTCTTGTTTGTTCTCCTGTCTTGTTTGTTCTCAATAACTTGATTGCTCGTAGAGGTATCCAAAAAGCCTGCGTTGCTATGGCTGCTCGTATGGCTAGGATCGCTTGGATATTATTACAACGACGTGAACCCTATAAAATCATACCCTAGCCTCAACTTTACCACTCTACCTTAAGGTAATCATTGCATGATGAACATAGCGGTTAACCCGCCCTAGCAAGAGCCTGTATAGGACAAAGTTCTTCGAAACTGAGTGCCTGTTTTAGGCGGCTAGGCGCGGATCTCATTTGGGCGCGGAGGTGGCCACCCACCTTCCTTGTTGACGCCGGATATATGTCTTCGTTACCGCCTTCTTAAAATCAAAAAGATGGTTGATCAAAAGACTAGAGTGACATTAAAGTACAACAATAAACCTCCGTATTCTGAGGTTTATTGATTACTTGACGAAACGGGATCGTCCATATATGTCCTATTTATTTAAAACTGTATTTTTCCTTTTTTAAGAGTGCCTGTCATCTTTATTTCTGTTCAATATTGCTTTTTAAGTTGCAGATTCACAAACGGCAGTGGTGCACCAATGTAGAATACAAATAGGGTGCAATATACACCCCAATAACCATCCCAAAGGCAAGGCTAACATTTGGGCTTCTTCGTGCTGCCTGCCCAACCAAACCTCGCTCAAACATACCTTTGGCAACACTATTAAGTGCTTGCGCACCGCTGGCCGCAAACAACAAGTACTCATATTCGACCAATGGAAGATGTATAGCTTCATCGCTTTCATACAAAAACTTATGAATCGCTTCGGACAATTTTCCTGCTTCCTCTCCCACCTTTTTTAAATCTCCAATCTCGATTACCTTACCTTCCTCATCATAATTCGGAAAAAAGGCCAAGAGCATCTCTGACGCAATTCCAAATATATCTCTTAGCTCATCATTAAGTTGCGAATTAATGGTAATGTTTACCCCAATAGGACCCGCATTAAACTCAACATCTCTCTGATAGGGGCAGCGCTCACTGCCATCACTAAAATCAGCTTCCAGTATGACTTGAGCAGCTCCGCCATTACTTCCCCCACTAATTTTATACGCGGCAGCACCAGTGTCAGGATCCACAATAATGTAGCCCGCCCCCGTCCAAGCACCAACTTCAACAGGAGATTCATGGGTCAATACCTGTGCACCACTTTGTACGGCAGCATTTATTTCATCTATTATCGCACTATCAATCTGCAATAGCGGCCGTACAACGCCCCAGTTATCACTCTCAATTCGGAATATCTTTTGCCCGCTTTCCATGGCAACATCAATGGCTTTGATGGTTGACACGCCATATACATGACCAGGCAAGGAGCCCAAATAACGCTCTGGAATTTCATGCTCATAGGCTGATGATAAAGCACCAATATCTTGATTGAATTGATACCATTTATTCCAACAGTTGGATTTACACTCAGAACTTATATTTAACCGATCAATATCCATGAGGAAGCCACCAACCTCATAAGACTCCGGCAAACCAAAGTTGTATCGCACCGTGGCACTTTTGGTAAATGTGCCATAACTGGGTTGTGGGTATACCACCACACCAAACAGTGCGCCGTGTAATTGTGCCCTTGCATGCAACTCAGAAAAATACGTGAGAATGATGGATTGCTGAATCAGTCCAAACACACCCGTCTGAGCAAGTGGTTCATAATTTCCTTGCGACATAGCCAAACCCACGGCATCGACTTTATTCTGCAGGTCTGTAAATTGCTTACCTGATTCACCTTGCAAAGAAACCCCAATGGCTTGATATTCCCCGGCGATCATTGGATTATGCGTCATTTCCCAAGTGCTTTGCGGCGGCCTAAAACCTTTTTCGACAATCACCTCTTCCCCATTTCGCATGGGAGTATTGAACGAATATTTAGCATCACCAATCTCTAACAACGGCGTCACATTAAAAAGTCCGACCGGAAGTTGTGATGGGATTTGCTCTATCCCAGTGAGCCCGTCGGGGATAAAATCTAAATAGTCAGCGAGATCTGCTGCCGAGGCAGGCTCAAAGGATAAGGATACAAATTGTCCCGCTAACTCTGCGGTATAAATTTCATGTGAAAATATCTGCCCGCCGCCCTGGGCTTTCATTTCAATTTTAAACTTATGTTTTAAACTGTCCGGAACCTCACTAAAACTGACGTTCGCATGTAGCTGTTTATAAGGTAAGGGTAAACTGGGTAGCGCAGTTTCGTTTGTTTCTAGAATATATTGCCCACCTAAATATTCGGCGACCGAAGTACTCGGGTCCAAGGCATTGGTGAAGGCGTCGACTTCCGCTAAATATTTATCCGTTTCCGCATTCAATATCTTTGGGTCTAGGTTTTGAATAGACTGCTCTACTGCATCTTCAGTCATGGTTTCAGACACCGTGGCTACAAAAGCGTCAAAATCTAGCGGCACTTGTTCGGCGTAGTCTATGCCTTGCATAAATTCATATTGTTTAAATGAGGGATCCACATCAACCCATGACGACCCACTCCACAATTGCACCCATGTATGCTCTATACCAATAGAATCATCTTCGCCGTCGACACGTCGTAATATCGTCGGTACGCCCCCCTGCCCCAATAGATTGGTCGCTGAAGCCACCTTATCAACACCACCGACCCAATTCATACTTTGCTCGATCGATAAATCAATTGACCCATACGCGTATCGCGACGGGATGCCTGAAATACGCAGTAGCGCTACCAACAAACTGGCCGTATCGGTCGCGTTGCCCCGTTTTATTTGCAGGGTCATGTCTGCACCCTGGATCGATCCATAACTGGGAATAAATGTAATATTGTTGTATACCCAGTTGTAAATCGCCACAGGGTCATTCGCAAGAGAACCCGCTAAGGATCTTATGTCGTCGGTAAAAGCGGCATCGGTAGTTTCTTCTAAATCCGCAGTAGTGGGAGTACTGGGATCCCCTTCCATACTGATATTCAATGTCGCCAACAATTCCGCTTGCGTCAACAAGGGTGCTCGCACCGATACTCCACCGGGGCCAAATGGCATGCCGTGCTG
This sequence comes from Agarilytica sp., assembly GCA_033852165.1. Classification (GTDB taxonomy): domain Bacteria; phylum Pseudomonadota; class Gammaproteobacteria; order Pseudomonadales; family Cellvibrionaceae; genus Agarilytica. The sequence goes on along the minus strand of JAWSUZ010000031.1, from coordinate 31,184 downwards.
ATCCCAAGCCGTATGATTAGGTACGTGCTGTAACGATCCAATCAACGACAAAGCTTTTTCGGCGGTTGCGCTGAAGGTGCCAGAATCGGTCACTGAAACCAATTCAGTCACATAGATACCCAACTGCTTTATCGAAGCCACATAGTGTTGTTTTAATTTTTTAACCGACGCAACAGCAGGTGCTGAATGGGGTTTATATTCCAACACCTTCAAGTCATAGTACTTGATCAAAGTATCATCTAATGCCCTCAGCTCGTTATATTTTGACAATAATTCGTGCTTGGAAATCAGCGCCGCTTTCTGTTGCTCGTCGGGTGATTTTTTTACCTGTAAACCGTCAATCATTCGCCCAAGGTCTGCGAGCGTATTTTCCGCCTTACTTACGATGCTAACCGTTTGGTTAACAGTGTTTTTATAAACCGAAGCATCATGTGATTTCGCATCCACAAGTCCAGAGGTAAAAAACACCAACACAGTTGCGGTAAATCCCGCACGAAAAATATTTTTATATTGATTATCGAATCGTTTCACGGGCGACTGTTTCATCGTCATTTTCGTTCTCTCGATTAATTTATTTGAGTACATATTTTGCTCCTTCAAGTTAACGAATGATTAACGACAAATTCGTCGATTATGCGGGCCAGGTGCCGTGACCTGAATCTCGTACTGATGCTCAGTGACAAAACCATTATCATCACTGATACCAAATATCACCGAAGACTCTCCCACATCACTTAGGATTGGCGACCACGTCACTAGGCCGCTACTATCGATAACGAGACTTGAGGGCGCATCAATAACGCTGTAATTCAGAGGATCACCTTCAGGGTCACGTGCTTGGATCTGATAGGAATAGCCGTCCTCAGTTCTTGCCTCAGTAATTGGCTCACTGGTGACAAGCGGATAATCTCGCTCTTGCGACACGCTTAGGTCAAAGCTATGCAATGTTTCAGCCCCTTCGCTATCAGTGATGCTAATCGTCACCGCATGAATACCAACGTCATTAACTTCAGGTAACCAGACCAACACACCTTCGCTATCAATCGACATCGCGTCCGGGCCAAGCAACAACGCATAAATTAACGATTGATTTTCCGGATCACTCACCTGCAATGGGTATTCATATATTTCCCCGGTATACGCCATGATGATCGCTTCAGAGTCTACGACTGGCGTTTGGTTTTCGCCTTCTTGCACAGTGAGGCTAAACGTCACTGAATCCTCTTGACCTTCACCATCAGCCGCGGTCACCGTAATCGAATGACTGCCAATTTGCGCAAAACTGGGCGTCCAAGTTAATACACCAGTGGAGGGCTCAATGTTCAAACCAGCCGGTACCGGAAACACCAAACTATAAGTAATGGGTAATTCGTCGGGATTAACCGCCGTCACAACGCCCTGCCATGCTTGCGCGTGGTTGAGTAAGGGGTTCAGTGGGTATTCCACAATCAGTAGATTATCTCCGATAACCGTAATATCGAATGATTGCCTAGTAGTAGATACACTTGGTCTGGCGTAGTCATAAGCCTCGATCACTACCGTATGGCGGCCTTCGAAGTCTGCTGACGGGGTCCACGTTATTGGACCATAGACGCTCACATTAAGATTGCTGGGGCCAGATATTTTTCGAAACAAAACCTGGTCTCCATCGGGGTCTGAGGCTTGCGCACTATCGCTATAATTAATACCAACATATGCAACATTCGCCGGTACCGAACTAAATACCGGGGCCCGATCCGGATTCACATTTAGCGTATAACGTTGCTCGCTAACACCGCCCAATGAATCGTTCGCTTCAATCACGACGAGATGGCTTCCCACTTGGCTAGCCGAAGGCGTCCAACTGAGACTCCAAGAACTGATCGCCATGCCTATAGGTCCAGTCACCAAACGATAGCTAATAGAATCCCCTTCGGCGTCTAGAGCTGCAGCGCTATAACTATAACTACGGTCAGCAATGACGTTTTCCACCGGAACCGTCGTAAAAACGGGGGCATTATTAGGCTTAACATCGAGGCTGTAAGTAATCGTTGCGGAGGCGCCAAAGCGGTCAGCCGCAGTAATACTTACACTATGCGTACCGACCTGATCCTCTCGCGGCGTCCAACGGACACTTGCGCCGTATGTGGACAATCCTTCAGGCCCAAAATTTACAGAATAAATTAGCTGATCACCATCGGTATCCACCGCAACGATTGGAGAGTTATACAAGTGACGAGCAACCGCTTCTTGTGCGGGTAGCGTGGTAAATTCCGGCACGCCATTGGGTAAAACTGTTACGTTAAATTGCTGCCTGCCCACTGCTCCCGATGGATCTTGAACCTCTAGTTCAACAGCATGGCTGCCGATCTGACTAGAGCCCGGGAACCAGCGAGCATACCCGGTATGATTAACGGACATACCTTCAGGACCATCAATCAGGGAATAGCTATAGGGATGCAAACCACCTTCATATTCATTGTCGTCAATTGCAAAGGTGTAGATCCAATCGTGCCCAACGGTAACCTCTAACGACGGAGGATTACTGATGAAAACAGGCGCTTGATTTAAATCAACAGTAAGCGTAAAACTCTGGAGAGTTGTAAACCCACCTAGATCCGTTATTTGAACCTCGACAGCATGGTCACCCACATCGGCGGATTCTGGCAACCACACAAGGGCGGCGTTTTCTAGCGCCATACCTGACGGAGCGCTAATAAGACTGTAGATCACATTATGAATGACATTATCGGGATCCACTGCTGTCAATCGGTAGAGATACTCCCGGTCAGAAAAAGTCCGAGTAATAGGCACAGAAGTAAAATCTGGATAACGATTACTACGTTGGGTATAAACGAGTGGATATTGTTGAACAACACTATAAAAGCCATCGCTAACCGCTATTGAAATAGGCGTGTTATCAAAGTTACGCGACACGGTCCATTGCACCAACCCCGTCGCGGCATCAATGCTCATTCCAGCGGGCCCAGTTACCAGACTGTATGTGAGGATGTCATTATTCGCATCGCGCGCGAGCGCTTGGTAACGGTAACTCCCACCTGGGGTAGCGCTCATTACTGGAAGAGTAAAAAATTGCGGTGCACGCGCCGATGTATCGAAGGGTGGCTGCCAATTAATGATAAGGGTTGCTGACAAGTGTTGCGCCGATACGCTTACTGTTTCCAAGCCTTCCGCTTCAGCCTCGTAACAGAAGCTTGCGTGTCCAGCCACATCGGTAATTTGCGTATAGAAACGCTGAAAACCATTATATTCACGCTCAAAAAATATTTGGGTTTGAGATATTGGGGTTTGCGCGCTATCGAGCAACTGTGTATTCAGGCAAACGCTATCACCAACATTTGGATTAAACTCGGTTGCACTGACAATCAATTCTGAGGCACTACTGAGATCAACCAACCCCTGCCCACCCATATGGCCGTATGACACGTACCAATCAAATCCATAAATGGTGAGGCCAAATGGACTGTCAGCGGTCAAACTATGCTGACCTGCAGTTACCGCGAGCTGTGCCCCCATATAATCCGTGCCGGGTATTATTTCCCATTCGACAATGCCAAGGGTACTGCCATCCAAACGAAGGCTTTCAACATCGGCAGCATTGGCAATTAAATTTATAAAATTAATACTGATTCGATCAGAAGGTGTTGCGAAAGTGTATGCCGGTAAAAATTGTTCTTTCGGCGATATTAAGACCATAAACGGGTCGCCAAAATCAGTCGGTAAATCTCTATCCTCATGACTTGCATCATAGTCATTCGAGTGAGAAAACTGTGTGATTGCAATTGGGCGACTACCTTCGATCACGCTGGGCTCATCTAGTATGACCGTGTGGTATTCGCCTTTCTGTAAATTCGCAACAAGGACATGATTAATCCACACATGGGTGTTGTCATGTGCACTGACAACTTTAAAGAGATCACCTTTAGCTCTAGCGGCCAAAGGCATTGTCATATAGCTGAGCCCCCAACTTGATATTGGCGGAATCTGCTCAACCACATGATCACAAGCAAACTCCCCCCCAAGAGCGACACACTTATCTCCGGAGAAAACGGCCACAGGCTTATCAGCAACGACAGAAGACCCACTGAGATCACTGTCTTTATTGTCGAGAAAAGATCTCCACTTCGGCCCTAAACCCTGAAATGTTTCTCCGGCATTCAGTGTCACACGGTGTGTTTCACCTGCAGCGATAGTCGTGCCGCTATCATCAATAAATAGATCGACTAATGGTGTTATTTCTACAAGAGTATTGTCTTCCGTTGCCACAACGCCAACGAAATTACCCACATGAAATTCCCCACTACTCGGCACAATCCCCACACTTTTTGCATCCCCAAATACCAAGTACTCAAGATCCAAACTACTCGTTGGGAATATTTGTGTTGAATCCGTCGAGATATAAGATTCGTGAATTAAATATAAATTAATATCAGCCAAGGCTGTCACGTGAATACCGTGTACGCCAATCCCCAACTGATCGACAAAACTTAAATAGGGAGCCGTATTTGACGCCATAGCATCATATAAATCAATTTCCTCAACCTGATTAGCACTGACCAAGTACACCTGGCTGAATGACAAACCGGGTATCTCAATATTCACCTCTGTATCCGTTTCAGAGACAATAAATAAAGACAACTTCGGCAGAATACCAACATATTCATTAGTTGAGGTGTTTGCATTAAACATCGCCCAAAAATCTTGGCCTTTTGTGGTCTGTTGCGGCAGCTCAGACACAACTTGAATCGTATAGGATTGTTGTGCGAACAAACCTTCCGGATCCGATACCTCAACGCTAATGGGATAACTGCCCAATACCGGACTAGCCCAATTAATGCTGCTATCAATTGAATCAAAGGTAACGCCAGCGGGCGCAGTAATTAAACGATAACTTAGTGCATCACCATTCGGATCCTCTGCAGTCAGCGAATATTTGTAGGACTCGCCTTCAATCGCGGCATGGACCGGTATGGAAGTGATAACGGGCGCCTCGTTGGCTTCGTTAACCGTTAAGGTAAAATTTTGTGTGACTTCGATATCGCCATCACTGACGACAATACCGACGGCATGCTCGCCCACGATGGGTGATGACCATTGAACCAAGCCGCTCACACTATCAATGATCATTGCTGATGGTGAGGTACTTAATACATAACTCAAACTATCTTCATCATCTTCGTCGCTGGCCACAACTGCATAGAGATAAATGTCGCCATCGATAACGCTTCCAACGGCAGTGGAACTTATCGTCGGCGCCCTGTTGGCGTTTGCCACTGTCAGCGTAAAGTTTTCAGAATCTCCACCGCCGTTACCATCACTCACCGCGACAGCAATTAAATAATCACCCGACTGAGAATAACTGGGCAACCATTGAATGACTCCAGTAGAACTGTCAATAGTCATACCATCAGGAGCAGATTCAAGAATATAAGTTAATAGATCCCCATCGCTATCCGTCGCAGTCACTGTTGCGGTGTAGACACTATTTTCTGTGGCAGATAAACCCGGCGAGAACTGAAATTCTGGCGCATCATTGACGGTGTTTATTGTAATAGGCACCGTGACAATATTTGAATCTAGGCTTCCATCATTGACATGAAAAGTAAAAGCATCGCTGCCAAAAATATTTTCATTGGGTGTATAGACTAAATTCGGCGCAATGCCGCTTAGCTGCCCATTTTCTGGCTGCGAATCAATAACAAACGTTAGCGGATTATTTTCGGGATCACTGCCGCTTAAGGTGACATTAACAATACTGTCTTCATTTGTAGTCACTGATTGCGCATTCGCAATCGGCGAATCATTAATGGCATTAACCGAAATTGAAATTATGACAATAGTTGAATCAAACTCACCATCGTTCACATGGTAACTGAAGCTATCGTTACCTGAATAATTGGCATTGGGCGTGTAAGTAATATTTGCGCCGCTACCGGATAAAACGCCACTTGCGGGCTGAGCATCCAACACAAAAGTTAACAGATTATTTTCTTGATCTGCACCCGTTAATGTAATGTTAAGCGCATTATCTTCAGCCGTGTTGAGCGATTGTTCCTGAGCAACCGGCGCATCGTTAATGGCTGCAATATTGATGGTAATTGTGGCAATATTAGAATTCAATTCACCGTCGTTTACTTGGAAAGTAAATTGATCCGGACCGTTACTATCTGTATTCGGTGTATAAATTACATTCGGTGCTATTCCACTAATCACACCGTTTTCAGGCTGGCTGATCACACTGTATGTTAATGGATCTAAATCCGGATCATTTGCTTGAAGCACAAAACTAAGCGGCATATCTTCATCTGTGGTCAAGCTATCACTTGAAGCCACCGGTGCTGCGTTAGGTATTGGAGTCGGAGTCGGAGTCGGAGT
>JAWSUZ010000031.1:0-24711 GCA_033852165.1 Agarilytica sp. | reverse complement strand
GAGTCGGAGTCGGAGTCGGAGTCGAAGTCGGAGTCGGTGTAACAACCGCACTCACGTTCAATGCATAAGTTAGTTTTGTTATTCCCAGCTTACCATCGTCTGCAATCACCGATACCGATCCCTGACCAATATCATTTGCACTAGGGGTCCAACTGACAACGCCATTGCTATCAACACTTACGCTAGTGGCTACAGGCCAGCTAGACACAGTGTATGTGATGCTATCGCCATCCGGATCATAAGCCTGAGTTTCAAACACATACTGATTGTTAACGTAAGCCTCGCTGATAGGCGTGCCGTTAAATATCGGGGCATTATTCGCAGGGTCGGTTACAACTAAACCAAATTCAAGTTTAGATACCCCTAGCTTACCGTCGTCGGCTCTCAACCATACCCAATATTCTCCAATCTGCTCACTTGTTGGTGTCCAATCAATAACACCCTCATTACTGACAGTAATACCGGAGGCTTCCGGCGAAATTGTAATGCTGTAGCTGATGGGGTCCCCATCAGGATCTATCGCTGAAGCATCAAATGTGTAGAGCGCACCTGCATCCGCATCAATATCGGGAGAAACATTAAATACAGGAGCAGAATTATTTGTTTCCGCTGAAGCGTTAAATGTCACCAATCCAATGAACGTAAAAATTCCTAAATATTTCGATACATACTTCATCTTATTCCCCAAAAAATAAAATTGTGCTGCGTTATTGCTTACTAATTACAGAGTGTAAGCTCGCCCTTGCCTTTTTTACTTTAAAATAGAACCAGCTATTTTATAAATTATATATAGCTCAACTCCTCGATAATCCCGAAATCTTCACAATTACCCAAACCCACCGCATTCGCCTGCTTGCCTGAAACTACGGCAGCCAACGTAAATAGTTTTTCCACCTTTAGTATTTGTAACGAATGATATATGCGAAGTAAAACCATTTGAGATACACAAAGCGGGAATTCCTTAGACGCTTCCAGTAAATTCAATTATTCCTTTTTCATCACGATCAATACGAACATTTTTAACCGCGCCATGATAATTTCCGTTAGAGAAAGCTCAAACTGGTAAAACAAATATGAAATAAAAAACTACTAGCTTCATATTATTTTTTCTTTAATTAGTGGACGAAACATTTTTATTACGCCGCATGCGTGTTTAGCCGACTCACAAAATCCAACACATAACAACAACTCTTTGATTTAAAAGAAAATTTCACAAGAAGTAAAAAACCTCTCTGCGGCAAAACGCGCATGCGGGAATGCACTCACTGTTTTGCACAGAAACTCCACTTATAAAACTGCTAAACGATTTCTTTTTAAACTGTTTTTTGATTATTCCGCGCGAAACACGCAGACACCGTGTGCAAACCACGCAAAGGCCCCAATTTATTTCATTGGAAATTCGTACGGCAGCACGAAGCCTTGCGAGACCACAAAATTTTGAACCTTAATCTCTAATCTACAATTGCGTTTTTGTGTTACCTATTTTGTTAGGTAGACACAACGCTTTTAATACTCAGTTTTGAGCTTATTTAAAAAACATAAGGAAAGGATACAAGAAGGGACGATTCCATTCTGCAGTACAACTCCTAACATTTACAATGCGCGAATTCTGCACTATTTTTCACCAATGCACCAGTATAAAATGGAAAAAACTCCTTTTAGATTTAGGCTCTTTATTTTTGTCTTTTCCCTGAGAGTTTAAAATACGGGTGACGGGTGACGGGTGACGGGTGACGGGTGACGGGTGACGGGTGACGGGTGACGGGTGACGGGTGACGGGTGACGGATGACGGATGACGGTCAGAATTGCTAAAGAATCTCCATCCCCAGCGTCACCGCTTTTTTATCAAACGTCACTACCCGCTCACAACCTGCCTGCTTGGCGCTCTCTGCAATTACCGCGTCACTAAAATCACCCTTGCCAACTCGGTAGCTTCTTAGCGCCAAGTGGGCGATATCCCCTACGTTCACGCAAAAAAAAGCCCCGCTAAAAAGCGGGGCCTGAAGATTTACTTTGGTTTGTCAGAGCGTCTTAAGGACAGCTACCAACACTCCAGTAAGATCCGTTTGAACTGCGTAGGGTTGTAGCACCCCAAGTTGATCCAGACATTGAATCAGCACTTCCGTTCGCTTTGTATGCTGGTGACCAGTAGCTACCAGCGCTAGTCGCACGTCCACCTGTCTTATGGTAGTAGTTGTAAGCCGTTATATCTGTACAGTTATCAGGAACAGGAGTCGGTGTCGGAGTTGGCACTGGCGTCGCTGTAGGTGTTGGTACAGGCGTCGCAGTCGGAACTGGTGTAGCCGTTGGTGCTGGCGTCGCAGTCGGTACTGGCGTCGCAGTTGGTACTGGCGTTGCAGTCGGAGTAGGTGTTGGAGTCGCAATCACTACTCGACGGTTGTTCTCAAAGAAGAACTTAGAAACAAACGCTGGGTAATCAACAGTGCCGTGATCTGTGTAACCACCACCTGAACCGCTACCTGCTGGCCATGCGTGGCCTAGACCGTTAACCATAAGCATAGAAACACGCTTACCTTGACCGTCACTCCACGTGGTTTCAGTACCGCCACCAGAGATTGGGTTAGTGCCGCCGTCTTTGCTTGCGCTGTATACGATAGCCATCGCGCCAGCGTCTACTTCTGCATAAGCTTGGCCAACTGTGTAGTCAGACTTACCGTGAACAACCGAAGTCAACTGAGTTTCAAATGAGCTATCAGACTTAGAGAAACCCGTACAACGTGTTGCTACAGAACTCTTAGTTGTGCCGCTAGGTACGCTACCGATTTGACCAGATGAAGTTCCCAATGCTGGGCCAGCGTTGATGCCGATACCGGCGAAGATGTCAGGCGCTAAACAACCCATCAAGAATGCTTGGCCACCACCTGAAGATAATCCAGAGATGTAAACTTGGTCAGGGTCAATGTTAAGGCTTGAGTTAGCCATCAAGCTGTTAGCCAAGTCGATTAAATTATCGTCGTGCTTAGAAGGGTTAGAGGCACTGTGGCTAGTTCCGTAGTAATCCCAACAAGAAGCGATCACACCACCGTTAGGCGCCATAGGAGCAGCGATAACCATACCGTATTGGTCAGCTTCGTCAGCCCAGCCCCAGTTATCTCGAACAACTTCGTTAGACTGTGCACAACCGTGAAGAGTGATCATCAAAGCGCGCTTGCCGTTAAGCGTTGTTGAGGTAGGTGTATAAAGGTGAAGTTCCATACCGTCTTGGTTAGCAGTTCTTGCCCAAGCACCCGGAGTTACAGGACCAGGAGTTGGCGTTGGATTAGTAGTCCCGCCGTCGTTGTTATTGCCGCCGTCGTTATTACCGTTTCCAGCGTTAAGATCAGTATCAGTCCAACCGCCAGACTCTAATTGCCACAAGGTGAAAGGATTCACATAGCCGTGCACGCCGCCCATTGCGATGTACTCGTTCACATCCAATCGACCAGAGTTATAGTGGTCAGTCGCTGTACCCGTAACACTAGGTGCAACATACTCAGGAGCTGAAGTTGTGAAGTCGATAGAAGCTGAAGCTGCAGACTCGTTACCACAGTTATCTACCGCTTTAGCGTAAACGCTGTAGGTAGTAGAAGTGTTCAAGCCCGATACAGTGATCGTCGTAGAACGTGCAACTGAAGGTGTAAGTTCTGCACCGCTAGTGCGGAAGATTTTATAACCCTGAAGATCCGCTTCGCCGTTAGCATTAACCGTTAACTGAGCGTAGTTATCATGAACATCAGAAGCTGAAAGACCAGTAGGAGCTGCAGGAGCAGTCGTATCACTTCCACACTCTGGGCCAGCTACAGTGCCAGTGATTTCTTCAAAGAAGTCCCACATGTGCTCAACAGCGTTAGGACCGTCTGAATCGTTAGACCAAACAGTCATGTCGTTGTCGCCGCCAGTCCAGTAGTGTCCTTTACCGTAAGTTGCTGTACGACCAGGGCCACCGGCGTACAACATAGTACGAACAACTGGAGTACCGTCTGGACCGTTATAGGTTTTCAAAGTACAGCTCACGCCGCCTTTGGTACAGCTAGTAGTATCGTCTGCACTAAGATCGCCGTTTGCCCACACAGTAAGTTGTGAGTCACGAATCAACTCCATTGCGCGCGGCAATACAGTTGTGTCGTTAGAAGACTGAACCACAAGCATTGGCACTGCACGATCGTAATCGAGTTCAGCGTTTAGCTTGTTAACGTGGAAGGATAAAGAGCTGAATTGGTCAGCGGTTACAGAAGATGAACCATCTCCGTAAGGTAAGCCAGCTATAGGTGCTGCTGCTGCCCAGTACTCGTTATGAGCAACGGCTTCTGCAACCACCATCGCACCACCACTGGAAATACCGGTTAGGAAGCGACGATCAACATCGATGTTGTATTGGCCTTCAATTGTGCGTGCGATTTGATAGATATCATCAACTTCGCCGTTTTGACCTTCTTGAACGTGTTTAGGGAACCAGTAGCCCCAGCAGTCATCACTGCGCATTTCTTGAAACCGTCCTACATAAGGAAGAACAAGAATCACATTATTTTGGTCTGCAAGAACATCTAAGTTCCATGCGTTAAGAGCATCTTGATTGTCCATAACACAGCCATGTAGGGCCATGATCATTGGAACGGGAGTAGTACCATCGTAAGACTGAGGAACATAAACAAGGTAATCGCGCTGGATTCCACCAGGGCCTGTGTAGCTGCCGTTTGCCACATCACCTGAACCGGTCATGATGGCGGCGGCTGAAGCTGTAACAGCTGAGAAAGCGCCTGCAATTGAAAGTACAGCTGCCGCGAGGGGCTTCCTATACTTAGATTTTAATAAGTTCATACTTTTGCTCCGTAGCGAGTGTGGTCTAGAGAAAACAAATTTCCTTTGATTTACTTCTGACCAAACTTTTATTTTTTTATAATTGGATTGGTAAAACTCTTGTCTACTTAACCGTCTCTTAACACGTCCAAAATACTTCAGGGTTGAGACCATTCTTCAATGAACGAGCTCGAGTCTAATCTAGAGTTGAGCGCCAAAAGTACTAGACCAAGGGCTTGTTGACATAACATTTGAATCTGATACAGAAAACACGTTTTAATTCACTTTGGTTATATGCTATGGAAACTACATTCAAACATCTTCTTAAAAAGGGTGTTTTAGATCACAATTCAAGCATAAGCAATACGATTGGACCGATCAGCAGTCTCTAATAAAGAGTGACGCAGTTCACACATCCGATATTGCAGTGCGTTATGCCGCGTCAATAGAATGATTTCTCTAATGAAAAACCGATATCGGTCAGATCGGTTATTAGAATTTTTAACTCTATATAACCCTCGATTTCTTAGAATCAAAACCCGTCAAAATCATGTGAAAACCCAAAAAATACCAGGCAAAAAAAAGCCCCGCTAAAAAGCGGGGCTTGGTGGTTTACTACGTTTTGCTAAAGAGTTTTAAGGACATCCACCAACACTCCAATATGAACCATTTGTGCTACTTAGAGTTGTTTGGCCCCAAGTTGATCCCGCCATTGCATCGCCACTTCCGTTAGCTTTGTATGCTGGAGACCAGTAGCTGCCAGAGCTAGTCGCTCGTCCGCCAGTCTTGTGATAGTAGTTTGCAGAAGTTACATCAGTACAGTTAGATGGAACAGGCGTCGGTACCGGAGTAGGTACAGGCGTTGCTGTTGGCGTTGGTGCAGGCGTCGCAGTCGGAACTGGTGTAGCCGTTGGAGCAGGCGTTGCAGTCGGAACTGGTATAGCCGTTGGAACTGGCGTTGCTGTCGGAGTAGGTGTTGGTGTTGCAATCACTACGCGACGGTTGTTCTCAAAGAAGAACTTAGAAACAAACGCTGGGTAATCAACAGTGCCGTGATCTGTGTAACCGCCACCTGATGAACTGCTACCTGCTGGCCATGCGTGACCTAGACCGTTAACCATAAGCATAGAAACACGTTTACCTTGGCCATCGCTCCATGTGGTTTCAGTACCGCCACCAGTGACTGAGTTAGTGCCGCCGTCTTTGCTTGCGCCGTATACGATAGCCATCGCGCCAGCATCTACTTCTGCATACGCTTGGCCAACTGTGTAGTCAGACTTCCCGTGAACAACTGAAGTTAACTGTGTTTCGAATTCGCTATCCGCGTTAGAGAAACCCGTGCAACGTGTCGCAACAGAGCTTTTAGTGGTGCCGCTAGGTACGCTACCAATTTGACCAGAAGTCGTGCCGATTGCTGGACCAGCGTTGATGCCGATACCTGCAAAGATGTCAGGTGCTAAACAACCCATTACGAATGTTTGACCGCCACCTGAAGACAGACCAGAGATGTAAACCTGAGCAGGGTCGATGTTAAGGCTAGCGTTCGCCATCAAGCTGTTCGCAAGGTCGATCAAGTTATCGTCGTGACGAGTAGGGTTAGAAGCACTGTGATTGCTGTCGTAGTAATCCCAACAAGAAGCGATCACACCACCGTTAGGCGCCATCGGAGCAGCGACAACCATACCGTATTGGTCAGCTTCGTCAGTCCAGCCCCAGTTATCACGAACAACTTCGTTTGCTTGAGCACAACCGTGAAGGCTGATCATCAATGCGCGTTTGCCGTTAAGCGTGGTTGAGTTAGGCGTGTAAAGGTGAAGTTCCATACCGTCTTGGTTAGAAGTAGTCGTCCAAGCACCAGGTGTTACAGGGCCAGGAGTTGGAGTGGGGTTAGTACCGCCACCGCCGCTACCGCCGCCAGAACCACCGCCGTTACCAGCGTTAAGGTCAGTATCAGTCCAACCGCCAGACTCTAATTCCCACAAAGGGAATGGAGTGCTGTAACCGTACTCAGCCCCCATATCGATGTATTGATTCACATCCAATCGACCAGAGTTATAGTGCTCTGTCGCTGTTGCCGTAATACTTGGCGCAACATACTCAGGTGCAGTCGTTGTAAAGTCGATAGAAGATGAAGCTGCAGACTCGTTACCGCAGTTATCTACCGCTTTAGCGTAAACGCTGTAGGTCGTAGAAGTGTTCAAGCCCGATACAGTGATCGTTGTCGTACGTGCAACTGAAGGCGTAAGTTCTGCACCGCTAGTGCGGAAGATTTTATAGCCCTGAAGATCGGCTTCGCCATTAGCGTTAACAGCCAGCTGAGCGTAATTGTCGTGAACATCAGAAGCGGCAAGACCAGTAGGAGCAGCAGGAGGCGTAGTGTCACTTGCACACTCAGGGCCCGCTACAGTGCCTGTGATTTCTTCAAAGAAATCCCACATGTGCTCAACAGCGTTAGGACCGTCTGAATCGTTAGACCAAACACTCAAATCGTCGTCACCGCCAGTCCAGTAATGCCCTTGACCGTAGGTTGCAGAACGACCAGCACCCCCGGCATACAACATTGTACGAACGATAGGCGTACCGTCTGGACCGTTATAGGTTTTCAAAGTACAGCTCACGCCGCCTTTGGTACAACTCGTCGAATCGTCTGCACTAAGGTCGCCGTTTGCCCACACCGTTAATTGTGAGTCACGAATCAACTCCATTGCGCGAGGCATTACAGTTGTATCGTTAGAAGATTGAATCACTAACATTGGAACGGCGCGATTGTAATCAAGCTCGTCGTTCAGTTTGCCAACGTGGAAAGATAAAGAACTGAATTGGTCAGCGGTTACCGAAGATGAGCCATCTCCGTAAGGTAAGCCAGCTGCAGGGGCTGCTGCGGCCCAGTACTCGTTATGCGCAACGGCTTCTGCAACCACCATCGCACCACCACTGGAAATACCGGTTAGGAAGCGACGATCAACATCGATGTTGTATTGGCCTTCGATTTGCTTCGCGATTTGATAGATATCATCAACTTCGCCGCCTTTGCCTTCTTGAACGTGTTTCGGGAACCAGTAGCCCCAGCAGTCGTCACTGCGCATTTCTGTAAACCGTCCTACGTAAGGAAGAACGAGGATAACGTTGTTTTGGTCTGCAAGAACATCAAGGTTCCATGCATTAAGAGCATCTTGGTTATTCATAACACAGCCGTGTAGGGCCATGATCATCGGGACGGGAGTAGTACCATCGTAAGACTGAGGAACATAAACAAGGTAATCGCGCTTGATCCCGGCGGAGCCGGTGTAGCTGCCTGTTGCCACATCACCGGAACCGGTCATGATGGCGGCCGCTGAAGCTGTAACAGCTGACATAGCGCCTGCAAGTGTTAGTACAGCGGCCGCGAGTGGCTTCCTGTACTTAGATTTTAGTAAATTCATACGTTTGCTCCGTAGCGAGCCTGGCCTAGATAAAACAAATTTCCTTTGATTTAAATCTGGCCAAACTTTATTTTTTTATAATTAGATTGGTAAAACTCTTATCGACTCAATCGTCTCTTCATACGTCCAAAATACTTAAGGGTTGGGACCGCTTTTCAGTGAACGAGCTAGACTGTAATCTAGAGTTACGCGCCAAAAGTACTGCACCAAGGGCCTATTGACTCAATTTCTTACTGTGTTATGAAAAGGCGTTTTAATTGAGTTTCGGAATATAAAAGACGACACCAATCTAAACTTCGTCTAAAAAGGAGTGGTTTTGACCGTAAATCAAGCAGATTCAATACGATTGGATCGATCAGTAACACCCAACAAAGAGTGACGTATGTCTCATATCCGATGTTGCGGTGCGTTATTTAGCGCCAACAGAATGACTTTCAGGAGGGAAAATCGATATCAAATCAGGCCTTATGCGACCTTTCTTATGCCGCTAAGCACACCGAAATTACACCAAAAAAGCCCCGCTAAAACGTGAGGCTTCTGGTCGAGATCATGTACGGAATTTAAAGATAAACGAGAGAGACGAGAGAGGTAAGACTCGCTATCCAGACATCTTTTCCTTAGTTCGATGCTCTAAGGATTTGGAGGATTCGTTTAATCGCGTCCACTCCTCACCTCACCTCACCTCTCCCAATTATTGGCTCCCACTGCCTTCTTGGTAACCCACACCAATTTCAACAGTAAAAACGAACAATCTCGTTTCCACGATTCGAGACCATGAAAACGAGAATAATTGAGAAACTCTAAATGCCGAGTAGGGTATGCGTTCCCACGGAGAGAGACTGTGAAAGTATTCTGAACTCAAATACCCTCGTTCCCACGTTCGACTTTGTCTCCTGAGTCGTTCTACCGATTACATCCGTGTAATCGTCTCCGTGGGAATGCAGACCGNNTGTTTATTGCACTTAATTCGAATAGTGTTTGTTCATATTCCAGTAAATCCGATAATTCTGATCGGTTTTCACTTCACGTATGCATTCCCACGGGGGACCGTGGGAACGAGAACAACGTATAACATCCTTATAAACAGTTTTAGCTCCCGCGGGGATCGTGGGAACCAAAATGAACGAGAATCAAAGAGTGTGCTTCGTTTACGGACACCCACCCATTAACCAATAACTGCCATTAGAGCTGTGCAAGGTATTCAGCCCCCAGGTTGACCCCGGCATGGCATCACCGCTGCCATTGGCGACATAGTTAGGCGCCCAGTAATAACCGGAGCTTGTCGCTCGCCCGCCAACCTTGTGATAGTAATTGAAAGCCGTCACGTCATTACAATTGGGCAATGGCGTTGGCGTCGGAGTCGGTGGCAGCGTCGGTGTAGGCGTGGGGGTTGGCGGTACCGTTGCGGTTGGAATTGGCGTCGGTGTTGGCGGGACAGTTGCCGTTGGAACAGGCGTAGGAGTCGGTGGAACGGTAGCCGTTGGTGTAGGAGTAGCCGTTGGGGTAGGCGTAGGAGTCGGCCCACCAAAGTCTGCCCGTCGGTTATTGTCGAACAAGAAGCGCGCCAAAAACTCAGGGTAATCAATGGTTGAATGATTGGTATAAGTACCACCACCCGAGCCACTGCCAGCAGGCCAAGCATGGCTTAGCCCACTCACCATCACTTTCGAAACCCGGACACCGATGCCGTCACTCCAGGTGGACTCAGTTCCGCCACCACTAATGCTATTCGTACCACTGTCTTTACTCGCGCCATAGACATTTCCCATAGCGGCCGCATCCACTTCCGCATATGCCTGCCCCACGGTAAAGTCCGAAGTCCCATGGACCACCGAGGTGATTTGCGTATCAAACGCACCATCGTTACTCGAAAAGCTTTCACACCGGCTGGCGACAGAGCTGGCCGATGTCCCAAAGGGGACTGAACCGATTTGGCCGGAAGAGGTACCCAGTGCAGGGCCAGCATTAATCGACATGCCCGCAAAGATATCCGGCATTAAACAACCCATCACAAACGCCTGCCCACCACCCGAAGACAAGCCAGAGATATAGACCTGATCGGGGTCAATGTTAAGGCTAGTATTGGCAATCATCGCGTTGGCCAAATTACGTAAGTTATCGTCGTGGCGACCAGGGTTCGTACTGCTGTGGTTGGTGCCGTAATAATCCCAACACCCGATTAACACACCACCGTTTGGTGCCATAGGGGCAGCCACAACCATGCCGTAAGCAACCGCAGGATCTTCCCATTCCCAGCCATCACGGACATATTCATTCGATTGAGAACACCCGTGCAGGGTAATCATCAAGGCACGCTTACCGTTAGATGTAACCGTATTCGGTAAGTAAGTATGTACTTGCATACCCGCTAGGCTAGAGCTGGTAGACCAACTGCCAGAACCGGTATTGCCGCCATTCTCACCTCCGGTGTTGCCCCCGTTATTGCCTCCCGTATTACCTCCCGTATTGCCTCCCGTGTTGCCGCCAGAACCGCCACCAGGATTCGTTTGCGACCAAGAGCCATCGGAACCTTGATACAAGGTAACAACAGTCGTGTAACCGATAGAGGCACCTAAGGAAAGATAACCGTTTAAGTTCAGTCGGCCTGCAACATAATGGTTCACCACCGTATCCGTAGCGCTCGGGGCAGAACCGCCGCCATTACCGCCAGCATCGGTCGTGAATGTGATCGAACTGGACGCTGCCGATTCGTTTCCACAATTATCTACCGCCACCGCGTAAACGGTAAACTCAGTCGAAGAACTCAGACCTGAAACCGTAATACTGGTAGAAGAAATGGGAGATGAAGTCAGTGCAGAACCACCGCTCGCATAAACGTTATAACCCTGCAGATCCGCTTCGCCGTTAGCATTTACCACCAATTGAACCGAAGAAGAACCGACCGAAGTGGAAGCTAAGCCCGTTGGCGCAGCGGGAGGCGTGGTGTCATTAGGGTCTTCACATACCGCTCCACCACCGCCAATTTCTTCAAAGAATTCCCACATATACTCAGCCGCACTGGGGCCTTCATTTGCCCATAAGTCAACACTCACATCGCTGCCAGGCCAGTAGTGGCCTTTACCGTACTGTGCCTGTTGGTTAAATACTCCGTCATACAAAAGGGTTTTCACCAGCGGATCACCATTGGCATCGTTGTATGTCGTGAGGGTGCAATTCATGCTCCCCGTCGAGCAACTTTCGCTAGCATCCGCATTGAGATCTGGCCCCCAAACGGTCAATTGTGAGTCTCGAATAAGCTCCATAGCCAAAGTCTGAACCGTGGTATCACCTGAAGACTGAATTAACAGCATCGGCATGGGGCGGCTGTGATTAAGCTCCGCGTTAATCGCACTGACATACTGACCAAGGGTGCGAAAATTTTCAGGGTTAGACGTGACCGAATACTGCCAATCACCGTAGGGGAGAGCAGCTACCGGTGCTGCCGCCGTCCAGTACTCGCTGTAGGCTATCGCTTCCGCCACCACCATCGCTCCACCGCTCGACAAACCGGTAATAAAACGACGACCGGGATCGATGTTGTACATCGACTCCACCTCTAACGCCATGCCATACAAATCGTCGGCTTCACCACCACCGCCTTCTTGCACATGTTGGCTAAACCAGTAGCCCCAACAATTGGTATTCCGTAACTCGGAAAAACTGGTCACAAAAGGGAAAACAATAATCACATTGTGTTGGTCAGCGATTAAATCGAGATTCCACAAATTACGCGCATCGTCGTGATCCATTCGGCAACCGTGCAAAGCGAAAATCATTGCCACCGGCGACGTGCCGTCGTAGGACTGAGGAACATATACGCGGTAATCTCGTGATCGCGAACCGCTGTAGGTATAACTGGATACAGCTCCAGAACCGGTCATCGTCTGTGCTGCGACATGCACAGCAGAAAGACAACTGAGGAATAGAATTAGAACGACGCTAATGGCCGTTTTGAATCTCACACTGATTGATTTCATAGGTAAATCGCTCCGAAGCTTAACCCGAAGAACACACAATTCTCGTTCGCAATAGGCTAAACATTAGTTATTGTTGTTTGATTTTCGAAACCTCCCGTCACTGACAATCTCGACACACTCTATGCGTGAAAAGCGTCGAGCCGCCTCCCTCAATGAAGGCCGCAGAAGTGTATATAGAGCTTTGTCGTTCAAACATTAGACTAATGCCGCGTTGACATTGAATCGTTCTCTGCTAGGTGCAAGGTGGTTTAACTACGTTTAGGAATTGCGCAATTCGAGCATTATTAGAACAAGGTCTAATAGGCAGGCAATATGACCAACTCGCGCCATAAGAAAACCGACCGAATCGATACCGATAAAGAATTTTACTTAGAATCCGGCGACAGTACCGATTTTGCAGTGCGGTATATAAGTGATTTTAGGTGTCAAAGATCTATTAAGATCGAAAACGTATTACGATATATGACGCGTCAAATAAAAATTTATCACGCCTTAACGCTCAGAAAAAAGTATGCATTCCCACACAGGAGCGTGAGGAACGAGAGATTGCCGCGTGTTTTGGTTTACCCTCGTTCCCACGCTCTCGGCTCTGGCTTCCTGCTTCGCTCTACCTCCTCCATCCATGCAGTCGCGCGTGGGAATGCAGACCGAAGTATGTTTGCTGCACTTAATTCGAATAGTGTTTGTTACCCTCGTTCCCACGCTCTGCGTGGGAATGCAGACCGAAGTATGTTTGCTGCACTTAATTCGAATAGTGTTTGTTCATATCCCAGCAAATCCGATAATTCTGATCGGTTTTCATTTCACGTATGCATTCCCACGCGGAGCATGGGAACGAGAACGTAATTCTGATCGGTTTTCACTTCACGTATGCATTCCCACGGGGGACCGTGGGAACAAGAACATGCATACCCCCATGTGATGAGAAAAGACCCGCTGCCCAACACCGCCAAATTGAATTATCCGCACTCGCTAATCTACCTCCGAGCCAGACTTATGAGCAAAGGTATGCATTCCCACGCGCGACTGCATGGATCGAGGAGGTAGAGCGAAGCAGGAAGCCAGAGCCGAGAGCGTGAGGAACGAGAGTTTGCGGCGTGTTTTGGTTTTTGAACTGCGTAGAAAATGAAACGTTGGATAAAAAATGAAGCGAGGGGAATGGGGTTTTATTCGCTATAACAAATGTGTATCGAACGGTAGAACAGAGATCCAAAACAAAAAAAGCCCCGCTAAAAAGCAGGGCTTAGTTTTTCCTCAAATGCTCAACTAATTATTATAACTGGCTCGTGAGCTTATTTTGCGTCCTTAATATTTAAGACGGATAAAACCAACTTATGGACAACTGCCCATTTCCCAATAACTACCGTTGTAACTGTGTAGGGTGTTGTTGCCCCAGGTAGAACCTGGCATTGCATTACCGCTGCCATTGGCTACGTAGTTTGGTGTCCAGTAGCTACCCGAGCTCGTCGCACGTCCTGCGGTCTTGTGATAATAATTGTACGTAGTTATGTCATCACAATTTGGCAAAGGCGTTGGGGTTGGTGGCAACGGGGTTGGGGTTGGCGGTACTGGAGTCGGCGTTGGTGTGCCCGGTCCAGGTGTTGGCGTAGGCGTTGAAGGCCCAGGTGTTGGAGTTGGAGTCGGTGTTGGCGGCACAGCCGTAGGCGTTGGTGTAGGAACAGGAGTCGGAGTAGACGGCCCAGCAAAATTTGCACGACGGTTATTGTCGAACAAGAACTGGGTCAAAAACTCAGGGTAATCAATGGTGGAATGGTTTGTATAAGACCCACCACCTGAACCACTGCCCGCTGGCCATGCATGGGAAAGTCCGCTCACCATAATCTTCGATACACGAACACCGTTACCATCGCTCCATGTCGTTTCTGTTCCGCCACCGCTAATGCTGTTAGTGCCGCCGTCTTTACTTGCGCCATAAACATTGGCCATCGCTGCGGCATCCACTTCGGCGTAACCCGTACCAACAGTACCGTCAGAATTTCCGTGAACAACCGAGGTAATTTGTGTATCAAATTCATTGTCGTTGGCAGAAAAGTTACGACACGTATTCGCAACAGAGCTTGCACTTGTTCCGAAAGGAACCGAACCAATTTGACCTGAAGAAGTACCCAGCGCAGGGCCTGCATTAATACCAATACCGGCAAAAATTTGCGGAGCCACACAGCCCATCACGAAAGTCTCGCCACCACCGGAAGATAGACCTGAAACATACACTTGGTCCGCATCAATGTTGAGGCTTGTATTCGCTATTAAGCTGTTCGCCAAGCTAATCAAATTATCGTCGTGCTTAGAAGGATTACTGCCACTATGGCTTGTTCCGTAGTAGTCCCAACATCCGAAAAGAACGCCGCCGTTTGGCGCCATAGGAGCCGCAACAACCATACCGTAAGCATTAGCAGGATCTTCCCATTCCCAACCATCACGTACATATTCGTTCGACTGTGCACAACCATGAAGAGTGATCATCAGTGCGCGCTTGCCGTTTGAGGTTACGCCGCTTGGCGTGTAAGTGTGCACTTCCATACCGGCTAAGCTAGAGCTAGTAGACCAACTGCCTGTTCCTGTATTGCCGCCATTGTTACCACCTGAGTTGCCACCCGTGTTACCTCCAGTATTTCCGCCCGTGTTACCACCGGTGTTACCACCAGTACAACTCGTGCCAGTACCGCCACCAGGGTTTGAAGTCGACCAAGAACCACCAGACTGATACAAAGTAACCGAAGTGTTGTAACCCAGAGATGCACCCATAGACAAATAGGTATTTAAGTCGATGCGACCGGCCACATAATGGTTAACAACCGTATCGGTAACGCCACCTGTTGAAGGAACCGTGGTGCAATTATCCGTGGTGAAATTAACCGTGCTCGATACAGCAGATTCATTACCGCAATTATCAACGGCAACCGCATGGATCGTATACTGAGTGTCACCACTCAAGCCCGAAACCGTAATGCTAGTAGACGTAACAGGTGAGGACGTTAAGGCCGAACCATTACTGCTATATATTTTATAACCGTGAAGATCAGATTCGCCGTTGGCATTCAATATTAATTGCACAGAACTGGAACCCACACTCACAACCGAAAGACCCGTAGGTATTGCAGGAGGCGTGGTATCACCGCTATTAGAACAAACCGGCGCACTGCCCGTTCCGCCACTGACTTGATCGAAGAAATCCCACATGTATTCCGCAGCACTTGGGCCGAGGTTAGTCCACGTATCCACTTCAACATCGGTACCGGGCCAATAATGACCTTTTCCGTATGTGGCTTGTTTGTTGTAAACGCCAGCGTAATAAAGCGTTTTAACCAGCGGATCACCATTGGCATCGTTATAGGTAGTTAAGGTGCAACTCACACTTCCAGTCGTACAGCTTTCGCTAGCATCCGCATTCAAGTCAGCACCCCAAACGGTTAACTGTGAATCACGAATCAATTCCATTGCGCGCGGCTGAACGGTCGTGTCCTCAGAAGACTGGATCACCATCATCGGTACAGCGCGGTTAAAGTTAAGCTCTGAATTAATTGCACTCACGTGCTGACTTAAGCTTTTAAATTGCTCGGGGTTAGCCGTAACAGAAGCCGACCCGTCACCGTAAGCCAGACCGGCAACAGGTGCTGCTGCTGTCCAATATTCGTTATGGGCAATCGCTTCTGCAACCACCATTCCGCCACCGCTCGAAAGGCCAGTAATAAAACGCTTACCAGGGTCGACGTTGTAGCGACTTTCAATTTCTTGGGCCAGCCCGTAAAGGTCATCAACCTCACCACCGCCGCCTTCGCGAACATGCTGAGAGAACCAGTAGCCCCAACAGTTGGTGTTACGCAGTTCAGCAAAACCCGTTACAAACGGGAAAACCACAATCACATTGTGCTGATCTGCAATCAGATCCAAGTTCCACAAACGAATCGCATCGTCGTGGTCCATTTGGCAACCGTGAAGGGCAAAAATCATGGGAACGGCAGTATTGCCAGTGTAGGACTGCGGGACATAGACCTTATATTGACGTGATCGATTACCGCTGTAGGTAAAGCTGGATATATCGCCAGAACCGGTCATTGTCTGGGCGCTGGCGTACCCCACAGAGAACATACTGATTAAAGATGTTAAGACGACACCGAGGAACGGCGTTAACGTCATGCGAATTGTTTTCATAGGTAATTGCTCCGGAGCTTAACCTATCGAAAACACGCTTGCGCCTGCTTCAGCCGGTTAAGCCTTTAATTATTGTTATTAGGTTTGAACATATCCCTTATCTCTTTCGTCTCTTTGTTTTTACTTTTTTGTTTTTTATTTTTTATTTTTTATTTTTTATTTTTCGCATTGCTTTCGCAGATTTTAGAACGTTAACTTCTGCAGAATAAAAATATGAATGACACGAAAAAATTTAAATCGAATCTAGATCGCAACTAAATCGTATCGATGTCATTTCAAATTATTTTTATTTTTGTAATGCTCATGAGACTGCTCCTCCATGAACGCTTCGCGAGTGTAGTAAGGGCTATACGCTGGATATACTGGACGAAGGTGCTATTGACAAGAACCCAAGACTGCCTTAAACGGAGGCGGGTAAATTCGCCTTTCGGAATGACAAGCAACCGTCTCTATTAGAACATCGTCTAAAAACGGGGAATCAAGAGTAACGAATGTCACAATTAAAAGCGATCGATTCGACAGTCGCGAATTCCATAAAATGAATCCTGCGCCAAATCCGATTTTGCAGCGCGGCATAACTTTTTTCATAACAAAGTTATGGCAATTTAAATGGCCAAAATGTTGCAGATCGAGACAATTCCACCACAAAAACCATACTTTAAAAGCGTCTCATGAATCAGTTGTCATGTTCACGATACCACAAATAAAAAGTGTCGCAAAAAAAACTTATAAAAAAGCCCCACCAAAAAAGGCGAGGCTTGAGCGAAGATTCATTGGAATTAAATACATGACTTAAGCAGGCCCATCAATACAGCCCCACCAAAACATGCTAATAACGCGTCACCTAGCAGGCACCAACATTAAATAACACGTTAATCTTTTTGCGATAACAAATTACGGGCAAGAACCCACAGACCAAACCGAACCGTTATAGGAGTATAACGTTGTATTTCCCCAGGTAGACCCAGCCATAGCTTCACCACTGCCATTCGCGACATAGTTAGGCGACATTGCACTGCCTGAACTCGTCGCACGACCACCGGTCTTGTGGTAATAATTGTAAGCCGTAACATCTTCACACCCGGGAGCAGAAGTCGGCGTGGGAGTGGGCGTAGGCGTTGAACCTCCAGGCCCTGGTGTTGCTGTTGGCGTCGGTGTAGATGTAGGCGTCACACCCCCAAAATCCGCACGACGATTATTGTCGAACAAAAATTTCGTTAAGAACTCAGGGTAATCAACCGTGGAATGATTGGTATAAGACCCGCCACCCGAACCACTACCCGCAGGCCAAGCATGACTTAAACCACTCACCATAATTTTCGAAACACGAACACCACTGCCGTCACTCCACGTCGTTTCCGTTCCGCCACCACTAATACTATTCGTGCCGCTATCTTTACTGACTCCATAAACATTTGCCATGGCTGCAGCATCAACTTCGGCATAACCCGTACTCACCGTTGAGTCAGAACTTCCGTGAACAACAGACGTAATTTGCGTATTAAACTCATTATCGTTAACCGAAAAATTACGACATGTATTCGCAACAGAACTCGCCGTCACACTAAACGGCACCGAACCAATTTGACCCGATGACGTACCCACCGCAGGGCCAGCATTAATACCAATACCGGAAAAGATTTGTGGTGCAACACAACCCATCACCATTGTTTCTCCACCACCGGAAGACAAGCCTGATACATAAACCTGATTAGGGTCAATATTAAGACTGGTATTGGCGATTAAACCATTCGCCAAGCTCACCAAATTATCGTCATGACGACCAGGGCTAGAACCGCTGTGATTAGAATCGTAATAATCCCAACAGCCAATTAACACACCACCGTTTGGTGCCATCGGCGCAGCGACAACCATACCGTAAGCAATAGCAGGATCTTCCCACTCCCAACCGTCGCGCACATTTTCATTGGATTGCGAACAACCATGAAGCGTAATCATCAACGCGCGCTTACCGTTTGACGTAACCGTACTGGGCAAATAGGTATGAACTTCCATTCCCGCGAGACTGGAACTTGTCGACCAAGATCCGGTTCCCGTATTACCCCCATTGCTGCCGTTATTATTACCACCGGTATTACCGCCTCCATTATTGCCACCTCCGCCGGTATTGCCACCACCGCAACTGCCTGTGCTACCACCGGGGTCAGTCGTCGACCAAGAACCACCTGATTGATACAAGGTGACAGAAGTGTTGTAGCCAATAGAAGCGCCCATAGACAAATACGTATTCAAGTCGATGCGATTCGCAACGTAATGATTAACAACTGTATCCGTTACTCCTGTCGAAGGCGTTGTCGTGATGCAGGTATCTGTCGTAAACGTAACCGAGGACGATACGCCGGATTCATTACCACAATTATCAACCGCAACCGCTGTTACCGTGTATTGCGTCGACGAAGTCAAACCCGAAACCGTAATACTTGTAGACGTAACCGGGGAGGAAGTTAAAGCAGAGCCGTTGCTGTTATATATTTTATAACCGTGCAAATCAGATTCGCCGTTGGCATTTAACACCAACTGAACCGAGCTCGAACCGACACTCGACACCGCGAAACCGGTCGGTACGGCAGGAGGCGTGGTATCACCTGTATTCGCACAAACCGCACCGCCGCCTGTACCGCCACTCATCTCGTCAAAAAACGCCCACATATATTCAGCGGCAACGGGGCCGACGTTCGTCCATGTATCCACTTCAACGTCAGTACCCGGCCAATAATGACCTTTGCCGTATTGCGCCTGCTTATTGAAAACGCCGTTGTAATAAAGCGTTTTGACTAAGGGACTGCCTTGCGCATCGTTGTAAGTCGTCAAGGTGCAACTCACGCTGCCAGCACTACAACTCTCTGTGCCATCCGCATTTAAATCAGCGCCCCATACGGTAAGCTGTGAATCACGAATTAATTCCATTGCGCGCGGCTGAACTGTCGTGTCGCCAGAAGACTGGATCACCAGCATTGGCACCGCACGATTAAAATTAAGCTCCGCATTAATGGCACTGACGTGCTGACTTAAACTTTTAAATTGCTCAGGGTTAGACGTAACAGAAGACGCCCAATCACCGTAAGCTAAACCGGCAACTGGTGCTGCAGCTGTCCAATATTCATTGTGCGCAATGGCCTCAGCAACCACCATCCCACCACCGCTCGATAGACCGGTAATAAAACGCTTGCCGGGGTCGATGTTATAGCGGCCTTCAACTTCTTGAGCCATGCCGTAAAGATCGTCGACTTCACCGCCACCGCCTTCGCTAACATGCTGAGAAAACCAATAGCCCCAGCAGTTGGTATTACGCAACTCTGAAAATCCTGTCACAAAGGGAAAAACCACAATGACATTATGCTGATCGGCTATTAAATCTAAATTCCACAAACGAATCGCATCGTCATGATCCATCTGACAACCGTGCAAGGCGAAAATCATGGGAACAGCAGAGCTGCCATCGTAGGATTGCGGCACATACACTTTGTATTGCCGAGATCGATTACCGCTATAGGTAAAACTGGAAATCGCGCCAGAACCGGTCATCGTCTGCGCGCTGGCGTACCCCGCAGATAAAATACTGAGAAACGAAATAAAAACGACACGAATGGTCGACATGAATTTCTTACTGATTGTTTTCATAGGTCTAATTGCTCCAAAGCCTAACCTAGCGAAAACACCTGACTGCGATGCCCTGTAGGTTAAACATTCGTTATTGTTATTTGCATTGGCACATTATCCAAACCTACTTCACCTCAGAGTCTTTTAGATGGCTCATGAGATTGCTCCTCCATGAACGCGGCGAGAGTGTAGAGACAGCACCAACATACAAAAACTAGACTAAGGCACAATTTATAATTATTCGTTAATATGTTAATAAGGCGGTGTTTTAACAGCGTTTAGATATCTAACGCGCCCAAGCTATTTAAACTTCATCTAAGGGCGGCGCCACAAGGAGAGAGTCGATCACAAAAACCCGACACATCTGTTAACGATCAGTTCACGGTAGAAATGATATTCACGACACATCCGACTTTTCTCCGTGCAACTCGCTATTTAAAATCATGCAACCCTCCACTTAAAATCGCGCGAGCCGCCTTTTCAAACCGTATGATTATAAATTTTTTGCGCCGCCAGAACCTTAAAATAAAGATTTAATACCGCCGATAAATAACAAAACCCGTAGGGTGGAAAAGCCGAAGGCACCTTCCACCAAAACAACGATTACCCTGCACATTCGAAACCAAAACCAAAATAAAAATTCCGAACATTTGCCAATTGTTGATATTGGGTGGGGTTATTTTTTGTCGACGATTAAATGCCGGAAGGCGCTCCGCTTTTCCGGCCTACGACATTAAACGGCACCCGGATTTTCATCCACGTAAAATCAATGCAGCCAACCAAAGCAACCAACTCCAAACTATGCACCCCCCCCCAACAACATAATCCAAACAACGCTACCCCAAACAAAAAAAGCCCCGCTAAAAAGCGGGGCTGGACATAACCACAAAATGTAAATTATCGAGACAAGCTGTAATTACTCGACTTTTATTAGCTCGATACTAATTACTCGATACTAATTACTCGATATGAATTACTGGACTCTACCAGCAAGACCCTACTGACAGGCACCTACTGACCAAACCGTACCACCATCCAACGCACTTAAGGTTGTATTACCCCAGGTCGATCCCGACATCACATCGCCACTGCCATTGGCTACATAACTTGGCGTCCAATACGTGCCAGAGCTTGTCGCGCGACCAGCAGTCTTGTGATAGTAGTTGTACGCAGTTATTTCATCACACCCGACAACAGGAGTTGGCGTTGGCGTTATGAGCGGCGTAGGAGTCGGTGGAATCGTGATAATCGGTGTTGGTGTTGGCGTTACAGGGAGCGGCGTAAAGATCGGTCCCGGAGTAGGCGTTGGAGTGGGTGTCGGAATGGGTGTCGGAGTGAGCGTCACCTCCGCCACTCGACGATTATTTTCGAATAAAAACTTACTCAAAAATGCAGGGTAATCAAGCGTGCGATGATCAGTATAAGTTCCCCCACCACTCGAACCTCTCCCCGCAGGCCAAGCATGACCCAAGCCGTCTACCTTAATTTTAGAAACGCGCACTCCTCGACCATCACTCCAGGTCTCTTCTGTTCCCCCATCGCTAATTGAATTTGCGCCGCTATCCTTATTAACACCATAAACAATTGCCATTGCATCCGCGTCAAGCTCCGCATATTTCTGCGGCACGAAATTATCGTTATTCCCATGAATAATCGACGTCAATTGAGTATCAAAGTAAGCATCCTCATTAGAGAAACCCGTACAAATATTGGCAACGGAACTAGGCGTCACACCAAATCTCGGGAAGGTAAAAGCATCATTAGCCGATGTACCCACTGCTGGTCCAGCGCTAATGCCAATACCGGCAAAAACATCAGGTCGCAGGCACCCCATCGTAAACGTCTCACCACCGCCGGAGGATATACCCGAAATATAGACCTGAGCCGGATCAATATTAAGACTGGTGTTTGCCATCATCACATTTGCCAAATCAACCAAATTATCATCATGACGACTCGGACTACTTGCACTGTGGTTACTGCCGTAATAATCCCAACAATCACTGTACACCTTGGTCGGCGCCATAGGAGCCACAACAACCATACCGTACTCATCTGCCTCGTCAGCCCAACCCCAACCGTCACGAACCTCTTCGTTACTCTGCCCACAACCGTGAAGAGCAATCATAAGTGCCCGCTTACCGTTTGCTGTCGTCGAATTTGGGATATAGGTGTGAACCTCCATACCCGCCAATCTCGGATCGGTTGACCAACCTCCAGGTAGAGGCTTAGGCGTGATAACGCCCGGAGTAACAGTTGGCGTCGGTGTAACGGGACGTGAGCCACCGCAAACCTCTTCATCTGCCCAAGAACTATCAGCCCGCTGCCACAACGAAAATGCATCGATGTAACCATGCTTCTGACCTAAGTCGATGTATTCCGTCACACTCAAACGGCCCGCAATGTAATGCTCAGTCGCGGTAGCCACGACTTCAAGTGAAATACACTCAGGCACTGTCGTGTTAAAGCTCACAGAAGATGAAGCGCCAGACTCATTGCCGCACTGATCCACAGCCGTCGCATAAACGTTATACGAACTGTTTGACATCAAACCCGAAACCGTAAGCGACGTCGAAGCAATTGGTGAACCCGTTAACTGTGCACCACCGACACGGTAAATTTTATAACCCGCAAAATCCGTTTCACTATTAGCATCCACCGACAATAACGCGTAATTATCGTGAGGCTCGAGCACACTCAAACCCGAAGGGGAAGCCGGTGCAGTAGCATCAAAAGCGCATTCAGGATTAACGAGTTCACCCGACACTTCCTCAAAAAATGCCCACATTTGCTCAGAAGCGCTCGGACCATCAGAATCGTTCGACCACACACTTAAATCATTATCACCACCCGACCAATAATGCCCACTACCGTATGTTGCGCTGCGACCGGGACCACCGGAATACAACATGGTTCGCACCAACAAGCCATCGGGGCCAGAATAATCCGTCAACGTACAACTCACACCACCTTTGGTGCAGCTTTGCGTATCGTCCGCATTTAAATCCGCGCCCCATACCATTAATTGCGAATCGCGAATCAACTCCATTGCACGCGGCTGAACCGTCGTATCGTTAGACGATTGCACCACCAACATCGGCACAGCGCGGTCGTAATCCAATTCGGCATTAATTGCACTAACGTGCTGCGCAACACTTTTAAATTGCTCGGGGTTAGACGTCACAGAAGACGCCCAATCGCCGTAGGCCAAACCTGCAACCGGCGCAGCAGCCGTCCAATATTCATTATGAGCAATCGCCTCGGCAACGATCATAGCTGCACCACTGGAAACACCCGTTAAATAACGACGATCCTCATCAATCAAATAACGCGACTCAACCTCTAAAGCCAAATCATAAATATAATCGACCTCACCCCCGCCACCTTCTTGAATTTCATTGGGGAACCAATAACCCCAACAGTCCTCGCTGCGCATTCCCGTAAATCGACCCACATAAGGGAAGACCAAAATCACATTATGCTGATCGGCGATCGCATCCAGATTCCAAGCATTCAGCGCGTCGGTGTTATCCATCACACAACCGTGCAATGCCATAATCATTGGCACAGGCGAACTTCCATCATAAGACTGAGGAACGTACACTTTGTACGAACGGTCCTTACTGGAATCAAAGGTGAAATTTTCGACCACACCAGAACCCGTCAGCGTTGCCGCCGCCGATGCTGCCATAGGAAAAACAGATGTAACGATAGACGCTGCAATCAACCCGAAGGGCAAACCAAAGCGCGATTTTAAAACATTCATATACCGGTTCCAAAATAGATCTCAACCTATAGAAAGCAAGTTACCTGACCGTAACCCCAGACTGAGCAGTATTTATTATTGGCTGATGGTTCCATTCCCCATCAACTCCATGTTTGTCATTTTTTAATAGAAAATTCCATTAATGACGAAAAAATTCTAACACTGACGAGAAATATAAAAACCACACTAAGGGACTATTGACTATCATTAGTTAACACGATAACGAATGCGCAAAAAACCACCAAAAACAAAATAAAACCACAAAGGTTATTACGGAATCGTTTTTTAGCTTCGAATAATTCTAAAAAAATACACATACACGACAAGATATTGTCTATTAAAACGGACAGCGTTACGGCCACCAAAGCAAAACCCGAACAGAGTCTCATTTTTAGATGTTTATTTGACGAACAAAAGAATCGTATCGCGCCATACGAAAAATAACATTACTTAACAAGTGTTGTTTTTAATATTTAAAAACAATTAATTGGCAGATAAATTAGACAAATCAAGACACAAAAAACAACTAATGCAGACTTAAAAACAGACCCATAATAAATTAGTAAAATTAAACATTAATTACAAATAACAAAAAATACAAACCGTTACAAAAAATTACAAATAAAATATGGATGAAAATAAAAAAGCCAAAAACACTATAATTATAGGTATTTTTTAACCAGAAACGCCGAGCATTCGATTAAATCGACATTAAAAATAACAATAACGACCACACGTCCCCCCGTAAAACAATATTGAAGACACAAAATATCAACTCACTGCAATTAAAACTAACATTCGATTAAAACGATTAAAACGATTAAATAAAAATAAGTAATTATCCTTTAACCGGGAACTTTTAAATAATTCGATTAAAACGATAACGAAAAATAAAGGGACGGGAGACGGGGGACGGGGGACGGGGGACGGGGGTGATGTGGTCAAGCATTTCCG
>JAWSUZ010000030.1:0-71668 GCA_033852165.1 Agarilytica sp. | reverse complement strand
CGGATTCATTAAGCCACATCACTCCCGTCTCCCGTCCCCCGTCCCCCGTCCCCCGCCCCCCGTCCCCATACTTTTTCAGTATTTCCCTTTATTGATTCTAATACTCTAAGATTGTTAATGTAATTTACGCGTTTCTAATCTGGAGTGGCCGGTGTCAAAGCGACTATGCAGTGAACTTTTATCAGGGCTTGATAAGCTTAAAGCGGATGGCTTGTATAAGCATGAGCGGCAATTGTCTTCTCCGCAAAATGGCATTATCGAAACTGAAAATCAACATGTTGTGAACTTATGTGCCAATAATTATCTGGGGCTGGCGAATGCCCCCCAATTGATCGACGCAGCGAAAAAGGGAATGGATGACTACGGATTTGGTATGGCCTCTGTGCGTTTTATCTGTGGAACCCAGCAATTACACAAAAATTTAGAAAAAAAACTTAGTGCCTTTTTGGGAATGGAAGATAGCATACTGTATTCCAGCTGTTTTGATGCTAACGGAGGCTTGTTTGAAACGCTCCTCAATGAAAAAGACGTCATAATCTCCGATGCACTGAACCATGCTTCTATCATAGATGGCGTTCGTTTATGTAAAGCGCAACGCAAGCGGTATCAAAATAACAACATGCAGGAATTAGAAGCCCATTTACAGCAATCTAAAGATGCCCGCTATCGTTTGGTTGTTACTGATGGCGTTTTTTCTATGGACGGTATTATTGCGAACCTACAATCTATTTGTGACTTAGCCGAAAAGTACGATGCTTTGGTTGTGGTCGATGACAGTCATGCGGTGGGTGTGCTCGGTGAAAACGGAAGGGGTACACACGAATATCATAACGTGATGTCACGAGTTGATATTTTAACGGGCACTTTAGGGAAGGCTCTTGGCGGAGCAAGCGGAGGTTACACCGCAGCGAAAAAACCGATTGTCGATTGGTTACGTCAGCGTTCGCGCCCATATTTGTTTTCCAACTCGCTAGCGCCCAGTATTGCCGCTGCAAGCATAGAAGCGTTATCACTTGTTGAAAATGGCACGGCGTTACGCGGTCAGTTAGAGAGTAATGCCGCCTATTTTCGGCGGGAAATGACAGCGGCTGGTTTTCAACTTTCTGGCAGCGACCATCCGATTATTCCGGTCATGATCGGCGATGCGGCGAAGGCGGTTGAGTTTTCTGAGCGTTTGTTAAAAGAAGGGATTTACGCAATCGCGTTTAGTTATCCGGTTGTGCCGGTTGGGGGGGCACGTATACGAGTGCAGCTGAGCGCAGTGCACACGCAGGATATCTTGAATAAAGCAATTAAGGCTTTTGTGAAAGTGGGCCGGGAGCTTGAAATTATTTCAAGCTAAGCGTGATTCTGTCTGCACGGTTATTTTTAAACGACGCTAATGTCGTTTTCTCCCTTTAGCTTAAATCAATATTATTCAATCCTAGGAATCGCGGAAAGTAATTGTTTTGAGTACGGATGCTGAGGATCATTATAGAGTGTTTCCGTATCTTCAATTTCGACCAGTTGCCCGGATTTCATTACCGCCACACGATCACATATATAGCGAACGACTGAAAGGTCGTGTGATATGAACAACATGGTCAATTGATACTGTTTGGTCAGTCGTAACAATAAATCCAATACTTGGGATTGGATCGTTACGTCTAAGGCCGAAACAGGCTCGTCAGCAATAATTAACTTGGGTCGTAGGGCTATCGCGCGGGCAATGGCGACACGCTGGCGTTGCCCGCCGGAAAACTCGTGGGGGTATTTGCGCACAAAGCGGCGATCGAGGCCGACTTCGTCCATCAGTATGTTAATCTTTTCTGCGACATTATTTTTGTCAGCAATTTTATGCAATAACAACGGCTCGGCAAGAGTGTCGAATACCGTCATTCGCGGGTTGAGTGAGGCATAGGGATCTTGAAAGATCATTTGAAAATTGCGTCGGGCGTCTTTCAACTCGTTATCTTTAAGACCTAAGAGATTTGTCCCTTCGATTAGAACCTCACCGGATTCGGCGTTCACCAATCGCATGATGCTGCGCCCAAGCGTCGATTTTCCTGAACCGGATTCCCCAACAAGGCCAACAATTTCGCCTTTTCTCAATGCTAAAGAAACATTATTTACAGCTTTGACTTCTTCTAACGTTCTATTCCAAAAAGGCCCGCTGCTATCTCGGAATGTAGTGTGTAGGTTTTTAACTTCCAACAAAAATTGATCTGTTGATGCGTTTTCAACTTGTTTGCCGGTAGTCGGTATTGCAGAAATTAGTTTTTGGGTATAAGGGTGCTTAGGCGATTCGAATAAGCTCTTGGGCTCGCCGCGTTCAACAATAAGACCTTTCTCCATCACGATAATTTGGTGGGCGATTTTATGAATAACGGCCAAATCATGGGTGATGAATATGATGGATAGTTTATGCTTCTTTTGAATGTCCGCGAGCAGATCAATTATTTGTGCTTGGATGGTAACGTCCAAGGCGGTTGTTGGTTCGTCGGCGATCAGTAGGTCGGGTTTGGTCGCTAGCGCCATGGCAATCATGACGCGTTGACGCATGCCGCCGGAATATTCATGGGGGTAACTGTCGATTCGCGATGCAGCGTCATTAATGCCGACTTCAACTAGGGATTCAATAGCCCGTTGCCGTGCGTCTTTCTTGCTTAGCTTTTCATGAATGCAAATCGACTCGATAATCTGATTGCCGATCGTCATGTAAGGGTTGAGTGACGTCATCGGGTCTTGGAAAATCATGCTGATTTTCTTGCCTCTGACTTTACGCAGTTCTTTCTCGCTAAGACTGAATAAATCTTGCCCCTGAAATAGGGCGGAGCCGCTATCAATTTTACCCGGTGGGCAGGGAATCAATCCGAGTAGGCTATAGCACGTGACTGATTTTCCGGAACCGGATTCACCTACGATTCCCAATATTTCGCCTTCGTTTAAGTCAAAGCTAATGCCGTCAACCGCAACGCTACGACCTTCGCGAGAATGAAAGGATATTGTAAGGTTTTTAACGCTAAGTGCACTCATAAACTAATCCTTCGATACGCGTGGGTCGAGTGCATCGCGTAAGCCATCACCCAGAAAGTTTAATGAGAATAAAGTTAAAGACAATACGCCACCGGGGAAGATTAATAGCCACGGATATTCTTCCATCGTCTCAACCCCATTGGAAATAAGTGAACCCCATGAGCTTTGTGGTGGTTGTATGCCAAGCCCTAAAAAGCTCAGAAAGGATTCGAGCAATATTACGCTGGGGATGGTTAGGGTCGTGTAAACGATAATAGGGCCGAGGGCATTGGGAATCAGGTGGCGGCGAATAATTTGCCAGCGGGATAAGCCTATTGCTGTGGCTGCCTCGATATATTCTTGTTTTTTTAATGACAGAACTTGCCCTCGAATAATTCGAGCCATGGTTAGCCACTCAACTGCGCCAATGGCAAGAAATAACAATAAAAGACTCTTTCCAAAAACAACTGTTAATAAAATAATAAAAATAGAAAACGGCAATGCATAGAGGATGTCGACAATACGCATCATGAACATGTCTGTTTTTCCGCCGATATAACCGGCTACTGCACCCCATGTCACCCCAATTAGCAGGGCTACAGTTGTGGCAATTATGCCAACTGTAAGTGAAATACGTCCGCCATACATTAATCTTGTGAGTAGATCTCGCCCGAGAACGTCCGTACCTAACCAATGCTCAGCAGATGGCGCAGTCGCACTCAGATACAGGTTTTGCGCTTCGTAGGAATAGGGCGCTATTAGCGGTGTGAGTATGGAGATAAGGGCTAATGTGATGAGAAAGCACAGACTGAACATCGCGAGCTTATTTTTACGTAAGCGTAAAAATGCGTCTTGCCACAGTGACGAACCTTGTTCGATATTTGTTTCTGGGTTGGATTCGGGCATTACGAATTCTGTCATGGTCAGTTTGATGGCGCTTTGCGTAATTTTGGATTGAGCCAGACGAGGATGACATCCGATATTAAATTAAATAACAATATGAGGGCCGCAAAAAATATTGTCGTGCCCAGAATCATTGTGTAGTCGCGGTTGAATGCTGCCTGGATATAAAAGCGGCCGAGTCCGGGTATTTGAAATATGGTTTCCACCACAAATGAGCCGCCAAGTAGTCCGGCAATTGCGGGCCCTAAAAATGTGACGACGGGCGTAATTCCTGGACGTAAAGCATGCTTAATAACAACGTTATAAGCATTCAGCCCCTTGGCCCGTGCGGTACGAATATAATCCATCGATAAAACCTCCAGCATTCCACCCCGTGTAATACGGGCAATATAAGCGGCGTAAGTTGAGCCGAGTGTAACCGTGGGTAAAATTTTATCGCCAGCGCTAACGCCCCAGCCTGATACCGGAAGCAGCTCAAACCATATGCCAAAAATAAGTACTAGCACGGGGCCGAGTACAAAAGAGGGCAAACATATACCCAACATCGATACCGACATGGGGAGGTAGTCTTGTATAGAGTTGGGTTTTAATGCAGCGGCAGCGCCGATAGGGACACCTACAAAAATAGCGAATAACATGGCATACAACGCCAGTTCGAGGGTGATTGGAAACCCGGTGTAAATCATTTCATTAACGCTACGGTTCGGGTACTTAAAAGATGGCCCGAAATCACCCTGGGCGAGTTGTTTTAAATAATCAAAATATTGCACGTAAATGGGGGCGTCGAGATTATATTTTTCATTTAAATTTTTGATAACCTCGGGCGGTGCTGCTCGATCTTCGTCAAAAGGTCCGCCGGGGGCCGACCTGACCATAACAAATGTAATGGTAATGACAAATAGCAATACGGGAATTGCTTGAAACACCCGAAGAAAAATAAACTTGATCACGAATTTTCCTACTTGTTCTTTTTCAAACTTAAATATTTATAGGGTTGGTAGTCAAGAATGTTGTCATTAAGGCCTTGCAAAGAATCTGTATATAAATGTCGAACAGTATAAGTATAGATGGGGATGATGGGGACTTCTTCTGCGAGCAGTTTTTCAGCTTCTTGGAAATACGTGTAACGTTCTTCTTGAGAATCCGCTTTAGCCGCGAGTCGAATCAGCTTATCGTACCTTAGGTTAGACCAGCCCGTGTTATTGTTCCCGCCATCTGTAACAAACATATCCAAGAATGTGTTTGGGTCTAAGTAGTCGCCTATCCAAGAAGAGCGGGTCACCTGATAGTTCATTGTGCGCTGGGTATCTAGGTAAACTTTCCACTCCTGATTGTGTAAGGTGATGTCGATGTTGAGCGTAGTTTTCCACATTTGCTGTATAGCTAAGGCAATTTTCTTGTGAGCTTCAGATGTGTTGTAGAGGATTTCTATCGCGGGGAAATTCTCTCCGTTGGGATAGCCTGCATCTGCTAATAGGCGTTTCGCCTCTTTGGGATCAAATAACTGCTTGGCTTGCGCGGTAAAACCACGGATTTTTGGCGGGGTAAGATTGTACGCGGAAATTTCTCCGGTTTTTGTCACATATTGGGTGATAGCATCTCGATCAATAGAATATGAAAGGGCTTTTCTCACCCGCACGTCGCTCAATAACGGGGACGTAGTATTAAGGCGGTAGAAATAAGTTCCAAAATAAGGATTAACGGAAATGCGTTCCGGTTGGTTAGCTTGGTATTTTGCTACTTTTTCTAGAGGGACGTCATTAGTTGCATGTAGCTGACCTGCTCGGAACATTCTTTCTTCCGTCACTACATTCTCGACGGGATGAAAGTGAATCTCATTGAGTGATACGTTGTCATTGTCCCAGTAGTGAGGGTTTCGTGTAGTTGAAAATATTTTGTTTGGTACCCACTCTTTAATACTAAAAGGCCCGTTGCCGACAAAATTCTCTGCGCGAGTCCAAGAGGTTCCTCTGTCGTCGATCTTGCCAAATTTTTCGATCGTTTTTTGGTGTACTGGGAACATGCTATGGTGATCAAGAAGTTGAAGAAAATATGCGGTGCGGTGTTCTAGTTCTATGGCGAGGGTTAAATCATCAATTGCTTTAACTCCCACTTCACTAAAATCAGTAATCTCATTCTTATTAAATTTCTCGGCATTTTTGATGACGTAAACGGAATACGCATATTGGTTGCCAAGTGCGGGCATAAGCGCTCGCTTCCAAGAATACACAAAGTCGTGTGCCACCAATTTGTCACCGTTAGACCAACGAGCATTCTCGCGAATTTTAAATGTGTAGCGTAGGCCGTCATCTGAAATTGTCCACGATTCAGCGACTGCGGGTATTATTTCGAGAGTCTTCGGGTTTTTACTTACGAGACCTTCAAAAACAGCCATTTGAATATGATATTCGGTCATCCCAGTGGTTGTGTGAGGGTCTATGTCTGCAGGCTCCGTTCCGTTCCCTTTATGTAAAATACCTTGCTCATTGCCAATCTCTACTGGGGTTTTGGCCTTTTCACCGCACGCACCAAGAATTAAGAGTAATCCGGCAACCATTATATATTGCACTATTCTAGTATTCGTTTTCATTTTTACTGAGTAACTCCAAGGCCTTTCGCAAATGCGTCAAAATTATAATCCCGCCCCAAAAAATCCCTTACTAATTCTGCCGCATCTTTTGATCCGCCAGGCTCTAAAATCATCCGTCGATACCTGTCTGCAATTTCAGGATTACGTAAGCCATGCTTTTGAAATTCGCTAAACATATCGGAAGCAATAACCAGCGACCACATGTAGGTGTAATACACTGCTGAATACCCATAAAGATGCCCGAAGCTTTCATGGAAGTAGGTGTCTTCCACATAACCAAAATTAGAGTAACGTGGTTTAAGTGTTTGCAGTGCTTTCACCATGTCTAATGATTTGGGATCTTGGTTGTAAAAACTAAGGGATATCGAGGCGTAATACATTTGGTGGCGAGTAAATAAACCCTTGCCGTAATCTCGGGCATTATTCATTTTTGCAATTAAGGCGTCTGGAATGGTTTCACCCTTCGTGTTTTTTGCGAATGACTTTAATGTGTCGGCATCCCATACCCATTCTTCTAGCATTTGCGATGGCGCTTCCACAAAGTCGCGTTCGGTGCTGGTTCCTGCATTGCCGAGCCATTTTTGGTTGCCGCCGAATAAACCATGAAGTAGATGACCGAATTCATGTAAAAAAGTTTCGACCTGTCCGTGCTCCATTAGCTCGTCACCCGATTGTTCTCCAGGGAAGTTGCAGACCAAGGCATGGGTGGGTAATTGTATGCCTTTAAGACCTTCTTGTAGGCTAAAGGCGGCGGCGTGTTTGTATTTGCCGTCTCTTGGGTGCATATCGAGATAAAAGCGACCTAACACTTTGCCGTTATCCAGCAGTTCATATGCCTTAACGCTGGGGTGCCAGACATCTGTTTCCCAAGGACGAATCTCGACATTAAACATGGTCTCGACTAAGTCAAAGATGCCTTGTGTAACATTTTTATATTGAAAGTACTGGCGTACTTCTTGTGAATCGAGCTGATACTTTTCTTTCTTGATGAGGTCTGCAAGATACGTTTTTTGCCAATCGCCTACGGCTGTTGCGCTTGGATCGATAGTCTTTAGCTTTTTAAGCAGTTCGTCATATTCAATTTGGGCTTTTACTTGGGCAGCTGCACTGATCTTATTGATGAAATCTTCCGCATTCTGCGGTGACTTAATCATCACGGTCTCGGTTACGTATTCGGCGTAGTTTTTGTAGCCAAGCAGTTGAGCGAGTTCAAATCGTTTTTCGAGTAATTGCTGTAATACGTCGAGATTGGCCGGGTGGCCGCGTTGTTTATAGACTTTGTATAAGTCGAACCGTAGGGTGTCGTTTTTTGCGTACTGGGTAACGGGAATATAATCGGGGTAGTTGGTGGTGATGGTGATTTTTCCGTCGCTATCAGCGGGGTGTTTCTCAAGGTAGTCTGCGGGTAAACCGTCCAGTTGTTCGATTGAGTCGACGGTTACCGAGCGCACGTCTTCACGAACGTTTTTACCAAAGGTTTGACCAAGCTGTAAAATTTCTTCGTTCAGCGTTTTGACGCGGTCTCTTTTCTCTTTGCTTAGATTGACACCCGAGCGGCGCAAGTCTCTTAAGTAATGTTCCACATAGCGTTTATCTACGACGGAAAAATTCGTGGTATCGACCGCATTAATCTGGTCATAAATAGGGCGGGATAAGCTGACTTCGCTTGCAAGCGTTACAAGTTGTTGTTGGCATTCTTCAGCCGCTTTGCGTAACTCAGGGTTAGGATGAACGTTACTAAATAAGCTGCTGCGGCCAAAGGCGTTATCGAATTGTCGATCGAGCTCGTTAATATTGTCGAGTAGTTGGCCCTTACCTTTGTTGAAGTTGCCTTCTTCTATCTGGCGATACAGTTTTTCACTTTCGGTATAGCGGGTTTGGCAGTCACTGGCGAAATCTTGTGCTTCACTATCTTCGTAGCTTTCCCATGCTGAGACCGGTTTTTCTGGGGCTTGATCAGCAATACTGGGAGATGTGTTTTCTTCGGGGGAGCATGCAAATAGTGTTGAGAGTAGCGAGGCAAGGATAAGTGGTGCGGATACACGGCGTACAGTCCGCAAAATGGACCTGTGTGTGCAGAAACTGCCATGATTGTGCATATAGTGACAACCTTTAATTATTTTCAGAAAGTGCGGTTGGTTAGTGCACTGATTCTGCCCAAGCACGGGGTTCTATACAAGTGCGTTCTGGCGCCAGTGTGAGTAATGCCAGAAAATCTTGCCAAAGTACCGTGTGCATTGAACGGATAGTAACCACCGCTGACTTTTGCCCCGTTAGTGAGTGCCCGTCCATAAGCCGGGTCGTAGCGAGAGCGATTTTAAAATGCCGTATTTTGTGGTGTGAAAATGGTGTTTTAAATTCGTTCGGTCGACTGCAAGGAAGCAGACGGTAGAGCAACGCAGGACAATTACAAGTATGTAATTGGTAGGGCGACTCATTAGCACAGGAAGCGCGTAAGTAGAATAACGCAGGAGCAGTTATCGAGGAGACAAAGCCGAGCAGTTGCCGAGTAGACACCTGTTTATGAATGGGCGCTAGTTAGTTCTTTTGCGCAACGATATGTATGTAGCGCCCTAGAGATCGATAAGGCTCTTCTTGGGAAAATTTTAATTCCATTTCGACAACGGATTCAGGGTGTCGGGCGCGTCTAGCTTTATCGCCAATGTAGTCGTGAAACACCCGAATGCCACTGTGGGAGAGGACGGTTAAATTATGGCTTTCACACCATTCCAAGACGTCTTCGATGGCGAGTGGGTTGATCGGCGTTAAGCTGCCTTCCATACCGACATAATTATTGGATTCGACTTTTAGGTAGTTCGCGCGCAGCAAATTTTTATAAATAAGCGATTTGATGTTAAAAAATGCGAGAGACAATATTCCCCCCTTTTTCAAACACGGCATCAGGTGGCCTAGAGCTGTTTCGGGTTGAGTCATCCACTCCATGAGTGCGTGGCACAAAAGCAGGTCGGCGGGTTGGTCAATATGAGCGCTGAGTTCTTGGATGGGGCAATGAAGAAAACGCATTGTTTCTATCTGTTTTTCATCCGCGCCTTTTCTTGCGAGGGTTAGCATCTCTTCAGATATGTCACAGAGGGTCACCCGATGGCCGTTTTCGGCCAGCGATAGCGAAAACTGCCCCTGCCCGCCCCCTGCATCGATGATTTCCAGCGGACTGTCCGTATTTAAGTATTCTGATAAATCACGATTAAGCACCTCTAAGCGAATTCGACCTTTTAAGCCTCCATAAATATTGCGCTCAAAGTGATGGCTCAAATCGTCGAAGTTCATGTCTTGATCAGTACTGTGGGGCTTGGGCATATAATTTGGGTTACGGGTTACGGGTTACGGGTTACGCAGAATATATCTGGGGGAGGGGTTTCGGTAAAGGCCTGATTGTGGGGGAGGGGAGGCAATGTTGCTGACTTAAGAATAATTGCCTTAGGTTGTCGGGTGGAAAAGCGAAGCGCCTTCCCCCATTGCCCAATACAAACAGCCAACTCAACATCTTTGGGCTAGGGAACTGGGTTCCAGTTATTGTGGTTGTTAATAGGACTGGATGTAGATTGGGCTACAAATGTCGGAAGGCGCTTCGTTTTTTCGAGCTACGAGGGTAAAACTATCTCGTAACGCTTAAGTCAACAGCATTGGGGGGCGTGGGCGATGCAGAAGAAAAGAAAGCGGCTTACCGGACTGGCGGTTTTTTGTTTTGCTGAAACCTGTACAATGTCGCCCTTATTATCAGCAATTGCTTAGCTGGGTGATGACAGGAGTATGTTTTACGCCGAACCTTTGGTTTTCCTGCCAATTCCCAGCTTACTGAAGCCTTTAAACCTTTCTGCGACGAGAAAAAGTCGTTAATAACGCATGAAAATACCAAAAAGAATCCTGCCTTTAATTGATCTCGGTCTCGTGGACGAAGTTGTTCGACAGCTCATGAGTGGTAAAGAGGCCACCGTGTATATCGTCCGTTGTGGCGAAGAAATCCGATGCGTAAAAGTCTACAAAGACGCCCTAAAGCGTAGCTTTAAAAAAGCCGTTCTGTACCAAGAGGGGCGTAAGCACCGTAACAGTCGCCGTGCTCGAGCCATTCAAAAAGGCTCAAAGTTTGGTCAAAAGCAGCAAGAAGAAGCGTGGCAAAGTGCCGAAGTAGATGCTTTGTATAAATTAGATGCTGCGGGAGTACGTGTTCCCAAGGCCTACGGTTGCTTCGATGGTGTGTTATTGATGGAGTTGATCACCGATGAAGACGGTGATGTCGCTCCGCGCCTTAATGATGTGGCTATGTCGGCTGAACAAGCTGTTGAAGATCACGCGGTAGTGATGCATTACGTTATGCGCATGCTTTGCGCCGGTATTGTTCACGGGGATCTTTCTGAGTTCAATGTGTTGGTCGATGAATACGGCCCTGTGATCATCGACTTACCACAAGCGGTGGATGCAGCAGCTAATAACAACGCACAATCCATGCTAGAGCGTGATATTGCCAACATGACCTCTTATTACGGTCAGTTTGCCCCAGAAATTCTCGAGACTCAGTATGCGAAAGAAATTTGGGCCTTGTTCGAAGATGGTGAATTACACCTAGATCTAGAGCTAACGGGCAGATTTTTCGAAGAGAGAGATGACGCCGATGTTGATTCTGTGATGCTCGAAATCAAAGCTGTTATGGCTGAAGAGCAGGCGCGGATTGAAAGGGTGCGTGAGCAGGAGGAAGAGGAGTAAAAGAGAGGGTTGTTCGCTCATTTACTTGCAGCTCTTTTTCTCCCGTTTAACCTACCGGGGTTTCAAATGCTCAAATGACAATGCTTAATCCGTATTCCCCACATAAATAACCGAACCTGTTAGGCGCTCCTTATTGGTCGCAGCTTCCACAATCGCCGCTGCAAACTCGTGAATGGTTGGAAGTGATCCCGCCTTTTCTCGCCTTTCTTCAATCAAGCCCCGATTCCCGCGTTGCATGAGTTTAGGTGTAATGGTCCCTTCGATAAGATCACCGCTTACAATTTGAAAGCGTATTCCTTTTTGTGAAAATTCGGGAATGCGTTGTTTTAACGCTTGTTCGCCTGCGTGCTTGCTGGCCGCAACAGATTTATAGCCTTCGTATACGGGTTTCTCGCCATAGAAGTGGGCCAAGTGGCTGGTCACAAAAATAATCTCCCCTCCTTCTGCCATAAGGGGAAGTGCGCCGTCGACAAGTTGGCACTGAGCGTCGTGGTTGAGGTGCATGGCATAGTCTTTGTCCTTGCCTTTTTCTAAGCCACCGCTGGCATTGAGAATTAGGATATCGAGCTTTCCCATCTCTTCGTTTATGCTTTGGTACATTCGGTTGAGGTCGTTTAGCTCGCAAATATCGGCTTGGGCCAACAGCGATGTAGCTTCTAATGCATGAACGCGTTCGGCAACGGATTCTGCACGGGAAGCCTTGCTGCGATAATTGATAGCGACATCGGCGCCTTTGGTTGCGAGGCCTACAGCCACTTCGGCACCAATACCCCGTGATGCCCCGGTTACTAAAGCTACTTTTCCAGTCAGTTGTTTCATCTTTTATATATCCATTTTTGATTACGCCGATTGGCTTAACGATGATGAATGCTAAATGGAATCTATATATGTTCAAGAACATATATAGATTATGATTAAAATGCATTTAGGCCTTTATTTCATTTACTTCCACGGTACGGACTAGCAGTAATGCCTTACTCAAAAGATCACAAACACGAAAGTCGAATCCGAATACTCGAAAGCGCCTTTGCTCTATTTACCCAAAAAGGTTTTGAAGTCACCACCATCGACGAGATCATGGCAGGAGCAGATATGACGCGTGGCGCCTTTTACGCGCACTTTCCAAGCAAGAGCCAGCTCTATCAGGAAGCCTTGGTCCATGCCGCAGAGAAAACCCGAATTCGATACAGTAAGCCAGAAAAGACGACAGAGAAATCGTGGATGAAAGTCCTGTTAAGGGGGTATTTGCACGAAGATCACATACAGCAAAAAAATGAAAATTCCTGCCCCTTAGCTTTTTTGGTGACGGATGTGGCGATTAGGGAAGGCTCCGTACGTAGCGCCTACACCGATGCTTTTCGAAATATGACACAGTTGATAAGCCGTTATGCGCAAGGTGCAGCGGCAGAGAAGAAGAACGTAATGGCCGCAACGTCCATGCTCATCGGGGCTGTAGCAGTGGCCAGAGCGCTGGATGATGAAAGCCTGGTTGGGGAATTGCTGGATAATTGTAAAGCGGAAGCGATGAGGATGCTGGGTGACGGGTGTGATGTGGTGACGTGTTCCTGAAGTAAGTAGATGTCTGCGCGTTTTTTCCGTGCTTCGGGTGGTGTCTGCGATACCGTCTAAGGGTTGGAGGCGACACAGACTGGGGTCGGACTCATTGATTTTTGCTGTAGTCGGCATTGAGGTAGGCGAGCGGATAAGGCCAATCTCTGAATAAAAAACAATCAACGTAAATCAATGACTCTGACCCCATGATCCCCACGTAGCTTCAGTGCTGCAGCTACCTTATTCCCACAACAACATTGATACGGATTGACGGGATGTGAAGGTAGCATGGCTCCAGTCGCGGGACTTATGTACAATGCGCTCCATTGAAAGCCCCCATTACATACGGTACTCCATGTCAGAATCTACACCCAGTAAACCCAAAGTCGGCTTTGTTAGCCTCGGTTGTCCTAAAGCCCTGGTCGACTCCGAACGTATTCTCACCCAGCTTAGAATAGACGGATACGAAGTATCGCCAACCTATGAAAATGCTGATGTCGTAGTGGTGAATACCTGCGGCTTTATCGATAGCGCAAAGAAAGAGTCTCTTGATGCAATTGGAGAGGCCTGCGCAGCAAACGGCAAGGTCATCGTAACCGGCTGTATGGGCAAAGACGAAAATGAAATTCTAAGCGTGCATCCCAACGTGCTTGCGGTGAGCGGACCTGCGCAATATGAAGAAGTTGTGACAGCGGTACATCAACATGTGCCAGCCCCGGCGAAACAAAAACACGACCCCTACATTGATCTAGTTCCTGAGCAGGGGGTGAAGCTAACGCCTCGTCATTATTCGTATTTGAAAATTTCCGAAGGTTGTAACCATCGCTGCAGTTTCTGCATTATTCCGTCATTGCGTGGGGACTTAGTGAGTCGCCCGATTGGTGATGTGCTTGATGAAGCCGAGCGCTTAGTTCGAGCGGGAACAAAAGAGCTGTTGGTGATTTCCCAAGATACCTCGGCCTACGGTGTGGATATCAAATACCGCACAGGTTTTTGGCAAGGGCGTCCGGTTAAATCAAAAATGCTCGATATGTGTGATGCCATGGGCGATTTAGGCGCTTGGGTACGCTTGCATTACGTTTACCCCTACCCGCACGTGGA
The DNA here is from genome assembly GCA_033852165.1 of Agarilytica sp. GTDB lineage: Bacteria > Pseudomonadota > Gammaproteobacteria > Pseudomonadales > Cellvibrionaceae > Agarilytica. The sequence continues at coordinate 57,807 of JAWSUZ010000030.1, read as the reverse complement.
TAAGATTATTCCCCTAATGGCCGAAGGTAAGATTCTGCCTTATTTGGATATTCCCTTTCAGCACGCGAGTCCATCCGTATTGAAAAATATGCGTCGCCCGGCTCACCAAGAAAAGACTCTTGATCGTATTCGTGTTTGGCGAGACATCTGTCCTGACATTACTCTGCGTTCAACATTTATTGTTGGCTTCCCTGGCGAGACCGATGATGATTTTAAAATTCTTCTCGATTGGTTAGACGAAGCCCAGCTAGACCGCGTGGGTTGTTTTCAATACTCTCCCGTAGAGGGTGCAAAAGCCAACGAAATTGGCAATCCCGTTCCCGATGAAATCAAGCAAGAACGTTGGGAGCAGTTTATGGAAAAACAACAAGGTATCTCAACAGAAAAGCTGAGTAAAAAAGTGGGAAAAACCATGCCCGTTCTTATTGACGAAGTGGACGATGAAGGAGCAGTTGGTCGTACCCAAGGCGACGCTCCTGAAATTGACGGCGCTGTTTATCTAAATGAAGAATTCTCCCTTTCTCCAGGTGATATCGTCGATGTTGAAATCACTCACTCCGATGAATATGATTTATGGGGCCAGTTAAAAGGCGCTAAATAAAAGTATTCCTTTTTCTGCCTATATGACCCCATCTTCCGGATACCCCTATGCCTTTTCAATCGAATAAACCTGATCGGGAAATAGGGGCGGAGGCTACAGGGGCTTCTAAAAATACGAAGCTATTTGATGAAATAGCCGAAGCTGTTTACGCAAAGGGTTATTGCGTCATTGAAGACGCCTTACCTGTTGAACTCCAAAAAGCTCTTTCCGAACACGCGAAAAAACTTTCAGAAACTCAATTTAAACCCGCCGGTGTTGGTCGGGGAGGCGAGCATGGAAAGCACAACGAAATTCGTCAAGATTCAATTGCCTGGATAAATGGCGACAGTGAAATAGAATCGCAATGGTTGGCGTGGGCCGAAGGCTTGCAGGGCGCACTTAATCAACGATTATTTCTGGGCTTGTTCTCTTTTGAAAGTCACTTTGCACATTACAAAGCCGGTGAGTTTTACAAAAAACATATTGATGCTTTCAGAGGTCAATCAAATCGCAAGCTCAGTCTAGTGACCTACCTCAACGAGGACTGGTCACAAGACGATAAAGGTGAGCTGATTATATTTGACGAAAAAGGCGAGACCGTAATTGAGCGTGTTCTGCCGAAAGCGGGAACTCTGGTGGTATTTTTAAGCGAAGAGTTTCCTCATGAAGTGATGCCCGCAACGAGAGATCGTTTTAGTATTGCAGGCTGGTTTCGTGTAAATAACTCTGCCGGTGATGGCGTCGATCCACCCCGTTAATACAGAGTCATTTTCACCCGATCTTCAATGTACTTTTCAAGTTTCTGCAGTTCAGCTTCTGTTTTATTTTCTTCGAGTTGTTGAGAAATGATTCGTCCTAAACTCGGCATAACACCTCGGTCGACCAGTGCCTCTACATCCCATAACTTAGAGCGCGTAATCGACTTAGCGCAGTGGAAGTATATTTCTTTTACCGTTACGACAATAATGGACTTTGGACGTTTTCCCTTGTACTCAAATTGCTTAAGTAGTTCGTGGTTAACTGTGATTTTGGCTGTGCCATTGATGCGCAAGCATTCACGAAAACCGGGGACAAGCACTAATAAACCAACCTCCGGGTTCTCGACAATATTACTGATACAATCTAGGCGATTATTTCCTGGTCTGTCGGGTATTGCGATTGTATTGCTGTCGAGTGTTTTGATGAATCCTGGATAATCCCCTCTTGGTGAGCAGTCATGGGTGCCGCTGCTACCTGATGTTGAAAGGATTGAAAAAGGTGACAGTTGTAAAAACTGCTCGCTAAGCGCATCCAATTCACTTTTTTCTTTTTTTACCGAAAGGCCCATGGGCTGGTCGTAGATTTCGCGTAATTGTTCCAGGGTTGAGATTGTGTCAAATTCCATAATAACTCTCTGGTTGATATAAGTGTTCTAGTTGATCTAAATATTGGCTCCGGTTTACCAGCGTATTAGAGCACAAGCTGAATCGATATAAAATATTGGTGATTAGAGGAGCGTCTTGGAGTAAGCGTCAGAGTAGGCGCTGACATGCTTCGGTTCTAGTGAAGGTCCGCGTCTCAGGGTGTATCGATTTAATCGTATTTACAGTGGTGTGATGACCGTAATTGAGTGTAATGGACATTGGTTGATTGGCTGGAGATACTGCGCGCCATATTTTAAATTTAAACGCCCCGGTGAGGTAATCATGATTAAGCAACTATTTTTCTCTCCTGTTATTCCCTCTCATAAAATGAAACTATCGATATCGACTTTACTTTGTTCGATATCCCTTATTTCATGCGGTGGAGGAGGCTCTAGTGATACGCCTTCTAATATGGGTCCAATTGTGAGCGTGGGAGAAAATATTACCGTTAATGAAGGTGTAAATGTTGTGCTTGCTGGCGTTGCCTCTGATTCTGATGGCTCGATTGCGAGTTATGAGTGGGAACAGATTTCGGGTACGCCAGTAGAGCTAGAAGGTGAAAATAGCGCTTCTTTAGTTTTTTCAGCCCCAAGTGTTGATACAAAAGAAGATCTGGTATTTCGCTTAAGTGTTCAGGATGATGATGGCGCGGTATCGACGGATTCAATAGCTCTAACCATTAATCCTGTTAATTTTGCTTTTACCTTGTCGGATGTCGAGACAAATTGTGGGAACCCAGTTTCAGAAAGTGTTGTTTTTTCTTTTTATGATTCGGAAGGTAATGTGGATGATATCACCATCGAGCATGATGGCATTGAGCAAACCTACTATATCGACCCTCAAGGTGATGAGGAGGCTCGAACGATAAAAGTCGTTAAAAATGGAACGAATGAAGTCATTGTCGATGTAGAACGTTCGACTTCACTTTATTTTGAAATGGAGGCGCAAACGAATACTTCCTGCGAATGTCCTTTATATAATATTACACTGTCTGGCGAGTCAGGAGCTTCAACGTTTAATACTGTACTAATTTTAAGTGGTAACAGAGGTCTGGGCTCGCTGGCCATTAATGATGGTTTGGTTTGGTCCAATATTGAAATCTGCGATTCACAGCAAAACTCCGTTTATATTGTCGATTACAATATTGAAAAATCGGCTCAAGTTTCTATTTCCGTCGAGAGTGAAGTTAGTGTGGTCGGCTTAAATGATATGGCGTTGTCCGTATTAATTGGTGATGAGCCTGTGTACTCAGGAGCCAGTTCTGTCGTTCCGTATTCTCAAAATACCGCGTATATTACAAATGACTCTACAGGGAAATTGTTAGAAGCTATTCCGGGTTTTACTAATCCAAATATCGTAGACAGTGTACTGCCATACCCAGATTTAGAAGCCATTTCCGATTATCGTCAAAGAGTTCGATTCCCGATAGATTATATTGATTTCAGTGTGACGAGTTTGCCAGAATTTTTTTCCGGCAGTGGTTTTGTTTCTGCTCCAAGTATTGAACAGCATACAATTAAGGTGTCGAAGTCCGAATTGGCTAGCGGCTTTGATTTTGAAGCCTTTGACTTTACAACTCTGGATGTAGAGTTAAGTTCCGAAGAACTTCTCGTCTCGGGTGTCGGTGGAAACACGTTCGATTCAGTCCTTTTTTATGCTGTTAGCCCTTCAAAGACTACTTTAATCTGGTTGCCTATAGAAAATAACCGAGTTAATTTGACCGCGCTAGAAAATGTTGTTCTTGAACTGGATGAATATTACATGATTGTGTTTTTGGTTGATTATCAGGGAGTGTCAGACTTTAATGACTCGGTTCAAAACTTTTACATTCGGCGTGAATCTGGACAAAGCGTAATATCACGATCCGTATATACAGTTATTCGATAAAATTCTATTTGTAGGCTTTAGAGTCATGGTTCTCCCGGATTTTTTGTGTCTGTTGTAAAATAGGCGTGGGGTGTACAACCCTCATAGCCTGTTGGCTGTAGGGTTGCTAGTCCGGCTGTTGGAGTACAAACTATCTGTAATCTTGTGTAATGGTTTTTGTTGAGTGTTTTGACGATACTTCAGGAAATTTAAAATCAAACTATCCGATCACGATCAGTTTTGTTACCCACTTCTTAGTAGTAGATTGGTTTCCACTACTGAATAAATACCATCAATAGTGTGGCCTTTTTAATTCTTAACGGTTGTAATTAAGGAGTAAAAGTAAGAAAGAGGGATTTGTTTAACTTTTAAAAAGACGGCACGGGATAAACGTATATCGATTTTATCGTTGTTTCGAGTTGGTAGACTTTAGTGGGGCTTTTAGCGATACTACTCTGCCGATTTTTGTTGGTCAATATGTAGACTTTTATAATGAATGAATTGCTTTGTGATATGAAAATAAAAATACAAAAATTTAATACGCTCGCTCACATACTTATCCTCTCTTCTTTTATCGCTTCATGTGGAGGTGGAAGTGGTGGCGGTACTAATATTTCACCGGTTTCAGATGCTGGTAACGACCAATTTGTTGACGAAGATAGTATTGTTACGTTGTCAGGATCTGCTACAGATTCTGATGGATCTATCACGAGTTATATCTGGGTGCAGGAATCGGGTGCGACAGTCACTCTCGAAAATGCAGATACGGCGACGGCAACATTTAATGCTCCGAATCTATCTGTAGAAGATGATTTAGTGTTTACGCTGAGTGTTATCGATAATGACGGCAACACCTCTAGCGATACGGTTGAAATTAAAGTCATTCCGAATGTCGCGCCTAGTGCGGCTGCTGGCGACGACATAACTGTAGATGAGCGGACAGAACTGACTTTGGAAGGCGTTGGTTCGGATTCTGATGGTGATGTTGCAACTTATACTTGGGTACAAACTTCGGGCACCGATGTAGCCTTAGAGGGTTCTGATTCCGCTACAGTCACTTTTGAATCCCCTGATGTTTCCATACAAGAAATTCTGATTCTGAGTTTCACCGTAACGGATAACGACGGCGATTCATCTACCGATACCCTTGAAGTGACAGTTGTACCCAATACCCCTCCCTCTGCTGATGCCGGTAGTGATGTAACGATTAAATCACGGCGTTCAGTAATGTTCAGTGGTACTGGTTCGGATGTTGATGGGAGCGTTGCGAGTTACGCATGGGAACAAATTTCAGGAACAACTGTTAGTTTTACGGATGTAGAAGATGGGTCGATATCTTTTATATCTCCCGAAATATCTGTTGAAGAGGTTTTGCAATTTAGATTAATAGTAACGGATAACGATGGCGACTCTTCAATCGACACGCTTGAGGTCAGAGTTATTCCAAACCTAGCTCCATTCTCCAATGCTGGTGTGAACAGGCAAGAAAACGAAAGACGTTTAGTTATTATTAGTGGAGCGGGATCGGATAGCGATGGAAGCGTGGCAAGTTTCTCTTGGAGCCAGACATCGGGCACGCCGGTTAGTTTTACGGGTGAAAATACCGATACCTTGGTTTTCCAATCCCCAAATATTACGGCTGATGAAACGTTGGTATTTACGCTGACTGTAACGGATGATGATGGTTTGTCGGCAGTGGACTCGATTGAAATCAGAGTTATTGCTAATCGTGCGCCTGTAGTGAATATTGGAAATGACTTATCTGTCGATGAACTATCGGAAACAGAATTGTCGGGTGAAGCCAGCGATGCCGATGGTTTGATTGCCAGTTATCTGTGGCAGCAAGTCTCGGGTGTTACGGGAAGTTTTTCGAACACAAATACGGCATCTACTACCTTTGTTGCCCCAGAAGTCTTAACTGAGGAAGCTTTAGTTTTATCGCTTACAGTGACTGACAATGAAGGTGATGTTGCAGTAGATACTGTTGTGGTTCGTGTGATTGGCAATATTGCTCCGATTGCCCGTGCTGGGTCAGATGTAACTATTGACGAAAAAACAACAGTGACGCTCAGTGGTGTAGGTGAAGATGCTGACGGGACAATAGGCAGTTATTTGTGGCAGCAAACATCCGGTACTGAAGGCAGTCTTTCAAATGCAAATACTGCATCTCCGGTATTTACCGCTCCCGATGTTTCAGTTACTGAAGAGTTAGAACTCGCTCTAACGGTAACAGATGATGATGGAGAAAATACGGTAGACACCATGATAATCACGGTCATAGCCAATGTTTCGCCAACAGCTAATGCTGGTATTGATTTGCTGGTTAATGAAGACTCTTTAGTTGGATTGGTTGGTGTTGGTGATGACATTGACGGATCAATTGTTAGTTATTTGTGGGAACAAATATCTGGCACGGCAGGAATTATTGATGATGCAAATTCTGCTTCTACGGCGTTCGCTACCCCAGATATTATTGCTAATGAAACGCTTGAGTTAAGACTCACGGTAATGGATGACAAAGGTGATGCTGCGACAGATACAATTACGATCAATGTGATTGCAAATATTTTACCAACGGTTGATGCGGGAGTTGATAATGTTTTTGATGAGCGAACAGTCGTTACTCTGAATGGGCGTGGAGATGATACTGATGGAATCATTGTTAGCTATATCTGGGAGCAGTTGTCCGGATCTGCTGTTGTTATTAGCAATAGTAGTAGTGCCGTGGCTAGTTTTACTGCGCCATCAATAGGTGCTGAAGAACAGTTTGAGTTTCAGTTGACGGTTGAAGACGATAGTGGGAATACAGCTACTGATTCAGTGGAGATAACTATTAGCCCGGTATATTTTGATATTACGCTTTCCGATACGTTCACAAAGTGTGGGAGCCCTGTTCCCGAAATTGTTGATATCTACTTTTATGACTCTGAAGGTGAAGAGGAACTTATTTCGATTGATCATGACGGTATTGAGCAAACGCACTCACTTGACCCTAGTGGAGCAGAAAGTAATAGAACAATTCGAATAGATAAGAATGGAGGCGCTGTTGTTCTTGCTGATGTGGAGAGAGGTAGCTCCATTTACATTGAAATGCAGAATCAAAATAGTGCATCTTGTGGTTGTCCAACCTATGACATTGTACTTACTGGTGAGTCAGGAGCGACCGTGGATAATACAGTGTTGGAAGTTGCTCAGGTGAAAATAACAGAGGACCCAAGTGACGATACTGATGGGTTAACGTGGAGCAATATAGAGATTTGTCCTGCTCAAGAGGATAAAATCTATATCTCGGATAGTGTGCTTTCCAAGGTCGCTCAGGTGTTTTTTGAAGATGGAAGTCCTGTACCTGTTAGTGGGTTAATTGATATGGCTTTATCATCGGTTGTTGGTGGTACTCCTCTAAATGATGGGCGTGTTGATCTTCCTTATTCATCCTCCACTGGTTATTCTACGGTTGATTCGTCGGATAAGTTAAAAAAGATCACGGCTGTAAGCGGCGGTGACTTTTCTGGTGTTGCGATCCCATATCAAGATTTAGACTCGGTTACGGATTATATTGAACGAATATATTTGCCGATTAGCTATGCATCAATAGATATTATTGCGTTGCCCAGTTTTTTTAATGGGGCCGGAGTAGAGTATGGTCTTCCAGTCGAACAGCATTCTTTTGCGGCTTCCAAGAATGGCATGGCTGCCGGTTTGAGTTATCAAATATTCAGTTTTGAAGATGTTGATATGACCGTGTCAGCGGATAGCTTGCTTGTAACGACTGATCAAAATATTACATTCGATGCGGTTCTTTTTTATGTTTTCTCCGCTGGAGATATTCTGGAGATCTGGTTGCCTATCGAAAACGGAGTTGTTGATATCACTCCTATCGGAAATGCAATGGATACAATATCTGGCGTTGCTTACATGTATGTGGTTGACTATCTAAACGTTGATTCCTATAAAGGCGCTCTGGAGACCTACTATCGAAGGCGGGAATCTGGACAGAGTGCGCAGGCTAGGTCTGTTCGATGGGCATTCTACTAAATATGTAGAGTTATAATCTCGGTGTTCTCAGTAAACGCTATGGAGAAACCGTGAGTTTCACGGTTTCTCCAGCTAGTGCAGGTGTCTGGAGTTTTTAACACTCCCTTCTGTTTTTACTCTAGTGATTTTAGCCGCACTTATTTGTTTTAATAGCTTTGTAGTTTTCGCGATAAAGACGGGTTGATTACATTTATACTCACTGCCAAATCTTTATGTTTTGACAATAGCCTTTTCTGCAGCGCTGGGTGTTTTTCCTCTATCAATTGTTTCATCATTTTTTATAAAGTAATAATCTAGCCGCTTCGTCGGGCTGAGTAATATGAATTTGAACGGCCATTTCGTCACGCCCTCTTTTCGTCAGAAATGGGAGTGGTTTTGTGCTTCGATTGTGGGTTTAATCCAAAGCTCAAGGTAGTTGGGTTAGTGGAGGAAACTATAATTAACCTCGATTTCAATTTCGCAATAGTGAATGGGCTACTTGGGGGACTTTGTACGCGGGTATCTTTGACCCGTGAAGATGGGGTGATAGCTATAATGCAAAATAAAAATTTAGTGCCGCAGCGATCCATATGAAAACTTCCATTTTTTAAAAGCGCACTAGCTTACTTTTCAGAAAGTAGGCCGATCGGTCAATCTAATATGTTGGATTGGTTAGGTGGTCACCTCGCCCTCTTTCTGTTCTTCCAATTCTTTCTTAACCTGATTCCCCTCCAAAGAATTAAACAACGCAACAAACTGGAGGGTCAAATTGTGATTGGGTGCAAAAAATATCAGTGGCTTCGATACTTGGTGAGACTCTCGCATCTTGACCGAGCTGCCAAGGCGAACCGGCAAAACGGGGTAACCAGCCGATTCAATTTCTTCAACCAGCTGTTGTGGTAATTTTGCCCGAGCCTGGTATTGGTTGACAACGACGCCTTCGATCATCAACTCTGGATTATGGTCTTCACAAATATCAAAAATCGCTTCCGAAACCTTATCAAGGGATTGGCGCGAAAATGCGTCGCAATCGAAAGGTATCAAAACTCGGTTGCAGCCAATCAGTGCCGACTTGGTGAAAAAATTAAAGGCCGGTGGCGTGTCGATAAAGATTTCATCGTATTCTTCCGCGAGCTCTTTAAGTGCGTCGCGGAGTTTATATATTTTATAACGTGATTCGAGTTTGTGTTCGATTTCAGGAAGCCTGGTGCTAGAAGGCAAGACATAAAGGTTTTCAAAAGGCGTTTGGTACACATAATCCGTGGCCTTTTTCTGTTTTCCGAACATGTTACCGGTTTGGTCTAGGTAGTCGGCAATGTTGTCGTCAACTTCAACGTCGCCCAATAAATAATGGCTGGCGTTAAACTGCGGGTCCAGATCGACAACGACAGTACGCTTTCCTTGTTTTGCCGAGACGGCTGCGAGGTTACATGTGATGCTGGTTTTACCCACACCGCCTTTCTGATTAAAAACAACTCGAATCATAATGCAAGGCCCTTCTGCTAAATGTGTGTCGAAATTATAGGCGCAACTGTACGTCAGCTGAAGTGCCTTTGCATCAATTTAATGAGCTTCACCGGGATTTATTTTTTCTTGATTTTTACGGCTGATATTTTTCATTGGAATGGCGCGAAGTGTGTCTCATTTTTCCGTAAAAATATTTGCAGTATTCAGTTGTTAGTGAAAATATTTCAGCGCCAGCGGTTTTGTTTATATAGAGATTGGTTTTATATGTTTTTTAGTTTGAATGGGGCGGAGATGGGGCTAGGTTAAGGTTAAGGTAGAAGGGTGAGTCGTAATATTTCATCCCAGGATTTTTCCCAGCAACAACTGTGGTTGAAATTTTCGTACTCCATAATGTGTGAACCGACATCCAATGTTGCGGCTGGAATTAATAATTGAAACGGAATCGTTTTATCTTTTTTGGCAATTAGGTGCCACCGTTTAATCGTGTTTGGCAGCGGAAAATAATCGACGGGGTTTAATGAACTGTTCAGCGGAAGGTAGCCAAAGTGTTGCGTCCATTTGGCGTGGTCGAGGTTAGCGGCAATACTCAGCAAATTTATAACATCGTTGCGTGTACTGGCGATTAATACGGCGAGCGAGCCTCCACCGCTATAGCCGATGAGTGAAAAATGTTTCGCTCCCGTTCGTTCTTTAATCGTGTTGAGAGCTTCGTTCATGGCTTTCACTACTTCTTTGGAATAACGGCCCGAGGTCCAGAGTTCTGAAGAACATTGCTGGTCTTTACTTATTCCTTTTTCTCTTAGTAATGCATAGCAAGGGCGATTGAGGTAAACGCTTGGCTGAGGGTCTTGCAGCATTAGCTTAAGAGCGATTGGATTTTTAGTGGTTGGGTTAATCGCAGGTTCACGACCTTTGAACCAAGGGTTACCGTCACCTTCTAGGTAAATATGCAGATGCTCTGCGTTGGCGGTATTACCGGATGTAAAAGCTTCGATGAGGTGCTTGTCCGTTTTTATGGTAAGTCGAGTCAGCCCCTCCTTCTCTGCCAAGTTATGCAGGGGGATGGATGGATTCTGCGTACAGCCACCTAAGGCCATTGAAAGACTCATTGAGATAATAAGCCAGAGGTAGATTGTTGTACTCACGGTGGATATTGCGCCTTGCTTAATCGTGTAAGGAGTGAATTCTGCTCGAATGTTGTTTCCAGCGAGAATAATTTGATTTTATCCGACCGTTCTCTAAATCGCACTAGTTTCGTGTTTTGGCAATCTTGAAATGTCTGTAAAGGATATGGCGCGTGTATTCATATACGTTTGTCATGTTGAGGCCATAGAATGCTTTGGCGCATTTAATGTGGGAGCTTTGTAGCTATCTATGTATCTATTTAGATTAGACCGGCACAAAAGTACGAGCGCTGTCTTACATTTTTAGTGTGTGTAGGTATTTTAACCTCCTTGCGGTGAGTGACTGAGTGAATGCTTGCTGACTGAGCTTGCAGTGGGTAAGTAAATGAAAAAAGATGAAGGGCTATCAATTGAATCGACTCTTAAGAATAGTTTTAGTGCTTACGACGGTTGTGTTTCTGTTACCGGCCTTGGGTTGCAGTAAATCAGAAAGTCGAGATGATGAGGATAAAAATAAAGAAGCTCCTGTTGGAAGTGTCGGCGGTGCTATGGCGGGAACGGCAATAAGTGAGTCTTCACAAACATACTTTCAGTTTGACGATAAGATTGATATTGCTTGGCAAAAGCGCTTTGTCGAGCACATGGGTTCCGTAAATATTCAAGCGCCCGTTGTCGAAGATTTATCCGCGAGTTTTTCTTTTACGCCAGCCGGAAAAATGGTCGCCGAGTTGCCGAGTGGTCGTCGAATTGTGGTCTGCCCAGAGGGGAATGAGTGTGGCCATGAATGGGCATTTTATGCCGTGCTATCGGCCAGTATCCAAGAACTGTTATTGGCTCATGTCAAAGAAGCGCCAGGCCTGTCCCTCAGTTTTAAAGACGCTGGCGCATCTCAGCAAGATGTTTCCTGCCAGGGTGTCGAATTTACCTCATCACCATATCCGGCGATTCAGTATTTACCCCTATGTCACTCAAATATTGGCGATGGCTATGAACCGTTTAACTTTGATACTGAAGTCAAAAATACCACGGACCTGGATCTTTCAATTGTGATGCTGTACCTGGGGGCCGATGGTTGTGTTGTTGGAATTAATGAGGAAAGCGTTCTCCTTGAGCAAGGTGGTGTTTATACCAATGTGGGTGGGAGTTCTTCTCTTCCGGTTAACAGATCAGAATACCTGATGGCTCTGGGGTCTAGTGATCCCCGTTTTAACTTTGCTGGATTTAACTCGTGCGACCAAAATGGAGCCGTTCAGCTGGTTGAATTGTTAAGGCAAGTACAAACTCAAGAAATGGTTATGCCGCAGAAAATAGTCGGCGTTAGTCGCCAGTTTCAAACCGTACTCAATCGTGTTTTAGCCGATGCAAGTGGCGGCGCCAATGTCGGCCTTCCACGTGAATATACCGTGCAAAATTTCGATATTCGTCCCTATTTGCCGGATATTAAATACAGTAGTTTATATAAGGTATTGGCGGCTGTGCAGCGCTTGACGGGTAAGAGCCACGCCGATGGTATTGGCTATACGCAACACGACTGGTCCAAGGTGAGTGATGAGGAAAATTTAGCCGTGGGTATCGATTGTTCCCGCGCAATTTGGTACAGCTTTACGCGGTCCAACTTACTGTATACCGAAGCGGAAGTTGCGAATAATAATTATAACGAGCAGTCTTATATTCCAACGGTATCGATGGTGGCGGAAGACTCTATTTTATCGCGTCAATTTGAACGTTGTGATGATCAAGAAAAACGGTTGGGCGATGTTTTAGTTTATCGTCGAACGGATAAAGACTCAGGTCATGTGGTAATGGTTATTGATCCCAAACAACGTATTGCGTGGGGCTCACACGGATGGGATGGCAACGGCCTTACACCCGATGTCGTGCCGGATGTTGGGGCTGAATATCAGTTGATCAAACGAAAAAAAGACTGGCAGGCCTGGGATCGAAGCACCATGACATTGAGAGCCTGTTGGCGACATAAGAACTTTGTAAGCGTCGATCCGCTGGATATCGGTAATAATGCCGTTGACGAGTGTGACTTTAACCTTGAACGTTGCCAGTCCAACATTTAACTTAATGCGTTAATTGTTAGTCTAAATTGACGCTATAATCTCTTTTGGTGGTGCAAGTTCCAATCCTGCCAAGCTAAGACTCAGGGCGTGCAGCCAAAATAATTAGTGCCCGTCCATAAATCGGGTCGTAGTGAGGGCGAATTTTACCCTCCCCCCAGGTTATGGACGGGTACTAATGAGCCTTAACGGAAGCCCTGCCAATTTAACATGGGGTATCACAAAGAGCCGTCAAAGAGAGCCATTAAAAAGAACAACAATAAAGAGCCACTATAAAAGAGAAGTGTAATGCCGGATTCTACAAAGTTTAAACTTACCCTCACCCATGTTCTCAATACGCTCTACTTTGCTGCGATTGTCATTGTCTTGTTGACCGCGTTTTGGATCTACAGCGCGATTAAAGACTTTTTCTTTCCGCCACCAAAAGTGACGAGAATCGCGAATGCTGAGTTAATTGGACAGCAAGTTGATGACACGTTAATTACCAGTCGCGCTCACATAGATGCCTACCTTATTATGGAAAAATTGGGTGATAAAGATTACATCGCAACGGATAACAAACTGAAAAAACTCGGAAAGCCCAATATAAAAATCCGAGATAAGAAAGGTAAAAGGTATCGGCAGTTGTGCGTATATTCGATGGAGGTTGTGTTTGGGTATAAAAGTTGGAGCGATGCGGTAAGCGGCGTCGGCGCGGTTAATAAAACAAATGGATGGCCACGTATTACAGGTATTTATCTCAAGCGGCGTTTGTCGTCTCCGGATACTGCTGATGTGACCTCTGGGTGTCGCGAATTATTCAGTGGCACCATGTCGGTCGAAGATATCAATTTTAATGCCTTTTATATTCGGCAGTGGTTGGTGAATGACGGCGTGTATCGATCTCATATTGATCAAGGTATTAACCAGCTTGTCGACATTGCGCTTTGGGAAGCCAGTCTAGCCTGTGGAGATAACACTTGTTTAGCCGAGCGCGAAAAAATCATGGCATGGCGTGACTATCAGTTGACCCAGGCTGAAGATCCCATAATCTTGGCCTTGGAAGCTGAAGACCCATCTGCATTGGTGAATGATGGGAGCCGCAGTGGAGAGGGTGGGGAAAAGAGCCTTGGAGCTAGAACACTTCCATTACTGCAAGCGGCACCAGTGAGAGGCGTATATAAAGAAACTTATTCTTCTTTGGTATTCGTCAACGCCGAAGGGCGGTTGATGGGAATTCCCTTTACCAAAGATACCGAAATGGCGATTCAGCGTGACGTGATCGAAGTCACTTATGGAAGTACTATTTACTTTCAAAATACGGTTACACGCCGAGGTGAAACTACCCTTTATGCCTCGGTTCCTTCCATTGTTATGAAAAGCCTTACAGATAGTGAATATGCCATTGTCGCCAGGGGTGGTTTAGACGAATTGCCGGATGTCTTAGGTATGTCGGTTTCGGATTACCTGCAACAAAAAACCAACAGTTTGATTGATGCTGAAATTCTTGCCAATAAAGATCAGGCCATTCAAACATCGAAAACAATCTTGAAGCAAAAAATGTCGGTTTTAAAAACTGTGACTCAGCAAGGCGGAACAACCAAAGAAACTCCCGTGACGGTTAAGTTTACCAAGGTGCCTCCTGATACCGTTGGTTTTTCAGATATCAATTTAACCAAGTTTTTAGAGCGCTTTCTGTAATTTAACCGGGTTTTACAAGATATGAAGATTAAGAGCCTATCGCCATTGTTTTTGTTTTCTCTGCTGTCCTTTACTTGTGACGATGGTTTAGCAATACCCTTTATGGATGGCCCTGCGGATAAAGTAAAAGCCTTAGTGGGCGCGATAAACGAGAAAAAATACGCGTCACATTTTATGGTGAATATACCGATATGTGATGAGGGAAGCTCCTCTGATGCGGGTTATATTCTGAAATCTTCGTATTCGATTGAGTCAAAAATTGAGGTTATTGATGTTCTCGATTTAGGAAGCAAAACCCTGCAAATCAATGTGCGAATATTGGCGATGGAAATAAGTGATGCGCCGGAGGATCTGGCGTTTTCATTTAGCGCCGACTCCGACCTGAGCATGGAGCAGAGGGTTGAGGTGTCGGATTTGTTTGACCGTGTTCATGGTGTAAATATGAATGATGGCATCCCTGAATCAGAAACTAATGGACTTGAGGAGGAAGAGACCTTTCATGCTTTGGAGGCTCTAGGTTTGGCCTCACTTGCACAAACACAGATAAAAAACAGCGTGGCTCAATTACTTATCGCCTCTATTCCGAATTTAAAAGCTAAAGTAGATGTGCTCAATATTCGTTATGAAGGTGGTGAACCAGTTAACGTATCTCAGTTGGGCAGTCCTTTTTGCCCGTCTCAAAAACTATCCTTCTTTTTAAATGATGCCGATGACGCTGGGGTGTTCGCTCGAGGGTATCTGCCTAGAAAAAAGAGAAAATCAAATAGTGAGAAAATCTTTCTAAAAGACGCAGAAGGAAACTCGATTGCATTTACATACAAGAGCGACGTGTCGAAGGCGGGCATCGCCCTGCTCGTTTCAAACGGGCGTTCAGGGTCTGTTCTGGCTCAGGAATATACAGATGATATTGTTTATCATGGGCTGGATCAAAACGGAAATATAAATATAAGGCCTGTTGGAGGGGATGCATTAGCGGCGGATAAAGATCCATCTTACCTAGGCGCAGTGGTTCGAAAAAATAATAACGGAACATTTTCACAGTTCTGTGCAGCTACCTTTATTTCTGATCGTCACCTTATTACCGCCGCTCATTGCAACATCAGCTCTACCCACTATGTTATTGCAGGCAGACAAACTATCAATGGTTCCGGCGGGCGAGCAATAAAAATTCAAAGTGTTTGGCGGCATATCGACTACAAAAAACTGGCGCCGTTTGATTCTGACATTGCACTCATTACATTAGAAGAAAGTACCGAGTCGCTAGGGCTAGGAAATTTATCGATTGACCTGTTGTCACGTTCAGTAACGCTCAACGATACGATAAACGTCATGGGCTGGGGCGCCCGTGAGGTAGGTGGGCGGGGAGGCGAATCCTTGCTTGAAGTGTATCTTGATCTCGAAAGTGCTTATGGATGTAAACACAATTATTCACGGACACGTTTAAAGGTGACAGACAATATGTTCTGCGCCTATAAAGACGGCGATAAACCGCAGGATGCATGCCAAGGCGATAGTGGTGGTGGTGCCTTTGTGCGTGGAGCGGGTGAGAGTAAGCAGAATTTTTTAGCGGGAGTGGTGAGCTTTGGGATTGGTTGTGCTCATCCAAGTTTTTCTGGGGTTTACACCAGTATTCACGCATTTCGGGATTGGATCAGCTCCGCCCAAACTGCACTGGCTGATCTAGAAGGTTGAGGTATTCCATATGATTAAAACCATCCTGTTTTTCATTTCGGTAGTCGCAATGAAAGTTCATGCTCAGTGCGTAATACCGCCGACGGTCGCCATTGGTGATGCATTTCATTTAAATTACCGAATTGATTATACTCAGCCCTTTACTGCCACCATTTACCCCAATCAAAACGATTTTGAATCCGTTAGTATTTTAGTGAATGGTGAAGAATCTCAAATCATCGCGAAAAGCCGTTTGGTGAATATCGGTGGTGGCAGTCGATACCGTTTGGAAGTTTCGATTGGCCCTGATTTTTCGAAAGCTAATGTTATTGTTCCGTTGAACCGCAACCATATTGCTGTGCGGGTAAATGGCCTAGATGGTTGTGAGGCAATGGATGAAGTCGCGTTAATTGGTGGCGACTCCGGGGTTCGGGCTGTGGTTATTGGCATTAATGAATACAGCCGAATCGAAAATACACTCAACTACGCCGTTCAAGATGCAAAGGACTTTGTTGAGATTCTAAAAATAGGCGCAGAAAAGGCTGGCCGTCGTTTGTCCTACGAATTTCTCACGGATGAAAATGCGACGAAGAATGCCATCGAGCGAGCTATGGAAGTCGCGGCATCAAAAATATCGTCAGAAGGTTCGTTGATTATTTACTTTTCCGGTCATGGCATGGTTAAGGCGTGGGGTTCGAGAATTAGAGCTTTTCTGGTGCCGTATGATGGGGATCAGCGCCTAGCGCGATCAACCATGTTGTCGCATACAAATACTTTAGATATTCTTCAGGACGCTCCAGCGAAGAATAAGATTTTTATTTTTGATTCCTGCTTTAGTGGTCGCGGTTCATTTGAAGAATTTACGGTTCAGCCCGACCTGCATGAAAAATACTTGCCTGTTGATAGAAAAACAAGACTCGCAATGGCTCATACTAGTTCAATAACAGACATCCCTGATAACGTATTGTGGTTTTCATCATCATCGAGCAGTGAAGTGAGTTACGAATTAGAGCGATATGGACATGGCCTATTCACACATTTTTTACTGAAAAGTATCGAGGACGTCGATTTTACGGAAGGACGAAGTCGAATGCGTTATAGCGATATCAAAGATTATATTCAGGAAAAAATTGAGGCGGAGCATGGCGATATACAAAAACCGAATACTGTCGGGAACGATGATATTCTCGCGGTAGGTTTGTGGTCACCAGAGCCATGAAAAAGATGATAAGACAAATCAACATAATCGGATTGTTAGCGATACTTTCTTGTATAAACGCATGTTCAATTTATATAGGTCAAACACCACTGTGGTATGACTTCAATGGTATTGATATGGGAGACTATAAAAATCAGAAAGTTATATTACTGCCAGTGACAGCGGAAAAAGGAGAAGGGATTGACGAGAAAGGGAAGAGGCAATTGGTTTCATCTATTCGCTCCCAGTTTAAACGAGTGTTTTCGGTGAGGCCTCGTTATCTATCGCCGGATTTATTGGCGAAAGAGGGGTTTTCAAAGCCGTACAATCACAGCAAAGTAGCGAAACATTTTGATGCGCAGGCGGTTTTGATTGTATCGGTCTTTGATGTCGAGTCGAGTGTAAGCCGATCCAATAAAATCAAATACCGTAATGTCGGCTTAAAAATTTCCTGCTTTGACGCTGAAGACCCATATAAATACTGGCGACTCTCGAAGCGGTATCAGTCAGACAGCGGTTTTAACGTCAAAAATATTGATTTCGATTATGTGCTCTATTCTGATCTTAGGAGTATTCGAAAAGTAGTGAAATCCCGTAGCGGTTCGCGTAATACAAAACAGCTGGATGAAAAGTCTGCACCTTCAATCGTGATTTCTGTTAATGACACAAACGTTTCGAATACATCCGGAGGTGGTGACTCATTTGTTACGCGGGCCAATACATTTGAACTCCAACTGTCAGCGATTGATGCGTACGGTCTATCGATGATTACGATTTCTGATCAAGATAATAATGTTCTGGATAAAATTGATTTTAGCTATATGACGGTTAAAAATTATAGCGAGTCTATACCTGTGCCCTTGCGCAAGGGCGGTAATATAATTCGTATAGACATATCCAATGTCGAACAAAAAGAAATTACGCGTTATATTAAAATTAAGCGAAAGGTCGTTGAGTCTACGCATTTAATAGCCGTTAGCTCACCCTACTCGACAGGGAAAGGGTTGTACTTGGATGCGGGTTCAGCATTATCTCAATTAAACCAAAACCTTTCTAAACGTTACAATAATCTGATATATCTGAATCAGGGCCAGGTCTCTCGCCAGGAAATTCTAAAAACGATAGAGTTGTTGGCTTTGGATGCTGAAGACGACGATAGCCTAAGTCCGGTATTTTTCTTTTCGGGGCCTGTGAAACGTTTTCACCATAAGCGCTATGGGGAAAAGTACTATTTGATGCTTGCAGGTAGTGATGAGAAATACCTGCGTTCTACCGCGATCGACTTGGATGAAGTGATCGATTTATTGGGCGAGCGGGCATTTATTATGTTGGAGCATTGTTCGCCTGATGAAAAAATAATCGGTAATTTCCGTTTAGCGAATCGAGGCGTCCCTATCAAGGTCAACATATACCCTTGTGAAAATATAATAGGTGATATTTCGTCACGTTTACTCTCCCAGTATAAGAAAAACCGCTCCTTGGAATCCATCATTGCGGGCGAAAAAATCGGTTTAAGTGATTTTAGAGCGATTGGCCAGGATACTCGGTACGCATATTAAGCCGCTAGCTTCGGGATGATCATGCCTAAAAGGAAATATTGGCGACGAATGTGTGATCAGATGCTAACAAAATCGTAGCGAGGACGCTTTTATAATGTCAGATTTAAATTACTAGACCTTGCTGTCGGGTCATTTCAAACAACGATATCAAAGGGTGTAAATCTAGCGTTTTAAATTCGATCGAAGTAGGCGCCTGTTTGTTGGGGGCATAAAGTTGGTCTTGGTCGATAGCTATATATTTAGGCGCCGTTATGTAAGGCGAGGACTTTTTCAGTCCGAGTCTCGTTTCTTCTCTCCCGTATTTTCGTTAATTCTTATCATGTTTAGATAGATACTTAATTTTTTCTTATTATGAATGTGTAATTTTGTTATTCTGGGCCTAGATTGTGGGGAATATAGGGAGTGGGGGCTGTTTTATCGCGCCTGAGGAAAGCTTACGCGTACTATGTTGTTGGTTTTCACTTCTATTCTTGATTTTTAACCAATTTCTCCGTTGATAATAAAAGAATTGTTTGATTTTTAAGTGGCACCGCATAACTTGTATATAGTTAATGTAGGTGATGAGAATACATGGCAATTGCCCCGAGCATGCAAGAATCCGAAGACTTAAGTGGTTACATCGCGGCGTCTTACCTCGATAACGACCGTTTGTACTTAGTATTCAGCGTCAATATTGACCCTGATCTTCCCCCGTTGCCGTCTGATCTTTCTGTTATTACCGAAGGCCGTCGTGTGGGGGTCGCCTCATTGGATTTGCAGTTGGATGGGACGCAGGCTGTCGTGGTCCTTTTATTAGAAACGCCCCTGTCGTCAGAATCTTCGTTTGTTGTCCAATATCGGCCTACCCAATGGCTGATGTGCATAGAAGAAACGGGCGATGCGATTGAAGCCTTTGATGAAGAAATCTTACCCGAGCCCATAGAGTCACTTGACCCTGCACTGCGATCAACCAGTCAATTGGAGTCGGGTGCGCAGGGCTTGCCACAAACGGTTACAGCTAAAACGATTGAGGCTAATATCCGTTCTGCCAGTGAATACCGAATTCAGCTTTACATCAATGATGGTCTAGATACGACTGTACCGCTGGAAGTCAGCGACTTTCGCGCTGAACTCGAAGACCGTTGGCTTAAAATTGCCAGTGCGAAGTACATTAACTCGACTATCGATGGCAGCTCCGAAATTCGTCTGGAGCTATCTGAGCCGATGGAGCAGGGCGGAGTAGTTCAGGTGGGTTACCGTTCACCGAGCAACCGTATGCGTACACTGGATGCGGAGCCGATTGCCCCCTTTAATGTTTCATCCAATGTTGGTCGAACACTTAGCCACCATATACATGATGATGAAGCTGATTTAGAAAGTGTTGCCGTAATCCAGGGTGCAGGGTTAGCGGTTTTGGATGAGTTGAACATCGCTTCACTTGAAGCGACCGAAGAGCATGCAGAAAGTAAATCCGTTGAGCTGGATGATACTGTTGCTGCGCCAGAAGATGCTGTCGCTGAACCAGATGATGTTGTCGCTGCGCCTGAAGATACTTCCGTTGAATCAGAAGATATTGTCTTGGAGCTGGAAGTTGAAGATCTTGAGGGTTTTTCGCCCGAAGGTATGCTCGATGAATTGGATGCTATTTCAAGTGATCTGACAAGTGAAGACTTACTCACTGCGGCAGATAGCAGGGATATAGGCGACGAGCTTACTTTAGCGGAGCCGGAAGAGGCGACAGCATCTTGTGATGCCGATGCCGATGCCGACGCCGAGCCAGTAGTATCAATTGCTAGGGAGGTTTTGTCTGGGGCTGCTGACAATGATCAGATGCCAACGATAGATCCTGAAATACTCGCCTCGTCGCGAGCTGAAACCATAGCCGATAAAGCAGCCCGAATTCAGCGAGCATTGGAATCTAAAACTGCTTTACCTGTCACAAAGCTGCCTTTGACCCTGACAACCAAGTTAATTTATGTGGTCCCAATGGTTGTATTTGCATGGCTGATCATTGTGGTATGCATCTATGTTTCGACGATAGTTTTTGATTTGAATTTTGGGGCTTCGGATGACCCGGTCCCGATTAGTGCGATTCCGCCTGGAATGTCCCATCGCGAAACTTGCTCTATGAAGACGGCTGATGGCAGTCGCTATAAAGGCGAGTGCTTAAACGGCAAGCGCGAAGGCCAGGGCGTTTACACGTGGGCGGCGGGAAACCGTTACGAGGGGAATTGGGTCGCTGGCGAGCGCCATGGTGAAGGAACCATGGAATACTCCTCTGGTGCGATAT
The DNA here is from genome assembly GCA_033852165.1 of Agarilytica sp. GTDB lineage: Bacteria > Pseudomonadota > Gammaproteobacteria > Pseudomonadales > Cellvibrionaceae > Agarilytica. Next base: position 36,910 of record JAWSUZ010000030.1, on the reverse strand, counting down.
ACCAAGGCGGGTACCGAGCAGGTTTAGAGCACGGTATTGGTACGATGGCATGGCCAAACGGTGCGGTTTATGAAGGTGGATACACTGACGGTAAGTTTCATGGAAAAGGGGTTTATGTCAGTGCCGATGGTAGCCGCTATGAAGGCATGTTCGAAAAGGGAAGCATGACGCAAAATGGAAACTGTACGACGCCTAGCGGTGAAACAACCCCAGGACCTTGTGGCTCATAGCCCTTTTGGTTGATTGGGTTTAGGTTCTAAGCCTTAAAGTTCTACGTTAGGCTTTCTATCGGAGGCGGGGGGACTGCTTCTAATTCTAATATTTACATATTGTTCGTAGGCCCTCTCTAGGCTTGTTTACAACGATAGCGTAGCGCTAAAATACGTGCAATGCTGGGTAATCCCGCGAGCGAAATGGCTGGGCTCAGATCTATTGATGCTTAATGAAGGCTCATACTGATGGCAATACACGACAAAACATTCCCCAATGAAAGTGAAGAGTATCGTGTTGCGCGAGACAAGCTCTTGGCCAAAGAAATGGAGTTGCGCCAGCAAATCGAGGAAGTTAGCACTCTTCGACGAGCGTTGCCCTTAGGTGGCGCAGTCAAAGAAGATTATGAGTTTCGCCGCATTGACGACGACACTGCAATTAAAATGTCGCAGTTATTTGAAAAGGGAAAAGACACGCTTGTTCTCTATAGCTTTATGTTTGCTCCGGATGCTTCACAGCCATGTCCTTCGTGTAATTCAATTGCCGATAGTTTTGACGGGAATGTTCAACATTTAGAAGATCGTATTAATTTTTATTTGGTGGCGAAAGCATCGGTGGCGAAAATGAAAGCCTGGTCTGAATTACGGGGTTGGCGTCATTTGAGGTTTTTGTCTTCTAGCTACAATTATTACAACCGGGATTATCATGCGGAATCAGGGGAGGGCTTTCAAATGCCTATTCTCAATGTGTTTGTGAAGCGTGGAGATGCAATTTTTCATAGTTATGCAACGGAGTTGTTGTACACAAAATTTGACCAAGGTGATCCTCGCCATGTGGATTTGTTATGGCCACTTTGGAATGTGCTTGATCTGACGCCAGAGGGGAGGGGCGCCTATTGGTACCCCAAGCTTGTCTATAAGGTTTCGTAAGTTATGAGGCTTCGTAAATTCAAAGCGGGTACCCATCCATAAACAGGTTTGTTTTCAGTACTTGCCTGTTTATGGGGGAGCACTAATCATGATGCTAGCGCTAGAAATGTCTGAGGTTGGAGAGCTGGCTTGAGGTGAACTAAAACCGATAATCCGCGCCAAGCGTGATGATTGAAAATTCATCTTCTTTTTTATCAAGTAGCTGACGGTACTCGACGTTAATAACCAAGTCGTCACCAATGAACCAACCTACGCCCATACCGTAAGATGTTCCCGATTCTGAGTACTCAACACTAAGGTCGCCATCGGTACTCAATGTTTCAGTCGTCGCGTCCAAGGTGGTGTAGCCTAATAATAAATAGAGCTTAGCTTCTTTGTTGATTATTTCTGGTCGGTAATAGATCGATTGATAGCTGTCGATGCTGTATTCCAGTCCTTCTATCGGGGCAGCCCCGCTTATGCTTTCATCGTGATCAGAAAGGCTTGAGCCGTAGCGTAAATCTACCCCTAACCATGGATTATATTTGTAGCCCGCGACGAGTTCGATTGCTGAAAGTGTGACGTCAAATTTTTCTGCCTCGATACCTGTGTTCACAAAGGTATCGCTTGAAATGTAGGCGGCATTACCACCCACAAAAAAGCCGTTGTTTTGATCTGCAAAGGCAATGTTGCCGCATAGTATTAATGCCAATAGTGCTGAGTATTTCATGCCCAAGTATCCCCGTTATCAATATGCCAAAAGGCGCTCTTTCACTGCTGCTAGCTCAATTAAACCATTAAGGGAGGTAAAAAATAAGGGCCAATTGTGAAACATTCTGGAATTGAAGTCGTCTGGGGCGGCTAGAGGCGAGTCTTTAAGTGCAATCGGGGACTGGCGCCTCGATTGCTGAATCAAGCATTGATTTTAATGTAGGCTGGTTTTGATAGACGAGGTGCTTATTGGATGTAACCGAGAATCAATTGTTCATATGGGCTGTTTTTAACTAAAAAGTACTTTGCAGCTTTGTACTTATGAGTAAGTTGTTGTAGTTCTTTAAAGCAGTTTTGTTTTGTATCCAATATTGAAACAGTGCAAACGCGTCGTAACGCTCGATACTCATTCACCTGCTTTTTTGCTAGCGCCAATGTCATGGAGTCTGACGTTTCCGCATAAGACATGCTTGATACAAAAACCACTAACAGAGCGGAAATAGACTTAATTATATTCGACATGGATCCCCCTAAAAATCTCAATGTTACTTAGGGTTACATTATACGTCCTTTTGTAACATTTATTTGCGACGTACATCAGAAAATGAAATAAGAATAGGAGTATATCGCTGACAAAAAAGGGAAATGGGTCTCGGTTAGTCGCCTAATACAACCAATTGGATGTGTGTGGTGCCATAAATGCCGTTAATGTGAATTTGTGTGTCGTTTGGGTAATTTTCCCGCCGTTGTTTGTTTTGTGAAACGGATCACATTTAAATGTTCGAAAATTACAATTTAATAGATGGATAGCGACGCTGCCGATAAATAAATGGCTAGTTTTCAATGTAGCCGCTTGTTTAACGTGTTTATTAAACTGTGCGGTTTTTTGTCTTGAACGCTTCGCAACGGCTAGGTATCAACCTTTTGTTCTTTGCGAGTATATGACGGTGAATTGGAATGGCGCTATTTTGTTGGGTGCTAATTGTTAGGTGTATCGAAAATAAGGTTTTTATTTCAACGCTTCGTTGTCATTGATTTTGACGGCTATAGCGAATCAATCGTTTTGTGTTGTCGTACGTTAATTCTGTGGGTTTTAAATTGATCATTTAGGCGTCTGTTGCCGGATAATAATGTGATAGCAATCTCATATGCTTTGAAATTATCATTTTGTCACACCTTAGTATGGACAAAACCTGAGCTTTGGTTAAAATGGCGACCAATAAGCAATATATAAAAATAAAACATTGCGCGGATCACGTTAGCCATTTTTTGTAGCCATTATTTTTACCCAGCTGAATTTCGTTTTTTGATTAAATACAGTTTGAGATAAGAAAATAGCGTTTGATTGAAAGATGGTTTGAACTAAAGACTGCATATCGCAAAATCTCGGGTATGTGAACTCTAGTACTTTGACGCCTCTTTGTTTTGTTGGCTTTTATCCAAGCTGAGCTTAAGTTTTATTTTTCTCAAAAGCATTCGCTGTCTGCATGATGGCGTCTGTTATTTGAATATGCGGAAATAGCGAGACAATAGCTGTTTTCGCCGCCAGCCCCCAAAGTGCATCTAATGGACTAGATGTGCTTTTTTAATTTCCGAGTATCCACTTTTATTTCTTTCGGGGCTTTTTCCTTATTTAGGGCATGAGCCTATTCGCGTGATGTTGCTTTCTACGCTGTTCCGCAGATGGCTAAGGTTCATATGATCGATGCCTTCCTTCAGACCTTCTTTAATCGTTAGATCTGGTTAAATTGATCAGCATCAAGATGTGAGAGTGTCGTCAGTTTTGCTTGGTAGCATGCCGTTACGACCTTCGTTCAACTTCCTACTTTGGTGTAAACTAGAGCTGACCTAGGGTTCCGGGCATCATTGGCCTATAAACTGGGCTTAGGTTTGTCTCCATCTGTACCCACATTCGTTGAGAACGGAAGTATGTTGTTTAAGTATCCGTGTTTAAGCTGGAAAATTATCCTGTGGCCCTTGGTCCTGGGGTTGTGTCTCATCACACAATTCGGTTTTGCGGCTTCACTACGGCTTGCTGTGGCCTCGAACTTTACACCGACAGCTCGAATACTGGTTGAAGCATATCGGCAGCAGTCACCGGCAGACAGCGTGAGTATTTCCAGTGGGTCGTCGGGCAAGCTCTATGCGCAAATCGTGAATGGCGCGCCCTTTGACATTTTTCTTTCGGCTGACCAAGAAAAGCCTCTGCGTTTAGTGGAGAGGAATTTGGCGGCTCATGGGTCGCGTTTCTCCTATGCTCAAGGTGTTCTGGTGTTATGGACCGCGAACGAGAGCGGTGAGGCGCTTACGCAAAATACCCTGTCTAGCGCCACATTTGAACATTTAGCGTTGGCTCAACCTAAGCTGGCACCATACGGGCGTGCGTCGATGCAAGTATTGGAGCGCCTTGGTTTGGATAAAAAGTTATTGAGCAAGTTGGTTTACGGAGAGAACGCCTCGCAGGCATATCAATTTACACGTTCAGGGGCTGCGTCTTTTGGATTTGTGCCGCTATCGTTTATTGGCGTGGAAATGAAAGGCTCGGAATGGATTGTTCCCTACGCGTTATACGACCCAATTTACCAAGATGCTGTGTTGTTAGTCCGAGGGAAAGGTAAACCGTCCGCCCAGAGATTTATGACCTTCCTTCGAAGTGAAAAAGCGAGAGAAATTATTGAGGCCTCAGGTTATCGCTCTCAGCAAACGACAGAATTGAAAACGGAGCTATGAGTTTGTCTGAATCGGACCTACAAGCAATCCTATTAACTTTGCATTTGGCTGGCACAGTGACATTAATACTGTTGCTTATCGGTACGCCCATCGCGTGGTGGCTTGCGCATACCCGCGCCTCGTGGAAAATTTTAGTGAATGTTGTCGTCGCTATGCCATTGGTATTGCCGCCCAGTGTGATTGGCTTTTATTTTCTCATGGCGATGGGGCCAAATGGTCCCATCGGGAGTGTGACCAGCGGCTTGGGTTTGGGGGTGCTGCCATTTACTTTTTGGGGCTTGGTTTTTGCCTCGTGCATCTATTCTCTCCCCTTTGTTGTTCAACCCTTACAAAATGCATTTACGCTTATAGGCGACCGCCCTATTGAAATGGCGGCAACGTTACGCTCCGGGCCGTGGGACCGCTTTATACATGTTGTGATTCCATTGGCAAAACCAGGATTTATCACCGCTGGGGTTCTGGGGTTTGCACATACGGTGGGCGAGTTCGGAGTGGTGCTCATGATTGGAGGTAATATTCCGGGCGAAACAAAGGTTGCCTCCATTCAAATATACGACCACGTAGAGTCTATGCAATACACTCAGGCGCATACATTGTCGGCGGTAATGCTGGGGTTTGCATTTTCTGTTTTATTCTTTGTTTATTACTGGCAAAGAAAAAAAACGACCTTAGTTTCGGGTCTGTAGATGTTGATGAATTCAAAAATATACACTCATATTGAGTTGTCTTATGAGGGTTTCTCGCTCGATGTTAAGTGCGATATTAATGGCTCTGGTGTAACGGTCATTTTTGGGCGCTCAGGGTCCGGTAAGACTACGCTATTACGATGTCTGGCTGGTTTAGAAAAACCTGATCGCGGGCGGCTAACGGTCAATGGCAATGATTGGTTTAACGATAAAGTTTTTGTTCCGCCGCATCGTCGTCCGATCGGGTATGTTTTTCAAGAGGCGAGTTTATTTCCTCATTTGGATGTTAAGGGTAACCTACAGTTTGCACAACGCAGAGCACCTAGAGATTCGCATTCTACGGAAGGAATAATATTGAGTTTTGATGAGGTGGTGAGATTGTGCGGGGTGGAAAAATTGTTGCCACGCAGAGCGCAGCAACTATCGGGGGGGGAGCGACAGCGTGTCGCCATCGCGCGAGCACTATTGATTCAGCCGAAAGTTTTATTGATGGACGAACCCTTAGCCTCGCTCGATGAGCTTGGCAAGCGTGATCTATTGTCGTTAATCGAGCGCTTAAAACGTGAGGTTAAAATTCCCATTCTATATGTTACTCATTCGGTGAATGAAGTCGTACGTATTGCCGATGACGTTTTGGTGTTAGACCATGGGCGAGTGAAAACCCAAGGTAATGTCGAAACGGTATTTAATCAGGAGCTATTCTGTTTAGATGATGGGAACCCTGGAAGTTTAGTCGAGGCCGTTGTATCAGGTAAGGATAGTGAATGGCATATCGCGAATGTAACCTTTTCTGGTGGAAGCTTGTCCTTAAGGGATTCGGGTTTTGAGCTTGGTCAAGATTTAAGAATATTGATTCCTGCGAAGGACGTTAGTATTACTTTGGCGAGGCACGACGATTCAAGTATTTTAAATATTTTACCTGCAACGATTATTTCAATTGTTGATCTTGACGGGGCGCCTGACGCAGCATTGGTCCAACTGTCTGTAGGTGAAACGCTTTTTCGTGCACAAGTGACGCAACGGTCGGTTGCTCATTTAGCATTGTCAGAAGGGAAATTCGTTTGGATTCAGATCAAGGCAATGTCGATTCTTAATTCTTAATTCAAATATAGTAAGTCGAAAAAGAGAACGGTCTGTCGGCATTACAAACTCAAATAATCGCTAGGTTCTAAAAATACGAATCACTAGATTGATTGAGTGTGTAGGTGAAGAGCAGAAAAGGTAGATTTGTTTGAATGATGGAAATTCGATGGAGTATTAGCCTGAGTTTTACACCCTACTATCCGGTTTGAGTCGTCAAAATAATTCAATGTCAGGCTGGTAATCCATGCTTTCATCGTATTTTCTGGCGAGAGATTCGACGATTATTTTTCCCTGTTCTTGGGTGAGTTTCGAAAGCAGTTCGACAAGATCTTGCATTGTACGGTCAGTACTGTCATTTTCAGATAAAATAATATGGAGCTTTCTAGAAGTGCTTTCGACAAGCATCAAAATTTTTTCTTCGTCTTTTTCATCCAAGTTCATTTGTTCTATATCCATTTCCATTGTAGAGCTTAGTTCGCTCATAATCGATTCAACAATTTTTAGATTACGCTGAAAATCTTTTCTAACGCTAGAGAGCGTGAATTCGGCTGTTTCCACTGAGGATGTCAGCGTTGCACACTGAGCGGCAAGAGCGGCTTCAGCCTCAAGCATTTTCACTTTTGAATCGGTGGCCCCTAAAATAAAAGGGAAAGAGTCTTTAATTCGGCCATAGCGTATACGGTCGTCGATGGGCATGTTTTTGACTAGCATCGATACATGAGGGAAGTTGGTTAATGTACGGCAGCCAAAATCGACAAAGCGATCACAGCTATGGAGTTTGAGCACTAAGTCTTTCTCAATCGGAGAAACATCACAGCTATTTGTCGAATAAAAGCGGTTTCCACCGCGGATCGCGAACATAATAACGGCAGAAAGGTCGAGTTCGATACAAAATTGAGATAGCTGTTGCGCCAAACTCATAAGGTCGCCAACGTCATAGCTTTTCTCCACAAAGCGAACCGCTTTACCCAATTCCGAACTTGTGGTTAACGCTTCCATAGCCGTTTGTTCAGCGGTAACAATATTCTCTTTCAGGACTTGAGTTTTTTGGGATTGGCGTGCGATTGTCTGCATTTTCGCACGGACTTCCGAAGCGTCAGTTCCCTTGTGAAAATAGTCGACGCCCCCGACTTCGTAACCTAGCATCCGTTCGCGTAGCGAATCATTCTCTGAATAGAATATCACTGGGATTTCGGCGGCCCTGGAGTCCTGCTTTAGCACGTCGCATACCTCGTAGCCATTGCGGTTTTTCAAATCCACATCGAGGATGATGAGGTCAGGTTTCCACTCATGAATTTTACGGAGAGATTGTTCTAGGTTTTGAGTAATGGCGATATCGGAGCCTTTATCAAAATACGACGTGAGCTTGTCTGCTAGATTTTGGCTGTCTTCAATGATCAGAATCTTGGCATTTTGAGTCATGGCAATGCTTACCTTGGGGGCAAGGGGCGAGCTGAATACTTACCCGAACTAGCGCTTGCTACGCTAGCTCCGTTTAGTGTGAGTTCCTGAGTGTATTATTCCTCTCTCTATGCCAATAAATATAGTCTATCTTGGTCAGTTTATTGTTGATTACTGCGCCGGCTGCATCAGTCAGTGTGGTGTGAGTACTTATCTCTTGAGTGGCCTATTTTTCTAAAACCAATTGCTCTGCTTCGAAGGGTTGATAGTTCATATTGTTATTGGGGCGATGGATAAAGAATCCTTGGAAATAACGAATATCCATATCCCAAAAATGGGCAAAGGTCTTGGCGTCTTCTACGAGCCCTGCGATTAATTGACCTTTGTCCGCCATGACTTCTTGCATGGCCTCAATGCGTTGGCGGCTTTTGCTAATATTGGTTTTTTCAGATGTAAGAGATGGGGCGAGTTTAACGAACTCGACGTTATCGATTTGTTTTATAGCCTCTAGGCTTCGCCCGGTTGCTTCGCAGTGTTCGATCATAAACCCACAACCGGCGGTGTGAAGGGCAGTTGCTAAGGTGTTCGCTAGGGGAACATCACTTAATACAGCCTTTTCGCTTATCGAGAAATAAATACGATTAATACCTCGTAAACGAGTGTTGCTGACGATGTTATAAATAAACGGCATTAAACGTTCGACTTGCTTTAAATCAGGCGAGAGCTTAATGACGATGGAAAATTCTGCGGCCCCTCGACCACTAGTGTTCTCTAGTGAACGGAAAGCATTTTCGATAACCCATCGATCTAAATGATAGCTACCATCGGTCATTGCTTCATCAAGATAGGGGATAAATTTTTCTGGCGTATAAATTTCGCCGTACTCATCTATCAATCTAACCAATACTTCAAAAATTTGTTCGTCGCCATCGGGTTTAACGATAGATTGGAAGGCCAGTTGAAAAGATTGAGCTTTTAGTGCTTCGAATACCGTATCCGTAGGGGTGTTGGAGTGTTTGTGCATGGCGGCCCAGTGCAGCTGGTCTCCACCGGCACTGGATGCCGACATATTGGCATTTTCGACCAACTGTATGGTTTCTTCCATGGATGTTGGGCATGTGCCGTCTAGCTTGGTAACGCCGATGCTTAAGCTTAAATAATTGAGACTGGGTTCAGAGGTGAATTCTGGTGATTTAAACAGTTCACGAAACTTTTTAAAGAGCAGTTCAGAATCTATTTTTTTCTCGTCATCGACCAGCAATAAGCAGGAGTGGTCTCCGAATTTACAGCCATGGCCGTTAATGAGCGCATGCTGAGAGAAAAAGGTTTCAATTTTATCCTCAAGTTTCATTAATGCGAGGCTGCCGTAGTTTTCCTTAATTAAAGGAATATTATCGATGCTGGCGAGCATTAAATAATGGTTTTTATCGATATTTTCTTTATAAACCCTGTCCTCAAGTGAAGTCTCTAAATGGCGAAGGAAGTAGTCTCGGTTTTCAAGGTGGGTGTCGTGGAGACGCTTACTCACTTTCTCAACATGTTGCTTAACTTTGCGTGCTTTTGCTGCGATTTCGTTAAGCGTATCGCTGAGCTGATCAATGTCGACAGGTTTCTGAAGAAAGGCGTTGCCAAATAACCCCATGAGCCCTTTGCGATGAATGGCGTCTTCGCTGCCGGACATGAAAACAATAGGAATCTGCATATATTTAGGGTCGCCGCGCAATATTTCGGCTGCTTCAAGCCCATTACAGCCGGGCATTAAATAATCTAAAGTAATGACGTCAGGTTTGAAACTGTCTGCTGCTTCCAAAAGCTCGATGGGGTTGTTAATTGTCTTAATAATGAAGCCTTCTTCTTCCAATGCAGCTTCATAATATTCTGTTAGCATATCGTCATCGTCGACCATAAGGACGCGAAGTTGCGATTCATTGCGCTTGTCTAAAACATTTTTTATTTTGCCGAGTAGATCTTCTTCTTCAACGGGTTTGGTTAAATACGCTTTTATGCCTGCACGCAAAGCAATTAATCGTGTTGATAAGTCAGCCTGCTCCGACAGCATAATGACCGGGATATCAATAGGATTATGCGAAAGGAATTCTTCTACTGATGAGGCACTGGCTAATGGGCAATTCGGGAGCAATAAATCCACGATTACCAAGTCGTAATCATGGTTGGCCATTCCTTCCTTAATTGGAGCTGAGTCATCGAAAACTTCGACTGCATAATTGGCTGATTCCAGTAAAAATTTAATATTTAAGGCGGCTTGCTGATCGCCTTCGAGTAGGCCGATTTTGGCAGTGTGGGTGGCTGCCGGAGATTCCTTTTTCTTTGAGCGGTGTAAGGTAATGACATTGCCGGGCTTGAGAGATGATATGTCAGTTTTTATTGAATCCATTATTTTCAAAACCAAACGATCATCATCTGGGTCTAGGCGGCCTTTGTTGAATATCCAGCGCAGGCGCATGACTAATTCTTTCGCGCGATCAGATATTTCACTTAGATCATTATTGGCTGCGAGGCTGGATATTTCCAAGCTCTCTTGGACGAGGTGCTCAAGCGTTTCTTTATCCCACCCGTTTTGCGTACAGCGGTTCCAACTGGAATACAAAATTTGGTATGACTGTTCTAAAGTATTGACGATTTGTGACTTTTTTTCTTTGCTTAGAGTAGGCGGTAATCCGATTGGCATATGTCACCCAGTAATAGAGTCAAGTTAAACCAGCAAGTGCTATGGCGCAAATTTCAACGTCAGTAAAACTATTATAGGTATGGCGGAGAAGTCTTCAATATCGGTATGATCGTTTTTTAGACTGTTTGGGAGCATAAATGGAGGGGGGTGGTGCAATCGCCTAAGTTGGGCGTTTTTCTGATGCTTAATGCTCTAGGATATCGGGTTTTGATAACCTGCTGTCTCGGCGAGCTTCATTTTATTGCGGATGAAAATACCATTGGCGCGTGCAATTTCGTCTTCGTTCTCATCATATACCACGGTTTCAGAGATAAACTGAGAACTGTTACGGTGAACGAGCTCCCCAATGGCTGTCATCCGTCCCTCTGAAATAGGGCGGGTAAGGTAAGTTGTGAAGGATACAGTAAGAAGAAAAAACTCTCGTTCGACTGAATTGGCCGCAAACCAGGCTGCGTCATCGAGCATTTTGAAATAAACCGCACCGTGCACGGCTTGTGCGGCATGAAAAAATCATTTTTTCACATCCATACCGATTGTGGCGTAGCCTTCTTCAACGACCCGTTTTGGCTGAAAGAAGTTATTGATGGGAGATGTGGCATACATGCGTTCTAAGCAACGCTAGTGTTCTTCTTGGGTCATCTGTATGCGCTCGTTTTATAGGCTGGTTTGATGCTGATGTGGTCTGGGGATACTACGGTCAGTTCGTGACGAGAGGAATACTCATCAAGTATTCAATTTAGTTCGGATTAGCCCCTATTCTTTGATGGTTTCTCTGAGAGGCCACAGATAGCGTGGGTTCGGACAATCATGTAGAATTTGATTCCATTTTTGCGCTCAATTTTTAATATTCAGCGCTAAGCTTTAGTGCCAAATACGGGTTCTAAACACTAGCTTTAAACGTAAGCCCTAAACATAAGACTTAACACATAAGAACTTAAACATGAGTAAAGCCGAGACCTACACTACGCGCACAGGCCTTCAAATTAAGCGTCAACGCGTTGAGGTGGATTATAACGAAGAGATCGTAAATATCGCGAAGAGGCTGGATACCAACTTAGGTTGCTTGCTGTCTTCCAGCTACGAATATCCGAATCGTTATAAGCGGTGGGATTTGGCGATTGTTGATCCTATGCTCGTCATGTGGTCGAGGGGCTACGACCTTCATATCCGCGCGTTGAATGCTCGGGGTGAATTGGTACTGGGCGTGATTGCAAAGGCAATCGAGTCACAAGACTATGTTAAGCAGTTCACGCGCACTGATGAGCAGATTGACCTCGTCATAGCCCAAACAGAAAAACGCTTCCCAGAAGAAGAGCGCAGTAAGCAGCCTTCGGTATTCAGCGTTGTGCGCAGTATTCGTGATTTGTTCTTCAGCGAAGAGGACGAAAACTTTGGACTTTATGGAGCCTTTGGTTACGACCTTGCGTTTCAGTTCGAGCAAATAGAATTTTCATTAGAGCGCTCTGATAATCAGCGGGACATGGTTTTGTTCCTGCCCGATTCAGTATTTATTCGTGACCACGAACGATTAGAGGCTTACTACTACCAGTATGACTTTCTCATCAATAATGTCGATACCTCGACAATGCCACGAACAGGCAGTGCTGTTGAATTTAAACCTAAGCAGAGCGTTGAAAGAGGGGGCGATCATAAGCCGGGTGAATACGCTGACCTGGTTAGACTCGCACAACAAGCTTTTAAAAAAGGAGACCTGTTCGAAACAGTTCCCGGGCAGACGTTTTTCTTTCCGTGTAAAGACAAACCTTCAGTTATCTTTGAGCGTTTAAAGCAAGCCAACCCATCGCCCTACGGTTTTTTGATGAACCTTGGTGAGCAAGAATATTTAGTGGGTGCCTCTCCGGAAATGTTCGTTCGCGTGAATGGCAACGTGGTTGAGACCTGCCCCATATCTGGTACGATCGCGCGGGGTGGTGACGCCCTTGGCGATGCAGATCAAATTCGTACCTTACTCAATTCCGAAAAAGACCACAGCGAATTAACTATGTGTACAGACGTGGATAGGAATGATAAATCCCGTATTTGCGTACCGGGCAGCATTGAAGTTATTGGCCGTCGCCAAATTGAAATGTACTCCAAATTAATTCACACCGTTGACCATGTAACCGGAAAGCTACGAGAGGGCTTTGATGCATTGGATGCATTTTTAAGCCATACCTGGGCAGTGACGGTAACCGGTGCTCCCAAGCTTTGGGCGATGCAGTTTATCGAAAAAAATGAAAAGTCCCCACGCCGTTGGTACGGTGGTGCAGTCGGTCGAGTGACCTTTGATGGCAACATTAATACCGGTCTAACATTACGAACGGTGCGCATACATGAAGGCGTTGCCGAAGTGCGTGCGGGCGCGACCTTATTGTTTGATTCCGTGCCCGAAGACGAAGAAGCCGAAACGCGCTTAAAAGCTTCAGCAATGATTCAAGCAATCACCCAGGATGCTGTGTCGACTACGGATGGCGCTGCGTCTGAATTTAACAATGGTACAGACCTGCACATCTTAATGGTCGACCACCAAGATAGTTTTGTGAACACATTGGCGGACTACTTTCGTCAAACGGGAGCAAAAGTCACGACGCTACGCTTTGGTTTTGAGCAAAGCGATATTGAAGCGCTTAATCCTGATTTAGTTGTCCTGTCTCCCGGCCCGGGTAACCCCTCTGACTTTAACGTCAGTGATACGATTAGCATGGTGCAATCGCTTAACTTGCCCATATTCGGTGTTTGCCTCGGCCTGCAAGGAATAGTTGAGCATTTTGGTGGCTCGCTCGCGTTGCTCGACATTCCACAGCACGGTAAACCTTCGGAAATATCCGTATTAGAATCGACAGTGGGTGTTTTTAAAGACCTACCCAAAAAAGTCGTGGTGGGGCGTTACCATTCCTTGTACGCGAATAAAGCCAGTTTCCCCGATTGTATGAGTATCACCGCCGAAACCGCCGACGGAATCGTCATGGGCGTTCAGCACAAAACCCTACCGATTGCAGCGGTACAGTTTCACCCAGAGTCAATTATGAGCTTACAGGATAAAGTGGGCTTAAAACTGATTAATAACGTGTATGCGCTGATCGGTAAAAATAGGGAAACCTAGTTGTTCTCTTTGCTCATGTTGCTCTCATTTTCGTCGCCTCCCGCAGGGATGTGCTGCTAGAAACGTCTAGAGGCATATGAAGGCGAGAGGCTAGGAGCCATTCTCACTGCATGTATGGATGCCAGTTCGAGACGTTTCTATCCCTACTGACACAATGCTGTCAGTAGGGAGTCCTTACAATAAAAATATCTCGAATGAATCAATCCATTCCCGTTAAGAGTCTCAGTTAAGGATGCCCATGACCATTACCCGTATTAATGAATTTCAAGACGCTGAAAACAGATCTGACGACCTATTTGTCTTTTTAAGGTCGCTTTTACCTCATATCACCTCTTCTACTGGCAATATCTCTTGCGAGGGTCTAAAAAGTAATGACAGTGATAATCAATTTGTCGTCATAGAGAAATGGCACTCCGTTGAGGACCATAAAGCCTCAATTGCATCCTTCCCCAAAGACGAGATGCAATCGGCGCTGAGTCTTTTTGCGGAGCCATCTAAGGGCGCTTACTACAGCGATTAATGAATTTCGTGATCTGAGGGACAATATGCCTAGCCGTAATACACAACAAAATAATTTACCCTCACCGGATCCGTCACTTTTTATTGATAGCCACTGCCATTTTGATTTTTCAGATTTCGACGCCGACCGTGAAAATGTTTGGCTCGAATGTAATAAACGTGGCGTCCACGCAGTCATTATTCCGGGGGTCTCGTTAGACGAATACCCCAGAGCAAAACAAATCTGTGATTCCCTCAGTGGTTGTTATTTTAGTGTGGGCGTCCACCCCTGGTGGATCGATGAACTTTTCAAGTCGATTAGCGCGGGTCAGGACGGTAAGCCCCTAAATGTAAAAAATGTTGTTGACGGGTTACGTGAAAAACATTTAGAAGCGCTTAAGTCAGAAAAGTGCGTGGCGATCGGCGAGTGCGGCCTGGATAAAACGATAAGTGCCTGTGCGGATCTCCAATATGAAGTGTTTGATTACCAGCTGAAACTCGCAAAAGAATACAATAAGCCTCTGATTATCCACTCCCGAAAAACTCACGATCAAGTGCTTAGCCACTTGAAGAATATATCTCCAAATAGCGGTGGCGTTATTCATGGGTTTAGCGGCAGTGAACAAATCGCGAAAGAGTATGTTGGCTGCGGTTTTTTTCTGGGTGTCGGCGGAACGCTAACGTACAAGCGGGCAAAAAAAACGCGCGAAGCAATCAAGAAAATACCACTCGAATATTTAGTGCTAGAAACGGATGCTCCTAGCATGCCTATTCAGGGCCGACAGGGTTCTCGTAATAGCCCCGAATATATTCCTGAAATCGCACAAGTCCTGGCGGAGATTAAAGGTGTTTCTGTTGAGGAGGTGGCGCATAAAACGAGCGAAAACTCTTGTCGATTGTTTGGCTTGGAATACAGAGAATTTAACGAACATCGTAGGGTGGAAAAGCCAGAGGCGCCTTCCACCGGACTGCAATAAATCAGACAGAGTTAATTTGAATGGCCGCTGTGTGTGGTGTATTGAACGAAGATGTTTTTTAGGTGGCCGGAGAGTTGGTCAGCACTGTTGTGCTGGAAGGCGCTGCGATTTTCCGGCCTACGTCGCAAGATACTTGGGGGCTGGACTAGAATCGATTCGGGCAGGAGGAAAATGTATAACGCTTAAATAATCTCAAGCTTTTGCAAATACCGCTCAATCCCTTTATTCGCAGCTAAAAAACCGAAGGTCCCCGTCACCATAACAGATGAGCCAAAGCCTCCAGCACAATCCAAACGTACACCATTGTCCATGACCTGCTTATCCATGCAAACCGTTCCGTCGGGTTTTGGATACATCATCTGCTCCGTTGAATATACCGCATCAATACGAAACTTCCGGTTTTTGTTGCGCGAAAATTTATGATGACGATAAAGCTGAGTGCGGACTTTTGCCAGCATTGGGTCGCATTTCGTATGGCCTAAATCCGAGGTCATAATTTGACGGGGATCCGCCTTTCCGCCTGAAGATCCAGAAACGATAATGCGAATTTTTCGAGCGCTGCAATACGCTGCCATAGCCGCTTTAATATGCGCGGCATCCGTCGCATCAATAACGACATGGTGCTGAGGCCCAATTAACTGAGTCAGGTTGGCGTTTCCAATAAAATCCTGAATTGTATGAATGCGTAATTCAGGATTAATATCGAGCAGGCGCTCACTAATAATGGTGTTTTTGGGCTTGCCGACATTTGAGGTTAAGGCATGGCTTTGACGGTTTGTATTGGTTATGCAGATATCATCCAGCTCTATCAGTGTGAGTTCGCCAATACCGCTGCGCGCTAAGGCTTCAGCGGCCCATGTGCCGACGCCACCGAGACCGACGACCGCAAAGTGAGCTTGAGATAAGGCCTCTAAGGCACGCGTTCCATAAAGCCGCGCAATGCCGCCGAAACGAAGTAGATATGATTCTGATAATTCCATCGCAAATAATCGAGTGTTCTGGGTTGATAAGAAAATTGTGATTGTGCTGCAGGGAGATACTGCTATTGCAGGATGATAACGTGATAGGTTTTCGAATGATGAGAATGAAGCCTGTATGTGTCAAATGCGATGACACATACAGGTAAGGTCAGATAGCTGAAGAGCCTGTTAGAGCGAGATTAGTCGAGATTGCTCTTGTTGGGCTTTCTCTTAATGCGTTTGTCACCCGCACCTTTCTTGCCGCTGAATTTCGATGACTTATTACGAGGGCCAGAATCGCCGTCCTTGACTGCGGTAATATTCAGTTTCTTTTGGCATACCCAGACATCACGCAGCGAATTGAATAGCTCTTTTGGCATACCGTTAGGCAGTTCAATAAGACTGAAGCTGTCTTGGATTTTAATCTGTCCAATGTACTTACTTTCAATTCCAGCTTCATTGGCGATGGCGCCAACGATATTGCTTGGGGTAACTTTGTCGTCGTGACCGACTTCGATACGATAGGTTTGCATATCAGTATCAGAGTCGCGTCTGCTCGAACTCTTTTTGCGTGAACGATCATCGCGTGAACGGTCATCGCGTGAAGAATTCCTGCTCTCACGAGGTTCGAAGGTGTGTTTTTTCTCTTCGGTAAAGAGTGTAGGTTCGCCTTCTGCGATCAGTGCAAATGCAGCCGCGATATCCAATGCTGAAGCATCGCTTTCTTTTTGATAGTCAGTGATGAGGTCGCGATAAAATTGGATGTTTCCAGAGTTAATCGTGTCGCCAATTTTTTGCTTAAATTTTTCGACGCGCTTCTCATTGATATCAGAAACACTGGGCAAGCGCATTTGTTCGATTTTCTTACCCGTGGCGTTTTCAATCGCACGCAACATACGTTGTTCACGTTTGGCGACGAACAAGATCGCATCGCCTTCGCGTCCGGCGCGCCCTGTACGTCCGATACGATGGACATAAGCTTCTGTATCGTACGGGATGTCATAGTTTAATACGTGACTGACACGCTCAACGTCGAGACCGCGAGCAGCAACATCAGTGGCGACTAAAATATCAATCTTGCCTTTTTTGAAGCGGTCAACCGTACGCTCACGAACATTTTGCGATATGTCGCCGTTCAGTGGCGCGGCACTGTGGCCTCGTGCTTCTAATTTCTCTGCCAGCTCAACCGTGGCAATCTTGGTGCGAACGAAAACAATCATTGCATCAAAAGGTTCAACTTCTAGGATTCGAGTCAGTGCATCGAGTTTGTGCAAGCCGCTAACAGGCCAGTAACGTTGGCGAATTGTCTCGGCTGTAGTGGTGGCCACTTTAATTTTAATGTGGACAGGGTTTCGCAAATATCGGTTCGCAACCTTGGCAATTTCTTTCGGCATGGTGGCTGAAAAAAGCGCGATTTGGCGATCGTCTGGGATTTGCTCTAACACCCACTCGACATCATCGATAAAGCCCATTCGTAGCATTTCATCGGCTTCGTCGAGAACGAGGTGTTTTAAACCGTCGAGCTTGAGCGTGCCTTTACGCATGTGGTCCATAACACGCCCAGGAGTTCCGACGATGACGTGAACGCCGCGTCGTAGTGCGCGAATCTGGGTGTCATAGCCTTGACCACCATATACAGGCAGAACGTGGAAGCCAGGCATAAAGTTGGCGTACTTTTGGAAAGCTTCAGCCACCTGAATAGCGAGTTCACGGGTTGGGGCAAGTACCAAAACTTGCGGTGTTTTTTTCTTTAAATCAATTTGCTGCAAAATCGGTAGGGCAAAAGCAGCTGTTTTACCTGTTCCGGTTTGTGCTTGCCCTAGCAAATCTCTACCTTCCATGAGCGGTGGAATACTTTCGGCTTGAATCGGAGATGGCGTTTCATAGCCAACCGATTCCAGCGATTTAAGAAGGTTTTGATTGAGCCCGAGTTCTTCAAATGTCGGGAGGGTGTCGGTCATGGTGGTATCCTTCGTGAGGCGGTAGGGCAAAAATTAATCAATGTGCCTGGGGCGCGCGATTATACAGAGTTTGGTATGGAACGCGAGAGCTTTGTACGTAAGACGTAGTACGCCACTTTTTGGCGTCTATAGTTTTTAGTGTTTGGGTTATCGATTGGAGCGATTTTATTACTATCGGCTTCCTCTCTCTTGAGTGAAAGTTGTAACGATATTGATCCACTAACAGTCTAGCTTCCTAAAGAGCGCCCACCCATAAATAGCGTTATGGAGCGCCGGAATTATATCGATTTGGGTGATGCAAAGCGATATTGGCGCCTGATCATTTTAAGTGACTGCACCAAGTACTATATATAGTCGTGTTAACGCATGTGTCTTACATTCGCTCCCTGTTCTTAGCGGCTTCAAAAGGAGTGGGCGTTACGTGCGCCTGCGAGGGGGAGATTGTATGTTTCCATTCTGGGATTGTCGCGACGGTTTTTGTATCATGAAGCCTTTGTTGATATTTAAGCGTTAAAAATTAAAGGTTGGGATTGGCGAGTGGTAGAAACGAACGATAACGTACATATATGGGTGGATGCGGATGCTTGTCCTAACCCGATCAAAGAGATTCTTTTTCGTGCCGCGACACGAGTCAATGTGAGGGTGACTCTGGTTGCAAATGCATCGCTGCAGACGCCTCCCTCTGAATGGATTCGCTCTGTTCAGGTTCCGGCTGGATTTGATGTGGCTGACAACTATATTGTCCAGCATCTAAAGCCTGGAGATTTGGTGGTGACGCAAGATATTCCATTGGCGGCAGAGGCAATTGAGGAATCGGCTGATGTTATTGACCCTCGGGGTGTGAAGTTTACGAAAAACAATATTAAGCAGCGCCTAACTATGCGAAATTTTATGGAAGAAATGCGCAGTTGTGGTGAGCAAACGGGAGGTCCCAAACCTTTTTCCCATGTTGATCGGCAGAGTTTTGCGAATGCTTTGGATGTTTGGTTAGCGAAGGTTCTTTAAGGGAGGGCCTTTATATTGGTATGGGCTGTGGTTGTTTTCTAGTGAATTGGGATAGCAGCCTGACTAAAGCGTCCTTCATTCTTGAGTCGCCGATAGGTTTCATCCAGCGTGTTGACGAGTTGCTGTGCGTTGGGTGTTTTTTTGGAAACGACAAAATATAAGGGTTGGTTAAAGGCGTTGCCTTTTTTGATGTTGCGGAGGTTGGCGTCCCTGAGCGCGATTTTTGCCGGGCCTTGGTAGTCGAGCAGGATGTCTCCGCGTCCATTTCTAAGAGCATCGAGTCCC
Source organism: Agarilytica sp. (assembly GCA_033852165.1). Lineage (GTDB taxonomy): Bacteria > Pseudomonadota > Gammaproteobacteria > Pseudomonadales > Cellvibrionaceae > Agarilytica. Next base: position 17,704 of record JAWSUZ010000030.1, on the reverse strand, counting down.
TGGCTATGGCTGTCGGCTTCAAAGTATTGGATGTTATTTTGGGGGGACTTAATATAGCTGGCCCAGCCATTGTAGCTATAGCCTCTCATAATGATGACGCTTTTTCCTAGCAGATCTTGTTTACGTACAATCGGTCCGTAGTCACCAAAAAAATAGCTGCGGAAATTAATATTGGTGATTGTTTCTTTTCCGACAATGATGTGTTCTTTAAGTTGACTAAGCGATGAAACGCCAACAAAAAAATCGGCTTCCCCTGAGATCATATGGTGTATTAAACGATTTGTTGGGTACGGTCGAACGGTATAGTTGTAGCCAGCCTCTTTTACGACCATCTTCATTATATTCATGATGTACCCGTCAGGTTCTTCGTTGTTGTTCGAAAAAGTGATGGGAGGGAATTCTATGTAGGCAATTTTCAGTGAGCCTAATGCTTCTGGGGTTGATTGTGTGACACTCGGAGCGGGGGCGTGAGTCAGGCTATTTGCCCAGCCGATTTGGGAATATAGGAACAAAACGACGATAAATGGGAAAAAAGTATAAAAGTTATAGCGGAAAAATTTTGCCCAGTCGTCGCGAATTAAAATTGATGACCAGCGTTCCGTTAGATTGTTCATTGTGCTCGGGGGTTCATACTTTAGTATTGTGATGGCTTTATTGTGCGGGTTGGATCTTACTCATATTCGTATTGTTATGCACAGTAAAAGGCTTGCCGCATGAAGGTTTTTGTCTGTTTTGTGACTGGGCCAATATTTCTCTTATTCAATTCGTCTATAGATCTTAAGTAACTAAGAATGTTTTGACTGTGGTTGCATGTTCGTGGCTAGGTTAAGCTTTTAATTGTTGGCGTGAATTGAATTGTAAATACTCATAAAATTGACTGCATGAAAAATGATATTCCCTTTATATTCATTACTTTGGATGTGAAAAATAATAACTAGGGGCGTAAAAAATTGTACTTTGTGGATTGTGGATACGTTGTCGAGCAGTACGATTGTTGAATGGTTATGTTGAGCTTAAGCGTTTAAGTTGTGACCTTATTTCTGGGGTGTTTAATTCGCGAACCTGAATCATCTATCATATTTTTTTTACAGAGCCCTTTCGCTAGAATTGTTCGCGAGCGACTTTCGGTAATATTGAAACGATGTGCGCTTCAGCGTCAAAAAATTATCCTTATCTCTATTTTACTCTGCTGTATAAGTTCTCTTTTGGGGGCTTTCGACTGGTCATCTGCGTCGAAAAAATCAGAAACAGTTGATGCCGGGAAATTACAGCCTTTTGATCCTTTCGATATGATTGCAGCTCAAGAATATTGTGGGGAGCAAATGGCTCAACGATTAGGTGGAAATCTGTTGCGCTATTATGTTGATGATCGCGCCTCTCGCCTGGATACTGTAAAGGGAATATACCGGGTCTACCTCAATGCCGATGTGGGCGACCTCTATCATTATGACGAAATTGTCGTGCATTGTTTTGTCGATCAATGGCAGGCAGAATTGGATTATTATCGTGAAATTAACCCTTCGGTAAAAAGTATTAGATCTTCCGACCTCAAGTTTTTCTCAAGCTAGTCATTCCCCGTCCCCCGTCCCCCGTCCCCCGTCCCCCGTCCCCCGTCCCCCGTCCCCCGTCCCCCGTCCCCCGTCCCCCGTCCCCCGTCTCCCGTCTCCCGCCCCATATCCCCCGATACCCTGAGTTTTTTGCTACCATCGGGCCCAATTCGTTAATGCATTTTATGCCGATAATTACTGGCTAAGGTTTTCCTATGGGGCGATCAAATAATTGGGTAACGCAGGTACTGGATAAAATAGAGCGGTCGGGTAATAAATTACCGGACCCGGCGGTTATTTTTATCATGAGTCTGGTTGTTGTTTGGTTGGTTTCGGCGCTTTTGTCCCATGTGGCATTTGAGGCGCTAGACCCGCGTACCGGTCAACCCATTGAAGTGCACAATTTGTTATCGGGCGCCCGCATGGCAGACTTTTTGTCCCGCATTGTGAGCATCTTTTCCGGGTTTACGCCATTGGGCGTGGTATTGGTCGCGATGCTGGGAGTGGGGGTTGCAGAGCATTCAGGCTTTATTAATGCGCTGATTAAGCGTTTGATGGATGCAACACCGAAACATTTGCTGACGCCGTGTATTGTTCTGATAGCGATTATCAGTCATACGGCAACAGATGCGGGTTATGTCTTGGTCATTCCTTTGGCTGGGGTTGTATTTCACGCCGCTGGGCGCCATCCCTTGGCGGGGATTGCCGCTGCTTTTGCGGGTGTCAGTGGCGGCTTTAGTGCCAACTTCATTCCTTCTGCTATTGATCCGTTATTACAGAGCTTTACCCAGAGTGCGGCTCAGATAATTGACCCAGCAATACAAATAAACCCTCTCAATAACTGGGCCTTCACATCGGCTTCGAGTGTGCTTATCGTTATTCTCGCTTGGTGGATTACCGACCGGGTGATTGAGCCACGCCTAAACCGTACCGAAGTCGATGGGGATATAGCGGCAATTCCCGTTATTCAATCGCTTAGTAAAAAAGAAAAAACGGCGATGAAGGCCGCTCTTGCCGTATTGGCCTTGGGCGTTACGGCCTTGGTTTTTGTCCTAATTCCGGAGTCTTCTCCCTTGCGTGATGCCAATGGCAATCTGGCTTCGTACAAAGCGCCTGTGATGGGCGCCATCGTTCCCCTCATCTTTTTGTTGTTTATCTTGCCTGGAGTGACTTACGGCTACATGGTTGGGGTTTTTAAATCTAGCCACGATGTCATTGCGGCAATGACCAAGGCTATGCAGGGGATGAGTTATTACATCGTCATGGCATTCTTCTGTGCCTTGTTTATCGATGCCTTTAGTAAGTCTAACCTTGGGGCGTTAATGGCGGTTGAGGGGGCGTTGGTGTTAAAGGCGATGCATTTGCCGAGCATGGTGACGATTGTGGGGCTGATTGTTCTGACGGCTTTTGTGAATTTATTTGTGGGATCTGCGTCAGCGAAGTGGGCGTTGCTGGGGCCGATTTTTGTTCCGATGTTGATGCAGGTAAATATTTCACCGGATTTAACCCAGGCGGCGTATCGCTTGGGGGATTCGTCTTCAAATATTATTACGCCCTTAATGCCGTATTTTCCATTGGTGGTTGTGTATTGTCAGCGCTATGTGAAAAATGCAGGTATCGGAACCTTGGTGGCTTTGATGCTGCCGTATTCGATTACGATCTTGGTGTGTTGGACGGTGTTTTTATTATTGTTCTGGGCGGCGGGTTTACCGCTGGGGATTCAGTCGAGTTATGTTTATCCCTGAATCATGTACAGCTACGCGCAGGTATTGAGAAGCTTTAATGGCGAAGTTTGAAGAGCATTTTTGACGGTTCCGTACTGGATATGTCAAAAATGCTCTGAACGAATTTTCCCCTGTAAATTCTATATGTTTAATTCACAGAGCCAGTTCCAATTATTGCGGCGTGTACCGATAAAGAGCCGCGTCAGGCGTCCCGGCATCAAACAAACACTGGAAGTGGTTCGGCTTTATATTTAATAAACTACAGCTGTAATCTTGTAACTCTTGCTCTTCGAGTTCGTCGCTGCATTCTTCTCGCGAGAGTTCTTTTGTGGGGGTTAGCAAAATACGATCGCTTTTTTGTTCCCACTTGTATTCGCTAATGTAGATATCGCATTCGTTATTGGTGTCCTGTTCGACGTAGCGCCCAGTATTGTCTGCTTTGACTTCTTCAGTGCCCGTACTTTCCCACTGGCAGTTTTCATTAAGAAATTCAACGCTATATTTTCCAAGGAAGGACATTGCTGCTTGTTCAGATTTCTCCATCGTGACATCAAATTTCCCTTCAACACCGTTTTCACTTGCGTCCAACAAATAAGATAGATCCATAGGCATTTGGCTAAACATGTGGCTAAATTCTTGTTGAGCAATACAAACTGCTGAGCCGCCCATTCCTCCAAGGTTCATTTGGGTGAGTTCATTGAAACGACGGTAGTTAAGTCCGAAGCTGTATATGCCGTTGGGAATAAGCTCTTCTTTTTCTAATGCGGAGAGTTGAGGTTCGAGCTTATCTCCGCTGTATACGACGATATGTTTGCCCTTTATTGCGGCCTTAACGGAAAAGTTTGTTGGGCCGAGGGGTAAAGGAATCTCGACTGCGGAACCGTCGGTTGGAATTTGTATTCCGGCTAGCATCGGGACCATGGCACTCATACTGGCGAGTGTTTGTGGGTTTTGTGCAGAGATGCTGATTAATGCGGATACGTCTTCAGGAGTAGTTGAGCCTTCGCCCCAGGTAATATCAAATATTGAAACCCCGAAGCCTTCTATTCCGTTTACCATTCCCAAAAACATGCCCAGCATTGCGGGGCTAGTTTGACGGGCGCGGTCTTGCGCTTGTTGCAATGTATCGCAGCTAAATTCAGCGTTTACAAACTGTGTCCATAAATTGGTTAGGGCAGGGGTTAATTGATCAACGCTCAGGCCCACTCCAAAATGCGCGATTTTGCCAGAGCTATTGAGGGCGTGGGCGGGGATGTGGCCGCGCATTTTACCGAGCTCTTGAGTGATACTGGATTCGGCTATTTCTAAAATGGTGTTGAGTGACATGTGAAGAGAGTCACCCTGTAGGCGCATATCTTCGTAGCCGATTACCGCGCGAGGCATTCCCGAGGCCAAGGTAGCAAAATCGGTACGGCATTCAGGGCTGAGTTTTGCATCGAGATCGGCTTTAGCGCCTTCGGGTAAATATTGTTGAAGTTGTCGGCCAAATAAATTCTTTTCAGGGTTTAAAAAGCCATTCGCGAATCGTTCAAAGTGAATGAATCCTGTCATGTACTCGTTGAAACCGTAGCGTGAGTTGAGGGTTTCGATTTCTTTACTATCGAGAAGCGAGTGAGCGGGTTTTGTTAAGCCTAGGCGCTCCCATTTGGTGGTGTCGTCATCTGCGCTGCTAATAAAGGTAAGTGTCGCTGTGTTTTTATTCGTACTGAGCACGAAGTAAAGGGTGATCTCAGCGCCTTCTTTGCTAATTTCCCAAAGGCGAATGTTTGTCGATTCGATGACTTCTTCCTGATACTGCCAGTCACTGGCTGCAACGGCTTCATCCACCAGCTTATGAATGGTTTCGGGTGAGTTAATTTCAAAGCGGGCGACGGGAGCAATTCCGTGGCTATAAATGGTGAATGCTCCAGTATCGGATAAGCCAATAATGTCGATTAGATCGCCTAGCGATCCGTTTCCTGCTCTGGATAGCTTCTCACCCAAATAAGTAAAAAATTTACCGGGCTTGGTTTCGTTCGCTTTCCAAATATCCATGAGGGTGGTGAGTTGAGCATTTTGACTGGGCATGGTCGCGCCCATAGGCATGCTACGGAAAAAGTCGGTCAATTCTTCAGTACCTTCTCCGCCGAGATAATAAATCGTATCAGCTGGGACAAGTTCGAGTAGGGTACTGTTGCTGTCTGAGCTGTCTTCTTGGTTCGATTGCCAAAACATATAAACGGCAGCGCTGATGCAAAGTGCGCCAATGGTGAGTGTCCATTTAATCATCGGGTTATCCTGATTGGTCATTATCATATTAAGTGTGTCGTTCAGCCCTGTGGCCGAAGCGGTAGATTATCATAGGGATGTTTGTAATTGGGAGGTGGGGTTTGATATGGCTACGTTTATGGAGAAGCTCAAGAGTGGCTTAAGGCAAGGGACGAGAACCTTGATTTTTCTCTAGCGTAGTTCGCCGTTTAAAGCCTTTTCTGGCTGCCTTCGCATGAAGCGGTGATCGTGTTAGCGAAATCAATTTCGTCGAAGAGGGGGCGGCTGGATAGCTCTTCGGGTAGGGGGAGCTTGAACCATTGGTAGGCTTCTTCAAAGCTGTGGAATATCTCAATGTCCCAAGGGAGGTCGTCGGCGAGCATCTTGTAGAAAGCGACAAGTGCGTTTCCGCTGCGATCGGGGCGAATGACCACAGCGTTTTTAACATTAGGGCAGATTTTACAGATAGATTTCATGATGGCGATCAGTGTTTTCACGTCCTCCTGATGAACATGGGAATGTTCATATTGAGACCAGTCGCCGAGAATATAGTGGGTATAGTCGAAACGCTCATCGCCAGCGATATCCAATGCCGAACGCATTAGCTCCTCACCGGTAATTTTACCGATGTGCTCAATATGCAGGAAGTTATGTTTTCTCCAATTGAATACAACCAATTGTGGCGCCCTAATAGTTATTGTTCCCAGAGTTTAGTTTTGATTATAAATCGCTCATATTCAAGCCGGTAGTCGCCTGAATTCCAATTTTTTTTAAAAATATCGATTAAGGCTTGAATGTTATGCAAAAGAGGATGGATGGTTATACCCAACCATCACTGATGGAGATAAGGACTCTTTTTGGCACGACTTATTCCGTGGTGGCCTTTGATGGCGGGGGTGAGGATGATTATGGAGTCATAATCTGTCATTTTAGTATGGTGAACATCAAGTTTTTCGCCTGATAAGGGATTTACTTTCGACCGAAATCACCTTGCCTGCATGCTGTCTGGCACTCGGAAGAATGAGTTGTTTCATATGTACTTTGATCTCGGGTAATCGGTTCAGGATTTACCCGATAGGTCTAATAAGTCTTGTTTGTATGAATTCAGCTTCTTGATGGTTCGTTTACGTTGTTTCTCGGATTGGCTATTGACCAGACGCGCGATTAAGTCATATGAAATATCTTGGTTGTAGTCGAGAATCTCTTGAAAGGTAAGGTCCCAGCCGTCGCTGTGCAGCTCGAACATGGTGTCAACGTACCCTCGCAGTGCGTCACTGTTGTTTCGTTGCTCTAGGGCAAGCTTAACGGTATTGCTCCAAGTTTCTTGTTGTTGCAGAGTGAGGGTTTCATAATCTTTTACTTGAGAGCCCCATTCCTCTATCCAAGCTTTCTGTTCCTTTGAAAAGCTTCCAAAAAACGGCGCGATGTATTCGAGTAAGTCTTCCTTGCGATTGCGTTTTTGTTTCTTTTCTGAAACGTCGATGTATTTTTTCTTGAATTTTTTGCGGTCTTTCTTCAGCTTTTTAAGAATTTCTGCGGACTGTTCGTCTGATAGCGAAGCCATTAAATTAATGGCTATTGGTTTCACTTGAGTAACGGATTTCTCAAGGATGTCTTGCAAGGTATCGGTTTCTCGGTGAATCCATTCGCCACTGATTTTTCCCGATTCTAAAGCGTGGACAATATGGTCAATGTAATCTGCATAAATTGTTAGCTGGGTTTGACGGTGCCAACCGTGGAATTCGTCAGCCGCTTTATCGAGAGCGTCTTTTTGATTTCGCTCGAGGGAAACATACTGGCCGACATACCACTTGCCAATAACGTCGAGAAAGGTATAGGCCAGTTTTGTAGAACAGGCATTGAGGGAAAACAAGCAAATTAAAATAAGCGAAATTTTTTTCATGTTCGGGTTTTAAAATAATAAATATTGGTCAGAGGATATTGTATTTTCTTCAGCGGGCGTGAAACATACCACATCCTGATGGAATAGAAAGGCTAGCAACTGCAACGGTCTTCTAGGCCGTTGCAGTTGCTAGCCTAGCCAGTTGGTTTAACCTGCGTTGAGCAATCAATAATGCCGCAAGGATTAGGCCGCAAAAAACAACCAAAGGCGTTGATCCCCAAACAGAAAACCATGTTTTTTTATTGATCAGGCGAACGTCCATTTGTGTAATCGTTTCGCGCTGAAACTGCCGGCTTGCCACCGTGACTTTACCGGATGGAGCGATAATGCCGCTAATGCCGGTGTTTGTTCCGCGAATGACGTAGCGCTGGTTTTCAAGCGCGCGCATTTGAGCCATCTGAAAATGTTGTATTGGCCCAATGGAATCACCGAACCAGGCATCGTTACTGATGGTGATAAGCAGGTCCGCTTCCCTGGCCAATTGTGCGACAAGGTCGGGATAAACAATTTCATAGCAAATTGAAGGGGCGATTTTATAGTTGTCGAATTGCAAAATCTCTTGATTCTGTGGTCCTGGGAAAATAATGGAATTAGGAAGGTTAAAGAAATCAATGAGTCCTCGAAGCCATTTTTCCATCGGCACGTATTCGCCAAAAGGCACTAAACGTTGTTTAAAATAAATGCCATCAGCGCGCCCAAGTCCAATGATGCTGTTGAAAAACGTCATGGGTTTTTTGTCGTCGTACAATATTCCGGTAATCAGGCCGCTGGATGTAGCGTTGGCGATTTTTTCAATTTCATCTAAAAAATACTGCGCATCGTTATACATAATGGGTATGGCAGCTTCCGGCCAAATAATAAGGTCTTTATCCCAGTGGTTTTGGGTTTCCTCTCGCAATATATCCAATACTTTATTGAGCTTTAGAGGGTTCCATTTCATTTCTAATGAAATGTTGGGTTGAACGATAGCAACAGATATTTTAGGTGTTTCTTCATATTGATCATCTGAGATTAGGGCACTGAAACCAATAAGCCACAAACAAGCCGTAAAACTCAGCGCAACGGAATGAGAGCGGGAGAGTGAGAACCATCGTTCTCCTTGTTTATGCCGGAGCAATAAACGTTGGATGGTTTCACTCAGCGTAGTGCCGGTGAGCACACAAATAAAACCAATACCGTATACGCCAATGATGGGCGCCCAGCCAGCGAGCCAAGTATCTGCATGGGCATAACCGAGGTATAACCAAGGAAAACCCGTGAGAAACCAACTGCGGCTCCATTCCCCCAGAACCCAAACGGCTGCAAACCCAAAGACGTGTTTAGCAGTATTGTAGGGGGTGTCTTGTGAATCATGTATTGAAATACGCGCGCAGCTATTCGATAAAAGGCGCGAATTAAAAAAACGTGCGTAGATAAAAAACGGCAATGCGAATGTAACCGCGAGAGCGCAAACAAAAAGCCCCGTCATGACTAGCGCTAGCGGAGCAGTCGTGTAGCCAAAGTCGTGGATGGAAACGTAGACCCACGAAGCGCCTTTGCCGAACATCCCTGCGCCGAATAAAAAACTTCGCCAAAAGGTAGGTTTCGCGTTTAGCCCTTTTAATAAAAACGCCAGAATGGCAGGAGCAAGAATACCCAAAAACCAAAAATCATAAGGGGCGAGAGAAAATGGGAGTAGTGTGCCGGCGATAATCGCAATGATATCCCCCTGCCATCCTGGCTTTGACCAGCGACCTTCGTTCATGCTGTGACCTTCGATAAATATAATCTTTATGTCGGGCATAACTAAAAATGCACTTTTTCGCGATGGTGGCGTCAGTTCCGTACTCGAAACCTCGTGTACTTAATGTACGCTGCGGTTCTGCGTGCGGTACTTCCTTGCCCTCACAAAAAAATCACTATTTTTAGCGGTGCCCTACAGTGTGGTTTACGTGTTTACTTCGCGGTATTTTTTTTCTTTTTATCAAGTTTTGTAATGCGGAGTAAATGGATTTTTCGGCTGTCCGAATACAGAACCCGAAATGAAAAATCGTGTACTTCTATATATTCATTACGCCCCGGCATATGGCCAAATGCCTGCATAACGATACCGCCGATGGTGTCGAAATCATCGTCGGGAATGCTGGCCTTGAAGAAGTCATTAAAATCTTCGATTCGAGTGAGCGCTTTAACAATAAAATCATTTTCAGATACTTGGCGAATAAAATCTTCACCTTCGTTATCATCCGTTTCATCTTCGATTTCACCAACAATTTCTTCCAGAATGTCCTCAATCGATACAAGTCCAGAAATGCCCCCGTACTCATCAATTACAATGGCCATGTGGTAACGTTTTTCCCTAAACTCTTTAAGGAGAACATTAAGGCGTTTACTTTCGGGGATGATATTGGCAGTACGTAATATTTCATCGAAAGAGAAGTCATTAGCCCCTCCTAAGATTAAAGGCAGTAGATCTTTAGCCAGTAAAATACCTTTTACATCATCGCTGGATTCGCCAATAACGGGGAAGCGAGAGTGGCCAGATTCGATAACTTTGGGTAAAAATTCCTGGGGTGTTTCTTCTTCCTTAATAACCACCATCTGAGAACGTGGCACCATGATTTCACGCACTTGTTGTTGAGCAACATCGAGTGCGCCTTCAATAATGGTGAGCGCTTCCATATCGACGACTTTATTGTCGACCGCACCTTTAATAATGTCGAGAAGTTCTTCACGTGATTTGGGTTCGGAGGCAAAGCCCGAAAACATGCGCTCAATCCAGGTTTTGGATGGCGCGATTCGCGTGCTACTCGGAGGTTCTGCTGGCATGGGGTGATATTAGCTCCTAAGGCTATTGGTCTTCGTATGGCGCGGGAAATCCCATCGCCGTGATGATATTCGTTTCTAAACTTTCCATCTGCTCCGCTTCGGAATCGTCTATATGATCGAATCCTAGCAAATGCAGTGTACCGTGCACCACCATGTGTGCCCAATGGCTTGTGACTTGTTTGTTCTGCTCGTCAGCTTCACGTTGGACGATCTGCGCACATATGACTAAATCCCCAAGCAAGGGAATATCAACTTCAGGTGGAAGGTCACAGGGAAAGGACAGCACGTTTGTGGGCTTGTCTTTACCGCGATACTGCAGGTTTAAGCTCTGGCTCTCTTCCTCATCGACGATACGCACGGTGAGTTCTTTATCGAGGTCGGTATCCGCGCCTTCAAGAGCTGCAATCACCCAGTGCTTGAACGCGTCTTCGCTGGGAATTGGCTCGCAGGTGCTCGCATTTTGAATGTCTATTTGAGTCATTTTTTAATGCTGTGGCTTTTGATTAGCCTCTGATTTTTCATACGCATCAACAATGCGTTGAACAATCGGATGGCGGACGACATCGCGGGACTTAAAGGTGGTAAAGCTCACACCTTCTACGCCGTCGAGTACGCCAACAGAGTGGCGAAGGCCCGATACTTGGCCGCGAGGTAAATCGATTTGAGATGGGTCACCGGTAATAACTGCAGTGGAACCAAAGCCGATACGGGTTAAGAACATCTTCATTTGCTCTCGTGTGGTATTTTGGCTTTCGTCCAATATTATGAATGAGTTGTTCAGCGTGCGGCCACGCATATAAGCCAATGGAGCGATTTCAATAATGCCACGCTCTATGAGTTTGCCGATGGTTTCAAAGCCCATCATTTCGTAGAGGGCGTCGTATAACGGACGTAAATAGGGATCGACTTTCTGAGCCACATCACCCGGTAAAAAACCGAGTTTTTCACCCGCTTCGACGGCGGGCCGAACCAATAATATGCGCTCAATTTGATCTTGTAATAGCGCCTCAACGGCACAAGCAACGGCGAGGTAAGTTTTCCCTGTGCCTGCTGGGCCAATACCAAAATTTATATCGTGGCGACGGATCTCAGCGACATACTTCTGCTGATTTTGGCCGCGTGGCTTCACCGAAACCTTTTTCGTTTTGATAATGCTAGCTTTAGCAATTGCGCTGTCTATTTCTTCAGCCGTTTCTGTGCGACTTAAATCCATCGCGTTTTCTTGGATGAATAAATGTACGTCGTCAGGCGTAATTTCTTTGCCGCCACGAATTTCTTCATACAGCTGGGTTAAAACTTTTCGTGCTGCACGTGAATTATCGGCATTACCGACACAGGTAAACAAATTCGCGCGTCGATGAATAGACACTTTAAAGCGCATTTCGATTTGCTTAAGGTGACTGTCGAGTTGGCCGCAAAGGGCTGCAAGGTAACGGGAGTCGTTCGGTTCTAAGGTCAACGACTGCTCGTTTGAAGGTGTGTTCAAGTTTGGTTTTAAACCTCTATGTAACAAATTGATATTGGCAACCAGCCTAACGTATTCTGGATTAGGGGAAAAGTAGGGGGCTGGTTTAATTGGTTAATGGCGTTGGTTGAGTTCCATATCCTTTCGAGTAATAAGAGTTTTGCTGTCTGCACTGAGCTGCAGCGGTTTGAGAGGCTTTTCAAGACCTTGCTCCGCCAGGGCGACAGCATGCTCGGCTCTGGCTTCCTAGATAACTGCGCGACTTTATCTCCTCGATAACGGCTCGGCTTTGTCTCCTGAGTCGCCCTACCAATTACATCCTGGTAATTGTCCTGCGTTATTCTACTTACGCGCTTCCTGAGCTAATGCTTCGCCCTAACACCTACGTCTTCTCTAATAGTTATCCTTGCGCGGTCTAATACTTCCCGTCTAGTGAAAAATGGCGGTGCAGAGCCTATATGGACGTATTTAAGGTGAGTCTTGAAAAGCCTCTCAAACAGATGAAGCAGTCTTCACCTGCGATACGATCTAATCCAGTTCCGATCCAAGTATTGTGCCGCGCAGCGAGTTAGGAAGCGCTTCCTCAATGAGTATGTCAGCAAACTTTCCGATGAGCTCAGGAGTATCGCAAGTGAAGTTCACCACCCGGTTATTCTCCGTTCGACCCGACAATTGGCCGGGGTCTTTTTTGCTGTAACCCGACACCAAAACGCGCTCAGTATTGCCAACCATTTTACGGCTGATCGACGCGGCATTCTGAACAATGCGCTGCTGTAAAATTTTCAAACGCGCTTTTTTCGTTGCCGCATCCGTGTCGTCCGGCATATCCGCGGCAGGCGTTCCTGGCCGCGGGCTGTATATAAAACTAAACGAATGATCGAAGCCGATCGTTTGAATAAGGTTCATTGTTGCTTCGAAGTCTTCCTCAGTTTCACCAGGGAAACCGATAATAAAATCAGAAGAGAGACTGATTTCTGGGCGTTTCTCCTGTAACCGTCGAATCTTCGAAATGTACTCTTGGGTTGTGTGCCCACGTTTCATCGCCTTCAAAATAGGATCAGACCCGCTTTGAACCGGCAAATGAACATGGCTAACCAACTCAGGGACTTCCGTATACACATCGATCAAACTATCGCTGAACTCGACGGGATGAGAAGTCGTGAAGCGGATGCGGTCAATGCCTTCGATAGCGGCCACAAGGGTAATCAACTCTGCCAGATCAACGATTTCGCCATCAGTACTTTCGCCACGAAATGCGTTCACGTTTTGGCCCAGCAAGTTCACTTCGCGCACATCTTGTGAGGCAAGGTGAGCTATTTCTTCCAGCACATCGTCCACAGGGCGGCTAACTTCTTCACCGCGAGTGTAAGGCACAACACAAAAGGTGCAGTACTTTGAGCAGCCTTCCATGATCGAAACAAACGCGGAGACGCCATTGGCCTCTGGCGCGGGTAAGCGATCAAACTTCTCGATTTCAGGGAAGCTGATATCGACGACTACGGACCCGTCATCATTTGGCTTGTCAATCATCTCCGGTAGGCGGTGTAATGTTTGAGGGCCAAAAATCAAATCGACAAAGGGCGCGCGTTTAGCGATCGCCTTACCTTCTTGGCTGGCCACGCAGCCACCAACACCAATAATGACGTTAGGGTTACTCTCTTTTAAATGCTTCCAGCGACCGAGCTGATGAAAGAGCTTCTCTTGAGCTTTTTCACGGATAGAACAAGTGTTGATGAGCAATACATCGGCTTGCTCGGGGTCATCGATCGTCACCATGTTATGGGACTCGCCAAGCAGATCGCGCATACGATCAGAGTCATATTCGTTCATTTGGCAGCCGTGCGTCTGAATGAATAGCTTCTTGGTTGGCAGGCTAGGGTCGCCTTTGGTGCCCAATATTTGAATCCCTGCTTTTACACCTTTCGGCTGAGGTGCTTCGGCTTCTAGCTGAACGGCGTCGATGAGGTCGGTCATGAATCTAATGTGTGGTTAAAAAATGAGCGCGCATTATAGCTATGGATGGTAAGCTTGTCTTGTAATTTGAGTTCCGTGGCCTAATATAGGCCCTTCTATCCACCAACTCTGCTGATGCAGAGCAGCATGGCCACTGCCATGCAGATTGCCAGGTAAATTAGGTTTATGTCGATTACCCCCTTATTCAAAGTCACTTTCTACAACCGTAATGAGATTTACGAAGTGTTTGTTCGCAATATCTACCAAAGCGAAATGTACGGTTTTGTTGAAATTGAAGAGCTTGTATTTGGTGAGCGTACACAGGTGGTGGTCGATCCAAGCGAAGAAAGGCTGAAAAGCGAATTTGCCGGTGTAAAGCGCTCTTTTATTCCGATGAACAATATCATCCGTATCGATGAAGTTGAAAAAGAAGGTACGGCGAAGGTTTCAGAAGTGAAGTCCGGTGATAAAATTGCTCACTTTCCCGTCCCTCAGAATGGTCCCCGTCCTTCAGACGCTTAATAACGCAGGTTTGGTTTTAGGCCCGTCTACCCGTCTAGAGACATCCCCTAGGAGGGAACTAGCACTTAGTAAGTGCGAGCTCTAATGAATCGCTAGCCACTCTCTAAGTTTAGAAACTCGCTAATCAGGAACTAACGCTAACTAGATGTTAAAAGCCTCTAGAATTCGGAGTACGTTTCATCCCCTTACATTACAAAAAGCAGGGCCAGGGTGTACCGGTTGTTCTTATCCACGGCCTCTTTGGTTCCTTAGAGAACCTTGGTGGCATAGCTCGATTACTGGCTTCTGATTTTACCGTTTACTCAATCGACCTCCCGAATCATGGCCGCTCTGCACATGTTGATCCAGTTGATCTGGGTTTGATGACCTCGATGGTTGCAGAATGGATGGCGGAACGAAACCTCACTAAAGCCCATATTGTAGGGCATTCCCTGGGTGGCAAAGTGGCGATGGAACTCGCGCTATTGCGATCTTCCCTTGTCGATAAGCTCGTTGTCATGGATATAGCCCCCTCGCACTACCCTCCCCATCACAATGATGTATTCAAAGGCTTATTAGCCGTCGATATCGATAGCATTAAATCGCGATCAGAAGCCGATGCGGTGATGGAGCCCTTTGTACCGGAGTTAGCCGTTCGCAGCTTCCTCTTAAAAAATATTGTGCGAGAATCCTCTGGAAAATTTACATGGCGAATGAATTTGCCGGCCTTGCATCAGGGCTATGAAAATTTAGTCTGTGAAAATACAGATGAAGGTGTTTTCCCGAATGACATGTTATTTATTAAAGGCGGAAATTCCGACTATATTACAGAGAAAAACCGCGACGATATCATGAGTCGGTTTCCGAAAAGCGGACTAAAAATCGTGGGTAATACCGGCCACTGGTTACACGCAGAAAAACCAGAAATCGTTGCAAAACTCATCACCCGATTTATATCAGATTAGATTACTGACTATATTTTCGTGATAAAAACAAATAACGACAATAACTGTCGATTGGCATCCATACAAAAAGAATTTTAATTATGACTTCAGAAAAAAAAGATCAAGCTTACTGGGATATTGTTGACGGATTTATCGAACACGCGAATACCTATTCCGACGAGCACGATCAGGGAATCGTTGCCGCGGCAATAATGAATGCCGCAGCCCGATTTTCCGCTTATTATGTCGCAGGCAGTTCCGAAAGCCGAAAAGATCTTAAAGAAGATAAAGACGTGTTAATTCAAGATGTATCTCGCGAATTTAAAAAAGGGTTTGCCGAAAATTTGGAAGACTATATTGAGAATTATAAAATTTACTTGGCTGCAGACGAGTAGGTTTTGGGTACGGGGTACGGGGTACGGGAAGCGGGAAGCGGGAAATACGGAGCTGTATTACTGTGTCGGAGTGGGTTAAGTAAACAGGCCTTCAGACGTCTGCTAGTCAGTGATAGCAAGCCGACTAAAATAGGTCTATGGAGCCAGACTGCAAATCGTGGGTAACCAAACTACCGCCGTATTTATTCTCATCACTAAGAATCTGTTGTGAGCTAGAAAGCGGTAGCCGTTTTAATTTCACTTTACCTGTTTGAGGAAAAAACATGATCTTGCGCGGTGGGTCGCCGCCTAAGTCGCTCGATAATACTTCGAGATGCTCTCTTTCCAAATAGCTTTTGACGAACTCGATATTCTGCTTACCGATAGAGACATTTTTGAGTCCCGGAATCATTTGAGCCCCACCGAACACCTTAACCTCTAAATCTTCTCGATTTCCGCCGTTCAGCAAAATAGCATTAATCAAAAATTCCATCGCCCAATCACCGGCTTTACCAATGTTACTGACGCACCCCGCGATCTCTTGTTTTTCATTGGTCGCTGGCAACATAAAGTGATTTAAACCGCCAATGCCTGTGTTTCTATCGCGAATACAGCAAGACACACACGACCCCAGGATGGTTGTCACGCCCTCATCTTCCATCGTCACATAAAACTCACCGGGAACCACATTCGCAACGTACTTACCGAGAGACGTATTCCACCTACGCGGAATATTCTCAAAGCCATCGAAACATGCGGTTTTATCGGGGATCATAGCTACCCGCTTTAAAATTAGAACAGTACTTAGTGAGTTTGAGTATAGGTTAGTAGTGGAAACTATGTTCAGTGGCGTGCGGAAGGATTTACTAGACGAAAAGTAATTTATGTGACGTTTATCATAATCTTAATGGCTGTAGTGCAGCATGATTCACGCGTTACAACCTCTCAAGCTGTATTAACTTTGTTAGAACAAACAAATAAAAGCTGGAAGAAAGGATATTAGGATTAAGCTCCATTAATCTTTAATCCCCTATTAACGTGTTTTGTAACAAGTTAGGGTTTTATTTTGTCCGTCTAAAGTCTCAGCTGAAAGGGCATTGTCCTTGCTTTGTGGTTTTGAACGAAAATTGAACCGTTACTTTATTTTTACTTTATCCATCTACCGATTGAGGAAAGTCTTCTCAGGCATTAATGTGACGTATGTCTCGTCTTTTTGTGGGCGAGATGTCTAAAATGCGCTCCTGTCTGATTATTGTGCAAACTTAGGAACTTCAAAAAGAATACAAGGGATTGCTCCAAAATTTTCCCCTCATGGCTTCAAACGTTATTGTCGAGCATTCGGCGATAGGCCTGTACTTGTTGACTCCTATTTTATTTGGCAAAAGAAGGCACCTCTTTTATTTCGTAACTGGAGTTGTTCATCATGGATCTCGCACGCCTGCGTTCCTTTTCTCGACTGAGCCTTATTAGTGTTCTCATTGCAGGTATTTATGCCTGTGGTGGAGGCGGCGGTGGGGGTCGTGACCCAGTAGTAACAGCCACGCCGGTTGCGTCAACTCCAACGCCAACCCCCACGGATATTCCAGAACCTCCTAAGCCAACCGTAGCGCCGATACTCACACTCGAACTGGGTGCTCCGACGAGTAACCCAATCGTAATTCCTCCCTCGACTAGTGCCACCAAGGTTCAGTTCTTAGCTGTGGTCAGCGGCACGTTTTACCCCGAACAACTCACCATGGATGAGATCGATAACGACGGTAACCTTGTGCGCTCAGCCGTTACTCAATTAAAAGACGATGGAACCGATGGAGATACTTATCGAGGCGATCGAACGTATTCCGGCTCTGTCTCCATCGATAGCGTGTCTTCAGAAGAACGCTTTTACCGTGTCCGCGCCGATAAAGATAACGAGACCCTATATTCCGGTATGGGCAGTTTTTGGATCAGCGGATGCCCGCCCATTGCCCGTCCATCCAATCCATCTAAAGCCGTGTTTGATGATGCGACGAACTCCTATATTTTCAGTGACGAACTCCTCTTAACGCTTTCAGATTCTGTTGCCCCTGAACTCAGTGAAATCAATGCGATTTTGACCGAAGTGGGCGGCCAAGTGGTCGGGTGTATTCCAGCCCTTCGCCAGTACCTTGTCGAGATTGCCGACAACAACACCGTCGAAGACGTGTATGCCGATATCACCACCTTAATAGCCAATACCAATGTGGTTGATGCGACTCCAAA
>JAWSUZ010000112.1:0-1803 GCA_033852165.1 Agarilytica sp. | reverse complement strand
AAATGTTGCTTCTGAATGTTCATTTGATTAATAAACTTCCATGCTTTCCGGTAGCTTCGAGTTAAGCGCTTGTATTTCTTTCTGGCCCACCGCATTAATACGGAGTCCAGATAACTCTTAAGTCGATACACTCCATCTGCACGGCCAAAATGTCCGTAATAATTGAGCCATCCTGAGATTGCTGGATTGAGCGCGACTGCCAATTCTTTCGGCGATCTTCTGCTCCATTTTATGACGCCCCAAGCTCTTATCTCTTTTCTGATTCGTTTAAATGCTTTCGCACTCATAGACGGACCAAAGACAGTGTATATTTGGCCATTTCGGTTTCTTCCTTTTCTGGGCTTAAATGTATAGCCCAGAAAGTCAAAACTGTTATTGGTGAAATTCCGTTTCCGATTGCTATCCTTACAATACACTATACGAGTTTTCCCCGGGTGCGCCTCAAGGTCACAGTCCCTTAGTCGTTCTTTCAGTGCGGCGAGTAATTGATTCGCCAGCAATGAAGTTCGACAATGGAAAACCACATCATCTGCATAGCGTTCGAACGGAACAAAAGAGTATTCTCTTTTCATCCACGCATCTAAAGCATAATGCAGAAATAGGTTTGCCAGTAGGGGGCTGATGACTCCACCTTGCGGAGTCCCTTGTGTGCGCGCTTCAATACGACCACTCCGATGTTCTACCGGAGCCGTTAACCAACGCTCAACATAGAGCCTTACCCAGGCCCGATCATTATGTTTGTCTAAGGCTTTTAATAGCAGTTTGTGATTGATGTTATCAAAGAAACCTTTGATATCGAGATCGACAACCCACATATTATCCCAGCAACGTTTGCGCGCTTTACGCACGGCATCGATTGCAGATCTACCTGGACGGTATCCATATGAATCTGGGTGGAATATTGCGTCTAATGTCGGCTCAAGTACATGTTTGACAACCATCTGAGCAATGCGGTCTTCCACAGTTGGAATACCGAGTGGACGTAAACTGCCATCCGCTTTGGGTATTTCAACGCGTTTAACGGCGCTAGGAAAATAACTGCCTGACGCTAATCGATTCCACAATTTGTAGAGATTGTCTTTCAAATCTGCTTCATATTGTTCGAGTGTTATACCGTCTATTCCTGGACAGCCGTCATTCGCTTTTATGCACTTCCATGCTTCCCACACTGCGCGCTTGGATATATGAAATGACTTTGTGTTAATCGGTTAATTCCTCCCCATTACTGAGTTGATTGACCGTTAAGTCACAGAATACGACAACCCCTTTGCTCCACTGCCATTACAGCGGCTTCATCACTACTACGGGTTGTTCCGCCCCTGTGCAGGATATTGGTACTCAGCTTCTTGTAGGGTCTCTACTTGAAGGGCTCCCTTTACACTCCCGCGACAGGTTCTCCAGTTCCACTTTAAAGCCTGTTGTGAGTTCGCGCCGCCTTTATGCCGGATGCCATTCAGTCAGTAAACAGGTAACCTCTGAACTTATCTTCGCGCTCAGCCAGAACGCGAGTTTTGACATCAACTAAAAATCTCTTTTCGACACCTCTTCAACGGTTCACTTCCGCTCGCCTCCAACACAACGTACCTGACGTATTTCTTACGCCTTTTCCTCAAACGCTTCTAGCGATGGCTCTTAACCACAACTACTTTGAGGCGGTTTGTTATCACCTCCTGCAAGGCGAAAACGGAGGGCCTACCTCCATCTTTTAAGCAGCATATCTCGGGAATAAAATTAGTTAAATGATACAAAAAAAAAACAGTATTTAATATTTTGATTCCAGAGATTTCTGGACACACTGGCTGA
>JAWSUZ010000111.1:0-3523 GCA_033852165.1 Agarilytica sp. | reverse complement strand
CCAGCAGTTGCTAGCGGCGTTATGAGCTTCAAGGAAATTAGTTTGGTCACGTACTTCAAGCTCTTTTTTCTATACCTTACTTACTTTTTGGTTGGTCTAGAAGAGGAAGATTTTTATTATAAAAAGGCTGTTCACTTAACAGAGTTGGGTCACTATTTTTCTGCTATTACAGCCTTAAAAAAGGCCGAGAGTGATCTTAAAACTAGCTATGTTTGGGGCTTGCTTGGCTGGTGTTACGCCAATGTAGAATTGTTTGAAAAGTCTTTGTATTATTACAAGCTTGCGTATAAAACAGACCAGTCCGAATCGGTATTGTTAGGTCTCGCAGTATCAGAGTGCCATGCTGGAAGCGCTGAGCAATCTCGGGCTTATTTAGAACAGCTTAAGCCTTTTCGTAATGATCCAATGATGGACGAATACGCTCAGAGAGTAGAGAATGAACTTGAAATACGCACAGGCTCATAACCAGGTTTTCAAGGCTCGCGCTACGCGCTGGACCTCGTCGCTGTCGCTCCTCGGCCCCTTAAAACGACGTTATGTGTTACTGATAGTGAGAAATAATGGATAAAATATTATTGGTTATTGGAATGTCAATATTTGGAGTGCTAGGCACTATCCATTTGATTTATACCTTTTTCACGGAAAAGTTTAGACCCTACGACCTATCTGTAGAGAAAGCTATGAAGGGCGCCTGTCCAAAGCTTACAAAAGAAACAACAATGTGGCGTGCGTGGATCGGGTTCAATGCTAGTCATAGTTTAGGCGCAATGTTATTTGCCGCAGTTTATATACCGATGACAATAAGCCATTTCGAAATAGTTAAGGATTCTCTATGGTTTTCGCTTTTACCGGTTATAGCTGGTGTTTCCTATTTAATTTTGGCTAAAAAGTATTGGTTCAAAATACCGTTTTTCGGCATACTTATATCAACGATTTGTTTTGTTGGAGCAGCAGTATTGATCAACACATAACAAATTTAGCCATATGACAAAAATTGCGTCGCTCCATTTGTGTATGGGCTTCGCCCATTTTACACAAATTACACGCCACAATTTTTGCATATGCTAAAGGCGTTATGAGAAAACCATGAATCGAATTTTTATCATTATTGGACTTCTCCTATCATTTTCTGGGTATGCATCTCCTCCAGCAAAAATGATAGAGATAACTCCTCAAAATATTGATGAGCTTGGCTTCTCAATAGCTGTGAATAAGCTAGGTGAAGAAATTCATATTCATCTAATTGCGCCACTAAAAATTGATGATCATTGGGTTCCTGTAACTGCTCAGGTTTATTCATACAAAGGCGACGAATATGGTTCGCTCAATAAAGTAGAGCTAGGAAGTCCAACTAAAAAAATATCAATAAATTCATACTACAATCCACAGGAACAAGATTTAATGGTTGGGGTGTATTATCTGTGCAGTTTAGATCGCCATCCATGTAAAGGGGATTGGGATTCAAGAATTTATGCTATACAGTCGGTCAACCAATATCTCATAACAAGTCAATTTAGTTCGCAGCCTTCGGCTGCTGGGACGCCGAAAAGCGGCGCCCCTAATTGAAACGTTATGTTTATGGGGAGTATGAATTATATGCCTAGGTGTTTTTCAGTAATATCTAGTTGCAAAATTATTACCGCTTTATGGCTGGGCCTTTATGGGGGAGGTTATGCACTAGCTGAAACATTTTTGTTGAAGGAGCTTTTCGAAAAAAACGCCTTAAGCTGCAGATACACAGGAGGTAATCTTGAGCACCAATTTTGCGAATCGAATAGAGCCGATTATGAATTGGAAGTTTATCTTCAGGGAGTGTACACAAATGTACAACGAAGAAGGGATGAGAAGCCGGGGGCGAATTGTGTAGAGCCTGTAGATGAATTTCTTCAGATAAAGCAGTTGTATGAAAAAGTGCATTTTGCATTTTCGCGATATTGTGACGTTGAATACAGTCAGAACTACGAAGTCATGGGCGTTGCTGATTCACATGGTGGTGAACATTGTCAAGCTGCAATACACGAAGCTGCGAGACGATCGATATTGCCAGGATTAAATGACGAGAGATTTCATTTCGTTACAATATCAGAATGTTTTTACGGAAAGAATATTTCACTCCCCCTTGCTCCAGTTAATATTAATCCAGGGTTTGACTGCGCGAAATCCAGTACAAAAATAGAAAAAGCAATCTGCAGTAATTCAAATATAGCTTACTACGATAGCTTGCTAACTTCTCTTTATTATAAGTTAAAAACGACAATTTCAAAGACGGAAAAACTGGAAAATTTAAAGCAAAGTCAACGGGAGTGGGTAAGGGATCGAAATGTTAGTTGCAAGAATTATACTGATATATCTCTACATAGTTGTTTGGTGCAAGCTTACTACTATCGCGTTTCCAGTCTTTCAAAAAGTTATTGGATGGGTACTTACAATAAATAGAATAGAACATAACCAAGCCAGCAAGCGGACCACCGTTCCGGCGCTTTTCAGCGCCTCCACTACGGCCGCTTCTAGCGGCGTTAAAGGCCTATGAAATACAGCGCAAGAAGGGTAATTGATCAACGGGAATTGGATGAGGCTCTCATTTACAAAAACCTTCGAGCTATTTTTCCGAAGGTTAATGATTACGCTCCTAGTGATAGTGGTTATAGCGAAGAGCTAAATGAGCTTCGTGATTTCGGCGTCACTACAAACAAGAAGTTGAGGCTGCTGCTCAAGAAACATCGAAAAAAGGTTATTGCTATCGATCAAAGCCCGATAGATATGTACCATCAGAAAATGTATGCAGAAGAAATGGGGCGCAATGAATTTAATGATCATATGTGTAAAAATTATTGGTTTGCGTATCCTGGCTTATTACGTATAGCTCTAGAGCTGGAATTCGGGAACAAATATGAACAATATGCCAATGAGAGAGACGGCATTTAACAAACATGTCAACCGGACATTTTTTTGCTCCGGCCTTTTGTGTATTACGATTCGCTTCATTTTTTCACAAAAGGCCTCCACAAAAAAATCCCGGCTACATGGGCGTTATACGGGATAGATGATGACGCTTTGGCTTTATAGATATAGATGGTTTCTGACTGCCTTCGCTATTTGTTCATGTGTGACGTTTGTTGCGACGATTCACTTTCGTATTGAGGCGGGAAAAACAGAGCTTGTTGGCGATGAGGTATATTTAATGTTAGCTTGTTGGTGGGGCGCTTTGATACCGTTTTATGCATGGTGGCTGGTGGAGACACTCCACGGTAAGTCGAAAAATAAAAGTAGCTATGTGAAATCTGTAGCAATGGCTTTCCCGACATTTTTTGTAATAATGGCTATATATGTTAGTAGTAAATTCATTGGCGCCGTATAACAAGCGACTGTGATAAAAAACAAACCTTTTCGCAGTTAAATATTTAAAATATTTCCACGTAAAAATCCTATCGAACCTGCTTTTTTCAAAAGCAGAACCGCTATCATTTTTAGGTGGACGCGTAATTAATGCGTCGTCGTACGCCATTCACGATCATCACGAACC
>JAWSUZ010000029.1:0-77641 GCA_033852165.1 Agarilytica sp. | reverse complement strand
TAGCAGCGACGTCACTTATAGATTCGTTTTGGTGTCCAAAGAAAGGAGGCCACCTCTCTCGTCACAATATCCTTGAGCGTAAACACCTCGTTATCCATATTCCCTCGGTAGAACAGGCTAAAGCTGTAACAGAAACGGCAACGCATTTAGCCCGTGGGGAGTCAGAATTAGATACGTTTAACCTTCCTATCTCCAAGGAAGAGGGGTGGTCTTTACCCCGGTTAACGGATACCCCAATTGCCATACTGTGTCGTTATTACGAACATCATGAAATTGGCCCCAAAAAACAAGCCATTATTTATTGTGAAGTGATGGATGTATATGTTCGCGATGATGCATGTGTTAAAGATGCAAAAGGGCGGGTGAAGGTTGATGCAAATGTTGTTCAGCCGCTGGGAAGGTTGGGAGCTAATGAATACGCTACTTTTGGGGCGGCGTTTGTTGTTGAGTAGGTTTTGCCTGCTTGTTTGGCGCTGTAGAT
Source organism: Agarilytica sp. (assembly GCA_033852165.1). Taxonomy (GTDB): domain Bacteria; phylum Pseudomonadota; class Gammaproteobacteria; order Pseudomonadales; family Cellvibrionaceae; genus Agarilytica. The sequence goes on along the minus strand of JAWSUZ010000029.1, from coordinate 77,160 downwards.
TCATCATTGAGCTTTAATCTGAGACTCAATTGGTCTTGATTTTTTATTTCTAAAGGTACTACTTGCTGATGCGTCAGGAGTGAAGCTACCTATTAAAGTTGGTTTTCCATTCAAATCCAATGGATGGAATTATAGGGAGTAATTCTTCTGGTTCAGATGTTGTGTTAAAAGTTCCGTCTTCGTTTTCTTCAAATTCGTATTCAATACCACCAATATTTTTATTGTTACTTAAGTTATTTACCTCCAAAAAAAATGACAACAAATGATGATTCCAGGTCCAGTCGCGGCTTATTCTTAGATCGAGTGAAAAAAACTCTGGTAGTTCGTCACTGTTGTAATCAATTGAAATGGGTTCTAAGTTATCTACCTCGCGGGGAAGGATTGTGGTTTTCCAGCCTGAGTGCCAGCGAATAGCGCTGCTTATTGTCCAATATCCGGGTTTCCATAGAATACCTGCAACCAATGTTTTATCTTGTTCCCAAATTCTTGCTTGCCACTGTCCGTTGATTTTATCTTCGGCATTGCTATAGCTATAGCTTATCCAGCTTTTAAAACTTTCATTGGGTTCGTAAGAAGTGGTGATTTCAATTCCAGAACTTCGCGCTTCTGATGGTGAAATTAATATTCTATCGTCCATCAGTTCGGGTAGGATTTCCAGCGAGTTGAATGTGTTTTCGTAGCGAAATTTAGGATTGTTTATTTTTTTATAAAAAGTCTCGAGCCGCAGGTTTAGCGTGTTGTTATAAAACCCTTGGTCGAATCCCAAAATGACCGAATCTGTATGTTGAGCTTTCTGAAATAGTGTAACCCCATCCGATACCTGGAGTTCATTAATGGCCTCTGGTTGGTAAAACCGGCCTAGAGAAAATCGAAGATGGCCATACTTTTTGACGTCAAGCCGAGCACTAAGTCGAGGGCTGATTTGGTCTTCGTATTGTCGTTTATCTATATCTTGAAAATCCCACCGCAATCCAAATTCGGTAGATAAATTAGGTGTGATGGCGTATTGGCTGGAAGCATAAACGCCACCATACTTTCCATTGAATTCAGTATGTATATTATATTCGGACGAGCTGTCGACGCCGAGAAATTCCGCCAAGGCATCGCGTTCTACCACGGAATTGAATACGTACTCACTTTCTGAAAAGTTGATTTTCCCTCCATATTCTATCGTGATAAACTCGTTTAGCGACTGTTTATTCTGGTGGCTTAGGTTTACGATTGTAAATATTCTTTCGTCATCAAGGGTGTCGAGTTCTTCTTCAAACTCAGTAATAAACCCACTTCGATGGTGTCGGATTGAACCGTAAGATAGGGTTGTGGACGAATAGAATTTAGTCTCTTCGTTTTGCAGTTTAATCCAACCATAAGTGTTGCGATAACGTGACTGTGCGAATTCTCCTTCTTGTAAACTAACGGGGGTATTCGATTCGGCTTCTTCTTCATCAGGAACGACTGTGATGAGTTCCAATGCGTTTAACGTGACATTATCATTGTAGGCAAGTATGCCCATGTCCAAGGTTGCTGTAGAGTTTATGGGTAAAACGATTTGTGCGTAAGCATCTGAATAGGAGGGCTTACCATTAACCGTATCGAGATGGTTGAATACTGCATCGAGATTTCCACGTCGTCCAGAAACGATCCAATGACCATCGCTATTATTGAGTTCGCCATACACGGCTGCTCCAGTACTTAAAAAGCTCATGTGGAGTTCGCTACCTGTGGAGGGAATATTTTGGACCGGGGTGATATCGATCACCCCGCTCATTTTATCGCCGTAGCGAGCCGGAAACCCGCCGGTATAAATGTCGACGGATTCAATGAGGCTAGGATTCAGTCCCGAAAAAATACTCTGAAAATCTTTTAGGTGGAAAGGTTCTAATAATTCAATATCGTTAAATAAAACCAAGGTCTCATCGTTCAGTCCTCCTCGAATGTGAGGTTGTGCGGAAATACCATTTGAAGACATTCCAGGAAGATAACTCGCCGCTCGAAAAACATCTTGTCCAACAACCGGAAAAGAAGCCAGGTCCTCAGCGTTGATATCATAAATAGAGATTTGAGAAGCATCGCGTAATGAGTACCAGCTTGCTGTAATGACCATTTCTTCGAGTCGACTGGGTTCCAGTCTTATGTCGACAATGCCTTGTACGAAGACCGATGACGGTATTTTAGTGGAGTGATAATCGGCGTGGCTTATATAGATATCGGATGTTGATAAAGAGGTGAGGATTTTAAATTCGCCATTGGATCCGCTGTTGCGAATAGTTTCATTACTTTTAATAGTGACGCTTTCGATGGGGTAATCACTCGTATTTTCCAGGATTTTCCCAGAAGCCCAGAAATATCGTTCTTCACTTTGTACTAAGAGTGACTGTTTTGTTTTTAGGCCTGGTTTTAAGCTCAGACTAAATTCACGAATTGCTTCATTGAATCTTTCTAAGGGAGAAGATTGGCTTGGTTCTTCTTGGAAGGCCATGCTTTTGTCCACGAGGTCCGAGCTGAAAATAAACGTAAATCCCATCTGTTTATAGTCGACGATCACATCAATAAGACGTCGATCTTTAAATGTGATCGGCGTTTCTACCTGGGCAAAGGCTGTAATTGCGACAAAAAATAGGAGGAAACCCCAGAGGGGGTTAGTGCCAGGTGTTATTGTTTTCACCATTAACGCCTATTGTTTTATAAATACTATGAGTTCTTGTTGTTCTGTAACACGAGAGCCAAAGCGCGTCGTTGATAAAATGGCGCCTATTGCTTTGTTCGGTTTCATACCATCTAGTGAGCCGTGAAGCCTGGCTTGTTTGGTTGCAATTAACGCGTGATTCGTTTCAAATACTAGCTTAAGTCCAGATTCTCGACTGACCCATATTAGAAAATCGTGAACAGTGCTGTTTTCGAGTTGATATTCAGCTGCTGCCAAATGAATCCAGTCCCAGCGTGAATCACTGCTTGAAACCTGAGTGCGTATGAATTCATCCTCCTTGCTGATAGTGATGACTTCTGCGCGTCCGTTTTCAGCATTGAGCGCGAGTTTCCCCGAATCCAAGTCAATATTGACCAAGCCCTCACGCACAGCGACTACCAATTCATTCCCCCCAATATCCACGCTAAATTGTGTTCCTATATCGGTTACAGGGCCGTAAGGTGTTATCACTTTAACGCCTTCATTTGTACTAGGTGAATCGACATAAATTCGGCCGCTGTGAAGCCAGAGCTCAGCATTTTTACGAAACGATATTTGCGTGCTGACGTCGATTCTGACACTGGTTGTTTTAAGGACATGTACATCTAGTCGGCCATCTTCGCCGGTGTGAATCATTGCGCCGTCGGGTAAAAAATTGTCGTGTAGCTTTTGGTCGCCAAGAATTGAAAATTGTCCAGAGCTAAAGGCAAGCTCCCCAACGAAGAATTCTTCATCGTTTAAAATAAACTTCCAGCCGCCAGCTATTGTAATTAAAGCCAAAAGGAAGCTAGCCGCAATGGATTGAATAGTTTTTGGCGTGAACGTTTTATTGCTTTTTATTGGTTGGTTTTCCCATTCGTGCAGAACATTTTCAAAAACGCGATCACGCACGTCTTTGGGGGGGGCGAGTCGACGACCGGCAATATTCAGTAGGCGGCGAACGTCATTATCTCTATCGTCGGTTATGGGTTTTTCGTTATGTTGCTTCATTATTAGTACCTGATTAACCTTTGATCGCCGTAATTTCGTTGTAAAGCTCTTGGAAGCCTCGTCTAAACGCAGTTCTCGCACGCGCCAATAATGATTGAACGGCAATCGCACTGATCTCCATTTGTTTGGCAATTTCCTGAACGGCTAGATCTTCCAAATATTTCATCTCTAGTACTTTTCCATAATTATTGGGTAGGTAATCTAATACCAGTTGCACGACCTTCTCTAACGCGTGCCTTTCTTCTTCACTTTGGGATGTCATATCGGCTAGGCTTTCGAGTGCCGCTTTAGTCATGGCGTCGTCATCAAGGTCAGTTGTAACTGGTATGCGGTTATCCTGCTTTCTATACCAGGTATAAATCTCATTGCGGCAAATTTGACAGAGCCAGGTGAATAGTGTGGCTTCGCCACGGTACTGACCTAGGTTCTTAATCGCTTTGCACAAGGTTTCTTGGACGATGTCTTCACATATCCGCTCCTCGGAAACACGTGTGTGGCTAAAGCGGTAAAGTCGGCTGAAATAGATCTCGAAGAACTCATTAAACGCGGCCCTTTCTTTTTTAAGTACGCGTTTAACCAGTGCTATGTCTTCGCTGTGATTCATATTTATATCACCCAGTTACTAGAAAACTTGTGCTTATCCATAAACAGATGTTTACTGCGGTCAAATTTAAACGCCCATATCTGGTAGCGCAAATTTGGCCATGTAAAATTCACCTCGCTACGACCCGGTTTATGGACGGGTACAAGCTAGTGCCCATCCATAAACCGGTGTCTACTGCGAACGAATTTAAAACGCCATTTTCACACCACAAGATATCGTTGTTTGGAATGACCAAACGCCCATATCTTGCGGTGCAAACCTGACATTTTAAAATCGCTCTCGCTACGACCCGGTTTATGGACGGGCACAAGCTAGTTTATATGAACTTTTAAATGTCATTATTGAACCTCGGTAAGTTCTTGAAGCGCCATTATGGCTGCATTACTTATATCGATATTTTCATCAAGAGCCGCTCGCTCTAATAACTGTATGACGCTATCGTAACTACTGCCAGAATAATTTTCGATGATGGCGAGTTTTAACTGGGGATCCCCAATATTGAATAATTTTTCCATTGTTGATGCAGTCGTTTGGTTGGTTGATTCAATAATCGCGTTGGCGGCAGAGGCCATCACCAGCGGAGAGTCATCAAAAAGTGCGATAAATAAAGCATCGATGGCCTCGCTTTTTTCGAAATCTGCAAGTAGGTTAACTGCGCGGAAGCGAATGTATTCTCTGGTGTGATGTAGCTCGTCACGTAATCGATTGAACTCCACACTTAATGCCGTCATCTCTCGATTTATATTGGTTAGTCCGTCAGGTTTGGAGTTAAAAAACCAGAGTTGGCCAATAGGTTGGTTTTTCTGGTTCATATTCAGTACGTAGCTTTTTCCTCTTGCAATTTTTCTTAGTATTTCAGGTAATGTTTTGTTGCATGTTTCGAGAGAAATTGGATCTGTAAAGTTAACATCGGTCATGAGTTCTAGCCCCAATGTTCGGCTAATTTCTTTCAGTATGGTGTCGAGAGGGGCTTGATTGGTGTAGAGCGATATACCTTCATATGATTGCCTGATAAAGACATTCTGATCGTTACTGTACTTGTCATTCAAGAAACAGTTATGGGCGTCGTCAGCTTTAGCAACACAGCAAACAAGAATAATGTTTATGAATATTAAAAGCTGGCGAATCATAAATGTCTCTCAAATATCTCTCAAATTACTCAACCAGAAAGCAACTTTCGACTGCGGTACGATTTCCGTTTTCGTCCTGGGCAATTATTTCAAATTTGAACTCATCACTTAGGTCGGTAAAAGCCTCGGGAATATCCATTACCGTAACATCTGGAGTCAATTCCACCGCGAAATTCAAATCATCCGTTTCGAGGACCAGTTCATAGGACTCAATATTGACTTCGCCGGCTTTGCCTAAATCTGGATGATAGGTGGTGACGGGGTCCCAGCTCATGACAATCGGGCTACTAACGATCGGGAGGTCGGAATCACAGTCGCTCGCAGCCGGAACGCCCGAAATTCTTACATTACCAACTGGAGCAGGCATGATATGGGAAATTTCGACTTCTCCCTCAAGCTTTTCGCCTTCCAGCGTGATGCCTTCGATTTCGTATTCTCCTTCAGGAAAGAGGCGAAAGAATTGCTCGGGCGAAAGCTCATCAAACGTAGGTTCGGCACTTTCAAAAAACAATTCAGTCATACCCTGGCGGCGTAAGCGCCCATTGACTCGAATGCTTAGGATTGTTCTCCCGTTTACGTCCTCAATCGTGAGCTTTTTCCACGGATCACCATCTATGAGCGCGTGTATACCGAGGTCTCCATCGGTGTTGTTAAGTTCAAAAAATAATTCGGCTTCTTCAAAGGCTGTTTCGTTGTCATCATCATCGTCGGCAAACGAAGGGTATGAGAATAGGGCGGCACAAAGTAACGTAAGTCCAAGTATTGTGTGAATGTTCATGGTGATTTTCTCCTGTTGTTAGGTGTTCGTGTGTTAGACGTTCTACTCAGAAGAAATCAATCGCTATATTTGTGTTTTATATCAGTATGCAACTTAATCTGTAGGTGGTGATTCTAGAGAAATATCATGCTTAGGGTTTTCCTGGCATAAGGGGGAGTAACTGATAGTGGTATTAATTATTGATGCGCTAAGAAAAGCTAAAAAATAAACGTATATGTGATTGCTCAAGGTTTTTGTATCGTTTAAAGATGACTGCTTTATAAGGCCTATTGTTTGTTATGTCATAAGCACCTAATGAAAAACATTTTGAATCGTCCATGTCTTGAGAGGTGGTTTTCAAGGGAGTACTAATTTTTACTTTTCCCTCAATACATTATTTTGTTGGTAGAGAAAGTAGATAAAACTGGCATGTTTAATGTCTCAGAAATTAGCAATCGTACTCCCTAAATGGTTACTGTTATAAAAACCTACAAGAGATATACCTCCCATAAATAAGGAACAGCGCAGATTAGTATTTTGGCAACAAAACCGATCAAAAAGATTACTTTTACATCAGGAGATGGCTATAATATCACCCGCTTGTTCAGGTATTCTTTCCCTTTGAATCGCCGAAAAGAGTGGTAGGTACTTTTCATGTCGATAAATTTTAGCGAGCAGATGTTGCACCCTCTGGATTCCGATCCCACATATGGAGAACTCATGGGGACGGTCAATCACTTGCACCATGAACTCAAATTAGCGCTTCATGAGAAGCGACTGCTTTATAGCACTAATGCCACTATCGAGTTAGATAGCTTACTTGGGCTTCTTGGCAAAGAAATAGAATTTTTAAAATTGTTTGATGCATACATGATCGATTTGGCTGATGAGGCGTTCGAGAATCTAGTGTGTGTCAAAATGCGTATGCCCCAAAAATTCAAGGATCTTGAAAAGACCTACAAAAACTTTAATTTTTCCATGAAGGGTGATTTTATTAACGTGCATGCGTTTAAGGAAAACTGCACGAAAATTGTTAATGTGGATGATATAGGTTGCTATGAACACTACGTGCAGGTCCGATTTAAGCGATGGGAAATATTTGAGTCAATTACCGTACCTTTAATAAATCCAAGTAATTTACAGCCTATTGGAACAATAACAGCATATTGTTTAGAAGATTTTATTTCGTCTGAAGCGGAAGATAATTTAAAACGAATTTCCGATATCTTTGGACAGTCGCTTGTTAATGCCCAAAAATACGATCGTTTAAAATCACGAGAGTTGTATGTCGGAAAGGTTGCGGCGGAACAAAAACGTTTTATGGACTTTGTCACGCTCATAAACTCCCTGACATCTCGAGAAAAGATTTTCCAAACGGTCACTCAAGAACTTTTACAGCGGCTTCCTTTTGATCATATATCTATATTTATGCAGGTAGATGACAAACTTCACTGTACAAAAAGCAACGCAAGAGAAACTTTGAATAAGGATCTTTATAAGGAATTCGATAATTATACCCAAAACATAAAATATGAAGTGAATGAAACAGACAGTGCGGTGTCGGTTTGTTTTATAAAAAATAATTATTTTATCGTTGAGGATGCCATGAAAATTCGCCATCTACCGATGTCTAAAAAAGATAGGGATGCTCTGGCTACTCTAGAGACACCGCACACGTTGTTTTTTATGCCTATTCGTATCAGTGATCAAGCGATTGGTGTTTTTCGATTAATCTCATTAAGTCGTGTGGTGGAAGTCAGCGAAAAAGATATTCAGTTTATGGATCTTCTTAGCCGGTTTATTGGGACGGCAATTCGCAGCGTAACAAGCTATGAATTTATTGAAATGCAAAAACAGGAAATTGAATTGCTGAATTCAAATTTACAGCATAGAATTGAAGAACTCGCCGAACTTGCGACACATGACAAGTTAACCGGCCTACACAATTTCCGCTCGTTCGAGATGGAGCTAGAGCGAATAATGGAGGGGCAGGGCTCTTGGAAGTATTTTGACCTGGCTCTTATTGTGGTGGACATTGATCACTTTAAGCAGTTTAACGACGTCTACGGTCATAAGGCTGGAAATGAGGCGCTAGCTAATGTGGCTAATAAAATTAGTTTACTTACTCGTGAGAATGATGTCGCCTGCCGTTATGGTGGTGAAGAATTTGTCATTATACTTCCGAATTGTGATCTTGATGGGGCAAGACGCTTTGCGGAACGTGTTAGAAAGTCCGTGGAAGAATCCTTTGTTTCAAGCGAAGCTGGACAGCTCAATGTGACGGTTAGTGTTGGATTTGGGTGTCGTAGGCCAGAAGAGGATAAAGAAAGTATGTTTAATCGTATCGATAAAGCTTTATATAAAGCAAAAAATGCTGGCAGGAATCGAGTTGAAATTGCGGAATAAAATTAAGAAGCATATATTTGTAGACCTTTCTGGGTCTGAAAAAATAGTGAAATCTTGAAGTGTCTAGTTCCCTGGGTCCCAGTGGGTACTAGATGCCGTACTCGGGATTTAAACCCCGCCAATTTGTATTAACACTCAACCCCCTCCCTCAATTTTCGCTTAAGCACTTTTCCAGATGCATTCTTGGGCAATTGGTCAGTAAATAGCACGTGTTTCGGTATTTTAAACCCGGCAAGTTTTTGTTTAGAAAACGAAATTAATTCTGGCTCCGTCACTGCGTGATTTTCTTTTAGAACCACCACAGCCGTTACCGCTTCAATCCACTGTTCATGCGGCGTCCCAATAACGGCAACTTCTGCTACCGCAGGGTGACGATATAAAACCTCTTCGACTTCTCGACTAGCCACCAATACGCCGCCGGTATTAATCACATCTTTAATGCGGTCGACGATATAAAGGTAACCCTCGTTATCAAATACGCCAATATCGCCCGAGTGAAACCAGTCGCCAGAAAAAGCTTCTTTTGTCTCATCGGGTTTTTGCCAGTATTCCTTCATGACCTGGGCTGATCTGTGGACGATTTCGCCGCGTTCACCCACGGGGACATCTTTCATATTCTCATCGACTATACGCGTTTCTACAAAAGATATGGGTTTGCCAGCGGAAGCGGGCCGGTCTATGTGCTCTTCCGGCAATAACACGGATACCAGTGGCGACATTTCAGTTTGACCGTAACAGTTATAGAGCCCCGCACCGGGTAGGCGTTTTAATAGCTCGTGCACTACGGATTCTGGCATTGCCGCTGCGCCGTAATACAGTTTTTTTAAGCTGCTTAAGTCACGCTGATTAAAATCGTTGTTGTGTAATAAATTAATCCATACCGTTGGCGGTGAAAAAAACGAAGTTATCTTTTGTTTTTCAATGAGCGATAAGCACCGGGAGGCGTCGGGGGATTCAATTAAGATCGTGGTCGCGCCAACGAGCAAACAGGGAAGGGTGAATGCGTGCATTTGTGCGGTATGGTAAAGCGGAAGCGCCGCTAGTGAGTGGTCAGTAGTTTGGATGTTTAAATGCTTAATGGCCCCCATATATTGGGTCATTAAGCAGCTGTTGGTCATTACTGCGCCCTTGGCTACAGATGTTGTTCCAGAGGTGTACAGTATTTGAATGTAGTCATCATTACGGGAAATGATGGGCGATAATTCTATCGGAGTTTTGCGTTGAGCAATTGTATGTACCGTGAAAGGTGAATTGTTTTCCTTAGTCGGTGAAATTTCGTTAAAAAATAAACCTTCAAATTTTAAATCTGGACAATGTCTTCGAACCTGACGAACAGTATTTTCCAGTCGACAATCATAGATAAGCCCCTTTGCTCCAGATTGCTTGAGAACGTAGGTTAGCTCATCGCCCTTTAATAAAAAGTTGACTGGTACATGAATAATACCTGTGTAAAGACAGGCGATAAATGTAATAAGGTAGGCATCAGAGTTTTTACCGTAGGCGGCTACTCGATCACCTTGAATAAATCCTAGAGCGATAAACTCGGCAGCAACCTGTTGTGCCGCAAGGTCCAAATCTGCATAGGTCCAGATTCGGTCTGAAAAATGGAGCGCTTTTTTATGTTGGTTAATCCGTACTGAGTGTTGCCAAGCTTCTATAATTGATAGGCCCGAAAAAGTGTTTTCCATTTGACTGTCCTCGTTATGGTTACAGGCATTGAGGGGTTTGGCGTTAGGAATTTACGAACGGGTATTTTTCGATTCTGGGAATATTTTTTGGATGCTGGAAAAGTCTAGAGTACTATTTTCCTGTTCTGAGGATTCACGGTGTAAGTTGTACAAACTGTTCACTAGAGCACCCATAGGGGCGTACGATTGGCTATTTGAAGCCGCTCCCATTGCCAACCCTAAATCTTTGCACATCAGATTGACCATGAACCCCCCTTGATATTCACGGCTGGCCGGAACGTTTTCCATAGCGCCGGGGTAGGGGTTATATTTTTCCAGGGACCAATTGTTCCCCGAACTATTGCGCATTATTTCGGATAGTACACTTGGGTCTAATCCATTATTAACGCCCAACTGTAATGCCTCGGCTGTTCCCGTCATATGTATGGCGAGTAACATATTATTGCAGATTTTTGCTATTTGACCTGCGCCATGATCTCCGGCCCGAAAAACATGAGTGCCCATGCCGAGTAAAACTGTCTCGGCGTCTTTACAATTCTTTTCCGATCCTCCACACATAAAAGATAGAGTGCCTGCAGCAGCAGCGGCAGTGCCACCGGATACCGGAGCGTCAATTGTGTTGATGTTGTACTTTTCTGCTTCCAGAGCTACACGTCGAGACGTTTCTGGCGCAACGGTCGAGCAGTCGATGACTAATGCGGTTTTTGATATAACGGATAATAAATTTTCATTATCAATATATAAACTTTCGACGATGGATCCAGTGGGCAGCATCGAAATAATAACGTCTGCCCCGTTAATTGCGTCGATTGCAGAAGTGGCAATTGAGCAGCCCTGTGCTTGTGCATTTTTTAAGGCGCTAGCAGATGGGTCGAAGGCGCAAACATTAAAATCATTTTTTGCCAGATTGGCTGCCATTCCAAGGCCCATATTACCTAAACCAAAAAAAGCGATTTTTTTACGCATACGATTCTCCAAGTGTGAACTGGTGTGGTCGTTGGGTTTTCATCGAATCATCTCCAATGCGCCGTCCTTCAATAACCGCCGCGCGGTAATAAGACGCATAATTTCATTAGTGCCTTCAAGAATTTGATGCACACGAGTGTCGCGAACAAAGCGTTCAAGCGGGAATTCGCATAAGTATCCGTAACCGCCGTGGAGCTGTAAGGCGTCATTACAAATTTTAAAGCCAGCGTCTGTTGCAAAGCGTTTTGCCATTGCGCAATAAGCGGTTTTTTCCGGATGGCCTTCGTCTAATTTGCTAGCAGCTAAATAGACCATTTGACGGGCGGCGACTAATTCGGTTGCCATGTCTGCTAATTTAAATTGCACTGTCTGAAAGTCTGCAATGGGGTGGCCAAATTGTTCGCGTTCTTGAATGTAGCGTTGTGCATGAATAAGTGCGGCTTGGGCTGTTCCGACAGAGCAGGCGGCGATATTAATACGACCGCCGTCTAAGCCTTGCATGGCAAATTTAAAGCCTTCGCCTTCTTTGCCCAATATATTGTCTTTGGGAATGCGGACGTTATCAAACATAACGGCTTTAGTTGGTTGGCTGTGCCAGCCCATTTTGTTCTCATTTTTGCCGTATTCAATACCGGGTGAGTCGGCAGGCACTACAAATGCCGATACGCCACGCGGGCCATCTTTTTGTGTGCCGGTTCGCGCCATCACCACTAATACTTCGGTACTGCCTGCGCCACTAATAAACATCTTGCTGCCGTTTAGCACATAGCTGTCGCCGTCACGCTGTGCGCGTGTGCGTAATGAACCGGCGTCGCTGCCAGAATTGGGTTCGGTTAAGCAATACGACCCTAGGGCTTGCCCACTCACTAAGGCGGTTTGCCACTGGGCCAATACGCTTTCACTGCCCCAGCGGGTGACCATCCAGGCCACCATGTTTTGAATGGAAATATATGCCGCTGTCGAGGTGCAGCCGCCAGCCAACTCTTCTAAAATTATTGCGGCATCTAAGCGTGGTAATCCCAGTCCGCCAGCGCTTTCACTGCAGTATATACCGCAAAATCCAAGAGCACCTGCTTTGCGAATAACGTCGATGGGGAATATGTGTTTCTCATCCCACTCGGCAGCACAGGGCGCTAATTCCTTTTCAGAAAAACTGCGAGCAGTTTCACGAAAGGCTTGTTGTTCTTCGCTTAAATTAAAATCCATTCTTGAACTCTCTTAATTTGACTTATTTTAAGTGGATTGTCATATTCACGCCCGTTGGAATATCGTCGTCAAACCAGCGAGAAGTTACGGTTTTGGTTTCCGTATAAAAGCGAATGGCTTGCTTACCGTAGGCGTGTTGGTCACCATAAAAGGAGCCGCGCCAACCGGTAAATGAAAAGAAAGGCAGTGGCACCGGAACCGGTACGTTAATGCCCACTTGCCCGACCTGTATTTCATGTTGGTATTTTCGGGCAGCGGCACCGGAAGCTGTAAAAATAGAAGTGCCGTTGCCAAAGGGGTTTTTGTTAATTAACTGTATTGCGTCGTCTAAGGTCTCGACTTTAACAATACAGAGCACCGGGCCAAAAATTTCGCTCTTATATATTTCCATTTCGGTGGAGACGTCGGTAAAAATAGTGGGGCCGACCCAATTCCCATTCGGGAAGCCATCTACAGTAATATTTGATCCGTCTAAAATACAGGCAGCACCTTCCTCTTTGCCTTTTTCGATAAGCGATAACACGCGTTCACGCGCTTGCGGATTTATCTGCGGGCCGTAGGCCGCATCGGGATCATCCCACGCGCCGGGGCGAATGTGACTGACGGCGTTTTTTAATTCTTCGACCCATTCATTTGCGGTTCCCACCATTACCGCGACAGAAATGGCCATACAGCGTTGACCAGCAGCGCCAAAACTGGCGCCGACTAAGCTGTTGATGACGTGTTGTTTACTGGCGTCGGGCATCACGACCATATGATTTTTAGCGCCGACAAATGCTTGTACGCGTTTAAGGTTATCTGTTGCTGTACGGTAAATCGATTGCCCGACATTAACCGAGCCAACAAAAGAAATCGCTTTTATGTCGGGATGTGTGAGTAAGTGATCGACTTGTTCCTTAGCGCCGTGAATAACCTGTAATACCCCTTTGGGGGCGCCAGCTTGTTCGAACAATTCGGCTAAACGTGTGGGGGTTAACGGATCTTGTTCTGAGGGTTTTAAAATAAAGGTATTACCGCAGGCGATTGCCAGAGGAAACATCCACAGTGGAATCATGGCGGGGAAGTTAAATGGCGTAATGCCAGCGCATACGCCTAAGGGTTGCATATAGGAATAACAGTCGATTGAACGTGCGACATTTTCAACGGTTTCTCCCATCATTAACGATGCGATATTGCAGGCATGTTCAACGACTTCTATGCCGCGCCAAACATCGCCTTTGGCGTCTTCGAAGGTTTTGCCGGTTTCCAGTGATAATATCGTGGCAAGTTCGTCATGATGTTCTTTTAACAAGTGTTGATAATTCAGCATCAGGCGAGCGCGAACGGGTGCTGGGGTTTCTTTCCACGACTCAAACGCCGTTGTTGCGGATGTAATCGCTGAGGTGATTTCTTCGTGCGTCGCACAGGGGGCCAGAGTCAGAACTTCCTGGGTTGCGGGGTTAGTAACTGGGATAGTTTCACTTGCTTTACTTGGCTTCCATTCGCCGTTGATGAGCTGGGGAAGTCTTGCTGGAAAAGCCTTTAGTGCGGTATCGCTCATCTCGTTACTCTTTCTCTTAACGTTACAGTTACATGGGTAATGAAGCTGCTCATATCTAACCATAGACTTGTTTGACGAGGGATTGACGATGTTGTCTTTATGATGGACTATATTGCTATTGGTTAAGCTTCTAGTTTTCTATTGGTTTCTATAAAACCTTTCATATTCAAGGTGTTAGATGAGTATTACTTCTCGCTGGTCATTACCCCCAGAAGGAATTCGCTTCTTGACCCCCGCATTTATCCTTCCGGAATTAGTTGCTCACCCCTTATTAACGGGTCCATATCCATTGGCAACGGGTTATTACCCTAATGGCCATGCCCACAAAATGCAGCGTCGGGATCATGACAATTACTTATTGATTTACTGCGCGGCGGGTTATGGAAATTTAGAGGCTGATCGTCAAAGCTACACGATATCGCCCGGCTCACTAATATTACTCCCTCCAGGTATAGCGCACTGCTACCAAGCTGATGAAGCAGAACCTTGGTCCATCTATTGGGTGCATTTTGATGGGCCGCATAGCCAAGCGTTTTATGAGCATCTAGGTATGCGGGCATTGACGGAAAATATTGGTTTGCACCCACAGATCATTAGCAATTTTGACGCGGCTTTTGAATTAAGACGAACGCATCATGATCTGGATGGTTTTATTCACGGTTGTCATTTATTGCATAAACTCCTGAGCCTCCTGACACTGCTCATTAAGCAGCACCGTTTACATCCGGGTATCGCCATTAGTCTTAATGAGGTTCAGGAATTTATGATTGCAAATATACAAGGTCAATTGAGCCTAGATACCTTGGCTGAGCATCTTAAATTGTCGAAGTACTATTTTTCTAAACGTTTTAAAGCGCTTACAGGGTATTCACCCATTCAGTATTTTATCAATTTAAAAATGCAGCGAGCATGTGAATGGCTGGATAGCAGTGAGTATTCGGTTAAACAGGTTGGTTTATCATTGGGGTACGAAGACCCGTACTATTTTTCGCGTTTATTTAAAAAGACGGTAGGGTTGTCGCCGGTGCAATACAGAGAGAGTCGGCATAAATAACTGATCACAAAATTGTTTATTTGAAAGTCGGATAACCAAAGGGTGGGCAAGAGATTTAGATCAAAAATTTTTTATTGTGTGCCGTTTACGACAAGCGTTAGCTGGCGTAAACCAGCGGGTCATATAAAAAGGGCCTCAGGTATAATAAACCGATATTTAGCTAGGATGCAAAATATGGGCTGTGTTCTAATATCTAATCTGCCGCCCTTTTACGTCTTGTCTCCCGTTATACGCTCACATCTCATATAATACGAAAACTCTATTCAAATACTTAATGAGGTACGTCAGTGTCCAATCCAAAAAGAGAAGCCGGTTTAAAAGTTCGTCGAGAAGTGATGGGAGATGAATTTGTTGATCGTGCTTTGAGCAATGCCACCGAATGGGATCAGCCGCTTCAGGATATGGTCAACGAAAATGCCTGGGGCGCGACGTGGGTACGCGATGGTTTGCCGCGTAAAACCCGAAGCTTGGTCACCTTAGGGATGCTCACCGCACTAAAATGCTCGCAAGAATTAAAAGGCCATGTAAGGGGTGCACTTCGTAATGGTTGTACGAAGGACGAGATTCGAGAGGTATTTCTACATGCGGCAGTTTACTGCGGGGTTCCGGCATCAATTGACGCGATGCGTTCGGTAAAAGAAGTTATTGAAGCATGGGAAGACGACGCTCAGTAATTGACGTTAATGTGGTCGATGCTGACAAGTTAAAACTTACTCAGATGAATGGCAGGAAAGAGTGTCCTTGCCTGCCTATTACATCGAAGCTAGGGGTATTCGTTAATCGTGCCCCGTTAGTCATAGCTGAAGTCGAAATCGACAAACCATAGGCAGGTAAGCACCATCTAATCTCCAATTGGGTAGTGCTTTAAAAGTGATTTGCAGAGTTTAAGGAAAGCACCATGCCCCGTTCTCAATCTTTTCATAATGTATCCCTTTTTCTCATAATAACGAGTGTTACGCTGTGTTCATTAATGACGTCGGCAGAGATCTACCAATGGCGTGATGATCAGGGGAAGCTGCATATCAGCGACGCGCCTCCGCCTGGCGTCAAAACCGAAACAGTTGAACTCCCGCCACTTAACCTGTCCGAAGAGGTGGAAATTCGAAGAAGACCGGATCATTACGACGATGGACCTGACCCCCACGAAATAGAGCAACAGCAAGCCTTTAAGAAAGCCTGTGAAAAGGCGAGAAAGCGTTACGTGAAGCTTAAATGGGGTGAATCAAGAGGTTCTCGGCACGTGGTGCTTCAACGGGACGGGAAAACGATTTCTAGGCGCGAACAAAATGAGATTGCAGAGGCGTTTCGAAAAAAAATGAGTGTCAAAGGTTGTCAATTTCAAGAGAAAAAATGGTAGTTGAAGAGTGGACGGGAGACGGGAGGCAGGGATGGGAGACAGGAGGCCGGGGAGGTGTGTAGAGTTATTACGTGTCGTTTGGGGGTTACTAAGCGAGTTAGATTGCCTGGCGTTAACTGCAGAACAATCGTTACCGATAAGTGCATTGTTCGGGTTAAGAGTCTAGGCTGAAGTTATTGCGAGTGAGAGTTTTTAAGTGCTATGAATTCATTGATTTCCGGTATTATCGACGGCGTAGGCACCGTCCTACTTGGTAAAGAGCGCCAGGTAAAGCTGGCTCTGTCCTGCTTGTTTTCAAAAGGTCACTTGTTAATCGAGGACTTGCCCGGTATGGGGAAGACAACGCTAGCCCAGTGCTTGGCGAAGATCTTGGGTCTTAGCTACGAACGAGTGCAATTTACCAGTGACTTGTTGCCGGCGGATATTCTCGGGGCGGCGGTATTCGATAGAGAGACCTCATCGTTTACCTTTCATTCTGGCCCCATATTTACCCAGGTTTTATTGGCGGATGAAGTGAATAGAACCACGCCAAAAACCCAAAGCGCTTTGCTCGAAGCGATGGAAGAAAAGCAGGTCACAATAGAGGGGGAGACTCGCCCTTTACCCGAACCATTTTTTGTTATCGCTACACAAAACCCTCTATCCCAGGCAGGTACTTATCCGCTACCAGAATCTCAACTCGATCGCTTTCTTATGCGAATATCACTGGGATATCCCACTGCTGACACCGAGCGTAAACTGTATCGAGGAGTTGACCCCAGAGAGCGACTTAAGGTACTTGAGCCGATGGTCGATACGGCACAATTACAGGCGATACAAGCACAAGTGAAGTCCATTAAGGCCAGCGAGCAATTGTTGGATTACCTGCAGCGTATTGTCGACTTTACTCGCTTTAATGAACACTTCACCTTTGGCTTATCGCCGCGTGGCGCCTTGGCTTTGCTACAGGCAGCCAAGGCTTGGGCCTTAATTGATAACCGAGAGTATGTGTTGCCAGAGGACCTGCAAACGGTTTTACCTTCTGTCGTTGGTCATCGTGTGCGAGGAGCACTTTCAAAAGGTAAGCAGGATAATGTTGTCGGCTCTGATGCGATCACTGATTACATTCTGAAAAATGTCAGCGTCGTCTAAAGTTTCTAACGCGTTACAGCCTCTCGTCGGTTTTTTCCAAGACCGATTCTTTAAATTCATTGATCGGCGTAATCCGAGTTCGAATACCCACAAGCTCACGTTAAAAAACCTTTATATTTTTCCGACACGCCGAGGTTTTGTTTTTCTGTTGTTTCTAACTGTGCTCTGGTTACTAGGGACGAATTATCAAAACAATCTTATTCTTGCCTTAACCTTTTTACTTGTTAGCCTTTTTGTTGTGAGTATTCTACATACCTTTGCTAATTTGGCTGGACTGGAAGTGGAATTAAAAGGGGCGGCGAATGCCTTTGTTGGTGAGAAGGTGACATTTTTTATTGCAGTTAATAATACGACACGCAGAATGAGCAATGGCATTGGGATGCGCTGGCAAGACAGCGATTGGGAGTCAGATGAATTTGATAGCAGGGAAAAGTCGTTATGTCAGGTAAGTGTAAACATGTTGGCCGCTCATAGAGGCCATATTAGGCCGCAACGATTATTAGTGCAGTGTTTATACCCATTGGGACTGCTACGTTGTTGGACCTGGCTAAAGTTTGATGCACACGCATTGGTATATCCACGCCCAGTTGAATTGCCCTTAAACAATTCGACAGTTATTGACGATGAAGGTGATGGTGAGCACCCGGCGAAAGGTGGTGAAGACTTTAGCGCATTTCATGAATACCGTCCTGGCGACCCGATTAAGCACATCGCATGGAAGCTTTATGCCCGTGATCGAGGCTTATTTACTAAAGAATTTAGCCAAAATATTTCACGAGAAATATGGTTGGACTTCAGTCAGATCAATGTTTTAGATGCAGAACTCAAACTTTCTGCTCTTTGTTTTTGGGCTTTAGAATTAAGCTCTCAAGACGAGAATTTTGGGCTTATATTGCCTGGCATGAAAATACAGCCGAACAAAGGTGAAAATCACAAGGCTCTTGTGCTAGACGCGTTAGCAGAATATGAAGAGTAGTCGTATTAGTGAGAGTTAAAAGATTGCCTCGGGGTTTTTATTTACGGCGCATTGCACTGGCTTTCTGGGAGTGTGGGGATTATTGCCAGCATAATAGTTTGAAGCTATAAGATGCCATTTTTACTGACCCCACTGGTTTTTCGCTGTCATTAGGCTTCGAACAGATTAACGTGAGTAAAATTAAGTAATGAAACTACGTAAGTAATAACGAATTATTAAATTAACGAATGAGATGAGCACTTGAGTAAAGACACATCCGAGCAATGGGTAAGCCGCAATACCTTGGCATGGCTTTTAGTTGCCCAGGCGGTATCAATACTCCCGCTGTTTACGTATTTGCCAGTATGGGTGCCGCTTGTTTGGGCGCTCTCATTACTTTGGCGAATTCAAATATACCGTGGGGCGTGGTCTTTTCCTGGGAATAAAGCGAAAGCATTTTTGGGTGCTTTATGTATTGCGGGCTTGTTACTTTCCTACGCTGGTACTCTTGGCGTCGAGCCATTAGTCGCATTTTTAGTGGTGTCTTTTGTTTTAAAATTACTTGAAGTGCGTTCACGGAACGATGTGTTGCTGGTGGTTTACGTGGGCTTTATTGCGGTCGCAGCGCAGTTTTTATTTTTTCAAACAATGTTTATTGCACTTTACGGTTTTATTTCGGTACTGATATTAATAAGCGCATGGAGCTGTATTTATCGAAGTCAGCCGTTACCGATAAAAAAACAGCTATGGCTGGCTTCTGTGCTGGTTTTTCAGAGCTTGCCCGTGATGGTGTTATTGTTTTTGGTGTTGCCGAGGTTTGGTTCTTTATGGCATGTGCCGCTACCAAAGCAAACTGGGATCACTGGGTTTAGCGATACAATGTCGCCGGGCGATTTTAGTGCGCTTAGCCAGTCGAGTAAAATTGCCTTTCGTGTTTCATTTGAGTCGAGCCTTAACGACAGCATGCCGAGTCGAGAGGCGTGGTACTGGCGTGGCCTAGTACTCGATCGCTTCGATGGTCGCAGTTGGAATCACGATGAGCAAACGCTCTTTCGTCGTAATACCAATAAACGCGACTCTATTTTAAATAATGTTCCAACCTCGTGGGGTTTGGTTGTGCCTCAGGCTCCAGACGTATTTCGTTATGAAGTATTAATGGAGCCGCATCAGCAGCGATGGTTGTTTACCTTAATGACGCCGCTTTCGGTCCAGTCGAGTGCAAATAAAGTATTATTTGTATCGGATTATCTGGTCAAAACGCGAAAGCCCATTGCCAGTCGAACACAGTATAAGGTGGTGTCGACGTCTCAGTATCTTGCTGCGCCGTCTGGCTTGAGCGCGTATTCATACAGCAAAAATCTAGAACTCCCCATCGGCTCCAATCCTAGGTCGGTTGAGTTGGCTCGTCAGTGGCTAGGGGAGGGAATCCGTGGCTATGATTTGGTGATAAAAGCGTTATCGATGTACAACGCATCTTTTTCTTACACCTTAAGGCCGCCGCCTCTGGGTACGCACAGTGTGGATGAGTTTTTATTTTTTACTCAAAAAGGATTTTGTGAGCATTTTGCCAGTAGTTTTGTTGTGTTAATGCGAGCGGCGGGAATTCCTGCCCGAGTTGTGGTGGGGTATCAAGGAGGGCAACTCAACCCAGTTGAAAACTATCTTATTGTTCGGCAATCGGATGCGCATGCCTGGGCCGAAATTTGGCTCCCGAATAAAGGATGGCTGAGAGTTGACCCGACAGGAGCCGTTTCACCGTTGCGGATTGAGCGAGGTCTGGAAGCGTCTTTAAATGATGAAGAGAGGGCATTAATTTCGTCGGTGTTTAGAGGGGCCTGGTTAAATGCTTTAAATCTGCGTTTGGATGCAATGAGCTATAGTTGGCATCAATGGGTATTGGGTTATGACACAGACAAGCAGCTGAGTGTCCTTAAACGTTTATTTGGCGGTACAGAAGCGTGGCGAATCGGTGCTTTTTTTGTTGCCATCATCACGGGGTTTTTGCTTATTTATTTTATCTTTTTAACGTGGAAGGGGGCCGTCGAATATCAATATCCCGAACAAGCCTTATATGCGAAATTTGTAAAAAAATTAAAGAGAAAAGGCTTCTCTCCAGAAGTTGGAGAAACGCCCCAGGCATTTTCTGAGCGTATTAGCCGCGAGAAAAAACAGTGGGCTGCGCAAGTCCGCGGTATCACGCGTTTGTACCTTCGTATTGCTTATGAAGATCAAAGTCAGCTGCTAGAACAGTTGCGTCGTCATGTTAAAGCACTAAAGCTGAGTTGATGGATTTAAGCGTCTATTCCGGTCATCATTACGGGTAAATCATCGTATAATCATAGTTTTGTAATGTAGTGGTTATCGTCATGCCCAGTTGAGTAGCTGTCATCGGGGAACTTGAGTCAATTGCACTAGCTAACTTGTACCCAGACCAGAAGAGTCCAACACCTTGCCCCAACTTGCCCGATTCCTCATTTCCCACGGTTCCAGCGCCTTTGCCTTAGGCATACATTTGGTCATCCTTGCCTGGATCTCCATGCAGGAACTTCAGCTTAGCGCTGTGGAGTGGGGTATGGTCCAGGGCGCAGCTTTGTTGCCCAACCTTTTGTTTATGCTTATAGCGGGCGCGTGGGCAGACCGTTTTGACCCGGCCAAAATCTTGGCCGCAGCCCAGGGCTTGCTGACGTTGAGTTATGTTGGTTTGCTATTGGTTGTGCAAAGTGGTCACGGTAATTTCGTTCTTTTGATGGTCTATGCGGCGGCGGTCGGGGCTGGTAATGCCTTTCTGCAGCCTGTTCGGGAAAAGTTTGTTGCCGATATGCGGAGCATTACGCTACAGAAACGCGTGTCGTTGCTCAGTATTACCCAGTTTGTATTGCAAGGCATGGGGATTGGCGTGGCCGCGCTTTCAGATGCTTTTGGTATTAGCTTTGTGATCGTGATCCAAGTGGCAGTATCGGGGTTTTCTACTCTAGTCTTTTTCAGTTTGGTATCTTCTCGTCGCCCTGTTGAGGTAAAACGAGGCTCAACATATAGAGATATAGTGGGGGCAATAAAGACTGTTTCTAAAAGCCCAGGACTTCGACAGTTGATGGCGCTAATTGCTTTCAATGGCTATATGCATATGGGCGTCTTTCTTGTCTTGATTCCAGTTGTGGCAACACGAGTTTACCATTACTCAGCTGCAGAATATGCGGGTTTACAGGCTTTGTTTGTTTTAGGGATGGTTGTGTCCCATACGTTTTTATTGCGACAAAAGACCGTCGAATTCCCAGGTCAGGGCGCTCTGTTTAGTTTGTTGTATACAGCAATGGTGGGCTTTGGTTTGGCCAAAGGGCCTACGCCATTCGGGTTTTACATGTTGGTGTTTGTTTGGGGCTTGGTTGCCGGTAATTCGGCTGGAAGATGTCGGTTGGTGGCGCAATCGTTGGCCGGTGCCGAAATGCGTGGGCGAGTTATGTCGGTGTATCAGCTTATGTTATTTGGCGCTGCGCCAATCGGTGCGATGGTGACAGGGGTTGTGGTCGATATAATCCCGATT
Organism: Agarilytica sp.; assembly: GCA_033852165.1. Classification (GTDB taxonomy): domain Bacteria; phylum Pseudomonadota; class Gammaproteobacteria; order Pseudomonadales; family Cellvibrionaceae; genus Agarilytica. The sequence goes on along the minus strand of JAWSUZ010000029.1, from coordinate 55,149 downwards.
AAAACCATTTTTATGGTGATGAGCGTGTCGAGCATCTGTTTATTTGTGGTGTTTATGATGACGCGAACACTGTGGTCGGTGAGGCAATTGAGTGAAAGTCTGCCTGAGGATGGTGAAGTTGGTGAGGGGCGTCCCGAAGGCTAATACGAGAGATCTATACTGCTGGGCTGCACTGGCCTAACCGACTATTTCCAGTTAGTAATACAGCCGTTTGCTAACTTCATTAAATCTACCTCCTAATTTGAAGGGGCTAACTCAAGCTCCTATCGAAAGAACATATTGAAAGGCGTTTATCTAAAAGGGTTATAGCTCTACGTTTCTAAACGCAATAATCCCTGCTGTTATCGCTACATTTAGCGACTCCACCTGATTGGCCATAGGGATTTTAACCTTCTGGTTACACAAGGCTTTCACTTCTTTTGATACGCCGTCTGTCTCATTCCCCAATACAAACACACGATTCCGGCTTTGGTCGGTGTTTTGTTTAAGTATTTGATCAGTATCTAAATCCAATGCAATAAGGTCAGCATCACGATCTCTCAAAACTTGAAGGCTTTTTCTAAGGCTGTCGCAACGAATAATATTCGCTTTAAATAATGTGCCCGCGCTGGCCTTAATGACGAGAGCGTCTAATTTGGCACAGCCTTTTTGTGGCAGCAATAGCCCTGTCATTGGTGAAGCACATACGGCCCGAATGATCATGCCGACGTTTTGTGGGTTCGTGACATTGTCTAGGGCGATCAGCTCGAAGGTTTTTTCAGGAGACGCTGACGTCGCAGCGATAAAATCTTCGAAGGATTGAAAGCCCTTGGGTTTTAGGTCGACGGCAATGCCTTGGTCTTGTTTTTTGTTTTTCGAAATGCGAGAAAGCGCGTCGCGGGAATGGTGCACTATCTCCGCATTATTTTTTTTCGCTAAGGTAGTGATTTCGTCAAGAATACCTGCCGGCTTATTGGAGTCCGAAAGGTGGAGGCGCAGAACTTCGACTCCGGGTGTTGATAGGGCTTCTAATACTGGCTTACGGCCATAAATAGTCAGAATGGTGGAGAAAAACTTTTTTTTCTCCACGTATGCGTCGCGGTCGGTCATGCTGATCTTTTAGGTAGGTTTCGTGAAGTGTTCTTGTGGTCAGCTTGCCGCGTTCAGCGGCAAGCTGGATTATTTAGGCGTGAATGTAGCAGTCTTCGTTGGCTTCTAACAGCGCTTTTAATATCAGTTGACGAGATATTAGGCCGACTAATTTTCCTTCACTGCACACCGGGTAATTTTTAGGGGAGCTTTTGGCCATTCTTTCGGCAATTTCGACGATAGAGGTATTAGGCGTAACGGTTTTTACGTCGGTTTGCATAACCGAGGTGACGGACGGCGACTCTTCACAATAAAAAGCATCGTTGAGCATCTCTTGAATACAATCTTGTTCTGAGACAAAGCCAACCAGGTTTTTATGTTCGTCGACAACCGGTGCTCCGGGTATCTGGGCTTTCATCAGTGACGCAATTACATCTCTGACCGTCGTGGTGTTGATAATCGCATGGGGGTCGCAATCCATATAGTCTGTGACAAGTATTGAATGCATGATGAGGCCTCTGTCTGTATTCCGGGGTTGCCGGTGTGAAGAAATCGGTTCATCACCTAGACAATAGGGCGGAGCAAAGGTTTGCCCCGCTGTTAACAAAATTCTTCTATATGCCCAAGTGCTCTATTCAGTTTAGCCGCAAACGGAGCGATATGCCTTAACTGCGGCGTCAAATCCCATCAAAAGCGCATCGACTGTAAGTGCGTGGCCAATCGACACTTCCTGCAGTCCTGGTAGATTTCGATACAGCTTCATGTTGTGTAGATTAAGGTCGTGTCCTGCATTGATGCCCAGTCCGAGTGATTGCGCTGTTTTTGCTGCTTCGCAGTGCTCTGCGAACAGCATCTCTGCGGTCTCTCGATCATTTTCGAACGCCCAGGCAAAGGGTCCTGTGTAGAGTTCGATCCGATCTGCGCCAAGCTTTTTCACTAATTTAATCTGAGTGGGGTCGGGGTCCATAAATAGGCTGACTCGTACCCCCATGTCTTTTAGCTTCTGAACAATCGGCACTAATGCATCGAAATCACGATGTAAGTCGAAACCATGATCGGAGGTCTTTTGCTGGTCCGAGTCGGGTACGAGTGTGCACTGTGTTGGTTTTGTCTGTTCGACAAGGCTGAGCAGGCCAGGGTAATCATTAAGTGCGGGTGCGAAGGGGTTGCCCTCGATATTAAATTCGATATTCGCAGCTTTTGCTATATCAGCGAGCTGAAAGACATCACCGGGACGAATATGCCGTTGATCTGGGCGGGGGTGGACGGTAAGCCCCTGAACGCCACCGGCAATGCAAATGTCGGCAAATTGTCGAAGGTCTGGGTAATTTCCATCGCGGGAATTGCGAACCAAAGCGATTTTGTTGAGGTTGACGCTTAGCGCTATGTTTTGCTCTTCGTTCTTAATGGTGTCGTCCTCGGCTTGTGTTACTTCTGATCGTATTAGCTTCTTTTGTTTTTGCTTTGCTTTGTTTCGTTGATTGATTTAGCTTCTTGGTTTTTGGGTCGAGGAGCATTTAACCGTGATGCTTTATCAATAATAACGGCTGCATTGGGCGCCTCTGGAAACATTTTATGCAGTCCGCGCGGTTCTTTTTCGATGAGTGTAACGGCCTTCATTCCTTTGATGACTTTACCAAATACTGCGTAGCCGTGACGCTTACCCGCCGCATCTAGAGAGCGGTTGTTGCGTAGGTTAATAAAAAACTGGGACGTAGCGCTGTCGATGACGCCAGTTCTTGCCATAGAGAGCGTGGCTTTTGCGTTGTTCAACCCGTTAAACGATTCGTTCTTGATGGGATCTAAAGTTTCTTTGCGCTGAAAATCAAAGGTAAAGCCGCCAGCTTGAACAACAAAGCCTGGGACTACACGGTGAAAAATAACGCCATCATAAAAGCCGTTGTCGACATACTTTAAAAAGTTTGCCACGGTAATGGGGGCTTCTTTGGGGTATAGCTCAATCGTAATATCGCCAGAGGTCGTTTTAAACAAAACGAGAGGGTTTTCCGCTGGAGCCGGGTTTTTGTTTTGTGGTTTTTTGGCTTCAGCAAAACAAAGGGATGCTGTTACTAACACGCCGATAAAAAAGGCGCTGCGGAGTACGTTTGTATAAAGCGTTTTTGTCATATCCGTTCTCATGAATCAATGTTTAAGCGAATAGTATACGTGCGAGAGTTGAAGGGGCAGGCCGCTAACTAAGAGCCTATCGCCATTCAGAGTAACCCTTTTTCGGTTTTAAGGCTGGCAAAACAATAGAGAGGAAAACTCCCAATAGTAAGATGCCGGCACCGTAGAGCATAAAGCTTAAACTCTGGTCACCCTTGAGTTGTACATTCTCTGCTATTAGCGAGTCGCGTTGTGTTTGTGTGACTTCGTGTTTTTGAAGTAGTTCTTGATAGTTTTTATCGAGCTCAACTGCGCCAGATGAGAGCTGTTTAAGCGCGTCTAACTCGCGTGATATTTGCGATTTGGATTGAGATACTTGATTGCCTTTGCGGGTTAGAGCTGAGTTCTCTTTTTTAAGTTGCTTGTTTAGGGCTTTAAATTTGGCACTTTGTTTTTTACTTCGGGCTAGCTTAGTTTCTACCAATGTGAGTTTCAGCTGAGATGTCATTTCGCGAGCAACGTATTGGTTTCTAATCCAGCCTTCAACGGCATCTGGGCCGTTCCCTATACGTACTTTTGACCAAACCCCATCTTCACTTTGTTCGAGACGAGCTAGTTTGGTTCCGCTTTTGAGGGCTGCGTTAATAATTCTGTATTCGATGCTGGCCCCACTTCGCAGCGGCACGTATAGCACGTCACTGACGTATACAGTTTCTTCGGCTAATAAAGGAGTACTGAGCAACGTTAAGAGTATCAGTGTCCAGGTTTTCAGGGGGTTTTTCATAGCAGGTGTACATGCTTTGGTTATGAATTATGTGGCGCGCGCTGTTTCGTGTCGACAATATGTTTTACGTCGATGATGTTTGCCGTGTAATCCGTCGGCAGTCGATTAGGGAAGCACTTTTTTGAAGGGCTTAACGATAACATGTTTATAAACGCCTGCGGCGATATACGGATCGGCGTCTGCCCAGCTTTTGGCCGAGGCTAATGAGTCAAATTCTGCGATAATCAGACTGCCTGTAAATCCTGCTTCACCGGGATCTTCTGTATCGATAGCAGGGTGGGGGCCTGCAAGCACTAAGCGGCCTTCAGTTTGTAATGCCTGCAAGCGGGCAAGGTGGTCCGGTCGTGTTTTCAGGCGAGCTTCAAGGCTATCGTTTACATCTTCAGCGATAATGGCGTACAACAAAATACTATCCCCTTATTTTTTTTCTTTATTGGCTTCTGGATCGACGAAAATTTCTTCCAGAGATAAGTTGGTCAGTTTGGTGATGCTTTTATAGAGATAAAATAAGGTTAGCAGCATCACTAACATAGATGGAACGGCAATCACTGGAAAGCTTAGCGCTGTCATGCGACCCAGTTCGGCGTTGAATTCCGGAGTGCCCGGTGGGCTTGTCAATAGGTAGCGCGCAAGGCCATAGTTAAGTACAGACGATAAGAAAAATGAGCTGGCCACCATCAATGAGGCGTTACGCAAGCAGCTTTCAAATGCTGGTTCGGCTGATTGACGTTGCAGTATTTGGCTAACTTTATCGACTTGAATCAGTTTCTCGTTATAAAGAAAGGTTTTAACCAGGGGGTAGCGGGTGTACAGCGAGACTATGGTGGCGATACCGAATAGCGCGGGGATTGCGGCTTCTTTAATAGCAATATACTTTGGGTCGAGTTCGAGTAAACTAATGCCGCCGGTCAAAAATATACTTAACACGCCAAGCGCAGAGAATAGGTTGACGCGTTTAGCGCGTGTGAAGTCGTAAAAGCCGTATCCTATTGGAAACATAAGCGCGACGATAATCGCATTTTTTACACCTAAAGCGTCTTCACCACTAAACTTCATTAAAATAATGGTCGGTATTACGATATTGAGGATAATGTTAAGAAATAGGTTTTCTTTCTTTTCGTGTTTTTCAGTCATGAAGTCGTATCAAACAAGAGAGTATTGAGTTGTCAAAAGTCTTTGATCTACACTGCCATAGCGATCAATCAGATGGTATTTTAAGCCCTGAGGAGCTGGTGTCGAGAGCTAAACGCCAAGAAGTGGATGTTTTAGCACTTACTGATCACGATACCATCATTGGCCTTGCTCGTGCTGCAAAAAAAGCAGAGGAGGAGGGCATTGAGTTGATTACCGGTATCGAATTTTCCTGTCAGTGGGCTGGGCGCAACATTCATATGCTGGGCCTTAACTTTGACCTTAATGCGGAATGCTTAAAAAAGACGGTTGAATCTCAAGCAGTACTGCGAGAAACACGCGCAGTAATTATTGCGGACAAACTAGCTGCGGCAGGTTTTGATGGTGCGCTGGAAGGTGCTCGTAAATTTGCGGGCTCCGGTATTATTGGACGGCCTCATTTTGCGCAATTTATGGTTGAGGAAGGCTATTGCAAGTCGGTCGCTCAATGTTTCAAAAAATACTTGGGTGCCGGTAAAATTGGTGATGTGAAGCAAATTTGGCCGGAAATTGAAGACGTTGTGCGCACTGTGGTTGATGCGGGGGGGGTGGCAGCGATTGCACATCCACATAAATACAAAATGACACGTACAAAGCTATGCGCTATGGTCTCCGACTTTAAAGAGGCTGGTGGCCGAGCAATTGAAGTGATTAGTGGCCAGCAGCACCGAGATGTAACGCGAGACTTAGCGGGAATCGCGCGTAAATATGAGCTGGCCGCGTCTTGCGGCAGTGATTTTCATGCGCCGGGGAATCAGTGGCAGGAGCTGGGTCGTTTCCCTTCTTTGCCTGAGGATCTAACGCCAGTTTGGGATTGTTGGGGTTGACCCCTTTTTGTCATCTATGCCGTATGAATACACTAGCAAGCGGTGATGACATGTTTCTTTGTGTTGTTCTAGGTTCTTCTCCGTTGGCCAAAGCTAAGCAATTATTCGCGTTGAAATAGTTCGCCAGCTAAAATTGATTTAATGTAAAAATAACGTAGTAGGTAATCTTTTGGCCCAACTTTTTACTATACATGCAGAAAACCCGCAGTCTCGCTTAATTGATCAAGCGGTGGACATAATCCGTAGGGGAGGTTTGATCGCTTACCCCACCGATTCGGCCTATGCCTTGGGTTGCCATATTGGTGATAAGTTGGCTTTGGATCGTATTCGCGCAATTCGTCAATTGGATAAGCACCACAACTTTACCTTGATGTGCCGTGACTTATCCGAGTTGGCGAATTATGCCCGGGTTGACAACGCCGCATTTCGTTTGATCAAAAGTCATACGCCTGGGCCTTATACCTTTATTCTCAACGCTACGTCAGAAGTGCCAAGACGCTTAATGCACCCCAAGCGTAAAACTTTGGGAATGCGCGTGCCTGATAATAAAATAGCGTTAGCGTTGATGTCGGCTCTGGGGGAGCCTTTAATGACCAGTACTCTCATGTTGCCTGGCGATACATATCCAATGACGGATCCGTATGATATTCGTGATTCCTTAGAACATCACCTTGAGGCCGTCATCGATGGTGGCTTCTGTGGTTTGGAGGCGACGTCCGTGATCGATTTAACTGCAGATGAGCCTGTGATCGTCCGCCAAGGTTGTGGTGATACGGCAGCATTCGAGGGGTAAATTCACTCTCGCGAGGATCATGTTTGCAGGCGGGCATTAATTGACCTTCCCCTCTCTTTATTCGTCTTTTTGATAAGCAATCGTAGCCGAACGGGCTCTTCTCTCGTTATAATGGCTGATTCACGGCCGAGAGGCCCCGAAGCCATTGCTAGAAAGAGGTGCGATCAATTGACTGGTACTGAACCTGAGGTTCTGTCGGCTCCACATGATGCCGACGATGTCGAAAGCCAAGACGAATCTAATGTTGATCCCGCCACAACTCCTCAGATGGATGCCGTTGTCGTTGAAGACTCAAGTGTTGGCACCAACACCGATGATAACTCTAAAGAACTTTGTAGTGATTCTGACAAAGAATCCCCAGCAGTCTCACCTGAAGACCTGTCAGAGGCTGAATTAGCCGAATCAAAAACCACTTCAAGAGCAGCCTCAAAAGACACGCCGCCAAATACTGCAGGAGACAAAGCTGAAGGGCAAAATACAAGGTCAAAACCTCCCGCCCAATCGGAGATGCCTTTTGCGATAGTTCAGGGTGAGGCCGTCACCCAAATGCCGAAAGATTTGTACATTCCCCCCGATGCTTTGGAAGTGATTCTAGAAGCATTTGAGGGCCCGCTAGATTTACTGCTTTACCTCATTCGTCGTCAAAATCTCGATATCTTAGAAATCGATGTGTCTGAAATAACGCGCCAATACGTTGGCTATGTCGAGATTATGAAGACCGTCAATTTTGAGTTGGCGGCAGAGTACCTTGTTATGGCTGCGATGCTGGCCGAGATCAAATCTCGCATGCTGTTGCCGCGTTCAGAAGAGGCGGAAGAGGAAGAGGAAGATCCTCGAGCACAATTAATTCGTCGCCTCCAAGAATATGAGCGCTTTAAGCAAGCCGCGGAAGATTTTGACGAGCTGCCTAGGCAGCATCGAGACACGCATACGGCCAAAGCTATAGCGCCAGACAGAAATTTAACGCGCCCTGACCCCGACGTGGAGATGAAAGAGCTGCTTTTGGTTTTATCGGAAGTATTTCGCCGAGCGGATATGTTCATGAGCCACAATATTGCTAAAGAACGATTGTCGACACGAGAGCGCATGGCTCAAGTGTTAGACAGGCTGCGAGATCAGCAATTTGTACCATTTGTGAGCCTGTTTACTGTTCAAGAAGGGCGTCTTGGCGTGGTTGTCACCTTCTTAGCTGTGATGGAATTGATTAAAGAAGCATTAGTAGAAATTGTGCAAACGGAGTCTTTTGGCCCAATACATGTGAAGTCGCGATCTCAATAACCGATTGATAAACCCGTATTACTTATGACTGAAGAAAACGTACAGCTTAAAAAAATTATTGAAGGTGCCATTCTCGCTGCGGGCGAGGCCTTGTCGATTCAAAAAATCCAGTCGCTCTTTGTTGATGAAGGCGTACCAGAGAAAGAGACGATTCTTGAAGTAGTTCAACAAATCAGCGAAAGCTGTGAGGGGCGTGGCTTTAGCCTTATAGAAGTGGCAAGTGGTTGGCGTTTTAAGGTCAATGAGGAACTTTCGCAGTGGGTAAATCGCTTGTGGGATGAAAAGCCACAAAAGTACTCGCGAGCTTTGCTTGAAACTTTGTCTTTGGTTGCTTATCGCCAACCGCTAACCCGTGGTGATATTGAAGAGGTGCGCGGTGTAGCCGTTAGCTCTCATATTATTAAAACCCTCACCGAGCGTGATTGGGTCAAGGTCGTGGGGCATCGTGATGTTCCTGGTCGTCCTGCCTTATATGCGACTACACGAGCATTCTTGGATTATTTTAATTTAAAAAGCTTGGATGAATTACCTATTTTGAGTGATCTTAAGGATATCGAAAGCTTGAATCAGGCTTTGGAGTTCGAGGGGGATTCAGCTGCAGAAGGTAAAGCTGGGGAGGGTGAAGCTGTATCCTCTAAGCCTGCTGGTGACGTTGAAAATGTCGATTCTGAACCTGTGGGTTCAGCTGAGAGTGTGAATGATTCTCCTGTGGGGGATGAAGTATCGTTAAAGGGTGATAGCGATTCTTCAAGTGATACTGAGGGTGCAGAGACCGACGCTACTGAATCTTCGGACGATAATGATGACGCTCTAGAAAATATTGATACCTCTCTAGAAAATGTTGATGATTCTTTAAATGTTGATGACTCCTCAAAAGAGGAAATTGATGATTCTCTAGAGCAAGCTGATGCTTCTTTAGCCGAGATTGATGAGCCTTCATCTGATATTGATAAAAGTGTAGAGAAGGAGAGTTCTCCTTCTGAAACTAAAGACAATGTTGCAGGTTCGGTTCTCGGTGAAGAGAGTGTCGAATCTTTGTTCGATGAGTCTGAACCCGATGTTGGCGATTTTGGTTTAGGGGAGCAGAATTTAGATTCTGCCTCACCTTCTGCGATAGCTGAAGACTCGGATATTGCTGAAGACGAATTGAATACTCCTGCCGAAGCCCCTAAACCTTCCTATGCTTCGTTGTTCCAAGACTCTGTACCACCGGAGCCTGAGAGTTCATCTGTAGATGAGTCTGGAGTGGCGCCGACAGAAAATAATGGATTGGATCCAGAGGGCGAAGAACAGCTGGAAAAACCGGAATGTGACGAAAGCTCTGGCTCTAATTCCGATAACAAAACGCACGACGAAACTGATAACTTTGAGCAAACTGCTCAACCTGATGAAGCTCCTGTCAATGACTGAGATAGAAAACGAAGAAGTAGAACAAGCACCCATCCCCGGTGAAAAATTACAAAAGGTTCTTGCTAGAGCCGGGCTGGGGTCGCGGCGTGAAATGGAACGCGCAATTTCTGCAGGGAAAGTAAAGGTTAACGGCAAGATTGCGGCACTTGGTGAGCGCGTCTGCGATGAAGACTCTATTTATTATAACGACAAGCGGCTTGGTCGTGGGGTGCGCGAAGCTCAGCCTTTGCGAGTTCTACTCTATAACAAGTCAGAAGGCGAAATATGCAGTCGGATCGATCCGGAAGGGCGCCCAACTGTATACGGAAAACTACCTCGACTTAAGAGCGGTCGTTGGATTTCCGTTGGGCGTTTAGATTTTAATACCAGTGGCTTACTGCTGTTTACCAATGAAGGTGAATTGGCTAACAAGCTGATGCATCCATCGTCGAATATCGATAGGGAATACTTGGTTAGAGTCCAGGGGGCTGTTGATGACGATATGATTGCGCGACTTAAAGATGGCGTAATGCTTGAAGACGGCATGGCCAAATTTACAGATGTTGTTCCGGGTTCGGACGGCGGCAGTAATGCGTGGTTTTATTGTGCGGTTATGGAAGGCAAGAATCGTGAAGTGCGACGTCTTTGGGAGTCTCAGGATGTTCGGGTGAGTCGTCTGAAGCGTGTACGTTACGGTAATATTTTTATTCCATCTCACGTACGTGTGGGGCAGTGGATTGAATTAAGCTATCAAGAGGTTGTGGAGTTGTGTGATACAGCCGCTTATCCTCGTCCGCCCAAACCTAATTTTTCATCACAACTTAAAAAACGTCGAGAGCGGCATGAATATAAGTTACGTTCACGCACGATTAAGAAAGCATCCATTCGAAATCGTAAAAAGTAAGCGTGTTCAATCGTGAGCTAATTCGGCAGGTTTTTGCCTTTGGCTGTGTGGGGGTGGTAGCAACGCTTGTTCATTATGTGGTTGCGGTATGTTTTACGGATATCGCAAACATAAGCGTCTTTTTGTCGAATGTGATGGGCTACTGTGCGGCGGTGTCGGTTTCAATATTTGGCCACAGCGTTTTCACTTACCAGAAAAAAATTAACGCCATAATTGCTCGTCGCTTTATTGTTGTTTCGCTGGCTACTTTACTGGCTAGCGAAGCTATATTGCTGAGTTTAACGTCCTTGCTTGACCTTCATCATCGCATCGCGCTTGCGGTTGTGGTTTCAACAATTCCCGTTGTTTCATTTTTTATCAATAAGTTTTGGGTTTATTCGGCGGCTTCATCCCGTTCTTAGAATTTATCCTTCTTAAAAACAACCAAAATAAAATCGTTTGAATAAAGCGTTTTACCTCTACTAAAAAATCTTAACACAGCACATTCTATTAATCGTCTACCCGGTTTTGGGGTGTCGTATGCCGTCATACCAAGGTGTGGTGTTTGATGGAGGTGCGGCGTTATTCAATTATATAGACGCCACTCTGTAATGCTTTGTAATATTTATCGAATTTAATTATTGAGGGTTTTTGTTTGTTTAACGTCTCTTATTAATTAGTCGTCTAATATTATTCTAAAGATACAATCACACTTCCCGCCAATATAAGTTTTTGAGTTTTTTATTACAGTCACGGCGTAATGTCTTGTAATGCTTTGTAATTTCTATATTTCCCTGTATGTGCTTGTCAATGGGTAAATCACGACCTGTTCAAGGTTTAATGTTGAACCCGTTCACAAACTTGCCTTTTGTCTGAAAAAACAACATTTTTTAATTGACCGATAATTACTGATTCGAATAGTCTGGTTTGGCGTTACCAGAATAATGTATTCAAATGTTATATACATTGTTTCTGATTTCGTATTTGTTTGTTATTGGATATCTATTTTAAATAAGAACTATTATCCGGATAAACAAATGTTACCGAGTTTTCTGTTGGTAACTCATATTGTAAAGAATGTATTTGTTTTACGTGCGGTAGCGTTTTACAAGTTTGCTATGGAGGCTGTTCATTTGCCGAAGTAACTTTGTGGGGTGATAGATAGTAGCCTCAACTAGATAGCTGAATATTAAGTTATTTGAAACTGCCTTTGTTTCAAGCGGCATCGTTCGCCTTAAATTTCATAATAAGAATAAGAGATTGTTATGTTGATGTTAAAAAACAATATCGAATCAATAGCATGTCGAGCGGTTGCATCCTTGCTGATGTTGTCAGCACTTTCTGTCGGTGATGTGTTTTCTGGAGAAGGTTCACAAAAAGTAAAAACTGATAGGGGGATTATTTCGCCTTCCGAAATGGTTATTGAGGATGGCATGGTAAAGAACATAAAAGGTGTTGTGAGGGGGCGTTCATATTCAGCGGATTTGGTTAGTTTTAATGAGATGAATGTGAATAATAGGTCGACCGTGAAAGTTGTTGTGACGAACGACGGCATAAAGATGTATTCCGAAAGTATGCACGGTCGTGGTCGTCCTGGGATCTATATTCATAATGTCAAAGCTAATGAAAATTGGGTTATGGATTCTGTTCGCCGGGTGTATACAAAAATACCCAATGAAGATGAGCTGGACAGCAAGAAGTTTTCAAACGGTGTTATGGCTTCTCGTCCGTGCAGGCCGCTATCCGAAAATTCCAACGTAAAAAAAGTGGCTATCGATAAGCGTGAGTTTAATGGTGATTCTGTTCTTGCGTGGCGATGTGATTTTGATGGCTTTAAAACAGAGCAATATTACAGTGAACGATTGCTTACCGTGACAAGAGAAAAAAATAGCAATCTCGATGTGTCTCAACTTGAAAACATAAAAGAAGTCTCATTTACTGAGGCGTTTTTCTATCCGCCGGAGTCGTATCGAGAAGTATCGCTAAAAGAATTATATACGGGGAACCCTGAACTTACGCAATATTAAGTTCTGGTTCCTAAAACAAAACGCGAATGCGTTTACTAAAGAATTGCCTGGTGTTCAGGTATGTCAAACACGCCAAACTTTGGAGTGTACTAAATCTACCATTAACGGAGTATTTATTATGATTCGTAAAAACTTAAACAACCTAAATAAAAAACGTTCACTTGGTCAAGGAATGACGGAGTACATCATCATTGTGGGTGTTATTGCAATCGCCGCAATTGGTACTTTTGGTTACTTTGGGGATGTTATGCAGAATCAAGCTGCTGGTATGGCTCAAGAGCTTAGCGGTAGTGCAGCCGGCGGTGGAGCAGAGAGATTGCGTGCCCAGGGCTTTGCAGGTAACGCGACGAGATCTTCAGCGGCACATAAGACCTTGGGTAACTATGACCAAAATAGTCAGACAGCTGCTGGCGGTAACTAAGTTTAATGTCGGGCGCCTCAACGAGGCGCCATGAATAAAATATGTTTACTTTGAATGGGGCGTTATAAATGAAGTTAATGACGAATAAAAAACAAATCGGGCAAGCACTACCTTTGGGTATTGTGTTTATCGGTTTTGTCGGACTCTTAACGCTCGTTCTTTTTAATTCAGGACAATTAATTACAGAAAAAACAAAACTATCTAATACTGCTGATGCTGCGGCATACAGTGGATTGGTTTGGCAAGCACGGGCCCTAAATTTTCAAGCCTATACCAATCGCGCAATGGTTGCGAACCAGGTGTCGATTGCTCAGTTGGTCAGCATTAACGCTTGGACAGAATACGGTAATATCGCCACGCGAAATGTGAATAACACTATTGGTTTATTTCCGCCTTTTAGACCTTTTACCCAAGGGGTCGATAATGCTATGACGCAAATAAACAATATTACCAATATGGTTGTCGATATCGCCATTCCTGTTATCGATGGCGTGAACGTTGTTTTATCCCAAACTCAGCAGGCTATGTATTATGCCACCTTCGCAATAACCCCCTTACTTGTGCGCGAAGTGGTGAAAGCGAACAACGAAAATTACGATGTCGATTCTGCTTATGCAATCGCGTCACTTGGCGAAAATGCCTTGGACTGGAGTAACTTTACCGAGCGTTATGACGACAAAGAAGGTTTGCATCGTAAAGCTGAAGTCATCAACCGATCAAAGGATGAATTCACACGCGGGCGCAATTGGGATTTTGGCAAGTTCTATTTAGGAGTTGCCAAAATTGAATTGGTTAAACAAGGCGAAACGCAACTGGTTTACGATGAAGAGGATCAAGAGTGGGCGTGGAAGGGGAAGGACACTCTGTCTATTCATACCGAAACCTGGGGTTGTCGTCGCTGGAGCTGCGGCTGGCGCCATACTGAAATTCCCGTGGCGTGGGGAGCGGCCTATTCACCCAATGACGTGGGTTGTTCTAACGAAGAAAATGGCGGGCTAACAGCACAACAAGTCGCTGCTCTAGAAAGCTTAGGAATTTCAGTTCAAGACCTTATCAATAGCGGCCATATCGCAGATTGCAGTCGGTTTTTTGATAAAAATAGAAATGCAGAGAGCCTAGCGAACAGTGAGGCAATTGATGTTGGTAACTATAGCGGTGTCCAAGCGTATTACGACATGGCTGATTTAAGCGAAGAAAATCGTGACCCACGAATGAATTTACGGGTAGAGGTTCAAATTGACGAAAACAATGTCCGCACGTCTACCAAAGTAGGCATTGGGTCGCAAGTGTCTCCTGATCGTGCCGCTAGTGAAAAAGGTATTGGTCGTGGAATCTTTTGGGCGGGTGACGAAACGGCTTCAGAATCGATGGCCGCTATCAGCACCGGTGAATTGTATTTTGAACGTCCTACCTATCGTAACGAGTATCGTCTTCGTATCAATGGCAGTGTTAAACAGGAGTACGGCAATTTATTTAATCCCTATTGGCATGTGCGTTTGGTGGATACCCCAAATGAAATAAAAATGGCCTCGTGGGTAATCCGTGATCCCAGCTTGTTGTCGGGCTCTGTAGGCGGGGCAGTGTCTGGCTTAACACGCTACGTGGCTCAACAAGCCGAAGACTTACAGTCGGTACAAGAGCTAGGGCGTTATGCCGAGCAAGAAATTGCAGAAATTTCAAATTACACGGCTGAGGTCACGCGCTTAGAAGATCAAATGATTGTTTACAACGAGGATATCGCGTTTCTGGAATCTAATATCAGCTCTTTACAATCTTCCGGAGAGAGTGCGGCAGTTATTGAACAACAAGAAGCGGTTTTACATGAGCGTGAGTCCGAGCGTTCGAATGTAAGTAACCAGTTGCAACTGGCCAATCATGCACTGGATGAAGCTCAATTCCTAGGGCAAGAACTTGCGACAATCGAAGGTCAAATCCAAGACACGCAAAATAGCATCAATTCTGGGCCAGTGAATATCGGGCTACGCAGTGATTTGTACATGGGCTCAGCGCTCTCAGGAAGTTTGACATCGGGAGGCATGCAAAATATTCAAACACAATTAATGAATGAAGGCGAGGAAGCGCTTGGTGAAGCCTTGGAAGAAGAATTAACAGAACAGCTTGCTGAAATTATAGAAGGGGCGGTTACCTCATTTGTGAATAATTACGGTGGTGATTACGCCAGCTATGTTGATACCGCAGATACGTTTTATAACAACGCGGAGCTAGCCGTTGAAGAAACCGCAAATGAGATTAATGAAAACTATATCGAGCCTTTAGAGCAGCAGGTTACTGAGATGCGATCAGGTTTATCAAATATGCGTCAGCAACTCCGCGCTGAAATGGAGGCGAGTCTGTCACTCCTCGACGAAAGAATCGATTCGTTGCGTACTGAAATGGAAGAGCGCGTAACCGAAATGGAAAACAGTATCCAGCAAGAAATTTCAGCCTTGGAAGAAGAGCGGGACGCCTTGAGTGACCCCAACGCACGTCAAGACGTTCAAGATGAAATTGATCTTGCTCAGGCGCGCTTATCAGAGCAGCGAGCCCTATTAAGAAGGCAATACGAATCACAGATTGCTTCAATGGAAAATGGCCGAGCGGAAATCGTCACCGGTTTTGAAGAAAGTGCTGCCGAAGCCGAACGGGAGATACTGCAAGATATTGCAGCGCTAGAAGAAAAAATCGAAAAATTAAAATCGCGAACATCGAGGGGATAACGATGCGTCATAGCAATAAAAACAAAGGCAATGCGCTTACGGAGTTTATTATCGTCGCTGGTGTATTGGTGCCAGCTGTATTAGTCATTCCTTCACTGGGGAAAATATCCGATGTTAATCTGGCGACGATAGAAGCATCACGCTATGCGGTTTGGGAAAGGACGGTCAGTGATTCCGGTGTAAAAACCGATGAACAACTTGAAGTTGAAATTCGCAACCGTTTTTTTACCGATCAGAACCTTTTGATATTGAGTGAGCGTGAAGAAGTTCTAGAAAGTGATACCAGTGCAAATGCATTCTGGCGGTCTGTCCATAACTCGTCGTCAGGGCAAACCTTACTCGTAGATAATGAAAATTCGGTGATCACTGTCACAACCGAAAATCGCTCGATACCGGGAGGTATTGGTGCGGATATTTTATCCGAAGGTATCGCAGATGTTGTGGGTGCAATGGATGCAATGATTCCCGGTGCCGAATGGGATTTAGACGGTCAGGGCTTCTATGTAGCCGAAATTGGTACAGAAGTTAAATCGCAAAAATTGTTCAGCGATCAGTCGGGCTGTACAAGCTCAAATGGTGGGGGGGGCACTGTGGCGGTATCTGCCCCAGTTAAGGAAGACACGGCCTGTTTGCAACAACGCTATGCCATGTTTGTCGACGAGTGGGATTCTGGCTCCCCGGATGAAACGGACCGTAGAGTCCGGGCTTTGGTTCCTGCGGGTACCTTACAACGGATAGCGAATGGAATTTCTGTTTTTGGAAAGATCCCCTTGTTCGAAGAACTGGAAAAGCTAGACGGTGTTTTTGGTCAAGTCGAAGAAGATATTTTGCCATTAGATCGCTATGGAGATGAACAATGAAAACCCTTAAAAAACCCTTGTTAGGAATGGCGATAGCCTTCTTGAGCGTAGCGGTAACCGCCGTCCCAACCCCCAATAATATGAATGTGGTTTGGGTTGGTGAAGATGTTGTTCAAAACGGAGTGCCGATGAATATCCAGCGTTTTGATAGCCCCGATTCCGTTGAAGGCGTGATGACCTACTACCGTAAACAGTGGGGTAATAAAGGCCATGGTGATATCCCTGGCTTTGTTGAAAGCCAGTTCGACCAATGGTATGTGATCAGCCGGATAGAAGGCGATAAAAATATCGTTATTCAAGCGCGTGTGGGTAAACGGGGCGGGGCGGAAGGGTTTATCTCAAAAATGGATGTCAATGCGAGCCCTGGCTTCAACAAAATTACCCAAACATTTCCCAAGTTGGATAGTAGTCAGGTGGTGTCCAGTACCGAGTCACACGATTTTAATGCCGAGGCGACGACGATTATTTTAACCAACCCGCATTCGGTCTCCAAGAATGCCGCTTTCTACGAAAAAAAGATTACCGGTATGGGGTGGCGTTTGGCCAAGCGCTTTCACAAAAACGGATCTGAGATTCTCTTTTTTAATGGCCCCGATTCAAAGATAGAAATCACAATTGGTCGAGCGGAAGTGGGGCAGACGACGGTGTTTGCCAATGTGGTAAAGGGGTAGTTAATGATGCTCACGAAAATAGAAGTTAAAAAATTGCGATTTAAGCAAAACGGTAATGTATCTGCGGAATGGGCAATGCTGACCTTTATGGTGGTTATGGCTTTTTTTGCGCCCTTGCCAGGAGAAAATCAATCGATTATGGCCATTGTGATGGAAGCCATACGTGGATTTTACGCGAATATGTCGCTATTACTGTCTTTACCATAACGGGTTATTGAGGAGTTTATTGTGGTTATAGAAAATAAAAAAGGTCCAGGTATCAAGAATATTGTCATGTTGGTGATTTCTGTTGCTTTAGGTGGTGTTGGCGTATTTGCTTCAAAGACATTTATTGAAAAGAAAATCAGTTTCTATAAATCGCAAATGGATGTTAAGGAAGAGCTGGTCGAAGTGGTTGTCCCCAAGAAAAACCTTATGCGCGGGCAGATTATTACGGGTGATGTGCTTTCCTTACGCAGTTTTCCCAAAAAATATATGGATTCTAATGCGGTCACCGAAGCGGGTTACCAAATTGCTGTTGGTCAAAAATTAAATTTTGATATCGATGGTGGCAAGCCACTGTTATGGGCCCATCTTGAAGGCGGTGTTAACCCCACCTTCTCGGGGAAAATTCAAGATGGTTTTCGCGCCCTGACGATTCGGGTGGACGAAATCAACTCTATATCGGGGTTTTTACAGCCCAAAGATAACGTTGATTTGCTGATCACCTACGACGGAAAAGAAGTGGGTGGAAAAAAAGTCACCATGCCATTTATGCAAAACCTCCATATTCTAGCGACGGGTGTTAAGACGCAAGTGGATAAAACTGGAAAATCGGCGAATAAACGATACAGCACGGTCACGGTTCAAGTGACCCCAGAAGACGCGAAAAAAATAATCCTCGCTCAAGATGTGGGGAAAATTACAGCTGCGTTACGCCACCCAGACGACAACGCCCCCATGGCAAAAACGGCGATAGGAATACATGACATTCTTGGCATTAAGTCAGTCGTTAATAAAAAGAAAGTGGTTAAAAAAGAAAACGGAATCGAATTTATTATCGGCGGTGTGTAGGTATTCACCTTTATAAGAAGTCTTTGTTTTCAGTTGAAAGCAATAGAAAGTGGGATAGGTAGTCGTAATGTTTACTATATTAAAGTGCGCTAAAAATATGACCATGTTTTTAGCCCTGATGAGTTTTATACCCTATGGCTTCGCCAAGGATATTAATCTTGACCTATTTGTCGGTCAGGTCGAAGTCTTGGGTAAGTTCAGTGTTGACAGAATCGCCATCGGCAATGGAAAAGTGGTGCGCGTCGAAGTGAAAGACGAAGGGGAAATTATTCTTATTGGTCAAGTGAAAGGCAGCTCTTCGTTA
The DNA here is from genome assembly GCA_033852165.1 of Agarilytica sp. Lineage (GTDB taxonomy): Bacteria > Pseudomonadota > Gammaproteobacteria > Pseudomonadales > Cellvibrionaceae > Agarilytica. The sequence goes on along the minus strand of JAWSUZ010000029.1, from coordinate 36,798 downwards.
AGGTTGTGGAATAAAGACGGCTCTCAACTGGGCTTTAATATTCGTGTTAGCGCATCGGACCCTGAAACCCGAGTACGCATGGAAAGTATGGTGCGTATGAGGGTGAAAATAGTAGAGGTGAGGAAAAATGCCATAAAAGACATCGGCGTGGACTGGGTGTCGCAAACGGAAGGGCGATCTAATGGCCCAACCTTTACGACTGCCGGTGATTTTATTTCCAATAATCTCTATCGCAACGACGGGAATAGCCCGATATCGGATCAGTTACCGCTAAATATAAAACCATTTTCGACCCACTTTGGACTAGCGACCGCTTTCACATCGCAAATTAATTACTTGGCATCCAGTGGTGATGCCGTTGTTCTGGCCGAACCCAACCTGAGTTGTGTTAGTGGTGGTAATGCCAAATTTTTGGCTGGTGGTGAAGTTCCATACCCTGTAACGGGTAGTAACGGTCAGACCAGTATCGAATTTAAAGAGTACGGAATCAAACTGGATATTAGTCCCCTCGTTGACCCTGACGGCAATATTTTCGTCAAGGTGTTGACTGAAGTCAGTCAAATAGACCCCGGTGTCTCGGTGTTGGGTGCGCCGGGACTATTGACGCGACGGACCGAAACACAAATGAATTTGGTGAGTGGGCAAACCATTGTGATATCCGGTTTACTCAGTGCTGAGCACAGTCAAGATATGAATAAGGTGCCCTTACTCGGGGATATCCCCATCCTGGGGGCTTTATTCAGCTCTAAGAAATTTCGTAACAGTATGTCTGAACTGGTGATATTTGTAACGCCAGAAGTGGTCGAGCCTATGACCCAGAAGTTTCGTAAGGGCGAGCGCGCACTCTATGACTATAGCAATCGTATAAAGCGCGAAGTCAAAGACAAATTACAATTTAACCTGATGGACTGAGTGGCCGATATGTTTGACGTAATTTATCAAGAGCCGGGTGGGCGACGAAAACGACTCGATTTCGAGGGCGTCTCTTGTCGCATTGGCAGCGACAAACGAAATGATTTTGTCATTCGCAGTCGTCAAGTTGCCAAAAAGCATGCCGAGATATCCTTTGATCGCGATGCGGGTTATTTGATTTCGGACCTTGGCAGTAAAACAGGAACGTGGATAAATAAAAAACGCTGTGACGTTCATGAAAAGGTATCGAACCAAGATGAAATAGTTATTGCCGACATAAAAATATGGATTCGAACCCATGAATCTGAACGGGTCAAAAACACACAAAAATCGGCTGAAAATCCTACCTTGCGTTTAACAGTGAAAGACGATGCGGATTCTATCGACCGAAAAAACAGCGCTGAGCAAGTGCATCACTGGGGAAATGTGATTCATGAGCAATTGATTGCGAAAATGGATCTTCGTCGAAAAGATGTTCATCGAATGTCTGACGATGAGTTGCGTATCGAAACTGAAACCCTCATCGATGAAATTTTAATAGAGATTGCCGATACGATACCCGGCGATGTCAATGTGGATATCGTAAAGCAAAACGTCCTTAGCGAAGCCGTGGGATTAGGACCGTTGGAAAAATTTCTCGAAGACGATTCCATCTCGGAAATCATGGTAAACAATTATCGCGAAGTTTTTGTTGAGCGCGATGGTAAGTTAGAGCGAAGCGAATACGGTTTTAGTGGCGATCACGCGGTTATGTCGGTTATCGAGCGCATTATTACTCCCTTGGGTCGTCGCATCGATGAAAGCAGCCCGATGGTGGATGCTCGTTTAAAAGATGGGTCTCGGGTTAACGCGATTATTCCACCGTTAGCCTTGAAAGGGCCGTCGTTAACTATTCGAAAGTTCGCAAAGAAAAAGCTTCAGTTTGATGATTTGATTCGCTTTGGTTCCGTGGATGCGGCCATGGTGGAATTTTTACGTATTTGTGTCGAAACGCGTAAAAATATCATTGTTTCTGGTGGTACAGGTTCCGGTAAAACAACCTTGCTCAATGTACTTTCGAATTTTATTCCCGATAGCGAACGTATTGTCACCGTGGAAGATGCGGCGGAATTAAAACTTGATCAACCCAACTTAGTATCACTGGAATCCAAACCGGCCAATGTTGAAGGCAAAGGGCAAATATCCATCCGCGAGTTGGTTAAGAATACCCTGCGTATGCGGCCCGACCGAATAGTTGTTGGGGAGTGTCGTGGTGGTGAGGCCCTGGATATGTTGCAGGCGATGAACACCGGTCATGACGGATCATTGACCACGGCTCATGCCAACAGTCCACGAGATCTGGTCTCACGTTTAGAAGTGATGGTATTGATGGCGGGTATAGAATTGCCGGTAACCGCGATTCGAGAACAAATTTCATCGGCAGTGAATATTATTGTACAGCAAACCCGCTACCCCTGTGGCACACGAAAAATAAGTCGAATTACCGAAATTGTTGGTATCGAAAGTGGAACCGTTCAGTTACAAGATATTTTTACCTACAAACGAAAAGGTTACGGTGAAGACGGAAAAATTAAGGGAGAGTTTATGGCAACAGGATTTATTCCCACCTTCTATGAAGAGCTTATTGAAGTGGGGATGGATCTCGATATTTCCATTTTCCAGAAGATCGAAGACTTTGGAGGCGCCGAACGTGAACGATATTAATGCGATACTCGTTATTGTCTTCGTTTCCGTGACGGTGGCGATATGGTTTGTGACCAACCTTAGTACGCAAGCCTTTGGGCATTATCAGCGTGTATTTACGTCGACCGCCGAAAGCAAGCTCGAAAAAATGTTTATATTTTTCGACTATAAAAAAATGTTTTTTACCAATGTGGGGTTGTTATTGTTGGTTCCTGCTGTGGTGTATGTGTCTTCAGGGAATCTGTTTTACACGATTGTCTCTTTTCTGGGGGTGATGTTGATGCCAAAAATTATGCTCAAATATTTGGACACCAAGCGCCGCAACAAAATTTCTCACAACCTTCCTGATGCTCTGGCCCAAATTGCAGGGAGTATGCGTTCTGGGTCAACATTTACCTCCTCCATCGAAATGATGGTGAAAGAAACCAAAGGCCCGATCAGTCAAGAGTTTGCCTTGCTGATAAAAGAGCAAAAAATTGGTATTAGCCAACAGGATGCACTGGAAAACCTAGGTGACCGAATTAATTCTGAAGATATTGACTTAGTGATTACCGCAGCACTTATCGCGCGAGATGTGGGGGGTAACCTCGCGGAAACCTTCGAACGCTTGTCGGTTATGTTAAGAAGAAAAATCGAAATGGAAGGCAAGATCAAAGCACTAACATCACAGGGGAAAATGCAGGGCTGGGTCGTGGGTATGCTGCCGTTCGGCATTATTCTGGCGTTGACCTACGTCGAGCCGGATGGTATCGGCCCGATTTTCACAACCTATCTCGGCTGGATGTTTCTTGCCGTTATCTTGTTACTCGAACTAATGGGGGGCGTCATGATACGAAAAATCGTATCGATTGATGTGTAATTATGGAAATAGTTGGTCTTAGTTTAATAGTGGGTTTGGTTATTACACTTGTTGTGTGGAGTATTTACCGCATTCTGAATGATGTTCCCACAGAAGATCGATCCTACTTGGATCGACCCCCATCGGGATTTCGATTGACGTGGCCCATCATTAAATTGACGGCCCACTATATTGGTGGATTTTTGTCGGACAATTACCGCTACAGTACCAAGCTTCGTTTAACGCGTGCTGGTGTTGAATATACGGTCACTCCCGAACAGTTTTTTGCCAGTAAAGTGGTGGCTGCCGTAGGTGCCTTGCTGTTCGGTCTTATTCTTCAGTCAATGTTGGATAAGTCTTCTCCGGTTTATTTGTTGTTAGGCGTGGTGGGTGGGTTTTATTATCCAGAGATATGGTTAAAAGAAACCATGGATACACGCAACCGAAAAATATTTAAAGCGCTGCCGTTCTATTTGGACATTATTACCCTAGCGGTAGAGTCGGGAACGAACCTTACCAGTGGTATCAGTCAGGCGGTACAAAAAGCGCCGGAAAGTCCCCTTAGGCATGAATTCGGTCGTGTTCTACGCGATGTTCGTGCGGGGAAGCCGAGAGCCGAATCGCTACGTGATTTTTCTGATCGAGTGTCCAGCGATGGGGTTAGTAATGTTGTCAGTGGAATGATTCAAGCTGAGAAAACCGGCGCGAGTCTCGGTCCGGTATTACGCGCGCAGTCGGATCAGTTACGCTCTTCTCGATTTTTAAAAGCCGAAAAAATGGCAATGGAAGCCCCGGTTAAACTACTGGGGCCTTTGGTTCTGTTTATTTTTCCAACGACATTTATCGTCATTATTTTTGTCATGCTCAGCCAAGCCCTTACAGATGGCTTGATCTCATGGCCTCCCATTGTCTGGGCATATAACAACCCTGGTTAATAAGAAATAAACCCAGACATTACAAAGTTTTAAATCGATAAAAGATTAATAGGTATATAGGTAAACGGATATGGTTACATTTGCAAAAAGTATTTTTGTTGTCGGTCTTGGCGTCTCGTTATTCGCGTTGATTTCCTGTGGCGGAAGTGATGGGGAACAATTACCCTCAAGTACGAGTGTCGATATTAATCCCGGCGAAATCGTGTGGAAAATTGAAAAAACAGAAGAAGGCGAAACTTGTTATGTGAACGAAAATCGCTTCGTTGACGAATTAATTACTGTACGTGTTTCAGATGGTCAAGGGAGAGCACTTGGTGATGTCGAGATGATTGTGAGTTTAGCGCTTTCAGAAAATACTTCAGGAGGTGGCGTGAGAAGGCTGAGTGTTCAGGGAAATATTGTGCCATTTGTCGAGCTGTATGAAGATCGTAACGGTAATTACACCCCAGAAGAAGATGAGCTGGTCAGCGGCGGGGATGATCCACTCTTAATCACCAGTAGCGATGAATATACCGGGTCCAAGGATTTAATTGTGCGTGTAAATCTTTCGTGCGCGTATAAAAGTCGCTTATCAGTCAATGTCGCCGGTTTTTACAAAAGCATGTCAATAGATGTCGTTGAAAAAAGTGAATAGATGTTCTAGAAGGTGTTTTTGTGGCTTTTGGGGCTGGTTTTCATGAAAAAGATTTTCATCAATAAAATGGTTGGAGCTTGTGAACGTCCTGTGTTTACGGAAGCGGTTTTGGCTAATAATTTTTATTCTCGATTGCGTGGGTTACTAGGTCGTCGTGGTTTGGCGAATAATCAGGCCCTAGCCATTGAACCTTGTAATAGCGTGCACACGATGTGGATGCGATTTCCAATCGACGTTATATTTTTAGACCGCAATAAAAAAGTGGTCAAAATCAAACGCCGCTTGGAGCCGTATCGAACGGCTTCGAGTAAGGCTGGCCACTCTGTGGTTGAGGTTGCTGCGGGAGTTGCCAATATAAAGAACATAACTGTAGGAGATCAATTGATATGGTAAAGCTACGATATAAATTTAATGTCTTGGTATGGGGGTCTATTTTTCTGTCGCTATTAGGTGGATGTGCGAGTTCAACGGGTAGTAGTTCCCAGCTGTTTGCTTTGGTGAGCGAGGCGGATCAGGCCTATGAACAACGTCGCTGGTTCGAGGCCTCTTTGGCTTATACGGAAGTGACAAAGTTGGTGCCGAACGATCACTATGCTTGGTTTCGGCTCGCGAATACCCAACTGCGCGCGGGTAATATCGATGGTGCTATTTTTGTATTTGAGGAAGCGATTAAGCGTAACCCCCAACATGCGAAAACACATTTTAATTTATCGATTGCTTACGTATTAAAAGCGGTCGAGTCTCTAGAGCAATCTGGTTCGGTTTTAAGAGCTTCCGATCCTGGTCATATTCTGGTGTCACAGCGCATAGAAGACTTAAAGAAATTAATCGATCAACCGACAGAAATCACGCGTCTGCCTAACTCACGCTCAACCTATGTGGCGGGTTACTAGTGGGCCGTTATATACGTCGGTTGAATATACACAGTTTGGTGAATAAACGGATAATCAGATGAAACATTTAGCCTTTTTTATTGTGCTGATATCGGGCGCTATTTCGGCGTACGCTGCACCGCTAAACCCGATCAAAAATAGTGGCGTGGGGACAGCGATCACCCCGACGATGGATATGCATCACGATGACTTTTTATTGGGGCGAATCCCCGAAAGTCGTTTGGTGGACAGCCATCATAATGTCGATATTGAATCGGTTTATTTGCAGGGGGTAAACTCCTACGAAGAGCCGGAAACCTGGCGAGAAGAAAAAGTTTCGGGTGAAAATTCGGTCTTTATTTTTGAAATAGACGACTCCGTAAAAAACAGCACAAAAAGTATTTTTGATTCGCTGGTCGCACACGTAAACGCATTGGGAGCTGAACAAGCGATTGCCTGTTCCGGGGTTGCACGTGAATGCGGTTTTTACTTTCCTCGACGTTTAATCCCAAACCAAACGCGTCAGTCCTATTATCGTGCATTTCATTCTTTTTATACGCTAAATGATGGCGAATTTTATTTTTACTCGGGGCGTTTGAACTGGGAAGGGGAGCAATATGCAATAGCGCTAACCGTATCACGTTATCGTCAGAGCAATATCCAATATGCCTTGGATATCTTACGAGAGGAAGATCACGTAATTGAGCCTCTCGTTACTGCTTCCAGTACGATTAAAGAAGCCATTGATTCAGAGGGGAAAGTTGTATTGGGTGGCTTATACTTTGAGATGGATAAAACAGAGTTACGTCAGGCATCCAATGTGGCGCTTGAAGAAATCGCTACCTATCTCAAGCATGAAAGTACAGCAACCTTCAAGGTTGTTGGCCATACCGATAGTACAGGGGGTGACGATTATAACCTCAATTTATCCCAAGGAAGAGCACGTGAAGTGGTTTCACGCCTCGTCGAGGATTACGCTATATCGGCCGATATGCTCGTTGCCGTGGGTGCAGGTGAAACACAACCTGTTGAGTCTAATCATTCTATTCTCGGCCGTTCGAAAAACCGTCGCGTGGAACTGGTTCTATTGTCTGCAGAAATCAATGAAAACGATTCCATTATAATCGATAGTCCGGATGAAGATTATAAAGGCAGCGATAGTGGCGTTGGGGAGTTCGAAGTCGACACAGACTTTGAAGATGAAAGGAACCGAATGGAAAGGACTGAAAGCGAATACCCCGTTGATCATTCGATTGACTCAAGCAACGATTTCGACCCTATCGATAACGAATCGAACTCTGTTGGCAGTGGTTTTACGGACGACGGCTATACAGAAGACGATGTCGTTTACGAGGCCGATGTATACGGCGAAGTCGACGTTGAGAATATCGGCGAGGAAGACTCAGAAGAATCCTGATTTTACGTTTTAAAAAAATTTCATTTGGCGATTGGGGTGTAATCGCTAGGCATACACGTGTTCGGCTATTAACAATAATAACCATAGTCGAAGCAACCGATCTCCACGGAGTTTAAACCATGAACTGGTCAAAATATTCACCTTCCCAATATTGCCATGCGATAGCTCACTATTTTTCTGGAGTGAGGTTTATTCGTTCTCAACGCCAACGAGGAATCGCCACCACTGAATTTTTAGTGGTCATTCCGGCTTTACTGGCCTTGGGTTTGGGAGGGATGCAGACCGCATTAATGTATAACGCTAAAAACGTGGTGAAATATGCGACCTTTGAGGCCGCGCGTAAAGGTTCGGTCAATCACGCCCAATCTTCCGCGATTCGCGATGAACTGGGCATTCGCATTGCCCCATTATTTGGTGGCGACGGTTCCGGTGAAAAAGCTGCTCAAGCCATGGCCTTGGGATTATTAGAAGCCAATGATTCCCGCTATACAAAGATCGAAATCCTTAACCCGACACAAGAAGCCTTTGAGGATTTTGGAATCGAAAATGCGGAAGGAATAACTGAAATTCCGAACGTCCATTTAAAAAGTCGCGAGCGCACGGTGGGTTCAGATAGCGGTGTTAATATTCAAGATGCCAACCTCCTTAAAATTCGGGTGACTTATGCCTATGAATTAAAAATCCCCCTCGTTAATCGTTTGATTACCGCCGTTCTGGCGCGAACAGATCGCGATAACTTGCAATATTATATGATCAATCGAATTCCCATTACATCCGTAGCCACAGTCCGTATGCAAAGCCCGGCTTATGAAGATAATAATATTAGCGTTGAAGCGGGTAGCGGTGGTGGAAGCGTACCTGGAAATGGAAATGGAAGCGGTGAAAGCTCAGAAGAAAGTGAAGAGGGTGAAGAATCTGAAAACGAGCAGGAAGAAGAGGAAGCGCAAAATGAAGAAGGTCAGGGCGGTAGCATAAGTGATGAGGAGTTTGAGGAGATATATGATGAGTGTCAATCAAATGTACAGTCGTGTATCGGATCGTCATCGGGGGAAATTGAATCGTGTGCAAACCCACCCGGCAGTCAAGGCGGGTATGGCAATAGCTCAACTCTTGGTGGTCCTGGTGCCAGTGGATCGATATTCGGGGGGAGCGTAAACAGTACCCCCATCGTTGCTCAATCTGAGGTGACAAGCGTCACTCGTCAGGCGCCTAGCTCCAAAGGCGGTAACCCCATCAATATCGTAACGGGTAATAAAATTCAACGCGAAGTGGATCTCTACTCTCTGGGCGGGGTTTTTGGTTTACAGTTCAGCCGAACTTATAACAGTCATAATGTCGGATTGGCCCACGAAGTGGGGCGCGGTTGGCGACATAGCTATCAACTCAATTTAAGCGACCACGGCAAGGGACAAAAAAGTATTGTGCAATCCGACGGTCGACGTATTGCATTTTTTGAGTCAAACAAAGCAAGTCGCTACGATGCTGTGTTATCGACGGATGGATATTTGGAATTACGGGATGATGATTTTATTCGCGCAATATGGTTTCGCCGCGACGGTTATGCCACGCAGTTTGATCGTTCCGGTAAAGCGGTTCGCATTATTTCACCTGCGGGTCTTCAGCTTTCATTTTCCTATACCGCTGATGGCTTTCTTCGTAAAGTCAGTGATGAGCAGGGGCGAATGCTATCCTTTGATTATTTCAAAAATAAGCGACTAAAATCCGTATTTGATTCCGCAGGCAAGACTATTCGTTATACCTACGACGATAAGGGCAACCTTGCCTCTGTGATTTATCCCGATGGCGGAAGCAAGCGTTACCATTACGAGAACAGCGAACATCCTCATCATTTGACCGGTATTACCAACGAAGCGGAAATTCGCTTTGCGACATATCAATACGATAATCAAGGACGCGGTATTTCTACGGAACATCACAATGGCGTTGGCCGGGTCACACTGAAATACTTTAAAGGTGAAACGCATACTACCGACAGTCTTGGTAATGTCAGTGTCTATAAAACAGAAATCAGGGATGGCATTGCCCTTGTAACTGAAGTTCGTGGACCGGGCTGTGATAGTTGTGGCCAAGGCGATATTCAATACTTTTATGACAACCAAAAGCAACTGGTTAAAACCGTTTATAAAGATGGTAAAACCGTTCATCGGCGTTTTGATGATTACGGGCGTGTCAGCGAAATTAAGGTGATGGGGCGAGCGGGTACATTGCTCAGTCACACCCGTTATGAATTTGAGGGGGATACACATTTACCCGCTCGGGTGATAGAGCCGAGTATTAAAGGCGAAGGCAGCCACCTGAAGACTTATCAATACAACGCATTTAATCAAGTGGTTTCTGTTAGAGAAGAGGGCTGGTCACCGCGTGAAGAAGGCTTCGAAGCGATCAGCAAAGAGACACGTCTTGTTTATGATAAAAAAGGCCTGTTAACGTCTATCGATGGGCCTCGAAGTGATGTAGATGATATTTCGACCATGACATATAACTCCAGCAATCAGGTGGTGACATTTCGTGGGCCGTCTGGAGAGCTGCAAAAGGTACTGGCCTACGATGCCTATGGTCGGCCAACGCGTGTGGAAAGCCGGGGTATTGTTCGTGTGCTGAATTACAATGCACGCGGCCAGATAACGAGGCTAGTCGAAGGACAGCGCGAGACACAATATACCTACACCTCGACGGGTAAGCAGGAATCCATCGCGCGTCCCAGTGGTCAGGTGATGTATTTTCAATACGATGAAGCAGACCGCCTGGTGTCGGTCAGGGATTTGGCTGGTAACGAAGAATCATGGGAGTTCGACAGTGAAAACCGCATGGTTCAAAATCAATTTGAAAGTTTTGATGGTGAAATTTTCGAAACTATTGGGTATTTGTACGACCTCGATGGCCGCGTTCGCGAAATCGAAAAAGATGGCAAGCGTGTAAGTTTACAGCATGATAAATCGACAGGAAGCGTAAACTATGCCAGTGACTCCGGTAAAAGTATTCAAACCCACTACAATGATTCTGGACAATTACTCAGTATCGAAAAACCGGGCAATCTCGTCACACGTTTTTCCTACAATATCAAAAACGCGATGCAAGAAGTTGAGGACGCCCGTGGGAACGTAACACAATATCATTACGATGATTTCGGTCGACTGGTCAAAAAAGAAAGCCCAGAAACTGGTCGCGAAATATTTCAATACGATGCCGCTGGTAATCTTGTTGCCCATAGAGACGCAGAAAATAATGTTAAAAAATACCGATACGATGCTTCCAGTCGCTTAATCGAAGCGAATAAGCCTGAGGGTGTTCATACGCTTACCTACGATATTAATGGGCGTGTTTTGGAAATATCTGGTCCGAATGAAATAACACGGTATTCCTATACCCGCGAGGGTCTCGTTAAAAGCCATACGCGTATTATTGACGACTTTGAATACGTTACAAAAAATGAATATGACAAACTCGGTAACCTCACCCGTAAACAGTTTCAGAGCGAGCGTACACTTACCTATTTCTACCATGCCTCTGGTCCTAAGGTTGGGAAACTACGTGCGATTCAGCGCGAGGGTTTACTCTTTGATGAAACACTTTTGGGTGAGTTGAATACGAAAAATGATTCCAGTACGCGAACAAGTATGGTATTTGGTAACGGAATTGCACGAACCGTTCAGCGTGACGCTTATGGAAATATCACGACGATAGACGATGAAGAAACCCTCAAGTTGTCCTACGGCTTTAGCGACAATGGACAAATCGAAAGCCTTCACTGGCAGAATAAAGACGGCGAATTTACCGAGCAATATGCATATAACACCCAAGGTGGTTTGCGCTCGGCAAATACTCAGTCCGGCGAGCATCGCTACTACTACGATAAAACCGGTAACCGAGTCCGCACCGATCTACAGAGTGCCAATGTTTCCGGGCACGAACTCGATAGCAAAACCTCGACACAAATAGCGGTATACGAAGAAGAAAGTAATCGCCTCGTCGGTGTGGCCGATTCTATGGTGGGAGATAGAGTCAGCTATAACTCTTCCGGCAGTCCAACAATTTTTGGCGAACGTGAATATAAATACAACAGCGAACAACGCCCCTTAAAACTGTATATAAAAGGTAAGTTGGTCGCGGAGTATACCTATAACGCTCGCGGGGAACGTATTAAGAAAACCCTGCATTTAGCGGATCGGGAACAAACGACTTACTATTTGTATGAAGATAAAAAATTATTCGCCGAAGCCAATGAAGATGGCGAAATAACCAAACAATATCTCTACCTAGACGAAAGACCCATCGTCGTTATCGCAAACGACGACACTTACATCATTCACACCGACCATCTCGGATCACCGCGCAGCATTACCAACAAAAATGCCTACACCGTTTGGGCCGCGAATTACGACCCCTTCGGTAAAGCCTACCTTAACGACGACGTTGATAATAATGGCGAATCATTTGAGTTTAATATTCGCTTGCCAGGGCACTATTTCGATAACGAATCTGGTTATCACTACAACTACCGGCGTACCTATAACCCGAACACGGGTCGTTATTTAACTTCTGATCCTTTGGGTCAGTCCGGTGGGCTGAATACCTATCTTTATGCCAATGCAAACCCTATTGAATTAATTGACCCTTTAGGTTTACAAGCTAGCACACCTTCGGGTAGCTCGGGTCCAGTTATTACTATGGATCATGTTTATGCGATTAACGGTTTAACGTCGTGTGGATTTTCCGATCCTAATGAGGAAATGTTGGCGCGCCAACAAGTATTTTCGAGCGGGGTGGATTTGTTCACCTCTGATGTTGATATGCCAGTGAACACGCTGCATGGAAGTACGTTGGCGAGGATTATTTATACCGATCAAACTGGCGACAGAATGTTTGGCTCCGGACAGGTTCCAGTCGAACACAAAGTCGTTTTTACTTTACCTAAAGATGCTAATCAAGCGCAGATTTTGATTGGGACGATTGGTACGTATGCGAAACGAGAAGTTGATCAGATTGTAGATTTGCCAAACCCGGAGATATTGCGCGAGTTAACTTACGGCTTGCACCAAATAGGCGTTCGCTATGATGATGTAAAAGATAAGGATGTTTTTGATCAGGCTGGTAGCGTGCTAATGATTAGTGCGGATGCTACAGATTATGATATTGCTTCGGAAGTTAGGTATGCGCTAGGAGAACTGGTTACACATGACGAAGTAATTGAGGTTGTCAGAGCGGTTGGTCTTGCTCGGGATGAAGGCCAAGCCGCAATGGTTAATTTAGAGCCTCTATATAAAATCGTTTTAAAACGATTTTATGATTCTTGGTTTAAAGATGAAAGGGTTGTTACCGCTTACGATTCGTATATGGCCGATCTTGAGGCTTTCACAAATAGTGGCGAGCCAAAACGTGTTTGTAATCAAAGAGGGCAGGGGTGTCGTGATACTTCGGGGTGGGCAAGTGTAAGGACTCTTAAGGAAAGTTATGAAAATATTGCTGAAGAAATCAGGGTTAGCATGGCCAGAGAGAGCAACATGCCGCGCTACGAGTACGACAAAGAACTCGAAGCCATTGATTTTGATGCTGCGATGCTGGTTTTTGACATCGTTACTATGTTTACCCCTATTGAGTGGGTTTCGTTAGCAGGCAAGAGCGTTAAAGCTGTCGCAAGACTAGTTGAAACAACTATTGAAAAGTCGGTATCAATCGCAGTTCGTATGGGCGCAACATCGGTTGCATCAAGAGAGGCATTAAAAGAGGCGACCGCAAAATTTCTGTTTGATGGTATCAAACGTCGTGCAGCACAACTGGCTGCAAAATATATCGATGATTACCCATTATTAGCAAGTATGCCCTACGAGGCCTTGTATAAGGTTGATGCTCAGAATTTTGCTGACGATGCCTTAGAGCGAATCGAAGCTGGGTTGGGTCATTCTGCATTTAAACAATCAGCGGAAGAAAACTCTGAATTATTGGTTGTATTAGGAAAGGAGAAGAGTGGCCGGCCAGTAAATCCAGAGGATTATTTAGGTAAGGCTTATGTTACTAGGCATTTATCGAGATTTGACGATGGGGCAACACGATTTGTTGTTCGTTCTGACTTTGAACAATGGTCTGTACCTAAGCCTGATGGTACAGAGTTTGTTATGCCGCGAGCTGATGCGGATCGCTTGTTGCTTGAAACGGGAGGAAATCCTCGACTTCTAGAAAAAGCTCTAGGTTTAAAAGACAATACTTTAGATTTTGATGAATTGGTTCGTGTTGATTTTGATGATCCGAGATCCTTAAACGTTCGAGTACCGAATGGGAATGAGTTTGGAGCAAATGAACAGTGGTTGCCCGGAGGAAGGTTGCCTGATGGTGAATATGAGGCGGTAATTGATCCGACCGCAGGAAGCTATCGAGTCTCAACGATTTCGGGTGAGTCTGTAACGCGGTATTCACGATACCTTAATCTAAATCAGCACCCTAAATTGACAGAATACCTTGAACAGGCGGATCCTCTGAATTGGCCTGCATCGCGATTAGATGAGTTAGATCGAGATTTAGCTGATTCAAGGATAGGGGCAGATTTAATCGATTTGTTAAACGCAAGCCCTGCGGACCTTGATAATAAGTGGCTTAGAGTCAAGGAAGATCCGGGTTATGCTTGGGAATTGCGTCAAAGTGATCCTAGTTGGTCTAGTTGGAGCCGTACCGAATTCTTTAAAAATAGGACACGATCAGGGCGTCATTTTGAGCAGGATACTGTATTAGCAAAAATTAGTGACCGGAATTCAGAGGAGTATAATCAGCTTAAAAGTGTTGTTTCAAATGACTATAATGTAAACTTGGATGAGTACGATATGTATTCACAAGTTCAACTGACCTATAATAACTCCGGCGATTACTTTGTTGCTGACCAGCTATATGTTAAATGGGGGCGTAATGCTGGTGGGAATATTGTTGAAGACTATATCGTTATTGAAAATAAATTAAAGTCAACGACTCGATTGACTCCGAATCAAAATGCAGCATTGCGTGAATCCGAGCTTGCTGTTAGAAGCATTTCGATTAACCCAACGAGTTCTGTGAGCGGAAATCCCCTGGTTAGTCTAGATACGTTGAATGCTAAGTCTATCGACCCATCATGGGTTAAAATATATGATTCAGACACGGGTGATGTTATTAGCGGTATGGAGAGTATTTAAATATGTATTCAAAAAGAGACCTGGTTGTCGGGTTGGAAAAGTATTTGAAGACGGGGTTTAAGCCTATAAGTTCAGGGCCAGGTGTTGTTAGATTGAAATCAAAAGTTTCAGGTATAGAAATTATTTTTTCATATAATAAATGGACGGGATCTTTTGATCTTGGAGGGCAAATAGTCGGAAGGCGGGTTTTTGTTGAGGTCGAAGATCTTTTAAAAAAATATTATTCTAAGTTCGGGTTGAAAAAAGACCTGTATACAATTTATATTTCTAGCCGAAGATTTGAAAAATTGATAAACAATAAGGATTATCATATTTATAACGATAGGGATATTGAAAGAATACATCCATATTTTAGAACGATGGTTTTTGAGGACGTTTTACCGTTTTTGGAAAAGTTTGAGACGATTATGGACGTGTATGAGTATTCAGAAGGGCTTGATTCTAACGATATTGGTGGGTTTATTCCTAATCCAATGCCTCTACGAAGAATGATTCTAAAAGGTCTCTTAAAGACTCGGGATTTTGAAGAGTACTCTGTCAAAATATTGGAGTATTACAAAGAAAACTCCTCCCAAAAGTCGTGGGGGGAATTTTATCCTTTTGTGCCAGATCTTTATGAAGATCTAGCTATGTTGCAATAAACGTGTTTGTTAAGAAAAGGGTTTGTTTATGGCTAAAATTAGAGCTGAAAAAATCGATCAAAAACCGTGGGAGTATATCTTATATAAGATAGATCAAGGCGGGTATATTTTAACCGTACCCTACTCTCCGAAAAGTTTCGTCGATGCAAAATTAAATTTAAAGCTGAGTGTTGAAGAGTGTGAGTTAGTAAATTCTGACCCTAGCTGGGTAAGATTATTTGCAGAGAAGGTAAGAAACTCTCCAAGTAAATATTTATCTAGATCATTGTCGCCAGATGTTTTCTGAATTGCAGAAGCTCTTGAATAGGAATATCAAAGGGCCAGTGTAATTGATATTTCATGAGTCTTTCTCTGGGCTGACGTGAACTCGTAAATAATACTGTGCAGCTGCTAGGTTTAAATAGATTTATGCAACTGGTCCGATTTTGTTCCTAGTAAAAACTCTTGAAACGGGCCTAAATCACAATTATTGAACTCGAGCTTTAGGCTTGTTTTGCAATTCGGCCATTGTCCACCGTCTTGCCCAAACTCCTCGCTAAATACAAACAGTCAGCACCTATAGATTCGGTGTGTGATAGCAACAATTCTTCTGTTTCAAATGTCATTGGGCAACACTACGCCCAGGAATAATCCATTAATAATGCCCCGTTAGCATGTCAAAGACTGTATTCATTAATAACATCCCGTTAGTAAAACTACCGAACAATATAAGTATTAGCTATTCGCATTCCAAACCTCGACGCGATTTCGCCCAGCATTTTTGGCCTGATAGAGGGCTGAGTCAGCCTTGGCAAGTAATTGTTCGCTGGAATCTTCGCCATTGAAACAGTTGACACCAATGCTGACGGTGCAAAATAGTTCTTGATCGTCGAGTTGCACCGGAGTTATTGCGACGTTAACGCGTATGCGCTCGGCGATGACTTTGGCTTCATGAAGACCTGTGTTATGCAATATCGCAACAAACTCTTCGCCGCCATAGCGAAACACCTGGTCTGTTTCTCGTAGGGTTTGCTGGGTGGATTTCACAATTTGTTGCAGTGTTTTATCGCCGTTGATGTGACCAACCGTATCATTTACGTTTTTGAAATGATCAACGTCGATCATAAGTAGGGTTAAGGGGCGGTCGTGTCGTTTTGCCAGTTTGATCTCTCGGTCAAAGTTTTCTTCTAAGGCATATCGATTGCCGATTCCTGTTAAGTTGTCGCGCATAGATGAGTCAACGGCTTGTCGATACTGAAGTGCGTTTCGGAGGGGGAAGAAAAGAACTCCGATCATCATTTCTAGTGCGGCAAGTTCGGTTGCCGCAAATCGTTTTGTTCGTGAAAAGGTAATTCTTCCGAGGTTTGTTTCCTCTGTGGCGATATTGTAAGCCGCCGTGTGGGCACTTAATTTGCCTAATTGAATTTCTGTGCCGGATGAGTCGTGGATGTAGAGCATCCCTGTGGTTTGCACAAAATCCTGTAGGTTTTCGAAGAACTGTTCGAGTGTAACATTGAGGTCCAAATTGGTTTGCAAAAGGTTGTAAGCCAAGTTGAAGCGCAGTTCTTTGAGACGATTTTCGTTGATCAGTCTATTGGCTGGAGCAAAGGCGTTTTGTTTTACGCCGTTTTCGGATCTTGTGGAGGCTAATCTGACCATAAATCGTTACCTAGTGCTGGGTGGCAAGCTGTTCACATATAAAACAGACAAAGCGAAATATGTGCCAGATTTTCTCAACAAAATAACTTGTTTAATATCAATGGTTTATGGGTTGTCCTTTAGGTTGTTTAACGAGTGGTCAAAATATTGGCGCAGTAAGTTCAGTGTTGACCTCGTTGTTTGAGGATAAACATTGCCGCTTTTATTCCTTTTATGCCGCTTATTTCATATTTGGAGCATAGGGGGCGTGTCGGTTAGAAGGGCATGTGTTGAGTTGGGAGGGGTAAGTTGAGAGAATGCGCACTTTGACGCTAATCGCAAGAGTATTCAGAGGTAAGGTGTGGCCGATATAGGTTTGTTTTTTGGTAGTGACGATGGAAATACAGAGTCTGTCGCCTATCGTATCCAGAAACGTTTTGGGTCTGAAGTGTGTGATGTTCATGACGTTGCTGATGTAACTCAGCTTGAGTTTACCGAGTACGACTGTATCATTCTGGGCATTCCGACCTGGGATTTTGGCCAGATTCAATCTGACTGGGAGGAGTTTTGGGATGATATTTCTGAAGTCGACTTTACCGGGAAGACCGTTGCGTTATACGGTTTAGGTGATCAATTTGGCTATAGCGACTTCTTTCTTGATGCGCTTGGAATGCTGCACGATGTTATCAAGAAAAATGGCGCGAACGTTGTTGGCTATTGGCCTACCGAAGGCTATGAATTTGATGCCTCTAAGGCGAAAGTGGAGGGAGAGGATTTATTTATGGGCTTAGGTCTTGATGAAGATCAGCAAGCCGATCAAACATCCCAGCGACTTAATCAGTGGTGCGCTCAGCTAGTCGAGCAATTTGAGATGCAGTCTTCTGTTATCGAAATTCAAGATTAGAACCCTAGAGATCTATGGCCATGGTGGTTAAAAATAAAGGTTTTACGCGTTTTGCGAAGTCGTTTTATTACTCTTACCTGGGGTTTCGTGCTTGTTTTGTAAACGAAGCCGCGTTTCGGCAGGAGTTGATTTCTGCATTGATCCTTATTCCTTTGGCGTTTTGGTTGCCTGTTAGCGTGTTAGAGCGCGTTGCGATGGTGTCGGCTGTTATCTTTGTTTTGATTGTGGAGTTGGTTAATTCAGCAATCGAGGCTGTGGTTGACCGGATTGGCTCAGAAAAACACGAATTGTCGGGGCGGGCCAAGGATATGGGGTCAGCGGCGGTATTACTCAGCATCTTAATCTGGGTGTTTGTATGGGGCGGTATTCTTTTTCCTATGGCTTCTTCGTTAGCCTCCTCTTTTTAGTTTGTATAAATAGCCCGTGTTCGACTAATTAGCTGGATGCCTGTTGCGAACAAATTTAAAACGCGCATACGCTTAGCGCAAATCGAGCTAAAGATTTTTCACCGCGCTACAGTTTTGTTTGTGCCGGGCTCAATAGTCTGGCGGCGACTATTTTCTTTTTTTGCCTGCTTAACTATTTTGCCCCTTCGGTCATTGTTAGAACGTCGAAGCCAGCATTGAGGAGCATTGAGTTTAGAGTGATGAGGGGAAGTCCTGTCAGTGCGCTGGGGTCTGAGCTTTCGATGCTTTCAAATAGCGCAATGCCAAGAGTTTCATTTTTGAATGCACCCACGCAGTCGTAGGGTGTGTCTCTTCTTAGGTAAGATTCAATTTGCTTGTTACTGAGTGTTCGCATACGAACATGGGTTTCAATGCAGCTGACTTGGGCTTTGCTTTGTGGGCTTTCTAAAAGGCATACGCCTGAGTAAAAGGTAATGCACTGTCCGCTAAATTCTCTAAGTTGAATGGTCGCAGATTCGTGATTTCCCGGTTTTTTGAGTAGCAAGCCTTGGAATTCTGCTGTCTGATCCCCCGCGATAATCAAGGCTGAGGTGTTGCGGGGAATGCGCTCCTGAATTGAGAGGGCTTTGGCTTTTGAAAGTCGGAGAGCGGTTGCTTTGGGCGTTTCGCCATTTAAGGGGGATTCATCGATGTTGGGGCTGAGGCATTCTAGGTTGAGCCCAAAGCGCTCTACTAGCTGAGCTTTTCGATAGGGAGAGCTAGAAGCGAGGATTAATTTGGTGGTTAAGGAGCTAGGAATGGCGGGGCTTGGGACCGAATTCATCATAATGACTCAAAGCTAATATTAAAGGTGGCGTGTTGTGGCGTATTTGTGTGTTTTTCTTTGACAGGGGTAGGACAACTCCCTATCATTGCGCGCTTATGTCTGAGGGCTCACTATTGCAACAACTTCCACGCCTAATTAGTCCGCGAAAACTCGCGTACGGTGAGGTCGTGATTGAAGGTCCAGTCGAAAGCACGGTAATGACTAGGCTTGCAGAAGCCGTTGATTCTATCGGCGTTATCGATGCGCGTCTCGCTTTTTCGATACGTGAAGATGGCAAAATGATAGTGAGTGGGAAGGTGTCGGCGAAGCTGGTTTATCAGTGTCAACGCTGCCTTCAATCAATACCTGCGAATGCTGTTGAAGTCAGTGTTTCGATTTGTATTGTGAGGAATGAAGACGAGGCTAAAGCACTATCAGGGGCGTTAGATCCTTGGATAGTTGATGAAGACGAGGTGGATGTTTACACCTTAGTAGAAGATGAGCTTTTGCTTTCTTTGCCCGTTGTTTCATACCATGAAAGCGAGTGTGTCGATGCGAGCTTGATGTCCAGTGGTGATGAGCTATTGGAACCTGAGACTAAAGAAGATAATCCCTTTAGCGTTTTATCTGCTTTGAAAAATAAAGATTCAAAGCAGTAAAGCGTTTTGTTAGATCAATAAGACTGGCGTGAGCCAGGCTGTTGGTTTTAGATATTGGAGTCAAACCTATGGCAGTACAAAAAAGTAAAAAAACCCGTTCACGTCGCGGCATGCGTCGTTCACATGATGCTTTGACTAAAAGCACTTTGTCGGTTGATCCAACTACGGGTGAAAAGCATTTTCGTCACCACGTGACACCTGACGGCTTTTACCAGGGTCGCAAAGTTGTCAACATAGCTGACGACGAGTAAGATTGTCGCTAAGACAAAAAATTGCTATTGATGCGATGGGCGGGGACCAAGGTCCCCGTCTTTGCGTTCCAGCGACCCTAAAATTTCTATCCGCTCAAAATGATTTCGATGTATGTCTCTTTGGTAAAAGTGATGCGATCGAACCCCTTCTTCCTAGCTCCTCTC
Organism: Agarilytica sp.; assembly: GCA_033852165.1. Lineage (GTDB taxonomy): Bacteria > Pseudomonadota > Gammaproteobacteria > Pseudomonadales > Cellvibrionaceae > Agarilytica. The sequence continues at coordinate 16,880 of JAWSUZ010000029.1, read as the reverse complement.
TACGCGAGCGTATTAATCTAGTTCATTGTGAGCAAATTGTTGAAATGGGAGATGCTCCTGGTTCGGCCTATCGCAATAAGCGTCAGTCTTCCATGTGGTGTGCTCTGGAGAGTTTGTCCCGTGGCGATGCGCAGGCTTGCGTGAGCGCCGGTAATACTGGGGCCCTGATGGCAATGAGTCGTTTTTTAGTTGAAACGATTAACGGCATGAATCGACCGGCTATTTGTAAACCCATTCCCACCGCAAGTGGCATTAGCTATCTTTTGGATTTGGGGGCAAATTTGAATTGTTCTCCTGAGCAGCTTTTACAGTTTGCAGTTATGGGGGCGGCCCTGGCTAAGGTTAATGGTTGTGTTGATCCTGGTGTAGCTTTACTGAATGTGGGTGCAGAGAGCTCCAAGGGTAATGCTGATATCAAACACGCTTACGCATTAATGGATGAGTGCTCAGGGCTTCGCTTTACTGGGTTTGTGGAAGGTAATCATTTATACAGTGGCAATGTCGACGTGATTGTTTGTGATGGTTTTGTTGGCAATGTCGCTTTGAAAGTGAGTGAAGGCGCGACTCAGTTTATTCTGGAAAGCTTTAGGCAGGAATTCTCGGGTAGCTTATGGCGGCGCATATTGGGTTTTGTGAGCCGATCTGCTCTAAAGGATTGGCGAGAGCGCTTTGATCCATCAAAATATAATGGTGCCGCTTTGCTTGGTTTGAAAAAGGTGGTTGTTAAGAGTCATGGAGGGGCTGATGAGGATGGTTTTTGTGAGGCTTTGTTTGCGGCTAAGTCGCAAGTCGAGGCGGATATTCCAAATAGGTTAGAGGCTAGCTTCACTTAAAGTTGTTTGTTTAATGGTTTAATTAACGTGGTTGATCAGTGTCATGAAAGAAAATCTCGCAATAATATTTCCCGGTCAAGGGTCTCAAAAAGTTGGCATGCTGGCTGATTTTGAATCCAGTGAATTATTTCAGTCTACGTTTCGGGAGGCCTCTGAAGCCTTGGGTTATGACGTGTGGGAAACAGTAAAAGAGGGTCCTCAAGAAAAACTCAATTTGACTGAAGTTACTCAGCCGATTTTGCTGACATGTAGTATTGCTCTTTGGCGAATTTGGCAAGATCAAAATGGCAGTACGCCTGCGCTTTTGGCTGGACATAGTTTGGGTGAGTGGTCTGCGCTAGTGGCGTCCGAAGTGGTGTCTTTTCAAGACGCTGTAAAACTTGTTCGTTTGCGTGGTCAGTATATGCAAGATGCAGTGCCTGCGGGAGAGGGGGCGATGGCTGCCATCATCGGTCTTGCCGATGAGATTGTTGAAAAAATATGCACAGACCTTTCTTCGAGCGGCGTGGTCTCGCCGGTTAATTACAATTCTCCGGGGCAGTTGGTTATTGCTGGCAGTGCTGGCAGTGTTGGAAAGGCTATTGAAGCGTGTCGAGAGGCCGGGGCCAAAAAAGCCATGTCTTTGCCCGTAAGCGCACCTTTCCATACGTCTCTGATGAAGCCTGCTGCAGATCGTCTGGAGGCTGAAATAATGGCAACAACATTTAACCAGCCTAAGATACCGATTGTGCACAATGTTAGTGCTCAGACGGAAGGTGACGGAGAAAAAATAAAGCGGGTAATGGTTGAACAAATATATAGCCCTGTAAAATGGGTGTCTTGTGTTCAGGCTCTCGTCAGTAAGGGCATTACGCAGTCTGTCGAGTGTGGCCCAGGTAAGGTTTTAAGTGGCTTGAATCGTCGCATTGATAAATCGATCAGCTCTTTCGCAATTGATAAGCCGGACGCTTTGGCGTCAGCAATCGAATCAATACAACAATAATAGGGGGACTTATGTCTTTAGAAGATAAAATCGCGCTGGTTACTGGCGCAAGTCGCGGTATTGGTGCGGCAATCTCGGATACCTTAGGTGCTGAAGGCGCTACTGTTATCGGCACTGCAACTACCGAAGCTGGAGCAGAAAAAATTACGGCTCGCTTTAAAGAGAAGGGCCTTAAAGGGCAGGGCATGATGTTGAATGTAACCGATGTGGAGTCTGTTGCTAAGGTTATGGCTGCGATTAAAGAGGCTTATGGCGTCCCTGTTATATTGGTGAACAATGCGGGCATCACAAAAGATAATTTGTTGATGCGTATGAGTGAAGAAGAGTGGTTTGACGTGATCAATACCAACCTGAGCGCTGTTTATCGTCTGAGTAAAGCTTGTATGCGCGGAATGATGAAAGCTCGATGGGGTCGGATTATCAACATTTCTTCTGTTGTAGGTCAGATGGGTAACGCCGGTCAGACGAACTATGCAGCGACTAAAGCTGGAGTGTCGGGGTTTACACGATCGCTGGCGAAAGAAGTGGGCTCGCGTAACGTGACTGTAAATGCTGTGGCGCCCGGTTTTATCGATACAGATATGACGGATGTGCTTACCGATGAGCAAAAGAACTTGATGCTGGGCGGCATACCTTTGGCCCGCCTTGGTCAGCCTGAAGAGATCGCGAAGGTGGTCAAATTCTTGAGTGGTGACGACTCAAGCTATGTAACAGGTGAAACTATCCATGTTAATGGTGGTCTTTACATGTGCTAAGTCATTGATTTGGCTGAGTTAAATGATATTTTTTTAAACTTTTCTTGATTCAGGCGTTACAAGCGGTGGAAATAGCGTTAAAATGCGCGCACGCACTGGCCAGAGCTATTTTATAGCTTACATTTGTGAATAGGTTTTATTGAATTCACGTGATTGTACGGCTTAACAAGAGATCATTTTGGGAGTTAAGAACGACTATGAGCAGCATTGAAGAACGCGTTAAAAAAATTGTCGCAGAACAACTAGGCGTTAAAGAAGACGAAGTAAAAAACGAGGCATCTTTTGTTGAAGACCTTGGTGCAGATTCTTTAGACACCGTTGAATTAGTAATGGCTTTAGAGGAAGAATTCGAAACAGAAATTCCTGATGAAGAAGCTGAAAAAATTACTACTGTTCAGTTAGCAATTGACTACATCAACTCAAATCAAGCGTAATTTGCTATTTCTTGTTGTTGAATCTTTTAATAAAAGCCGTATCTATGTTGAATAGTGCGGCTTTTATTTTATTCTGTTTTCCATTTTCTATTTTCTTTGCCGGTTATCGGTAGCCGCTTGTTAGGAGGCTAATGTGAGTCGTGTGAGTCGCAATCGGGTTGTAGTGACGGGGCTGGGTGTTATCAGTTCGGTTGGTCACGATGTTAAGCAAACCTGGGATAGCATCCTTAACGGGAAAAGTGGTATCCGTACAATCACCCAGTTTGATCCAGCAGCGTTTGGGACTAAAATTAGTGCGTCTGTGCGGGATTTCGATTTATCTCCATATCTCGATGTTAAGACAGCTAGAAAAATGGATACATTCCTTCAGTATGGAATGGCTGCGGGTATACAGGCTGTTGAAGATTCTGGCATTACAGTGACAGATGAAAATGCGGCTCGAGTTGGTTGTATTATCGGTTCTGGCATCGGTGGTTTAGGCGGTATTGAAGAAGCCGCTTCTACCATTCGGGACAAGGGACCTCGGCGAGTCTCGCCATTTTTCGTTCCCGGGTCGATCATCAATATGGTCGCCGGTAATCTCTCTATTCGTTATGGCTTTAAAGGTATTAATCTTGCGGTTGCTACTGCCTGCGCATCAGGAACGCACTGCATAGGCCTTGCTGCCAGAGAGATCATGTATGGTACAGCCGATGTGATGGTTGCTGGTGGTGCAGAAATGGCCACAACTCGTGTTGGCATTGGTGGCTTCGGTGCTGCTCGTGCACTTTCAAAGAATAATGATAATCCTGAGGGCGCCAGTCGGCCGTGGGATAAAAGTCGAGATGGCTTTGTTTTGGGTGATGGTGCCGGTGTATTGGTTCTTGAAAGCCTAGAGCATGCTCAAAAGCGAGGAGCTAAAATTTACGCAGAATTGATTGGTTTCGGCGCTAGTGGAGATGCTTATCACATAACATCTCCTTCTGGTGAAGGTGCGGAACTTTCAATGGCTAATGCGCTGAATGATGCGCAAATATCGCCTGAAGACGTGGATTATATTAATGCTCACGGCACATCAACTCCTCTGGGGGATCTTGCCGAGTGTAAAGCGCTGAAAGGCGTATTCGGTGATCATGCTTATAAATTAGCGGTTAGTTCTACCAAGTCAATGATTGGGCATTTGTTGGGTGCTTCAGGCGCAGTAGAGGCTGTTTTCTCCGCGCTTGCGATCCGTGATCAGGTCGCTCCGCCAACGATTAATCTTGATGATCCTGATGAAGGTTGCGATCTTAATTTTGTGCCGCATACAGCTCAAGAGATGAAGATTGACGTTGTTATGAGTAATTCCTTTGGGTTTGGTGGTACAAACGGTACTTTGGTATTCCGAAAGTTTAATTGATTCCTAATTCGCGCGTCTGGCAATGAAATGACCCAGGGTGAAAATACAGAGCAGAGCCTAAGCTTCGTAAATGGGGTTTTAAGTTGTAACCCCCTTATAGAAGATAGAGGCTTTGCATTTGGTGACGGGTTATTTGAATCCATGTTGTTTTGCAACGGTGGGATTCCTCTACTCGAATTTCATCTTGCTCGTTTATCGTCTGATAGCGCTCGCTTAAAAATCCCTCTTGATCAAAACAGTCTTAAAGAGCAGTTGTTACAACTTGTTGCCAGTGCGAAGCAATCTGAAATTTCCACAGCAAAAATTAAAATAATTTTGACTCGTGGAGTGGGAGGGGCTGGTTGTTATCCTCCGTCAGTAACGTTGAATCCGAATATCGTGCTTAGCTTGTCCGTGATTGAATTTCCTTCCGCGATAAGTGAGCTCAACCTGCTCACATCTTCGGTCCATTTACCTCACGTACCGCTTTTAGCTGGAATAAAACACCTTAACCGCCTGGTTTACATTCTTGGTGCGCAGCTCGACAGAGCAGAAAATCAAGAAGTGCTATTTCTTGATCAAGATCAGCATGTCATCGAAACTATGCATCATAATGTTTTTCTTGTTCAGGGGGCGACGCTCCTTACTCCTACTCTAAAAACATGTGGTGTTCGCGGTGTGATGCGCACCTTGGTCATGCAAAAGTTGGCGAAAAAAATTGGCTTCGAAGTGAGAGAGGTAAGCCTTTTTCTGTCGGACTTGGTTGCGAGCGAAGCGGTTTTTATCTGTAATGCCGTGCGAGGCTTTACACGGATAAATGAAATTGATGGAGTGAAAATCAAGGGTGGCGGCAATACTACCTGCCTTCGTTTGCAGTCAGCTTTAGATAATTTTAAAGAGAATATATGACCATTAGCCCGCTGAAAATTCTTTTTGCTTTAATTATGTGGGCTTTGCTTACATTAGCTGCTATGGGTGTGTTCGTCTGGCAGTGGCTGCATACGGAGCATGCCTCTTTTGAAGATAATATTACTTACGTCGTTGAGGCAGGTTCATCGTTACACTTTGTTGCAAAAGATCTGAACGCTAATGGTGTAATTCGTTGGCCTAGGGTCTGGGTGCTTTATGCGCGTATTTTTGACTTAGCCTCGATTCGGGCAGGAGAGTACAGGCTTAATAAAAATGAATCACCTGTTGCTATATTACGTAGTATTCACCAGGGGATTATCGTTCAGCACCAAATTACTCTTGTTGAAGGGCACCGGTTTAGTAGCTTCCTGTCTGAAATTCACAGTAAAGATAATATTGCTAAAACATTGACCGGGGCGAATGCATTGGGAAAAATGCTTGAGGCAGATATTCCAATTGATCATTTAGAAGGTTGGTTTTACCCGGATACCTATCAGTTTGCAGCGGGTGATTCTGATCTCTCCATACTGCAGCGCTCGTACAAAAAAATGACATTTGTTCTAGCTGAAGAGTGGTTGGATCGAGAAGAAGGCTTGCCTTATAAAAATGCCTACGAGGCTTTAATTATGGCGTCTATTATCGAGAAAGAAACCGGAGCCGGTCACGAAAGGGCACAGATAGCAGGGGTTTTTGTTCGACGCTTGAGGAAAGGCATGCGTTTGCAAACCGATCCAACAGTGATCTATGGAATGGGGGATTCTTATCAGGGCAATATTCGCAGAAAAGACCTCCGAACCGCTACACCATATAACACCTATCTTATTAATGGTTTACCGCCTACGCCGATTGCAATGCCGGGCCGGAAGGCGATTAATGCCGCTTTACATCCTGAGCCGGGTGCTACGCTTTATTTTGTTGCGAAGGGCGATGGAACACACTACTTTTCTAAGACGATAACCGAACATAATAATGCAGTTAGACGGTTTCAAAAAAAACGTCGAAGTGACTATCGGTCGAGCCCCGCTTCAGCCTCTGTGGGAGAGGGGTAATGAAAGGTAAGTTTCTAACGATTGAAGGTACCGAGGGCGTTGGTAAATCTACTAATCTATCTTTCATAAAAGACAGGTTGGAGTCGCACGGGGTTGAGGTTATGATGACGCGAGAGCCGGGTGGTACGCCTCTAGCCGAAGAACTACGTGAATTACTATTGGCTAATCGAGATGAAGTATTTGATGCGACGGCGGAGTTATTGATAATATTTGCTGCGCGAGCTCAGCATTTAAACACCGTTATTCGACCCGCGCTGGATAGAGGTTTGTGGGTGCTGTCTGATCGATTCACCGATGCAACATATGCATATCAAGGTTATGGTCGTGGCTTGTCTCTTGAAAAAATTTCTCAGCTAGAATTGTTGGTGCAAAATAAACTTCATCCCGATTCAACGTTTATTTTGGATATCGATGTCAAAGTTGGTTTGGAGAGAGCCAGCCAGCGAGCAGAGCTAGATCGTTTTGAAAATGAAAAAATTGCGTTTTTTGAAAATGTTCGTAAAGGCTATTTGGATAGAGTGAAAGCTAATCCAGAACGCTACCATGTGATTGATGCGGGGCAGGCTTTGGCCGATGTCCAAGCAAAAATTGCTAGCGTAGTGGATTCATTATTTTAATTGTTGATCGCTATCTGTTTGTACTTTCTAGAATTGTACTTGTGAACAAATCTTTATTGGGCCGTTAGTGATCGGGTGATTAAAGGCCAGCTCTTCTGCGTGTAACGTGAGACGTTTCCGTTTTAGGTTGGACCCGTTTTTTGGATACAGCTGATCACCTAAAATGGGGTGCCCAATTTGAAGCATATGAACACGCAGCTGGTGAGTCCTTCCTGTAACGGGTTTGAGCAATACGCGCGTAGAGTTGTCTGCCTTATCTCGCGATAAAATTCGATAATGTGTGCTGGCATGCTTGCCATTGATCCAGTCTAATTTTTGTCGCGGGCGATTTGGCCAATCACAAATTATAGCGGAATGAATTTCGCCGAGCTCTTCTTCGATCAGGCCGTCCACAATAGCAATGTATTGTTTTTCGATTAAGCGCTTTTCAAATAACTGGTTTAGTCCTTTTTGTGCCTCATAATGAAGTCCAAATAGAACGATCCCAGAAGTGTACATATCCAAACGATGAACGACTCGGGCATTGGGGAAGGCGCTTTTGACTCGATCGAAGAGGTTGTCAGGTTCGACTAAGCCTGGCACACAGAGCAGTCCTGATGGTTTCTCTACCGCAATGAAGTCCTCGTCTTGGTAAAGGACTGTGATGTTTGTTTTATTCTGCATTTGTGCTTCTTTGTTGGTAAAGTTTGGAGTGCAGGTCGAGCCTTGTTTAGTGCCGTCCCAGTAAAATGTTAGATATGAATTTGGCTTTGATCTCTCAGATCGTACGCAGCAGGGAATCTTATTCTATTGTATCCGAATCGAAGTGTATTGATTGTGGACTTAATTTTGGAATTAGTGAATCATTCACCTGTCTCGGTGAGCCATACTGCTCCCCGATTCGTTTCTAACTAACCGTAGCCGCAATTATGACAAATGCCATCCAACCCATGCCACCGTTTGAGTGGCAACAAGCTCTTTGGGAAGATTATTGTGGACGGATTAGCGATGATAAATTGCCGCATGCTTTTTTACTTGCTGGCCAACTTGGTATAGGGGTTGAAGAGTTATCTTTGGCAATGGGGCAGTTTTTACTTTGTTTGTCGCCTCTCAATCAAATTGCTTGTGGTCGGTGTCGAGGGTGTCAGCTTTTACATGCGGAGACACATCCAGATTTAATGCGGGTTGAACCAGAAGGTGCGGGTAAGCAGATTAAAGTGGATCAGATACGGGGGATTTCGAAATTTGTTGATCAGACAGCTCAGCAAGGTGGCTACAAGGTTATCGTGCTTGGGCCAGCTGAATCCATGAACGTGAATGCAGCAAACGCTTTACTGAAAAATTTAGAAGAGCCTGCAGGGCGTACAGTGTTTATTTTGATTAGCCACCAGGCGAATCAAGTATTGCCGACAGTTCGCAGTCGTTGCGCGACTTTAACGCTATTTCCTCCCGAGAAAGATAAGTCCCTGGCTTGGTTATCAACTGCTGGAGTGGAGCAGGGGGAGGCGCTTCTTTTTGAGGCGAGGGGGGCTCCGTTATTGGCTAAACGATGGAGTGACGAGGGCGTATTTCAGGAACGATTAAATATCCTGCAAGATCTTGTGACTGTCGCGGCGCGCAGTCTAGAGCCCATGGCGTTCGCAAAAAAGTGGGCAAAGCACGAGCCGATGCAGGTGCTAGAGCCCATGTTAATCTGTATAGAATCGATATTGGTTAAACACTTGGGCGGCAAAGAGCTTCCAGAGCATTACATGGGGATAAAAGACGCGTTAGCACACTGTAAAGAGCCCATGTTGTTTCGTCTCAGAGATCGACTATGTGAACGGAAAGCTCAGTTTCGCGCATCGCCTAATTTAAATGCTCCCCTATTTATCGAGGAACTGATACTGGATTGGTCTGCTATTGTGTCGGCCTAAATGTTTCTGCAGAGCCGCAGGCTTGGTTGATGATCTATATTGGTAGACACATGTAGCGTTTTTCACTACATTAGGCAATACGGCTGGATAGTCTGTAATTGCAACTGAATAAAAGTTTTGACAGAAAAGGTTAGTTAAGAAGTATGAAAGGTCTTGGTGGCTCAGCTAGAAATGGTATTTTGTCTCTTACTATTAGGGATAAAGCTGTTTTGTATGCTGCATACATGCCTTTTATTCAAAACGGTGGCCTTTTTATTCCGACGAATAAATCCTACAGCCTCGGCGATGAAGTTTTCATGCTGCTGAGCCTTATGGATGAACCCGAAAAAATTCCTGTAGCAGGCAAGGTTGTTTGGATTACGCCGAAAGGAGCCCAAGGCAATCGAGCGGCTGGTATAGGCGTTCAATTTAGCGGCGATGATGATGCAGCGAACAATAAAATCGAAAATTACCTTGCTGGCTCCCTAGAGTCTGATCGTCCTACGCATACGATGTAGGCTTTGCCCCTTCCAATCAACGAAAACCGAACGCCATATGTTAGTTGACTCCCACTGTCACCTCGACAGACTCAATCTTGATAAATACGAAAACGGACTAGATGAAGCTGTTGCCGCAGCCAAAGCGCGCGGTATTTCACACATGCTTTGTGTCTGTATTAGTGAAGAAAATAAAAATGCCGTGGTCGATATCGCACAGCGATACGAAGGTATTAGTGCCTCTGTCGGTATTCACCCTTCAGATGTTAAAGAAGAGGTGCTCTCAAAAGATGACTTAAGGGCGTGGTCTGAAGAGGATAAAGTTGTCGCCATTGGCGAAACTGGCCTGGATTATTACTACACCAGAGAGTTTGCAGTACAACAACAAGAAAGCTTTGTTCGCCACCTGGCAGTCGCTTCTGAAAAAAAACTACCTGTTATCGTGCACACTCGAGAGGCTCGTGAGGATACGATTGCATTAATACGATCTCATGGAGACTTAGAAAGTGCGGGCGTATTGCACTGCTTTACTGAGACTTGGGAGATGGCGAAGCAGGCGTTAGATCTTAATTATTACATCTCCATATCTGGGATTGTAACGTTTAAAAATGCTCTTGAGCTGAAAGAGGTGGCGCGTAAAATTCCAGCTGAAAGGCTCTTGGTCGAGACCGACTCACCTTATTTGGCGCCAGTACCTTACAGGGGGAAACCAAATGAGCCTAAGTATGTCCGCGAAGTCGCTGAGTATGTTGCTGAGTTGCGAGGGATTTCCTACACCGAACTGGCCGAGCAAACGAGCGAGAATTTTTTCAGGTTATTTTCCAAGGCCGCTGGAAATTAAAAGCAGAACGTCGCTCTGTTAATTTCGCGTGTTGTTGGTTTAAGAAAGTTTAGGCGGGAGCTTCTTCTGCTTTCGCAGGTTTATGTGTTTGTGTGCGTGGCAAGCTTTCAAAGGACTTGATGCCGGGTGCTTTGGTTTGCCCCCATAACTCCAGTGACAGTTCGTTTCGTGATTGAGGGTTCTTCCAGTCCCCTTGGCCTACCCATTTAGCAATTGCCTCCGCAACATTCGGGTATATCACTTGCTGCCCTTGCCAGTTATCAAGCCACTCTTTAACGCGTGATGGGTTTAGGCTATCCATTGTTAAACCTAGCCCTAATTCCTCCAGGGCTCGTGCGTTAGACTGTTGCTCTAACTGACCTTTAAGAGGCTTTATTAGCAGTTTTTTCCCAAGTTGAATGGCCTCGCTTGAAAGCTCAAACCCGGCATTGCAGATAACGCCTCCTGCGCTGGCCAAGTCTTGCTTAAAACCTTCACGTGAGAGTGGTCTCAGTTGTATATGACCGCGACTTTCGTATTGAGGAAAAGCACCATAAAACACGAATAGGTGATCTTCAAACGGTTCAAGTAACGAAATAACAGCTTCCTGAGATTCAAAACCAAGATAAACGACTATTTTATTGGGGTCGCTAATACCCTCAGTACTATTTGTTTCGGCAATAGGGGGCAGTATAGGTTGATTGAAATGGTGCCAATGCAGGCCAAGGCTTGTGCTGACAGGAGCAAAATTCTTCATGATGAGCGACGGAATAAATGCGTCGCCTCGTCGCGGCACATTAAAATTAAAGGCATATTGATGCCCGATCCCTATACAGTCTCGCTTAGCCCTGCGACAAGCCCATGCGGTGATGGGTTCATAGTCAGTAAGGACGATGTCGTATTCATCCAACGATAACTCGTTGATATCTTTCCATAGTTGGCGAAGGCTGTTGTTCTGAATAGTACGAAGAATTTTGACGTCTCCAGCCTCATGGAAAAACGTTAGTCCTCGGTAGCAGCGCCAATTGCCGAATTCTTCCATATCAAAAAAATCGGCTTCATCTCGTCCTGAAAATAAGAAATCGACATCCATCCCCAAAGCTTTGAATTGCTTATTCATCGCTCTTGCGCGTGTGATGTGTCCATTACCAGTAGCTTGAACGCCAAAAAGTATTTTCATATTTTTAGAATAAAAGGGTGATTAATAGGGAGCAGATGCCACTTCCGAGAAGGGCTCCGGCGAGTATATCACTTGGAAAATGAACACCAAGCATAATACGCGACATTCCAACACAGCAAGCCCCCAGGTATAGAGCCAGGGCTATCGAAGGAAATAAACATGAGAGGATTCCAGCCATGAGAAAGGCTGCTGAAGTATGTCCAGAAGGAAAACTAAATTGGTCCGAGGCTTTGATTTCGCTCTCATAGCCCGGTATCGCTTCTGGCGGGCGGTTTCGGCGGAATGTGGTTTTGAATATTTGATATGCGCTTCGCTCAATAATAAAGGCGGCAGTGAGTAACTTGGCCATATCCACTGCTGAAAGTACAAAAAGCATAACCCTATGAGCACGTACAAGGGGCCGTCAGCGCTGAAAGAGATGATTCGGCTAACCCGAATAGCTATGTCCCGCTGCTTGATGCGTAAGCACCAATTGAATGAGCGAATGTCGTATTTGTGAATATTTTGTAAGAGTGGCATCGTATATTCCATTATATTTTGCAGAGACTCGTGCAGTCCGCAGTCCTTTTGTGCTGCGCTATTCTACCTCTTTTTGTCGCTTGCAAATAGTTTTTTAGCTTGATTTCTGGACAGCCACTACAGCGCGTTCTCGCTAAGCTCCCGTTTCTGGGCGAGAACTACTTTAGGGCTGTGGTAGAATCGCGCAGAATTTAGTTTTAGCCTATGAGGCTTGCGGCCCAAATATCTTTGAGCCAATATTTTTACATTTTTATGGGACCCGCTATGAAGCAACAACTGATCACAATGCTCGATTTACAAGATGCAATGAACTCGAAGGTCAATGAAGACTGGAGAGAGCGGAACCATGAGTGGTACAGAGCAATATGGGTGGAATGCGCTGAGTTGATGGACCATTTTGGTTGGAAGTGGTGGAAAAAACAGTCTCCAGATCGTGACCAGGTGGTACTGGAGTTAGTCGATATTTGGCATTTTGGCCTAAGTGATCTTTTGATGACTGGGCGTTCTGCCGAAGAATGCGCGGTTTTGTTGGAAAGCGAGCTAAACCTAAGCGAGAGGGAAACCGATTTTAAAAACGACGTTGAGGCCTTTGCGAGTCAAACGCTCATATCCAAATCTTTTGATATCAAAGGGTTTGCGCTCTTAATGATCGGTATGGAGCTGAGCTTCGAGGATTTATACGGGCGCTATGTCGGTAAAAATGTACTAAATTTCTTCCGCCAGGATCATGGCTACAAAGATGGTAGTTATCAAAAAGTGTGGAATGGTCTTGAAGATAATGAGCATCTAGTGGAGTTGATAGAATCTATGGACGCCCAAAGCGCTAACTTTAAGGATCAACTCTATGCCGCTTTGGAAGAACGTTATCCGAGCGTTGAAACCTAAACCCCAGACAGAATAGGGGCTGCAGAGTTTATTCAGCGACTGAGTTAGTGTTGTCTCGGCATATTTAGCCGGTGTTAATGACTTTTCTAGCAGTAGTTAATGACTTTTTCACGAATGTGACTATAATTGCGCCCGCTTAACATCGATTAACCCCTATAGTTTGTTTATTCATCGTTAGGGTTAACCCGATCCCAACATTTTTTCTTAAAGTAGACGGAGAAATATAGTGAAATCACCCGTTCGTGTAGCCATTACAGGTGCTGCAGGCCAAATTAGTTACTCACTTCTATTCAGAATCGCCGCAGGTGAAATGCTGGGTAAAGATCAACCAATCATCCTTCAGATGCTAGAAATTACTCCAGCTCTCGATGCGCTTAAAGGCGTTGCGATGGAGATAGATGATTGTGCATTCCCTCTATTGGCCGGTATGGTATGTACCGACGACGCTAATGAAGCTTTTAAAGACGCTGATTACGCGATTTTAGTTGGTGCTCGTCCACGTGGCCCAGGCATGGAGCGTAAAGATCTTCTTGAAGCTAACGCTGCTATCTTCTCTGCGCAAGGTAAAGCAATTAACGATCACGCTTCTCGCGGCATCAAAGTGCTTGTTGTAGGTAACCCTGCAAATACAAATGCACTTATTGCTCAGCGTAATGCTCCTGATATTGACCCTCGTCAATTCACTGCAATGACTCGTTTGGATCACAATCGAGCAATGTCTCAGTTGGCTCAGAAGCTAGATAAGACACTTGCTGACGTGACTAAAATGACCATTTGGGGTAACCACTCTTCAACTCAATACCCAGATCTTTTCCATGCACTCGTTAACGGTGAAGTGGCAACTGATCAAGTTGATCAATCTTGGTACGAAGAAACTTTCATCCCTGAGGTTCAGCAACGTGGTGCAGCGATCATTAAAGCTCGCGGTGCTTCTAGTGCGGCTTCAGCTGCAAACGCTGCTATCTTCCACATTCGTGATTGGGCTCTAGGCTCAGCTGAAAACGATTGGGTGAGCATGGGCGTATACAGTGATGGCAGCTATGGCATCGAAGAAGGTTTGATCTACTCATTCCCTGTTGTTTGTAAAGACGGCGACTGGGAAATCGTTCAAGGCTTGTCAATCGACGAGTTCTCTCAAGAGCGTATGATCCAAACTGAAAAAGAACTTAAAGAGGAGCGCGACGCAGTTAAGTCGTTGTTACCTTCATAAGGTCTATTGCATAGCAATACCAAAAAGCGCTGGATTCACATCCAGCGCTTTTTTTTTATCTATTGGCGCTAGGTTGCTAATAGTCGTCAAGGTTTCCTTCAGAGTATTCCAATAAGACACATTTAAGAGAGTCTCCTTTCTATGAGTTTTCCAAAAATAGGTAACAAAGCGCCGGCATTTACACTGCTAAATCAAAATGGAGAGAAGGTAAAGCTGTCTTCATTTGTTGGTGAGAAAAACGTGGTGCTGTACTTTTACCCGCGTGCCATGACTCCCGGCTGTACGACCCAGGCTTGCGGTATTAGAGATGCGCAGAAAGCCTTTGCTGATGTGGATACTGTTGTTTTAGGCGTTAGCCCCGATCCCGTTGATAAATTAACAAAATTTATTGGCAAGCATGAACTAAACTTTGATCTGTTATCTGATGACGGCCATACGATTGCGGATAAGTATGGTGTATGGGGCCTCAAAAAATTTATGGGTAAGGAGTTTATGGGGCTAATAAGGACAACATTTGTGATTGATAAGGCAGGTAAGCTGCGATTTATCATGGATAAGTTTAAGACCAAGACTCATCATGATGATGTTCTAAAGGTGGTCAGCGAAAATCTTTGTTGATTTATTGAACAATGTGAGCCAGGATCTGTAAGAGATTCTTTCGGCGTCAATGCGTGATTATCTGTGCAATTCGATCAAATCTAGATCGCAATTATAAACTATTGTCACCGTAGTCACTATTTTGTCGTAGTAGGGCCTATACGAAAGTAGCACAAACGCCTACTTTACGCGCTGCAGAACTAGCCGTTCCGATTTGGCCAGTTTTTTCGATAAACTAACTCCTAGGTGGTGAATATTTTGACGCTTACAGACAGCAGTAGTTCTATATCCGCTTCAGCTCCGGCAAGTTTTTCGATAGGTCAATGGCAGCTAGAAAACACCGAGCAGTGCTTGGCGCTTTTTTATAATATTGTTGTTAAAAGTCACGTAATGGAATCTTACAATCAGGCAATAAATTTATTGCTTGATGCTGGTAAGGCTCGCTTCAATATGGAATATGCTTTGGTAACAAAGCCAGTTTCCGACAGTGTTTACGAAGTCCAAGCATTTTCTTGTGCTGGTGAAGGGCTTTTTTACGTCGGTCAGCATATTTCCACCTCTGAATTCCTTTGTCACCGAGTGCATTCGGTAAATGAGGTTTGTGAAGTTTCAAACGTCGCTGAAACAGGTAATATGATTTCGCCTCTAGCTTATGGCGGCTTATCCGTTCGTTCTTACGTTGGTACACAAGTTCTTCCGCATTACGCCTCGAAAAGTGTATTGAGCTTTTTCTCTTCAGATTCTCGCGCTACAAAAATGAGTGAAGACGATAAAGCTTTGTTATCTCAGTTGGCCGAAGGCATAGCCTATCTAGCGGACCAGCAGAAGACCCAAGTGCAACGGAAGAGTGTCGATTCTTCTATGTTTGCCAGTGGCTCAATTAGTACATTAGATGATTATCTTGATCAAGCTAGGGTTCCTGAGCTATTCGGAATTCCTGGTCGTGTGGTTGATACGCTTACGCGGCGTATTGGCGATTCTCCATTAAGTATTGGTCATGTTGCAGATGAGTTAAATTTGTCAAAGCGTACGCTACAGCGTCGTTTACAGCAGCAAAGTGTTAATTTTGCTGAGCTGCGTGACCAAGTGCGATACCACTACTCTATTGATTATCTCGTAAAAAACCGAAAAAGCATCGATAGTATTTCGGTTGCTTTGGACTTTTCTGACAGAACCAGTTTTACCAATGCCTTTAAGCGTTGGACGGGGATGTCACCGAGTACGTTTAGAAAATTATTTAGAGATTGCGTATAAGTTGTCTCTTTTTCTAGAGGCCGTCGCAATCATAAGAAGGGCGAGACAATGCAAGTTGTCTCGCCCTTCTTACGTTAAAGCAATAGAAACCTTTTCCGTAGGGTAGCTTTCGTAAGCTGAGGGCTGGGCACTGCTAAAGTGCGGGGTAGGTTTTTTGTAATCGCGTGATAAATCATAAAACCCTCAAGTGCACCCTAGTCCTAATAGGGTAGCTTCAATATTCAAAAGCAAAAAATATTTCCGGCTGCTTTCTTTTGACGATTTGTCGTTTAGAGGCTTTGAGTGAGGCTCAATGCTGGCTGGGGTTTGGTTTGTGCTCATTCGCGAATGGATGCTAGCTTTGGGCGAAGTTAAAGCGCTATTGTTGTTTAGCTGGATATATAGTGGTTTGGAGCAATTGGGTGCCCGCATCTAGCAGTGTAAATCTGACGCTTTTAGTTGTTCTCCCTACGGCGCTGATTGATGGAAGTGCTAGTTTTGGCTCTTGGTCTTTTTTGTAGGCTGACGGGGTTGTCAGTTGAGAGTCCTTTCGTGATCGTTAGATAAATTACTTTTTCCGTTGCTGATGTCGTCGCTATAAGAATCGGGAGACTGCTTCGGTGCAGCAAAGTAAGGTGAGCGAGGGCTGAATGAAAAATGCGTGCTGTCATCGTGAGTGATTTTCGCTTGTCGTGAGTATCCTCTAATGTGGGAAAAGGCTTTTTGTGCGACGAAAAATAACGTGCCAGCAGGGTTATTTTTGTGAGTCTTGAGGTTTTGTTTTTATTTGTGAGGTTAAAAGATTAATAAAATAATTGTTGCAGGGGAGGCGACTTGTTTTATTTTGCGGGAAAGACATAGTCTTGAAAAATTAGTGCACGCATTGTTGTCTTGGGTTGGGCTGGGTTTTGGTTGATAGTCAATGGGGTGGATTCGCTGATTGAAGTGTGGAAAATGTTATGAAAGACAAAAACATTTCTTTAGGTGGTTTGGTCGTGTTTATTGCTATCACAGCTGTGTTTGTATAGGCAATTACAAGGCATTACGCTGAGTTGGTAGGCGGGGGAGTGAGTTGATTGTTTTCGAATGAGCTTGTGAGTTTCAAATGTAATTAAAAATAGGTAAACCC
>JAWSUZ010000110.1:0-21452 GCA_033852165.1 Agarilytica sp. | reverse complement strand
AAGCACATGGTTCGAGCACACCCCAAAACCGCGTGACCGAGTCGAGAATTTTTGATTCTGTCGCTACAGCGTTCGGAATCCAAAAGTGGCCTATATGTGCCGTTAAAGCCTATTTGGGGCATACTTTAGGGGCGGCAAGTGGCGATCAGTTGGCCGCTACGCTCGGTGTTTTCGCTCATGGCGTTTTACCGGGTATCAAAACCATGTCTTCTGTTGCTGATGATGTTTTTGCTGAGCGGTTAAATATCTCCGTGAAAGATCTTGAATTGGGTGATGGGAGTGATATTGCGTTTATTAACTCGAAAGGTTTTGGTGGGAATAATGCGACGGCAACAGTCTTTTCTCCCGATATTACGGCTAGGTTTTTAGAGAAAAAATACGGCAAATCTGCATTTACGGCTTATCAGCATAAGCGTGAAAATACAGAACAGGCTTTAGAGGCATATTTGTCGGAAGCGGACTCTGGCGCGCTTAACCCTATTTATGAATTTGGAACAAAAATTGTTGATGAGTCTAAAATTAAAGTGTCTTCTGAATCCATTTCTGTACCGGGTTTCGCGCATGATATTAACTTAGATATCAGTGAAGGTTTTGACTCGTTATAGCTAGTGCCCGTCCGGAAATAGCTCGTCGCGAGGGGAAATAAAAATTCTTAGATTTGTGCTACTACATGTGGCGTTTGCTTATTGCAAACAACTACATGTAGTGGTGCAAAGATGAGCGTTTTTGTTTTTCCGCAGCAGAGCCTATTTCTGGATGGGCACTAGCTAGTCGAGTTTCTGTGCTGGCATCTACCTAAAAAGGGTTTTATAGTCGATTTATGGCAGATACAACTAAGATTAAAACTCCCCCTCGACAGGCTCGCGATCTGCCAAAAGGCAATGTGCAGCCTGATTTGAGTGACTCTGTTGGTGCGCGGTTGCTGGCGTTGCGGCAAAAGTTTGGTTTGTCGCAGCGAGAACTCGCGCGTCGATCAGATGTAACTAACAGTGCACTTTCGATGATCGAGCAGGGCAAGGTTAGCCCTTCTGTTGGGTCGCTGGAAAAAATCCTTCACGCATTTCCCATTTCTTTACAAGAATTTTTTTCCGAATCTATTGAGCAAACGTCAACGGTGATTGCTCGCGACGATTTTATTCAGGTGGAGCGCGGCGAAGCAAAATTTCGCGTGTTGCCGCTAACGGTTGGGAATGAGCGCGATGGCGTATACCTGGCGGAGCAAACCTACCCTCCTGGCGCCAAAGTCACCTCTCAATGGATGGTTCATAATGGATTTATCGGTGGCGTTGTCGTGGGTGGCTCCATCGATCTTCATTTAGATGGCGTAGTATTTAACCTGGTGGAGGGGGATGGGTTTAACTTTTCCCTGCATCGTGATCACATGTTTGTGAATCGGAGTGAGACTTTATGCAAGATAGTATGTGTCTCATTTAGTGAGTAAATCTACTGCGCTGCGATAATTATTCCTGCAGATCGCTATCGTCACTAAGTTTGGCGCATAATTACCTTGATGCAGCTATTCATCTATAGCACTCTGAAATAACGTCTTATAATAGTGCTTGTTCGATTCGTTATCAGGCTAACTAGAGTATTGCGGCACCTACTAAAAGGCAGGATAATGCGGGTCAAACGCTCGTTTGAATCTACAGTCGAGTTACCGCCGAAAACAATGTCCAGCAAGTAATGTTAGGCAAGCAGTGCAAGCAGCAAATACAAACCAGTAAAAGAATCATTTAACGGTGAGCATTAAAGGCATCATTCTTTGTTTTAGTGAGATGAGCCGGTCAACCGTTAAGACCGTTCAACAGATAATTTAAAAGGATAAGTGATGTTATTCGAAGGCCAAGCGATTCAGCTTCAGCAACTTGATAATGGGTTAGCTGAACTGCAGTTTGATTTAAAAGGCGAATCCGTCAATAAATTCAGTGCCCTTACTCTGGGTGAGTTGGAGCAAGCTATCGCTGTTGTTAGTAGAAACAGTGATATTAAAGGTTTGTTGCTCTCTAGTGCCAAAAAAGTATTTATTGTGGGGGCCGATATCATGGAGTTTGTGCCCATGTTTGAGCAGGGCAGCGAAGCGGTTCAAGTGGCGGTAGATACCAGTAACCGTATATTTAATAGCCTAGAAGATCTGACAATTCCAACTGTCGTTGCGATAAATGGTTATGCTTTGGGCGGTGGTTTCGAAGTATGTTTGGCTTGTGACTTTCGGGTGATGAGTACGACTGCGAAAGTCGGCTTACCTGAAATCAAGTTGGGTATTATCCCGGGCTGGGGTGGCACTGTTCGACTACCGCGTTTGGTTGGCTTAGATGTGGCGATTGAGTGGATTTCAAGTGGCCAAGAAAATCGTGCGGATGCAGCGTTAAAAGGCGGAGTGGTTGATGGAGTTGTTGATCCTGACAATCTTCGTTCTGCGGCGCTGGATGTTCTCAGTCGTGCTGTTGCTGGTGAGTTGGAGTTTGCTGAGCGCAAAGCGCAAAAGCAAGCACCATTGAAACATAATGATACTGAATCGCTTATGGCTTTTGAAAGCTCGAAAGCTTTTGTTAAAGCGAAAGCGGGCAGAAATTATCCTGCTCCTATTAAAGCCATAAAATCCATGCAAGATGGCGCGAAACTGTCGCGTGATGAAGCGATAAAAGTTGAGACGGGCATTTTTTGTGAGCTATCTCAAACTTCGGTCGCGAAGGCTTTGGTTGGCGTATTTGTGAGCGACCAAATTATTAGTAAAAAGGCCAAGGGCTGGCAAAAACAAGCCGACAAAAAAGTTGAGCGTGCTGCGGTGTTAGGTGCTGGTATTATGGGCGGTGGCATTGCCTATCAGTCGGCTTATAAAGGCACGCCGATTGTAATGAAAGATATTAACCAAGCCGGTATCGATCTTGGTTTGGCGGAAGCGTCCAAATTACTCGCCAAACGAGTTGATCGTGGTCGTATGACGCCAGCAAAAATGGGTGCAGTGCTCAATAATATTGACCCGACTTTAAGCTATGAAGGCTTTGAGAATATTGATGTCGTTGTTGAAGCTGTCGTCGAAAACCCTAAGGTTAAGCGGTCCGTTTTAGCTGAAACAGAAAGCCACATTACGGACGATACAGTCCTTTGTTCTAACACCTCTACCATTTCGATCACGTATTTAGCTGAAGCGTTGAAGCGGCCAGAAAACTTTTGCGGCATGCACTTTTTTAACCCTGTGCACGCCATGCCTTTGGTTGAAGTGATTCGCGGTAAGCTTACTAGCGATAATGCGATTGCTCGAACGATGGCTTATGCCAATGCAATGGGTAAAAAAGCGATTGTTGTTAATGATTGTCCTGGCTTCCTTGTGAACCGAATTCTTTTTCCGTATTTCGCGGGCTTCTCTATGTTGCTTCGCGACGGCGCCGATTTTCAGGCGGTAGATAAAGCAATGGAAAAATGGGGCTGGCCAATGGGGCCTGCTTATTTGTTGGATGTTGTTGGTATTGATACGGGCGTTCATTGTGAGGCTGTAATGGCTGAAGGTTTTCCTGATCGAATGGGGCGTACTTTTAAAGCCGCGTCTGAGATTATGTATGAAAATAAACGACTGGGTCAGAAAAACAACATGGGTTTCTATAACTACGCACCGGATAAGCGCGGTAAGCCGCAAAAAGTGGTGACGGAAGATTCCTACGAGTTGTTAAAGCCGCATGTTGCTGAACGCAAAGAATTTAGTGAAGAAGAAATTGTCGCGCGCATGATGATTCCAATGGCAACTGAAATTGCACGTTGCTTGGAAGAAAACGTTGTAGCGTCTGCTGCAGAAGCGGACATGGCGTTAATTTACGGTTTAGGATTTCCTCCGTTCAGAGGTGGTGTGTTCCGTTGGATCGATGAGATTGGTATGCAGGCTTTTGCTGATATGGCGAAACCTCACACTGAGCTTGGTGGTTTGTATGAGCTGACTGATGGCATGAAACAAAAACTAGAATCGAACGAAAAATACTACACGGCGTAGTGAGGGGTGAATGATGAGTTTAAATCCAAGAGATGTTGTTATTGTAGATTACGCCCGTACGCCTATGGGTCGTTCTAAAAATGGTTGTTACCGTAATGTGCGTGCGGATGATTTGAGTGCGCATATCATCAAAACTTTAGTGGCTCGAAACAGTGCGCTAGACCCGGCAGAAATCGATGATTTACTTTGGGGTTGCGTTATGCAGCGCGGAGAGCAAGGCTTCAATATTGCGCGTAACGCGTTGTTGCGAGCGGGCCTACCGCATACGGTCCCAGCTCAAACGATTAATCGTTTATGTGGTTCGAGTATGTCTGCGTTGCACACAGCTGCCGCGAACATTATGGCCAACTTAGGTGATGTTTATCTTATTGGTGGTGTGGAGCATATGGGCCACCTTAAGATGATGGAAGGCATTGACGCAAACCCTGGGCTAGGATTTACGGTTGCGCAAGCGGCGGGTTCTATGGGGCTTACGGCTGAATATTTGTCTTTGTTGCACGGCATAACTCGCGAGCAAATGGATGAGTTTGGTGCACGTTCTCATCGTCTTGCAGCAGCGGCAACTGAGGCGGGTGATTTCGATCGAGAGATTATTCCGATGATGGGCCATAACGATATTGGTTCGCCGATTCTTGTTAAGCACGATGAAACAATTCGCGCCGATACGACAGCGGAAAAGTTGGCTACATTGAAGCCTGCATTTAATCCAAAGGGCGGTACTGTAACAGCGGGAACTTCTTCGCAAATTACTGATGGCGCTTCGGTGATGTTGGTTATGTCGGCGGAGAAGGCTCAAGCGTTAGGTTTGACTCCTATCGCGAAAATTCGCTCTATGGCGTTGGCGGGTGTTGACCCTTCGATTATGGGTTATGGTCCTGTTCCTTCGACTAAAAAGGCCTTAGAGAGGGCTGGATTGAAAATAGGCGATATTGATAAGGTTGAGTTGAACGAGGCCTTTGCTGCACAGGCATTGCCGGTGTTGAAGGATCTAGAGTTGCTTGACTCTATGGATGAAAAGGTGAACTTGCGCGGTGGCGCGATTGCTCTTGGTCATCCGTTTGGTTGCTCGGGTACGCGTATTACAGGCACTTTACTAAGTGTAATGCAGGATACCGATGCGACATTGGGTGTGGCAACGATGTGTATTGGCTTGGGCCAGGGCATCACCACTATTGTTGAGCGTATTAATTAAAAATATTTGACACGTCACGGGAATACGAAAATACTTTTCGTATTCCCGTATTCCCGTATTCCCGTATTCCCGTATTCCCGTATTCCCGTATTCCCGTATTCCCGTATTCCCGTATTCCCGTATTCCCGTATTCCCGTATTCCCGTATTCTGTTTTTGTGTTCGTTGGCTTCGATCCGTTAGGCTTAGGGTTCTTTCATTTAAAAACGCGTGAACCCATCCATGGGCGCTTCGGCATTTCATCCATGAAATGACGATTTTAAATGAAAGAACCCTAACCCTAACTCAGATGGGGGGCAGCGGTAGGCAATGCTGTTGGCTTAAGTGTTTGGGTTGGCTGATGTTTGAGCGAGGATTCAGGGTTCTATAAGGTATATTCAATACCCTTTAATGCCATTGCCGCATGGAGCTGGTGTGGTAGGCCGTGCCGGATGTACTTGGTAGCGCGGCTCATTAGCGCAGGAAGCGCGTAAGTAGAATAATGCAGGACAATTACGCGGATGTACTTGGTAGAGCGGCTCATTAGTGCAGAAGGCACGTAAGTAGAATAACGCAGGACAATTGCAGGGATGTGATTGGTAGGGCGACTCATTAGCGCAGGAAGCGCGTAAGTAGAATAACGCAGGAGCAGTTGTCGAGGAGACAAAGCCGAGCGGTTATAGAGAAGACAATGCTGGGCACGCTGACGATGGGTGGTGTTATCGAGCCGCAGGGTGATGTGTGGCTTTGACGGAAGTACCTTATGGCGATCTGAGGCGCTCTCATAGCCATCAAGACGGATGCCTGAGTAGAGTTCCTTGAGTGAGGGGCACACAGGGGCGAGGCATAAATCGTCAACTTTCAATTTAGCTGCATGCGCTAACTAAACCCGATATACTCCGCGCCCTTAATTAATTTAAAACAAACATCACGTGGCCTTTTGTGTGGGTCACCACTGACAAGGATCACCATGCCTGTTATTACCCTTCCTGACGGCTCTCAACGCCAATTTGATAACCCTGTCTCTGTTCTTGATGTTGCTGCTGATATTGGCCCTGGCTTGGCCAAGGCGACCCTTGCAGGCCGAGTTAATGGCGAGCTTGTTGACGCTAAAGATCTTATCGAAAATGACGTTGAGCTTACGATCATTACGAGTCGTGATGATGATGGGTTAGAAATTATTCGACACTCATGTGCGCATTTGATTGGACATGCGGTGAAGCAGTTGTGGCCTGAAGCGAAGATGGCGATTGGTCCTACCATTGAAAACGGTTTCTATTACGATATCGATTTGGATCATATGTTAACCGACGATGATCTCGATAAGTTAGAAATACGAATGAAAGAGTTGGCGGCGACCAACTATGAAGTTGTGAAAAAGAAGGTTTCTTGGCAAGAGGCTCGTGACGTTTTTGAGGCGCGCGGTGAAACTTACAAGATGATTATTTTGGATGATGATATTAGTAAGGATGACCGTCCGGGCTTGTATCATCATGAAGAATATGTGGACATGTGTCGTGGCCCACATGTGCCCAATATGAAGAGCGTAGAGTTCTTCAAGCTTATGCGTGTTTCTGGCGCCTATTGGCGCGCTGATTCCGACAATAAAATGTTGCAGCGAATTTATGGAACAGCTTGGGCCAATAAAAAGCAGCTCAAGCAGCATATGAGGTTTTTGGAAGAAGCTGAAAAGCGAGATCACCGAAAGCTCGCTAAAAAATTGAATTTGTTTCATTTGCAAGATGAAGCGCCCGGCATGGTGTTCTGGCATCCACGTGGCTGGTCTATTTACACTGAAGTGGAGTCGTATATGCGCGATATTCAGCGTAAAAACGGTTACCAAGAGATTAAAACGCCCCAGGTGGTTGAACGTATTCTTTGGGAGAAATCGGGTCACTGGGATAAGTTCCGCGATAATATGTTTACGGTTGAATCTGAGTCGCGAGACTATGCTATTAAGCCGATGAATTGTCCGTGTCATATTCAGGTCTTTAACCAAGGGTTAAAGAGTTACCGTGATTTGCCGTTAAGACTTGCAGAGTTTGGTTCTTGCCATCGTAATGAGGCTTCTGGAACGCTTCAGGGCTTGATGCGCGTGCGTGCTTTTACTCAGGATGATGCTCATATTTTCTGTACTGAAGAGGCTATTCAGGACGAAGTTTCCGTCTTTACTGATCTTTTGTTTTCGGTTTACAAAGATTTTGGCTTTGACGATGTGATTATTCGATTATCGACTCGCCCAGAAGAGCGGGTGGGTAGTGATGCTGATTGGGATAAGTCTGAGAAGGCGTTATCTGAGGCTCTGGATGCAAAAGGCTTGAATTGGAGTTTGTTGCCAGGTGAAGGGGCTTTCTATGGTCCGAAGATCGAGTTCTCGCTGAAAGATTGTCTCGGTCGTGTTTGGCAGTGCGGTACGATCCAAGTAGATTTCTCAATGCCTGGTCGTCTTGACGCTCAATACGTTGCCGAAGACGGTTCTCGACAAGTTCCGGTGATGTTGCATCGTGCAATATTGGGATCTTTTGAGCGATTTATCGGTATTCTCATTGAAGAGTGTGAAGGCAAGTTTCCGACTTGGTTGGCGCCAGAACAGGTGGTCGTAATGAATATTACGGACAATCAGGCGGAATATGTCGAAAAAGTGAGGCTTTCTCTCCAAAATCAGGGATTTAGGGTCATATCCGACTTGAGAAATGAAAAGATCGGCTTTAAAATCCGCGAGCACACTTTGCAGCGAGTACCATACTTGTTGGTAGTGGGTGATAAAGAACTTGAGAACAATACCATCGCCGTAAGAACTCGGGGTGGGGAAGACCTCGGATCGTTGTCACTTGAAGCTTTTGTAGAGCATTTATCTGGCGATATCGCCAGACGCTCACGATCGGAATGATCGAATTTAACGCTTCGGGTGCCATTTGTCGTGGGGCTTGTTGTTTTTGCTATTTGAATAAACTTGGAGAATCAAACTATCAGCAGTCGTGAGTATGGCAACAAAGGCCGTTCTAAGAAGCCTTTAATCAATGATCAAATTGAAGCAAATGAAGTACGCTTAATTGGTAAAGATGGCGAGCAAGTAGGTATTGTGCCTCTTTCTGATGCGTTAGCGCAGGCCCAGTCTGATCAATTGGATTTGGTGGCGATTGTGCCGGATGCTGACCCCATTGTTTGTAAAATAATGGATTATGGTAAGCAGGTATTTGAGGCTAAGAAAGCCAAAGCTGCTTCTAAGAAGAAGCAAAAGCAGCAGCAAGTTAAAGAAATGAAATTTCGTCCCGGAACAGAAGTGGGCGATTACACGGTTAAGCTTAAGGCGGTTAGACGCTTCCTTGAAAACGGTGATAAAGCCAAGGTCTCTCTGCGTTATCGCGGTCGAGAAATGGCTCACCAAGAGCTTGGTATGGAAATGTTAAAGCGTATTGAGACCGATCTGGACGAAATTGCAACAGTTGAGCAGTTTCCGAAGATGGAAGGTCGTCAGTTGATCATGGTTATGGCGCCCAGAAAGCGTAAATAATCATTTTTAACACAGCCATGCGCTGAATTGCGTGTTGGTTGTGTTTAAAGAATTTGGAGGCGCGTGAGAGCGTGCATCCAAAATAAGGAGTTGCCGGGCTTTTAGCTGCCTAGGGAGCTTACAAGTAAAACCATTGCTTTCGTGGCTTGTTTACAAGCTGAATTTAAGAAAGTCAATCTATCGGAGAAGTACGATGCCAAAAGCTAAAGTTCATAGTGGAGCTGCTAAGCGTTTTAAGAAAACTGCTGGTGGTTATAAGCACAAGCACCAACACAAAAGCCATATCCTCACCAAAATGACAACTAAGCGTAAGCGTCAATTGCGTGGAACCAGCATTCTTCATCCTGCTGATGTTCCTGCAGTAAAACGCATGTTACGTGCTGACTAATTTAGTCGTCATTTATTAATTTTTGAGGAAAAATCATGGCCCGAGTAAAACGTGGTGTTGTGGCTCGTCGAAGCCACAAAAAAGTATTAAAGGCGGCTAAAGGCTACTACGGAGCACGTTCACGCGTATTCCGCGTAGCAAAACAAGCCGTTATCAAAGCTGGTCAATATGCATATCGTGACCGTCGCGCTAAAAAACGTAACTTTCGTGCGTTGTGGATCACTCGTATTAACGCGCAGTCGCGTGTTGAAGGATTGAGCTACAGTCGTTTGATTGCTGGTTTGAAAAAAGCTGAAATTGCTTTGGATCGTCGTGTCCTTGCTGACTTAGCTATTCATGATAAAACCACTTTTGGTTTGATCGTGACTAAAGCGAAGGAAGCCTTAGCTTAAGCTTTGAAAAAGACGCGCTAACACGCATCTTTGTGACCCAAAAATAGAAAGGGGAAGCGCTTCTGCACTTCCCCTTTTTTACGTATGATATTCACGAACTTTCACATATTAGATTGAAGAGATATTAATGGAAAACCTCAGCACATTAACCGATGAAGCTATCGCGCAAGTCAAAAACGCTGAAGCTTTAGCGACCCTGGATAATGTTCGTGTTGATTATTTAGGAAAGAAAGGTCAGCTCACTGCACTACTTAAAACATTAGGTAAATTATCGTCTGAAGAGCGCCCAAAAGCAGGTGCGGCGATTAATGCAGCAAAAGCGCGTGTTCAAAGTGAAATTAACGAACGAAAATCTTTTCTTGAAGATGCCGCAATCGAAGCCAAGTTAGCCTCTGAAACGATTGACGTTACCCTAGATGGGAAACGTTCAGAGACCGGCGGTTTACATCCTATTACGAAAACTATGCGTCGAATTGAATCCATATTCGCAGCCGTTGGTTATACCATTGAAGAAGGTCCGGAAATCGAAGACGATTTCCATAATTTTGAAGCCTTAAATATTCCTGCGCATCACCCAGCAAGGGCGATGCACGATACTTTTTATATTGATGAGACGCATGTGTTGCGAACACATACCTCACCCGTACAAGTGCGCACCATGCGCAATAAAAAACCACCTATTCATGTGATTTGCCCTGGGCGTGTATACCGTTGCGATTCAGATTTAACGCACACTCCAATGTTTCATCAGGTCGAAGGCTTGGTGGTTGATAAAAATATCAGCTTTGCCCACTTAAAAGGCGTTGTTGATCAGTTTCTAAAGTCGTTTTTCGAAGCGGATGTACCTGTACGTTTCCGACCTTCTTATTTCCCGTTTACTGAGCCTTCAGCAGAAGTTGATATTCAGTGTACTAACTGTTCAGGAAAAGGCTGCCGTATTTGTAAAAATACTGGCTGGCTAGAAGTTATGGGCTGTGGAATGGTTCACCCCAGTGTGTTTGAAGCCTGTGATGTGGATGCCTCTGTTTATACTGGTTTTGCATTCGGCATGGGGGTTGAGCGTTTGGCTATGCTTCGTTATGGGATAAATGACATTCGTCTCAATTTCGAAAACGATTTGGATTATTTGAAACAGTTTTAGGGTTGCTGAAATGCGAGTTTCGATTTTTGGGACAGGTTATGTTGGTTTGGTTACCGGGGCGTGTTTGGCGCATATGGGCCATCAAGTAAACTGCGTTGATATTGATGTCGACAAAGTTCAGAGGTTAACGGACGGCGAAATTCCTATTTTCGAGCCAGGGCTCGAAACTATTGTTAAAGAATCTGTGCGAGAAGGGCGCTTACAGTTTACGACCGACGCTAAAAAAGCGGTCGATTTTGCTGAAGTCATTTTTATCGCCGTGGGGACGCCTCCTGATGAAGATGGCGCGGCTGATTTGCGATATGTTTTACAGGTCGCGGAATCAGTCGGTGAACACATGCAGGATTACCGTCTTGTCGTGAATAAATCGACAGTCCCCGTTGGCAGTGCTGATAAAGTTAACGCAAAAATTGCTGAAGTGTTACAAGCCCGCGGTGTCGATTTGCCGTACGACGTTGCATCGAATCCCGAGTTCTTAAAAGAAGGCGCCGCTGTCGGCGATTTTATGAAACCTGACCGTATTATTGTTGGTGCAGGTTCCAGTCGAGTCGAAAAATTGATGCGTGAGTTGTACGCGCCTTTTAACCGTAATCGCGACAAGTTAATGTTTATGGATGTGCGTTCAGCCGAGCTTACGAAGTACGCTGCAAATGCAATGCTCGCGACAAAAATTAGCTTTATGAATGAGCTTTCTCGCATCGCAGAAAAACTTGGTGCCGATATTGAGCTTGTACGCAAAGGTATCGGTTCCGATCCGCGTATTGGCTACAGCTTTATATACCCCGGTTGTGGGTATGGTGGTTCTTGTTTTCCTAAAGATGTGAAGGCTCTCGTACAGACCGCCAATTCAATTGGCGAACCTGCTGAGCTGTTAACGGCAGTGGAGCGCGTTAACGACACTCAGAAAGAAGTGCTTATCGAAAAAGTTAAAAAGCATTTTGGTGGTGACGTAAAAGGCAAAACCATTGCCGTATGGGGTTTGGCGTTTAAACCGAATACTGACGATATACGGGAAGCTCCGGCACGTGTTTTTATCGAGGCAATGTGGGCCGCAGGCGCAAAAGTCAAAGCCTATGACCCAGAAGCGATGGAAGAGACCGCTCGCATATACGGCCAGCGCGATGATTTTGAATTAAGTGCTACCTCAAACGAGGCCATTAATGGCGCAGATGCCTTAGTTGTTTGCACCGAATGGTCGGCTTTTCGTTCGCCAGATTGGAAAACCGTTGGCGAGCTTTTAAATAGCAAAGTTGTTTTTGATGGGCGTAATCTTTATGAACCAGATTTAATGGCCGACAAAGGCTTTACCCACTATACGATAGGTCGGCCACAGGTCGCCGTTCAGTCAATCGATTAACTAAAATTTAAGTGTTATCGACAGTGCATAACACGGAAATATATCAGGATAGAAAATAGTAATGAAAATCAGTGAAGCTTGGTTACGGAAATGGGTTAATCCAGAAATCTCAACGCAAGAACTCGTTGACCAGATCACCATGGCAGGGTTGGAAGTTGATGCCGTTGAACCGGTTGCGGGTGAATTCTCTGGCGTTGTGGTCGGGGAAATTCTGAGCGTGGAACAGCATCCTGACGCTGATAAATTACGTGTGTGCAAAGTGGCGGGTGGCCCAGATGGCGACACACAAATTGTATGCGGCGCTCCTAATGCTCGTCCGGGAATAAAAATTCCTTTTGCTCTTGTTGGTGCGAAGTTGCCGGGTGATTTTAAAATTAAGAAAGCCAAGCTTCGAGGCGTTGAATCGTTTGGCATGCTATGCGGGCAAACCGAGTTAAAAGCCGGTGACGACGATGACGGATTGTGGGAATTACCCATAGACGCCCCAACAGGTACAGATTTACGCGAATACCTAGAGTTAAATGACTCAATAATCGAAGTGGATTTAACGCCGAACAGAAGCGATTGCTTAGGTTTAAAAGGCCTTGCAAGAGAAGTGGGTGTACTCAATAAAATTGAGGTTAACATTCCTGCTATCGAATCGTTGCCGCCTGCAATTGATGATGTGAAAAATGTTTCATTAACGGCATCGAAAGAGTGCTCTCGCTACGTTGGGCGAGTCATTAAAAATATTGACGTTTCCAAGCCAAGCCCTCTTTGGTTACAGGAAATACTAAGACGCAGCGGGCTTCGCAGCATTGATGCCGTTGTTGATATTACAAATTACGTTTTACTTGAGCTAGGCCAGCCAATGCATGCCTTTGATCTCAATAAACTGAGCGGTGATATAGCCGTTCGCTTGGCCGAGCAGGATGAGATGATAACCCTGCTCGATGGGCAAGAAATTAAGCTCAACGACAATACCGTAGTCATTGCTGATGACTCTGGCGCGATTGCTATGGCTGGCATTATGGGCGGGGCTTCAACGTCCGTTAGCGGATCGACGAAAGATATCTTTTTGGAAAGTGCCTTCTTTGACCCAATCGCCATTGCCGGGCGTGCTCGCTCCTATGGTTTGCATACTGACTCATCCCATCGCTTTGAGCGTGGAGTAGATTACGAGGGCGCAGAAAAGGCCCTAGAGCGTGCGACAGGCCTTATTCTCGATATCGTTGGCGGTGAGCCAGGACCAACTAAAGTTGTCGATACTGATTCGCTTCCGAAAGCTCGCAGTGTTGTTTTACGAAAAGCACGAATTGAAAGCGGTTTAGGTTTTGCGATTGACGATAGCGAAGTTGAAGACATCGTGACGCGATTGGGTTTTATCATTGAAGCGTCATCTGAATTGGATTGGACATTAACGGTACCAAGCTACCGTTTTGATGTTTCAATTGAAGAAGATTTGCTGGAAGAGCTTGCGCGTATATACGGCTACAACCGTTTACCAATAGCAGCCGTTAACTTATCGGTTAGCCTGCCTGAAGCTACAGAGACTCGTTTGTCTGTTATAGATATCGAAAGTCAGCTTGTTGGTCGTGGTTATCAAGAAGTCATTACCTACAGTTTTATCGATCCTAAGATTCAAAAACTATTTGATTCAAAAACCAAGCCCGTTGAACTGTTGAATCCTATCAGCGCTGATATGGCTGTTATGAGAACCTCGCTTCTCCCCGGCTTGATTAGCACCTTGCTACACAATATTAATCGTCAGCAAAGTCGTGTCCGTATTTTTGAAAAAGGCTTAAGATTTTTACCGACAGAAGAAGGCTTGGATCAGACTCGCATGTTGGCTGGTTTGGCATACGGCCCAAGGACAGACCTTAGTTGGAATGCAGACAAGCAAGACGTTGATTTCTACGATTTGAAAGGCGATCTAGAATCGTTCTTAGCGTTAACCAAGCAGAGTGTTTCGTTTAGATCCGCAAAGCAGGAAGCATTGCATCCCGGTCAAACAGCTGAAATTCTTATTGATGGCGTTGTTGTGGGGTCTATTGGTGCGCTGCACCCTCGCGTACTGCAAGAATTAGACATCCCTAAATCGGTTTATGTCTTTGAAGTGAACTTGGCGGAAGTGCTAAAAGCATCAGTAGCGAGCTTTACGCCTGTGTCCAAGTTTCCAGAAGTTAATCGAGATTTGGCGATCGTCGTCGATAAGACTGTTAGCGTGTTAGATATCTTGAATAACGTCGAGAAACAAGCTGGAGAGCACCTCAAAAACTTAAAGGTGTTTGATGTGTATAGCGGCGAAGGCATTGATCCACAACGAAAAAGTGTCGCTTTTAACTTGACCTTTCAGCATCCATCGCGCACTCTTAATGAAGATGAAATTAATAACCCAATGGCTTCAATCCTGAAGCAGTTGGAGGAAGAATTTGATGCCAGACTTCGATGAGAATGATGCGATTTCCCTAACCAAGGCTGACTTGGCAGAGAAGTTATACGAGGAACTCGGCTTCAACAAGCGTGAAGCCAAAGAGTTAGTCGAGCTATTTTTTGACGAAATTAGAGATTCCCTCGAGTCCAACGAGCAAGTAAAGCTTTCTGGGTTCGGGAATTTTGATCTGCGAGATAAAAAACAACGACCTGGCAGAAATCCCAAAACAGGTGAAGAGATCCCGATTACCGCTCGAAGAGTGGTAACCTTCAGACCAGGACAAAAACTTAAGGCACGAGTCGAGGCATATGCTGGAACCCAGTCATAACGACGAATTACCCGTAATTCCTGGCAAGCGCTACTTCACCATTGGAGAAGTGAGCGAGCTATGTGCTGTTAAGCCGCATGTGTTGCGTTACTGGGAGCAGGAATTCCCCCAACTTAAACCCGTTAAGCGCCGTGGTAATCGCCGTTATTACCAGCGTCAAGACGTAGTGACTATCCGTCAAATTCGATCTCTCCTATATGATCAAGGCTTTACCATTGGTGGCGCACGCCAGCAGATGAGTGGAGATGCTCCCATTAAGGTAAGCGGCAACGAGTTTCAAG
Source organism: Agarilytica sp. (assembly GCA_033852165.1). Taxonomy (GTDB): domain Bacteria; phylum Pseudomonadota; class Gammaproteobacteria; order Pseudomonadales; family Cellvibrionaceae; genus Agarilytica. The sequence goes on along the minus strand of JAWSUZ010000110.1, from coordinate 6,487 downwards.
AGCTTGTGAAGAAAATGATCACAGATCTTGAAGAAGTGTTGGACGTACTGAAAACTTAAAAACTCCTTGCATTTCAATTGTTTATACGTATGATTGCCGACTCTTCGGAGCGTAGCGCAGCCTGGTAGCGCACTACACTGGGGGTGTAGTGGTCGTCGGTTCAAATCCGGCCGCTCCGACCAAGCAAAAAGAAACCGCCTTTAATAGGGCGGTTTTTTTTTGCTTGGTCGGAGCGGCCGGACGTTGTTCTTAGACCCGGGTCATAAAAATGCAGGACAGCATTTTTACACAGCGAAGCTGCCCGTAGGGCGAGCCACAAGGATGTGGCGAGTGAAATCCGGCCACTACAACCAGACAAAAAGAAACCGCCTATAATAGGGCGGTTTTTTTTGCCTGCTCGGAACGGTCGGACGTTGTTCTTAGACCCGGCTCATAAAAGTGCAGGACAGCATTTTTACACAGCGTAGCTGCCCGTAGGGCGAGCCACATGGATGTGGCGAGTGAGATCCGGCCATACCAACCAAACAAAGAAACCGCCTTTAATAGGGCTGTTTTTTGTCTGGTCTATTCGTCGTTGCTTCGCAACCGTTTGTAACAGTAGTTCGTAGCGGCAACAAAAAAATGCCACCCACTAAGATTGCTATAATTCCTGTGGGACTAATTTTACCAACAGAATATGCCCAGTATAAAAATGTTCCAAATATACTGAGCATCACAATTATTGAGGTGGTGAATCTAATATTCACTCATTAACTCCAAAAAGATTCAAACGCATATTCAGCGCTAATTGCAAACATTACTCCTCCGACAAAAACGCCAATACCAACACAAACTGGAGCTCCTGGACCGCAAGCTAGTCCCGCTCGCACCGCCTGCGACGGAACCCAGTAAGCCTCCGCCAATCACGGCGCTCTCTTTGGAGCCAGTTCTTTTCCGTCAAATGTTCGAAGTAGCACTCGATACAGATTACTTATTCCGCATCCATTTTCGCTCCACCAATTTCATAGGGTTCGGTAGGATTCCCGTCTCAGAGAAACTGAACGCATCGACCTTTGACACAATAATGTGATCGATGACGCTCACTCCGACATCATACAAAAGCAGAACTAGACGCTCCGTGAGCTTTATGTCTTCTATCGAGGGCTTTACGTTCCCGCTGGGGTGGTTGTGTACAAGTATTACTGATGCTGTCTCATCCGATATCACTTCAGCTAGGATCTCGCGCGGGTAAACGGTTGCTCTATCAATAGTTCCTCGAAACATCGACTTAAACTCCATGAGTCTGCCGTCGGAGTCTAATTTCAGGATTCCAAAATTCTCGTAATTGTATTTGCCCAACTCTAGGCGGCAGAGCTTTTTAACAGAAGCAGGGCAGTCGGCCCTAAGGTCGTAGCGTCGGTACTTGCTCTCCAATATCGCAATAGCATTATCGATATCTTCGCGCTCTTCAATTGATAGCGTCATGCTTTACCTCCCTGAATCAATCTTAATTTTGAGTTGTGTCGAGCAACACTGCTGGGCGACGGAGCAGTCATCACTGAATCGTCGGGACAGATCTCATCTAGAGCAGACCATAGATCCCCCTCGGATGTCGATATCTCAGATTTGCACACTATAGAGTCGGCGTGGAAAGCCTCCACATAGGCAGTCATATTTCGGATAAATTCTTCGGCGTTAAACGCCTCCTTGTCAGCGGCGGTATTTGCAATCGTTATTGTTATTACTGTCATCTAAAAAATCCATGTGGCGTCTTATGTTGTTTGTGTGTTTTAGGGGGCGTGTGGGGGTGCCTCCGCCTTCTAAAACGTATTGCAAGCTGTGCTTTTGCCTGCCTGTGTAGACGCTAATTCTTACGATTTTCATGTCAACTTATTTTTATTTGACATCTGCATCGTCATATCTGACGTAGACTAATTCATATATGACAATTTATTAATTATCAGTCACTTACGGCGCTGTGAAGCTAAAAAGGACGTAGTAAATAAAAAAGATTAACAGTGTGGAAATTAATGCCATTTCAAATGTGAATGTAGTTAACAATCTGGCGTGCAAAATTGCTTATTGCTACCTATCTTCACTTTTTGTTGCCAGTATGACTGATCAAACATTCAACAGAGGTAATACCAATGGAAATGAGCGGACATATAAAAATAAGTGGCGTAGGCGCATATCTTCCGAGTGAGCGAGTCTTGTCTGACGATCTGATGCGCGAAGCTAAAAGCGAGGGCTTTGGTGTTCCCGAAGAATTCCTGCGCCGATTTAGCGGGATTGAAGAAAGGCGCTTTTCCACATCCAGCGAGAAGCCGTCAACTATGGCCATTCTGGCGTCCAGGGTGGCGCTGGCTGATGCAGGTATAGATGGGCGCGATATAGACCAGGTTATTTTTTGCGGTATAGATCGGGATTACGCTGAGCCCGCAACAGCCCATTTTGTTGCAGATGCGATAGGTGCAAATGGTGCAGACTGCTTTGATCTATCAAATGCATGCCATGGCATTATGTCTGGGATTTCATGTGCAAATGGCACTATTGGCATCGGAGCCGCCGAGAACATCCTTCTATGTACTGGTGAGACGCCTAGTGAGGTTACGTTTGACATTCTACGTCAGCTGAAAGGCACAACGGATCGTGAGTTATTTAAAAAATTAATGGGGGCTTTAACTGTTGGGGATGCTGGTGGGGCAATCGTTGTGTCAAAAGCAGGGGTAGGAGAGGGATGTAAATGGATGAACTTTCACACTAAAAGCAAATATAAAGACTATTGCTACTACCGTCACACCAATACCGGCGTCGAGTTTGAGATGCAAATGTCAAAAATATCCACTGCAGCAGTGGAGATGCATCAACAGATGATAGACCGAACGTTTGAAAAACTAGAGTGGGACCCAGACTCGATCACAAAGATCTATTGCCACCAAGCCGGGGCAGCACCACACAAAAAAATGGCCAAGTTGGCGCGCCAACCCATTAACAAGGCGCCTATTACCTATAAATTGTTGGGAAATTTGACATCAGCAACCATCCCCATCAACATGCATTTGAACCGCCCAGAACGGGGCGATAAGATCTTGATGATGGGTGTAGGTAGTGGGCTTGCAGCTAGTCAAATTGGTGTGATTTTTTAGGTATGATTTATTAATGGATAATATATACGTTCTTTCTAGCATCGTTGCGCTTTCTACAAAGTTGGCAATGCTGGTGCTAGGGAGAAAATCCTTATTTGAAACACCCCCTTTACTTATAGTTTTTGTAGCCGCATTTTTTGTTGCTAATCTAGTTGAGTTTTCAGGCTTCTCTTTCTTTAATCAAAATATTGATTTAGCGTTTTATCCTCTATGTGCATATTACTTTGCACTTGTTACTGTTGCTTTTTCAATGCTGGGTTTATCCATTCAATCGGTTGGCAAACTTTCGCGCAACGTCACAATCTCTCTAGTGGTTATCTGGGGCTTTATTGGCGTTGCACTATTTACGCGTGGCATAGTTTTGGATGGTGTTCAAAGTATCGGATACTCTATATCTAAGATTGAAGGTCCATATTATGTGATTGGTCCTCTAAGCTGCTTAATGCCGCTCCTAATTTCTCTGGGTATTCTGATATACGGTTTGTTTACAAAAAAGGGGCAGGATCGCTCTTTTTGTATTGTCCTAATATTCGCACTGGTCCCAGTTCTGGCTACACAGATTTCAGTGGCAGCATTAATGGCTAGCGGAGTAAAAATTAACGCTACGATTGTACTGTCTTTTGCTAGCATTCTGTCGGTAGGTATTTTAATTTACTATCAAAAAATCATATATGCATTTAGGTTTGTGTCGGTATGTAAGAGTACTGGCGAGAGTGATTTTATGACTATTGTCGATGATGTCTACTCACACAAAGTGAGCCTGGGCGATGCCAGTATCTTATTTCAAGCAGCAATAGTCAGACAGACACTAAAGAAAACCAATGATGATTACAAGTTGGCTCATGAGTTATTAGGTGCTGGCGGGTCTGAATCCACCCAACGTCGCTGCTTGAAAAAAGCAAAAGCTATAGATGATAAGAGTCAAGCAGAGGGCAGCAGTGAATCTAGCCCTATTGGGCTTACGCCGCGTTATATATCAAGAGCGATTGATACACCATAGGAGCGGGGTGGTTCATAGTAACCACGAGGTTGTCCTAGAAAAGATCTAGTTCGCTGGCGTAGGTATGTCTCATCAGTTAAATTCTTAACCCAAATTTGTAGTTTTACACGTTCGTAAAAATCCAGCCCTACTGATCCACCAACATTGTAATGGGAGTCAATTTTGTTACTCTCAAAATTGTTGGGGTTTGAATAGAACTCGCCAGAGTATGAGTAATTAATATTACTGTTGAATTCAACTGAGTTATTAATCTCATGGTGATAATCTAGGGAGAGGAAATAGGATAGATGAGGAGAATAAGGTAAGTCGTTTCCATCGAAGTGAATACCTGTCCCGCCACCGTCTCTAAATTTATCAAACTCTGCTCGTGTATAGGACGCGCTAATAGATAGACTCAATTCTTCTGTGAAATTAACCTGCCCATCAATCTCTAACCCTTTAGTTGTAACCTCACCTGCATTCGTGAGAGAGAAAAGGGTGCCGCCTTCAGGGATTACTACAAATTGAAAAACTTGGAAGTCCTTAAATTTTGTGATGAAAGCTGCAGCTCTTAGTGACCCAAATTTAAAGTCGTTCTTCAGTCCCGCTTCGTAACTAATTGCTGTTTCAGGCTTAAACTCAAACCCCTCCAAGGATGTGATTAGATCCGCATTCCAGCCGCCACCTTTAAAACCTTTCGACACGCTAAAATAAGCCATAGAGCTGTCGGTGATGTCATAACTGATACCAGCCTTTGGCGTGACTTCTGAAAAAGATATAGAGTCAGTTAGACCATCAAAATTAATAAAAAGCCCGGTTGTATCTTCAATATTATAAAGAAGATCTTTATCTTCACGAATGTAACGTATGCCAGCCGTGAGGGTTAACTTGTCCGTGGGCGTATAATTTCCGTGTGCATAGAAAGATGATGATTTAACATTGACCTGGCCGGGAGTTGATACAGATGTATTAGGATTGGGGAAGAATGGGCCAGTTAAAGCTGCTCTTTCTGTCGTAACTTTTTGATCTGAATAAAAAAGTCCTGCAACGTAATCAAAATGATCGAATTCAGGGGAAATTAATCTTATCTCGTGACTAGTCTGTGTAACTTTCTCGTTGTTGTAGCTCACAGCTATAAATAAAGATGAGTAATCTTCTTCGCTAGCTTCAGAAAACTTATCATCCCTATGCCCACCAATGTATAGGATTTTATAATTGTTGGGTGTGGTGTATTGAACGGTTGCACTAGCCCCGTACATTTCGCGCTCTTCGAATTCTGCTGCGTCGTGCCGCACTTCTCGCTCATCGGGAACTAGATCGTAAGCTCCGAATGCAGCACCAGGGAGGGCCACCGCGTTTGTCTTATCACCACTTTCATCAAGCCCATGGAGATTGAGGGCCAGTTCTAAATTGTCCGTAGGCAGATAGCGAAGCTTAAAGAACCCTGTCTTTCTGTTGAACCCCTGTAAGTCTTTGCCTTGAAGTTTGTTATTTATAAAGCCGTCTTGATCTACCACCGAATAGCCAAATCGCGCATACAATTTTTCCATGACTGGTAGGTTTGTAACGAGCTTAGTTTTTCGTAAATTATAATTACCCGCTTCGGTGAAGAGGCTTGTGCTGTACTCATCGGTAGGCTCTTGGGTTGTAATGCTGATTGCGCCGCTAATCGTGTTTGCACCGAATAGGGTGCCCTGCGGGCCGCGTAGGATTTCAATGCTTTTTATATCACCTAGGTCCTGGTCAAAACTAAAGCTTCGGCCTGTAGGAACACCGTCGAGATAAACTGCTACGCGAGCATCTGACCCAATATTTCTAGAGAAATCACCTACGCCACGTATAGCTATCTCACCACGAGTGCTCCGACCACCTCTGCCGAAATTCACATTAGGTACAAGGCTCTCAATGTCTGTGAGTGATGTTGCATGAAATTTTTCCAGCTCACTTGAATCAATCAGGCTTAGCGCAATAGGCACCGACTGAATTGATTCGTCCCTCATTTGAGCTGTTACAAAAACCTCTTCGATGTTGGCTGCGATGGTGATGCTGGAAAAAAGGGGCAGGGCTAGTATTATGCTAGCGGTGCATAATTTCATGAATTAACTCTCGGTGTCGTCTAGATTTCTTTCTGGCGGTTTTTTGTGCGGTCGAATCATAACCGACCCGCCATATCTTTATGGGTTTATAGGTGACACAAGAATAACATACGCGCCAATAGTTGGCAGGGCCTAGGGTATCTGGCACGGTTCACAGATCGTGGCTAATGCGCATATTGTTTTGAGATGGCTAGCGTGTCTGAGATGGTGGAGGGGGGCTTAGTAGTGCTTGCGTGGCCTGGACGAGGATTACTTTTTCTTAAAGACCCCCTGTGTCAGGGTAGTTG
>JAWSUZ010000109.1:0-3685 GCA_033852165.1 Agarilytica sp. | reverse complement strand
TTTAAGTGGGAGGGCCCTGGGGCTTTATTCTGTAATATATTGGCGGAAGTTATCAAGGCTTAACTAAAAAACATGGCACTCGCTCTTAAAAATAAGCAAGACGCCGGCTCTAAAAAACACATAATCACTCTGTATCTTTTATTGAAGGTAACAAATAAACAAGACGCCCACTCTAAAAAATAGAATCTAAGATTGTCGTGGCTAGGTTCTTTCATACAGGTTTTTTATTGCGTTGCAATCCCAGCTTCTTTTTAGCATGGTTTCCGCGGAATTTTTAAAGAGGTTGTAGCGTTGCTGGGGTGAGATGTTGAAAAGGGCGTGATAAACGGATCGAACCTCTTTTCCTCCATTACCGTCGGCTATATTCTCTAGCTGAGTGGATATGTGGGCGCCAAGTTCTTGCGGGGTTAAATCTAATTCTTCAGCTTCATGAAATATAAGGCAAGCAGAGTCAAATCCATTGGTAGGCTTTACTGTTTTGGAGATACTACAGGACGTAAGTATTATTATTGTGACCAATGTAATGCTTCTGAGAATCATAGTCCTTCTTACCTTGAGTTCGGGAGGGGATGGTGGTAGTTTTTCCTTTCGTTAGATGATAACTCTGACGGATAGAAAATACAAATTTAGCACGGAGAGTGACAATGGATAGAAGTAAGCTTAGCGACACAGAAAAAAAGAAAATCATTCGAGAGATTCTTGGCGAAAACCATCATGCTGCAGGAAAAAACTTCCCTATTTTTAGTGCTTTGATGGACAATTTGGGCCATGTAAATGATGCTTTATCATTTGCTGAGCTACTTCCTAGTTTTAGTACCTTTTTGTCTGGGTCTGTTGCTTCTGCAGTTGTTTCTACGGCTTCGTTTGCTGGGGTAATATTGTTTCCTGTGGCTCAGTTAATTAATGTGATTAACGCAAATCAAATAGGCCACCGAATGTACTCATACCGCTGCATTGCCTATACGACTACTGCGTGGGCTTTTGATAGGCCGGTTGCTTCGGGATCGTCTCGGGTTCTTTCTAATATCTCTTCCGGCGCAATCCAGAAACGCCAAAGGGCTACTACGGAATACAATAATGTTTGGAGGGAGACATCTTTAAGTGTATTGAATAAGCTGAATGTTGTTTGCGAGCAAAAAAACATACCGAAAAATCATATAAAGGCAATTTTTAGAGCGCTTGGCGAAAACAATCCGGATAAGTTGTGTGCCGAAATATTAGTTCATTTCGAGAAGGACTTTGATGGTGTGACGCGGCATATATGGAGACGTAATTATTCTATTCGATTTCCCCAGTAAACCCGAAAAGTATGAAATTTAACATAGTTACAGTGTTTGAAGTGTGTGTTGCGGTGGGATTAGTTACACTCAGTTTTTATGTTGGGTTAAATGATGAGTTGATTATTCCGGGGCGTGTGAGCGCAAATATGTATATTATCGAGCCGCCAGGAACTTACCTGATTTCAGGGGCAATATTTTGTGCGGCTTGTTCTCTCATGTTGCGAACGTTAACGAAAGAAAAATATACAAAGATATGTGCTATTTTATTTTGGTCTGGCATCGCTCTTTTTTCAATCGGGTTTTTTTCAGGATAACAAATAAACGGCGTTAAAGAGACAGGCACTCTAAAAACTAGTTTTAACCGCTGTGTCATTTTTTGCTGGATAAGAAACTAGCGCGTCATATCCAGGAAGAATTGCGGCGCAACATCTTGACGGAATATTTTCTCGTCATAAATTCCCATTGTTTCAGATAAAAGCTCTTCGACGCCTTTCCGTTTGTAGAACCAAGTCCCTTGGTGGTCATAGCCAATATTGTGAGGCGGGTCATTTAAATGGTGTTTGGTATAACTCCTGCAAACATCGATCATGCCCTCAGTGCCGAGGCATGGCTAAAGAAGAATGGTTGCGCAACACGCAAAAAATATTATTAGACTGTCCTCATCATCACGTTATTTTTACACTGCCCGAAGAGCTTAATGTGATTTGGCGCTTCAACCGAGAGTTGATGACTAACCTGATTTTTCAGGCTGTTCGAGACACCTTAAAAGAATTCTCTAAAGACCCAAAATATCTAGCGGCTATCCCAGGTACCTTAATGGTTCTACACACCTGGGGAAGAAGCTTATCGCTACACCCGCACATTCATTGTCTTATCAGTCATGGTGGCATTAACGCAGAAGGTGAATGGGTTGAGCCCAAAAAGAAAACTTTATTCCCGCAAAAACCCGTGATGCTGGTGTATCGAGGTAAGTTTCGAGCGTTGCTCCGAAAAGCTTTGGAGCAAGATGAAGTGCGATTGCCCGAATCAACAACAGGACTGCATCTCAAAAACCTACTGAACAAACTGGGTCGAAAAGACTGGGTTGTGCATTTCTGTGAGCGCTATGAGCATGCCTCGGGTGTTGCTAAATACTTAGCGCGGTATGTAAAAGGGGGCCCGTTTAATAATTCGCAGTTGTCGATAACGAAAGAGAATATTGTGCGGTTCCGCTACCAGTCCCACCAAACGAAAAAAGAGGAAACGTTAAGCCTTCCTGTTGATGAGTTTGTCACTCGGATGGTGCAGCACGTGCTGACGCCGGGTAAGCCAAATGTGCGATATGGAGGCCTGTATACGTCGGCATTAAGGCGGCGTTTGAATACGGCTCGTGCAAGTTTGGGGCAAAAGGCCGTTACCGAGCGAGAGATGCTGGAATGGCAGGACTACTTGGGTGGACTCGATAAGCTCCCAAGCTGCAAGGAATGCGGGTTGCCGCTAAGTCGCAGTGATGAGGTGTCTAGCGTCCTTACGCTCATTTGATTCGATTGCACGGTATCGAAATGGGCTGTGGGCCAGCTCCTGCGTGTTAAAAACAAATTGACTCATAACGGGGGTTGCATGCAAACTACGGTCTCTAAAAAGTCTGGGGTAACGAGGATAGAATGGATGTCGAAATGGAGTTGAATAGCCATAGAGAGCTTGCGGCGATTCTAACAGTCACGACCATCACGGCCGCTGGGAATCTAACAAAGTTCATCAAGCGTACCGCGCTCTTGCTCTGTGCAACCTTCCTAAGTTTCGTGCATTTTTTTGTCCCTACTGCGGACGCTTATAAACGCGTTAGCTTCATAAATGTCCTTAATTCAAAGCGAGTAATTAGTAAAAAAATGGATAATTCACAGTATGTTTACCGCACAGCAATTTTTACGAGGAGAAATAATCAGGTAGCATTGGTAGATATCAATCAGCCCGAAAATACCTCTCCGATGGAGGAATGGTTGGGTACTGTAGTTTTACTTGCCGATGGACAACATTCAATACAAGAGTTAATCGATTACCTAAGAACACATTATTATGAAGCACCAGCGAATTTGGAGAAGACATTACACTCAGTAATTGAGAGGCTGGTGGAAGGAAACATCATACAGCTTAGTGATAGCGCGATTTCATTGCCATACTATTTAGCTTCACCAATTGAAGAGTTGGAAATAGAAAAGGCTAAAGAGTTAATTACAAAAGACAACTACAAGAGTGGTAGTGGAAAACACTGAATAATCTAACAAGTCACTGAAAAGTGACGCAAAACACGCGCACTTTAGTGAGGCCTTAGGCTAAAATAGGAGTAGGGATATTCAAACTTTATCTAAAGAAAATATGAAATGGGGTTTTGTTGGAACCGCCCTCGGTGTTTTTCAAGGTAGTTG
>JAWSUZ010000108.1:0-836 GCA_033852165.1 Agarilytica sp. | reverse complement strand
ATTATGCTTAGTCATGGTGGGCGCTCCTCAAATTGAACTGAAATGTGTTTTGACGCACGGTTAGTTTGGCGCATTCTGACGCCGGTAGCACTAGGTAGCGTCCATCTCATCAGGCACTCTAAGCAGACCACCTATTCATAGTAATTCATGTGCTTTATTCTACCTGCACACTTAGAATTCTTAGAATTGATTCTTCCGTTGGAAGATGCTGGAAAATTACGAAAGCGCTCCCAGGAAATATTAGAAAGCGAGATTTAACCATTCACCGTCATGGAAAGAGACGGTATGATAGTAGCCTGTGCCGCATGGATTCCTTTTTTGGATGATAAACTAGCAGAAGTCGCCTGAGTGGCGGTTCACCCGGATTATCGGGATGACCAACGGGGCAATATTCTACTGGATAAGAATATATAGGACATCCATATATTTGACATTCCCAACTTTCCCGTTTACCCTCTATTCCATGACCCAATCTCGCGAAACTCAAATTTCCTTAGCGGATACCCCCTTCTACCACTGCTACGTACGCTGTGTTCGTCGTGCGTACTTGTGCGGTGAAGACCATTCAACTGGCGAAAATTACGATCATCGTAAGCAGTGGATTACTTCCCGCTTGCGGTTTTTATCGTTTGTCTACGCCATCGATGTTTGCGCTTATGCGGTGATGAGTAATCATTACCATGTTGTGCTGCATGTCGATAAAACCCGTGCAGAATCATGGTCTCAAGACGAGGTGGTGGAGCGTTGGTTGCAGCTCTACAACGGTCATGTGTTAGTTGATCGTTGGCTGGCAGACCGTGCGAGCTTTGATGACGCGAGCTTGGAGGTGGTTGAAG
>JAWSUZ010000107.1:0-2843 GCA_033852165.1 Agarilytica sp. | reverse complement strand
ACATATAAACCTAAAATGTTATACGGAAAAGAAGATTCGAGCATGGCAACTAAACAACCACAATTTAAAGAAATAGTTGAACTGCTTAGTGCAGCAGTGCCCATCTTAAGCTCTGAGGGCTTAGATGGTTCTGTCAAAGATACTGAAAAACTAATTAATCGCATTAAAGGTATGGGCAGCATTATCCCATCACACAAGAATGGCCTTTATTCTATTCTCCGTATGATGCTTGAGGTCAAATACATACTATGACTCCAAAGCTGGAGAAGGTTTAGATCAAGCATTTGTCCTTATTAAAGAGGCTTTGGGTGAAAACGTATAACCAGGTTAGGCATGCTCGCCTTCGGCAATTGTCACCTTTTGTGCATAAACCCGCACAAAAGCCGCCAATTACCTACGGCCCATGCTAACGGCGTTAGCCACATATATATTCAGCTAAAAATTATAGAGATTTGATTTTAATAGGCTCTTTTCAGAATCTATCTTGCTACGCTACGCTCAAGACAATGTTTTATAGTGAAAAATTAACAAGGGTAGGTAGCATAGTCACTTCGTGGCTGCCCTCCTTTCAATCGGTCACTGCTACCGGCGCTAAAGCCTGGAGTTACTTATGAAATTTGAGCGTACTGGAGTAATCATAAATACCGAGAGGTATGACGAATGTGTTTCATTTTATGAAGGCATATTGGAACTTCCCGTAATGTTCCGTAAAGACGAGGAGGTTTTTAAGCTTACATGTCTAGAGTTTGGGAGTTCATACCTTATGATTGAGATGGGTGGGATTTGCAATTCTTCAGGTAAGTCAATGAAAGAATCCGCAACAAAACTTAGATTTAATGTGATTGATCTAGAGGACGTACTGTCCCAGCTAAGTTCTAAAGGCGTTAATACAAAAATTGAAAACTATTCCTGGGGGTCAACAATTAACATCTTTGATCCAGACGGAAACAGAGTTGGTATTCGTGATGAATCGAAATTCTTCAAGTAATCCAAGGTCTAACAATCATGGTTTGTTGACGTAAAAGTCGTCATCCCACTCCGCCTCAAATTGCGGCGTAAGTATCTTGAAGGATAGAGGTATGGAGCCAATTAAAGAAGAATTGGACGAGTCAATTTTTAGCGCTGCAGAGAAAGCAATATCGAATCTTTTCTTTGAAAATGAAGGGCACCACTTTTCCCGGAATTTACCCCGGAAAAAATTGGCTTATATAAATACCGGGAAAGTCCGGTCATTGAATGACGAGAATAATGAGCAATATTAAGAGAATAGAAGATATTACAATAGAGGATTTAACTGCCCACCGATGGGTTTATCACAATAATGATGAAGAGGGCTTCGATGACTTTGAGTATGTAATCTCTAATGAGCACCCCGATTTTTCAGAAGATGTTCTTGAGCTTGAACTGGCAGAATTTAAATTTTCAAATGGTAAAACTGCTTACGGTCTTTATGATGGTTCTGAGTCTTTCAATATTGTTACGCCCGAAAACTGGTATTCATTGTGGTATGGCGGCATTAAACCATCCGCCGATGAAGTTGAGCGCTTATCCTCTTTTTTGAACTGTGAGGGGTTTGAACTCCCAGTGATAGCTCGCGCAAAATGGTCGGGTACTGAAAAGCGATATAAGGGCATCCAGTATTTAAATGAAAATGACGAAGTCGTAGAGATTGTTATTTGATATCAAATACAAAGTCAAAGAGTGATAGAAAAACATTTCCTATACCTGCAAGAACGATTGCTCTGACCCTCTGAATCGACACGTTCGAAGATGCTCCCACCAGCCATACGAAGTTCAGAGTTGGATGTCAAGGCTATGCCTACCTCAAAACATACTATGAATCTGAACAAAAAAACCAAAAGTTCCCCTAAAATATTCAGTAACGCAGGCGCTGAAGATTGGGTGAATATGTGAATAATCTGATGGTAGAAGAGACGCAAAAATCAGAGAGTAGTTTGTTTAAATGCACAATTATTCTAGCGTCTCATTATGTCAAGGCCGGAACGAATACAATACAAAAACTCCTTCTACTGCGTAATGTATCGCGGAACAGAGCACCAAGTTGTTTTTCATTATGAGGAAAATAAACAAGGAGTGGTGGTGAATGGTAATGTGAATGATTGTCCGTTGTCGCCGCCCCCTGTAATTCCTTTCGAAAAATCAGGGGTTTTAATTTTCTTGCTGTAGGTCTGTAGCCCAGTCTAGGGGGGCTAAAGTATGTTTGTGTTGTCTTTCTGATTACTCATAATTTTCCCCTTTCTTTAGAGTTTACCCAGTATCGATAGTTATTGGTTTGAGCCATAAAAATCAGCAATGAATCGGATCCGTTCTTTTATGTGCTAGTGACTTTTGTGTATGGGGTCTTGGGTCCGTAATGGAAAGCCGTGGGCGTTTTCTGGATTCTGTCTTATTTTTTTTGGCATGTCCAGCAACATAAGGTGCGAAAATTATGGAGGATACATAAGTGGGGTGGCATATTTCCACGGCTAAAATTTTGTGAGATCTGGGCGGTAGGAGTGTGAGTAATCCGTGAAGTGTCGATGTTGCGTGGGGTTTAGGTGAGGGGGTATGTGCTGTATAATGTTGCCCACGTTAAATTAATGGCTTAGCAGCGGGAAGTGTTGCTGGGGTTATAAAATAAACTGTTATGTATAAAACTGAGGGAGAACTATGCTATACCCATTTGATCACGAATATTTTCAAGGAAGAAGCCTTGCTGTCGGTGTTTTTCAAGGTAGTTGTTGCCTGGAGTTAAAATCTATGCCGCCTTGTGCTCTGTAATGTTTGATTTGCTTTTTGCCGGATTAAGGTGAACCTCTGTAATTCTATCCCAGTTTCTTATG
>JAWSUZ010000028.1:0-80305 GCA_033852165.1 Agarilytica sp. | reverse complement strand
TCATCCTTGTAATTGTCCTGCGCGATCTTCTACACCACTTCAGTGTGGTAAATGCTGCATACGGCCTGAGAGATCAACACCAAATTCATATCTAACATTTTACTGCGGCGGTAGTGGGTTAGACTCGATTAAAATTGGCAATAAGAGACTAGTTTGGGAGGAACGATCAGCAGAAAAACTCGGCGTTAGAAAATTTCTACGCGTCAAAACTCGAAATTTTTTCCTGGCAAAGCGTTTCCGTTAATTTTTTCAAATACTGAGCCCTTTCCGCCAGCCACTCCAGTTCATCAGAGGTGATCGTATAACTGGGCTTATAGCGAGCATCAATATAAGCTTTACGTAATAATTCAAATCGATATTTTTCTGCTTCTGTGCTTTGTGGGAAAACAGGTAGAAATTTTGGTTCAATACTCGCAACAAGCTGAGTAAGTTTTAATAAGTCGTGTGATTTTGGTTTATAGCGGGTAAATACTAGCAATACAGTATTGTACAAACACTCGGTTGCCTGATGGAGTTGGAATGCTGACTTGTTAAGATGCCCTCTTTTCTTCGCGTCTTCGTAGCTACAATAAAACTCCTGCGCATTGGTTAACCAATATTCAAAATCCTCCCGAGCTAACTTTATCCGCTCTTGCTGGTTAAGCTCCCTTGCTTCTGCTAATTGAAGCTCACCCGAATCGAACAGCAAAATCCCTTCTTTCAATATATCAGTATAAAAGTATTGGCCCTTGCTTAAGCGCCGGTTAATGAACTGAATATCTTCAGCAATAATACTTACTGGAGTTTTAATTTCCCGATGCAAGCGTTTATGCAACGAATCTTTACGCTCTATCTTCGTCCCTTGAGACTCGCTTTTGACCACGGCCAATAAATCAAAATCGCTTTGATACTGGTAATGGACCCCATCGTCGGCAAGCTCTTCTACCCAATCCCCACGGGCATAACTACCAAAGAGGATAAGCATCTCCACCTGAACGGATTCAGTGATGATGTCTGACGCCCAATTCAACTCTTGTTGCTTGTGCTCGGGTAAGTGATCTAAAGTTGTTTTCATGGGGCTATGCTATCAGTTTAAGAGTTGTGAATGCAGGGGTGGGCTGACAATAAATTAATCCTATGACCAGTTTTTTTCCCATTCGAAAAATTGCGACGGACGAACTCGATATCTTGCGATATTACCCTCACGTAAGTTCATCAATTCTGTTTCAACCACTTCAGAAAATCGTCCACGATCTGTCGACGTGATTTCTTTTTCTGCATACGCTCTAATCACGGCTACAGCTTCAATTTTACCCAGGCAACTTAATACGATATCCGTCACAATCTTTGCGATATGCTCTCGGTAACGGAGTCGGTACGGGTCTGGCTCACCTAGCGATTGCCGAACAGCAGCATAGCGAGCGCATGAACGTTCATAAGCCCAGACGAACACATCGCAAAACAATTCCGTTTTATTGAGTTCATACACTCCCAACAAACCGTCTATATAAGCCTTATCTGGCACATCCACGAACGAGAGTGGACTCAAATTTTCTTTAATTAACGGTATGTTTGCCGCCAGCCGAGAAACCCTCTTATTAACATCATCGAAAGGCTGTAAATAGGGTAGATGAACCATTGCAAAGAAAGCCTTTTCAAAAGGGTCTTTAATTTGAGAGGCTTTTTTCAGGACCTCATCAAAAAATAATTTGATCAACGGTCCTTCTTGTAACGGAATAAAAACACTGCGGCCAATACCAACAGCATGCTCCCGTAAACGGCCACACGCCCCCGGATCGGGCAACAAGTTTTCTGACAATAAGGCATGGAGATTACATATCGTATAACGATTAAAATCAATCTCAGACTCTGATCGCACAAGCAGCTCGATAGCATTTTTATGATTCAAAATCATTTGCGTTTCTAAGACATTCTTTCCCGCAGCTATATCACCAACCTCAAGTAGGCGTTCGGTCTCCAACAATGAATACGTATTACCTTCCAAGCGGCTAGAGTTCCAACTGAGATCAATTAAAAGCCGTTGATAAATACTCAATGCATAAGTTCCTGCCGGAGCTCCCATAACTTGTGACTGGCCTATTTCCGCGAGATGCCGTCTTGTTTTTTCTGGTAGATAGAAGGTCTGGTTGGGTTGGTAAGCAGACAAGAAGTCGCGATTGTAGCCGACGGGGGTTCGGCCCTGCACAGGCAGGCAAACACTTTTTCTTATTATTTCTCCTGCTTTAGATGTGGGCACATAAGCCTCTGTACTTTGCCCGGGATACACGTCATCTGAGGGTGCTTTATCAACGACCGGTGTAAAGGCATACTTTGCCCAGCGGTTTTTACCCGTTACAGAGAGCTCTTTTCCTTCTATAAGTAACGATAAACGACGTTGCAATGTTCGACGATTGACTCCATCCCCCAGTGCAGCGCTAATATCACTAATCGACACTGGCTCACTAAAGCTTCTTAGGACTTGCCTAATATCATCTAAATTGAAGTCTATTCGTTGCTTCGACATGGTTTTTTTGTCGTATTGAGTGCGTATGCGACATATATACGCCTTTTTTTGTCCGATACAAGCAGTATAAGACAAATATTCACATTTAATGTCGTATAGGAATTTCAATGGAGTCAGGCTCACTATTGTCCCAGTAAAATATTAGATATGAATTGAGTGTTGATCTCTCAGGCCGTATGCAGCATTTACCACATGGAAGTGGTGTAGTAGATCGCGCAGGACGCCTATAGGGAAATAGATGTTAGGGCGTAGCATTAGCGCAGGAAGCTAGAGCCGGGTATTCGATTGAGGATGCTGTGTCCGAGCCCCCATGGACGGGATTAAAGCATGCCCCGCGAGCAAGGCGAGTACTTTGGGTGCGGCGAGCCTGAGGGCGCAATACCGAATTCATGTCGGAGGCAAATCGTTATCTACTTAACACCCCTATATAGCTAGCTCTCCGAATGCAGCGTTTTATTTAACTGGGGCAGAAATGGATAAGACTCGATTGAGATTGAATATCGTGGTGACGAGAGCATTATCTAAATGTCAAAACTAGAAATTTTTTCCTGGCAAAGCGTTTCCGTTAATTTTTTCAAATATTGTGCCCTTTCCGCCAACCATTCTAGTTCATCACTGGTAATCATATAACTAGGTGTGTAGCGGGCATCAATATAAGCTTTGCGCAATAATTCAAATCGATATTTTTCTGCTTCTGTGCTTTGTGGAAAAACAGATATAAATTTCGGTTCAACACTGGCCACTCTTTGTCCTAGCTTTAAAAGGTCGTGAGTCTTGGGTTTATAGCGAGTAAAGACTAACAATATAGCCCCGTAAAATCGCTCCGCAGCCTGATGAAGAAAAAAAGCAGCTTCGCTATGGTCATTATTGCTAAGGGCAAGTCCCGAATACTCTAAGAACTTCTTACCCTTAGTAAACCAATACTCAAAATCCTCCCGAGCTAACTGTATCCGCTCTTGCTGATTAAGCTCCCTTGCCTCTGCCAGTTCAAGCTCACCGCTATCGAATAACAATATGCCTTCTTTCAAAATATCCATGTAAAAATACTGACCCTTATTTAAGCGCCTGTTAACAAACTGAATATCTTCAGCAATAAGGCTCACTGGCGTTTTAATTTCCCGATGCAAACGTTTATGCAATGAATCTTTACGCTCTATCTTCGTTCCTTGAGACTCGCTTTTGACTACCGCCAATAAATCAAAATCACTTTGATACTGGTAATGGACCCCATCGTCAGCAAGCTCTTCAACCCAATCCCCACGGGCATAACTACCAAAGAGGATAAGCATCTCCACCTGAACGGATTCAGTGATGATGTCTGACGCCCAATTCAACTCTTGTTGCTTGTGCTCGGGTAAGTGATCTAAAGTTGTTTTCATGGGTCTATGCTATCAGTTTATGAGCAGAGAATGCAGAGGGGCAGCTCAACAATAAACCCGTCCTAACAATTTCAATCACCAAACTCGACCGAAATTTAAAGGGCTCTCTTGAGGAATAATTAAGCAATAGCGACTCATAAACAGGCTTATATCTCGTAATCCGAATTGCAATGTGATCAAACTCGATTGAAATTTAAAATGTAAGTTTTACCCATCGAGCACGACTAAGTTATTCAATAGCATTACCCATAAGATATAGATATCCATGAAACAACCCATAAGATTACCGTATGCAGGCTGATTTCGAAGACCTGATCAACAGGCAGCAGGGGCGTATACGCGCTATCGCTCGTCGTTATGCGGACAGTGGCCACGCTGAAGATCTGTATCAAGAGATTCTTGAACAGCTTTGGCGCAGCTACAAAGGGTTTCGTGGCGATGCTAGC
Organism: Agarilytica sp.; assembly: GCA_033852165.1. Classification (GTDB taxonomy): domain Bacteria; phylum Pseudomonadota; class Gammaproteobacteria; order Pseudomonadales; family Cellvibrionaceae; genus Agarilytica. The sequence goes on along the minus strand of JAWSUZ010000028.1, from coordinate 75,977 downwards.
CCAGAAACCTGGGTTTACCGTATCGGTTTTAACACGGCAATGACCAGCCTGCGCAAAGTCACTACCGTACGCAAAGGACTTAAAAAGCTAAAAGCATTTAACCATACAGAATCAGCCCCAGCCGGGCGATGCCAGGCAGAAATTCTAGAAGATTTTATGAACTCACTTAACGATATTGATGCGTCGGTATTAATGATGTATCTCGACGGGCTCACAGGCCAGCAAATGGCCGATGTCCTCGGTACACCAATCAACAACGTTCAGGTGCGTATTAGCCGATTAAAGAAAGCATTTTCCGACCGCTACGTGGAGGAAACCTAATGCAATTAGATGATTTAAAACAAGTGTGGAAACAGGAGATCGAAATGACTACACAAGTAAATAACTTCGATGCGATTCGTCGTGACGTGGATAAGTTTGACCAAAAATCAAAACTTTGGGTGGCTGTAGAATTACTTTCCATTATCGCCGTCATCGTCGTCGTTAGCGTTAGGTGGTTCACAACCGAAGGCTTAAATGTACCCTCACAGATTGGAATGGCCGCTATGATTGCAGCAGGTATTTTTGTCGGTGGTAAAATTATCACCGCATTACGCCTGACAACGGTTAATGACTGGACGCTTGCAGCAAAGTTGAATAGTTTAATAGAGAAACGTGAAAAAGAAGTTAAATTATTGACAAGCGTTGCGTATTGGTATCTCTCGCCCATATTTGCAGCGATACTGCTAGCGTCCTACGGTGGTTACACACAACGAACCGGAAGCTACATACCCGATGCAGGGCTATGGGGTTACTGGGGATTGGCGTTCGGCCTGTATATAGGAATCTATTTTTACAATCAACACGCGATTAAAACCAAGGTTAGACCCGTATTAAATCAACTATATCATTTGAAAAGTCAGCTTGATGGAGAAAAACCAGAATAGAGTTTTGAATATCATCGGAAGTAATATTCAATCGAAAAGTTTAGTGTTTCAATATCCAGATCTAACGATTCCACTAAACTTTCACTCACAACCACAGTCGATGAGTCGCCCAATCGGTTGTAATGATTGTACTCTACAGATAACGTTAGTGAAGGATGTGCAAGGTAAGAAAGGCCAAATCCATATGCTAACTGCACATCACTATCGGCGTTTTCCCGCAGCCGTGAACCGTTTTCAAAATAGCTCACTTTAGAATTCCAAAAAATCACACCAAACTGGCCATACAAATGAATATGGCGAGATAAGGGGTAAGACAATTTTTCTTCGGCCACTACACCATAGGTCTCTTGACTGATTTCGACCCCTTGACCACCTATCGTCCCCCGAAAGGAAAAAACCTCGTCGAAATCAACATATGATATTTTAAAACTTTGATACCGATTAAAGTCAACGCCGACGACAAGTGAATAGGGCCGAGTGTCTATGTCTAGGCGGCAATTTTGACAATCATCTAGTTCACCACTACCAAACATTCGGTTTAACTGCACCGAACTATCCCCTAGCCCATAATTGACGCCGAAATAGAACCTTAAGTCATCGTTATTATGCTTGCTTGCAGAAAAGCTAAACTCGGCTAATAACAAAAGTCCAAATCCGAAAATAAACCCTAGTCGCTTCTGTAAAAGCGAGGTTTTGATGTATCCCATAGCTGCACCAGTTCTTCTTTTAGCTGCCAAGTTTTTCAATTTCGATATCAATCGCTTTTGTCGACACTTTCACTTCAAATAGGGAAACGATAAGTGACGCCATCAGTAAGAAAAGTGACACGCCAAACAACCACTTACCCAACAATAGAGCATCCATAAAAACAGAAAACATGGAGAGCGTGCAAATAACAAAAGATAGCACGGCCAGAATCTGCATCACCTGAATCAATTTCAGGCGCATCCGAAGGGTTTCTACCTGCCGACGAATGATCGCCTTATAACTGGGATCATCTCCGGTATTAAAATCTCGAATAACCCCAGTGAGCACAACAAATCGATTCGAGTATGCGACTAATAGCAAAGAAATAGCGGGGAAAAGTAATGCTGGGGTTGTTATCGATATTTCCATCGTTTTGACCTTTTGAAAATTACTACTTTTTTCATTTTAGAGCAATCCTGTCATTTTCGATACAGCCGTATACGACAGAACCTTCATTCTATTGAAATTACCCGTCACCAGTGGTCATTCGTCTAAATGCCCTTAGCCCAAACAACGCCATGGGATACAGCTGACCGGCATGTTAAACTGAGTCGAGTTTAGAAAAGTTAGGATAAATGGTAGGCTTAACGCCGACAGAGAATTAGCTCGCAGCCCACCAACACCGATGTACACATGGAGACATTATGCATAAAGTCCATTTTTCTCACGCCAACGGATTCCCGGCGAAGACCTATTCATACCTTTTTGAAAATTTGGATTCGAATAATATTCACCATATCGACTTGATCGGGCATGGGGACTTCCCTCTTAACGGAGACCTTAATAACTACGCCCAAGAGCTTATCCACGCAATCCAAAAAGACTATAGCGGACCTGTCGTTGGCATTGGCCACTCGCTTGGTGGCGCCGTTACTTTTCTTGCAGCAGCAATCCGGCCCGATCTGTTTAAACATCTGATACTGCTAGACCCCGTTATTTTTTCAACAGAGAAAAGGCTGTTTATCTGGCTAGCTAAAAAATTGGGATTGTGGCAACGCTACGGACTGGTCAAAAGAGCCTTGAGAAGACGGTGTCAATTTTCGGGGACCGAAGAAGTTTCTCGATCTCTGTCTCATAAATCGCTGTTTAAAAACTTCGAAAAACGTTGCTTTCAAGACTACGTAGATCACGGGTTTATTCCTTCAGAGACCGGCGTAGAACTCGCCTTTAACCAAAATATTGAAGCTGACATAATTAATCATATAGTACTGCGTATACCAAAACTTTGCCCCAGTGTTCCTGGAACCGTTATCTACGGTAGTAAAAGTGATACGTTTCATTCAGGGGATTTACGTTGGTGGAATAAAAAAATCCCCCACTTTGACACTGTCTCCGTAGATGCTGGTCATCTTTTCCCTTTGGAGTTTCCTGAACTTACGGCGAAAACTATCAACGATGTAATGAAAAGTATTTCAAAAGATGTGGGCGATTGAAATACAAAGATCAAGCGCCCGAAAATCGGCAGGGTTAATTAACATATGAAAACACCTCAACGCTTAATTCTGCACTTCCCACAGATCCCACACACTCCCGATCGCCAGAAAACTTTAACACCGAATCCCTATGGCCCCTCCAAAATTGTTTTAGATCCGTTATTGGCCCGCAAAAGACTCTATTCAAACCACTCGAAGTCAAAGATCACCGCTTGTCCCCTAACTCACCTCAGGCTTGAATGATTTTGGTATTGTCATTCTGTTATTTTTAGTTAAGAAATTGCTATGGATTCTCGGCATATTTTCCATTGATAAGCCTTTCATAAAACTTGTCAGTAGTATTGAGAAAGGAATCGTCCTCGATCGAAATAAAATCTTAACCAAGGAAATAACGCAACGAAAAATCAGATATTAACTAAAAGGTATTTCTGGAGGTTTATCCCGTATACGAAGCAACCCACCAAACATACAGCTACTTGTGGAACCTTACAACAGACAACACAGTCTCTCACGCTCGGACGCATAATCCAGAGATCTATCGCTATGATTTTAATTGGGATGATATGCCTGCGCCCTGGGTCGAAGCGTTTTCTGCCTTCCACACAATGGACCTTCCCTTCTTGTTTGGTAACTTTATTACCGATCGAGATGACCTTCACCAATTTGCATGGACTGAGGAAAATCGCGTATCCCGCGAAGCGTTATCCTTAGCCTTTATGCAATACCTTGGACAGTTTATGCGGACTGGAAGCCCAAGCGGTTCAGAAAATGAAACGCCCTGGCTTGCTTGGAATAACGATGACTCCAGCCAAGAAAATAAACGTATTCGATTGAATAATGTCATCGAGGGTTCTGCGGAAGAGTTTACTCATGAAGAGTATTTGCAACGACTCGCGCTATTACCCGATTCGATAAAGGGCCTTATTCAAGCAGTATCAGCGTTTTTACCGCCACTGCAATAGCATACTTTTTAGTGGAAAATTAATAGTCGGCCGCTATCTGTTTGGAAGTAACACGTTTGCCATGATTACGTAACTTTAGGGTTTGAACAGGATTTTATTTTCTCTAACATTGGCTCATAAGATTGAGAAAACAATGGTTTAGAGTATGAGAACCGGTTTACTGACGGCTTGTATCATGGTGATTTTTGGATGTTCGAAATCGTTTGAAGAAAACATCAAATTAACGAATGCACCAACAAACAGAATAGCTGCTCAATTTTTAATGAGCCATGATGTCTATACGGAAATAATCAGAAAATGGCATCACTATTTTTAGTGATAGCGAGTAAACACCTTCGCCGTTATGGCAGTTAAATACTCACTAACTCAGTAGTATAAAGTACGAGTGTCGGCGCACCGCTTGGTGATCCACCTAAAGGCTCAAGGCTCACCGCTAAAGCCGCGATTTCAATCTGGTCGAAGACTGCAGGCCTCGGTAACTTTTCCACTCCACGTTTAGGCAGTAGCCCAAGTGATATGGGCGCTCGGCCATCAACTGCTACTATCCACAATTCATAATCTTGGATGTTGTGTCGCTCCACTTTATTTGTCGAACGAATTTTTAACGTATCTTCGTGAATTTCAATAAACCATAAGGTTTCAGAATTTCGGCCCTGCACAACAGCCAACTGTTCAAATCCGTGGTTTAATATTTGTGGCTGAGGCAGAAGCAGAGCGGCGGATAATATTGAGGCCGCGAGAATGAAACTAGCAGCAAGATTTGTTTTCCACCAGGGTTCGTTAGTTTTATTACCTGATGTTTTTTGTTCTTGTGTTTTTATCTGATCACTTACGTTAACAGCAGAATCGGAGTAAATGTCCGTGCTATTTTCGTGTTCTTTTGTTTTCTCTTTATTTTGTTCTTCTTTTTTTTTGTCATTTTCAACTTCACTTTTCCACGGTCCTTCTACTACATTTTTATCTCGAAATCGTAAACGCTGTTCAACCTCTTTCCAAACTTTTTCATCGGGGTCAACTTCATGTAGACTTTCACCTAGGCCATTCAGCTTCTTTTCCCACTGCCACATATTTCTTCGGAGAATCATGCTATCGATGATCATGCGCTCATAACGACTTCGAGATTTACCATCCAAGGTACCCAGTACATATTCCGCAGACAGTGCATTCTGTAACTCCTCATCATCGTACTTCATGTTTCTATACATCTCTTTAGTCGTTGAAGACCCCGCCTTATCCAACTTTTGACAGAACCTAGTGGGTGTTCCATTTGCCGACAGACTTCATGATGAGTAAAGCCACGAAAGTAGGCTAATATAATCGCATCCGCTTGAGGCTTTTCTAAATGCGCCATGCAGCGATCTATCTTTGCTTTTTCTCGCCCGATTGATAAGTCAATTTCAGGTGATATTCGTTCAATTGATTCATCACTTTCTGGCGAATTTTCGTTACTGTCTCGGCCATCACGAATATGATCGTTTCGCACTTTGGCCGCTCGCATCATATCCAGCGCTCGATAACGCACAATGCTAATCATCCACGACAGCACCGAACCTCGTTCGTGGCTGTACTCCGAAGCGTTGTGCCAAATTCTTACGAAAGCTTCTTGCAGTGCTTCTTCAGCTAATTCTCTGCGTTGCAACAAGTGATAGCTCACGGCGAATAATTTACCTGAGGTATCGCGATACAACTCTTCAAACGCTTTCTGATCGCCCTGAACCGTCGCACTTAATAAATTTATGTGGTTTGTCGTATCCATAATGCCTGTTTTTATTGGTTATTCAGGCTTTATACGCACGTAGTTTGATGCTGGATTACCACGCGGATACTTTTGTTACACTTTATGGATGTTTCAGTGAGAAACCCCATAATTTATCCCTCAATTGTTACTTTTAAATTTATTTTGCATCCAAATTAATTCTTTGTGCGTTTAACTCTTCGACTATCAACCATTGAGGAATTACCGTCATGAAGAAGAAACACATTACGCAGCTGGCAGGACTTGTCCTCAGCTCAGTTTTTTTGGCAAACGCCTTTGCTTCTAGCCATCGCGAAGCCCCTTACATTTCAAAATACCCACAAGTCGATGGAACGGATTTCTACGCATTTAACAGTTACGAACCCGGTCGTGAAGGCTACGTCACCTTTTTGGCCAACTATATTCCGGTACAAGCTGCCTATGGTGGACCGAATTATTTCACAATGGATGAGAATGCTCTGTATGAAATTCACATTGACAATGATGGAGATGCCATAGAAGACCTCACCTTCCAGTTCCGTTTTAACAACCAAGTGCCTGAAGGCGGCGTGGTGAGCTTCTCGATTGGCGAGGGAGAGAACCAGAAAGATATCCCAGCCGTACTGCGTAATGTTGGCGGTATATCGACAGAAGGCGCCAGTGGCCTTAGCTACGTCGAGAGTTACTCTGTTCGCATGGTCTCAGGCGATCGTCGTCGTGGAACCAAAGCGGCAGTTACTGATGCTGCGAGCGGTGAGAATTCATTCTCAAAACCCTTTGATTACAGCGGTACAAAAACCTTTGGTGGACCCGGTAATTACCGAGGCTACGCCGAAAGTTTTATTCATGACATTAATATCCCAGGCTGTGACAGCCCAGGAAAAGTTTTTGTTGGGCAACGCTTAGAAGGTTTTAAGATTGCGCTAGGTGAAACATTTGATCTGATTAACTTTGTCCCGATCGAAGGCGATAGCGCACCTGGCGCAGGCGATGGCGGCGGTTTTCCTGGCGGCGTCACACAAGATGTGAACCGTAATGTTTTGGCAACAAACAACATAACGTCCATCGCGCTTGAAATACCAAAAGCCTGCGTCATCGGTGACGGTAATGGCGTGATCGGTAGTTGGACCACGGCAAGTTTGCGTCAAGCAACCATTCTCAACCGACGCCCCACGTTGAACAAGCCCGAAATCGCACTTGGGCCTTGGACTCAGGTTTCGCGCTTAGGTAACTTCTTGGTTAACGAATTATTTATTGGTTTCCCGGACAAAGACCGCTTTAACTCCAGCGAACCAAAAGATGATGCACAGTTCGTGGATTACGTAACCCACCCTGTTTTCCCCGCGATAGTGAACGTGTTGTTTAGAGACGCCGTCAATTCAACTTTAGGAACAGACATTGCCGATCTAGCACCATCCAATATCCCGCGTAATGACTTGGTTACAGGCTTTCTCACTGGCGTACCGGGCGTGAACCAACTTGCAACCGTAACCGGTTCTGAAATGTTGCGTTTGAATACTGAAATTCCCGCCGCTTTACGCGCAGACCAACATTACCTGGGTGTAGCCGCCGGAGATCTAGCAGGCTTCCCCAACGGTCGACGTCCCGGTGATGATGCTGTGGATATTGCACTTCGTGTTGCCATGGGTGCCCTTTGTCATGATCTACCACTAGGTGAAGACGGAGCAGGCGTTAACATTGGTTTATGTGACCCCAGCGATGCGCCAGTCGGCAATGTACCGTTAACGGATGGTGCGCCCATATCTGCAATGGACTTTGATAGTAGCTTCCCTTATTTGCTACCTCCTTACCCTGGCTCACCTAACGATGCGCCCATTCCAACACCTGCCGACCTTTAATGGAGTGTGATATGAAAAAATTATTCACCAGTCCAGCCTTGCTTTCAGCACCTTACTCGCGAACAGCAAAAGCGCTGCTCGCTATGAGCAGTGTTGGAATACTCGCAGCTTGTGGGGGAGGCGGTTACAGCTCTCCCGGCCCAGACACTACGGCTCCAACAATCTCCAATGTTTCAGATGTTAGCGTATCAGCCGATCAAAACAGTGATGCGATTGATATATCTGTACAAGACGATAGAACCGCCGCCGCAACAATTGCAGTAACGGTTACGTCGTCGAACACAGACCTCATCGCCAATGAAGATCTAGCGCTATCCGTAAGCGGGGGAACACGTAGCTTAGTTGTTACCCCAACTTCGGATTCCGTTGGCGAGACGATGATTACGGTCGATGCCAGTGATGCAGCGGGAAATACATCGAGCACAAGCTTTATGGTAACCGTTGCACAACGAGAATTATCGGAGTCGGCAATCCTTGATCAGATAACACAACTCGATGAAGACTCTGAGCCCTTGTTTGTTAACCAATTATCTGTAAGCGATTTGGTCGACAGTGAGACCGGGTTCGATGACTTGGTAGACAACTAAAACGTTTTAGCGTTGAACCTTTAGGCACAGGGACGTGCTCTTTTTAATTTCAATGGGGTCAGACTCGATTGAAAGTAAGCGAACATTTTTAAGACCATCAGAATCGTTATGTTCAATCGAGTCTGACTCGAATGGTACTTACTTAAGAGTTAAGCCCAATAACGGTAAAGCTTACAGCCAGATACACTTTCTCGTTCCTCACGCTCTGCGTGGGAATGCATATCAAAGCTGAGAAATAACGTCGATAATATTAAATGCTGAGTACGGTATGCATTCCCACGCAGAGCGTGAGGAACGAGAATGATGCGCTATACCCCCTATGCTCACTAGAATTCATACTTAAGTAAGTGCCATTCGAGTCTGACCCCATTGAAATTAAAAATTATGAAATATTTACGCGACAAGAAACAGACCTATTTTTTCCCTTTGGTCGTTATATTACTCCTTAGCATGCAGAGTATGACCTCCTACGCAGAACCCATAATACCCAACGACCCCAATATGGTCGTCGCCAGCTGGAAATCGGGATCAATGGGGTCAGACTCGATTGAAACTGAAGCCACGGTTGAAACTGCGATAGCTGAAGCACAGGATTACCTTAATCAATCCAATAAACCCGGCAACTCGTATATGTACGGGCTAGCACAAGCCGCATTAACACCCTGGATTAACAAAAACCGTTCAACCGATTCTTCAGTTTACCCACAGCTGGATTTTATTTGGGCACGAATTTTACAGCATCAACATAATTTCGATGAAGCTTTAATTTACCTCCGCAAAGTTCAGAATTCGAACCCCAACAATATCGATGCACATTTGTTAATTGCACGATTACACATTATAAAAAACGATTACGTTTCGGCTCGATCTTCTTGTTCAAAACTTCTGGGGAAAAGCGACTTAATCACCGCCAGCATATGCCTGTTAGAAGTCACCAGTTTTCAAGGAAAGCTTAACGATAGCTACGATCAACTAAAAAAAATCGTCCAACTCAGCAGAGTCGGTGATCAGAAAGAAGTGTGGAGCCGACAAATTCTATCCGAGATGGCGATTCGTTTAGGCAGGTTCGACGAAAGTGAAGAATGGTTGAACATGAGTTTGGATGATAAAGATCTGGGGTTTATTATCGATTGGTCCGATTCAAAATTAGCGAAAAATAAACACTGCGAAGCCTTTCATTCACTATCCAAAATTTCCAACCATCTCGATTACATGGAAGATGCATTAATACTACGCCTCGCGATCGCTGAATCACGATGCAATAGCGTCGAAGGATCAACATGGTCAACATCGATGAAGGCGCGTGTTGAGTTACGAGAACAACGACAAGATATTCACCACGCCAGTGAACTCGCTATTTATTACCTAGATCTCGAACCTGATGCCAGTAAAGCCCGACACTGGGCGAAAATAAACTGGGAACAGGCCAAAGAACATAAAGACAGAATAATTTTAGAAAGAGCATCGCTATGAGAATTCTATGGGGTCGATTTCAATGGGGTCAGACTCCATTGAAAGAAAACGAAAAACTGAATACAACTCAGATTAGCAATTTTCAATCGAGTCTGACCCCATTGAAAATATGGATCACCTTACTTTTCGCGATAACTGCATCCGCTTCAGCCTATAGTCACCAACTCAGCACGGCCTACCTCAAGGGCGACTTAAGCGCATCCGGAAGTTTTTCAGGAGAGTTGCAAATCCGCCTATTTGATCTCGAAAGAAGTATTGGCATCGACAAAAACTTAGACGGCCAGTTGCTCTGGTCTGAAGTCCTCGTTTCAAAAGGAGTCATACAAGATTACCTGAATAAAAGCCTTCAAATTAAACGAAACCAAGCGCCCTGCCAACAAAGCTATTCCGGCCAATGGAAAATTGATTCGCACTACAACGAAAGCTACCTTGTGCTCCCTGTCAGTGTCCAATGCTCGGTTGCTGGAGAGTTCAGTATTCATTACAGCGGACTATACGAACTCGACAGCAACCACAAATTAATCACCACCATTAAAGTGGGGTCAGATGAACATTTCCGAGTAATGAGCAACGGGCAAAGAGAAATCCATCTACAAGCCAACAATGGCTCATGGCTAGACACATTGGTTGAGTTTACTTGGCAAGGGATATTGCATATTTGGATAGGCATCGACCATATCTTATTTTTACTGTGCTTTTTATTAGCAGTGGTGTATTCAAAAGACAAAAACACCCATACCAAGCAACGCCTAATAACCATTGTCAGTATTATCAGTGCCTTTACCCTCGCGCACTCTTTAACCTTGGTGGCCACAGCACTGGATTGGATTCAATTTTCAAGCCGCTGGATTGAGGTCGGAATTGCGGTAACGGTTTTATTCGCCGCGATCAACAATATATTTTCTTTTATCATGCGTCTTTCCTGGCTAACTTTTTTCTTCGGGCTGATCCACGGCATGGGATTCGCGGGAGTATTAGGTGAATTAGGCTTACCTAGCGATCAAAAGTTATTGAGTATTTTCGCTTTTAATCTAGGGGTTGAGTTTGGGCAAATCGCTATTGTTTTGTTAGTCGTCCCTCTCTTACTGGCGATAAGGCGTATTCAGTTTTCATCACAGATCCTTTTATCAACCAGCTCAACCGTAATAGCGATAATTGCAATGGCTTGGATTGTCGAAAGGGTTTAGCTATTTCCTTGAGACGCACATCGATCAGATACAGTAAACGTTAAAACAAGTGTCGAGATTAATCAGGGGGCTGAAACACCCCAATGGCGGCCAATACGACCTTGTTATCCTCATCACGAAAGACGATTAGCCCGGATTTAAATATGTCGCCTATGCTTAATATTTCCAAGCAGGGCTAGTAGTAATAGTAAATGGTGCTATAAAAATACGGTTTTAGCTAAGAATGGACAGTTTTAAAGTGGATGCCTGAATTTATTTTCACTCGAAGATAAGCACTTTTGTAAGAGGCGGCTATAATTCAATGCATCGGATCAAGTCGATACACTGCGCACTATAGCCTAAAAGCACACTGTCGATGGTTCACATTATTCATTGGGTTTTCCATTCACTTAGTGCAGCCCATTTAACTTAGTGCAGCCGCGTCACCTTAATGCAGCCCCGTCAACTTAGTTCCGATTCTTCAATTCAGATAAAGTCCTTAAAAAGTATCAACGTGCCAATGAATATTGATGGGAGAATGCAATATGGGTGGTGTCAAAACAAATTATTCTATAGATCTTAATCAGAACCAAATAGACTGGTTAATGGCCATGAAAGAAAAATACGGTGTGACAGATGATGGTAAGGCCCTGCGTATTGTATTGGATTATGTTATGGAAGAGGCTGAACTCGATACGGTTTTTGAGGAAGTGCGTTGTAACCACTGCGGATAAAGGCCGTTGACCGTATTACCAGTATTTTTCCAATGTGATATTGCCTGGTTCGCTTCGTCTATTCTTTTTTAGGCCTCGTGCGCTCAGTAATTCAAGCATTTCTTTTATCATGCCTGAATTTCCACAGAGCATTACGTGGGAGCGCTCTTTTGTTATCGTGAGGCTTGCGATTTCTTCGAGTTCGCCTGATTTAAATACGTTCTGAATTCGTCCGTAAGCTGTGCTGTTAGTATCTTCTCGGCTAGTACAAAATATCGCCGTAAAGTTTTGTTTTGATTTCTTCGTAAATGTTTGAATTTCCTCAAGAAAAGCCAGGTCGTTCTTCTCACGAACCCCGTATACCAAAATCACTTGATTGAATCTTTCCCACACCTCGTTAGTTTTTAGTATCGAAATATAGGGCCCTACTCCTGTACCAGTGGCAATAAGCCATAGGTTATCGGCACCCCTGATCTCATCAAGCGTCATTAATCCAGAAACTTTTGGTGATACTCGTACATGATCACCCGTAGTTAACGATGTGAGGTACGTGGTGAAGACCCCATTTTCTACCTTGTTAAAATAGAACTCTAAAGTAGAGTCATCGGGGGAATTTACAAATGAGTACGGACGAAATATCCTCTGGCCATCAATTTCATTTCCCAAGAAAGTAAATTGCCCCGCTTTAAAATCTATTGTTGGAGCGCTAACAAATAGCGAGTATAGCCGTGAATTTCGGCATACTATTTTTTCTACTGTTCCAGCCAACCAGTTTTTCATTTATTTATAGTACCCTCTAAACAAATACCGAGCTATACGATTTGTCTATAACAAACAAGGATTATTAGTCGATAACCATCCAATAAAATCTATGAGTCTGTAAAAAAGTAGACGACCGTAAAGCTATAATAAATGGTATGAAAATTGAAAATTCTAGGAGAATAACATGGATACATCTTCCCACAATCAACAAGACCTCTTCTCTCAGTTGGGTCTTCCCAATGGTCATGACGACATCGCGAACTTTATCGCAAAACATTCGCCACTTATGGCTAGTATTGCGTTGGATAAGGCAAATTTTTGGTCTCCAGGACAGATGCAGTTTATTCAAGAGAGTTTACAGCAAGATTCAGAATGGGCAGAAATTGTGGATCAATTGGATGCGCAGCTGAGGTAATCCTTGAGGGGCGGTTTATTATGCCTTACCTGTTTGTCGGCTTGCTGCTCTCCGTTCTTACCCCTTATGTACAGGCCTCGCACTATGAGCCCAAAAGCGTACGATTTTGTTATGAAGAACAATCTTATCGATCCTATAGTGATGCAATCGATAGTTTAAGTAAGCAAACAAAAATCATCGTGAATATTGCTCGGAAAGCCTGTAAAAATTTGGGTTTAAGCGCCGAGCTCGTTCAGGCGCCTTGGAAGCGCTGTATTCAAATGTTTAAATCCGGGCAGGTCGATGTTTTATCGCCGGCTATTTGGGTTCCTGAGCGTGACGAATGGGGAAAATTTCCCAAATTAAATGGCGATATCGACACTCGATATCGTATCTGGAGTTCAGAGATCGTAATCTTCACCCATAAGCACTCTAATCTGCTTTGGGATGGCAGGTTTTTCACTAATGTGAAAGCGGGAATTGGTGCCGCACTGGGTTATGTAGCCTACGATAGGCTTAAGCGTTTAGATGTATTACCACCGGTTAATTTCGAGATAGATCAATCCTTCTCTTTGGTGAACAATCGACGTTTAGACGGCTTCGCTGCAGAAAAAATCAGCGGAATGAGAATATTAAAGAGACTGGGGTTACAAGACGACATAATTATACTCGACACACCTTTTATAAAGGCTGATTATTTTATGCCGCTTTCTCGTCAATTTTATTCACACTATCCAGAGTTTGCGATTAAGTTTTGGCAAGAAATTGAAAAGATCAGAATTTCTGATATCGAGAACTGGATAAAACAACTCTGAAACGAATTATTTTTCGCTGAAATACTTCCCTAGAGCGTACATTAATTGGTACGCACTCAGCCGTAATAGTGATATTTGAAAATAGTTTCTGGCTTTATTCTTGAGTTACCCAATAAGTTGATCGCAAGAATATTCACACCCTTTTCCCTCGTCGTTGGTGAACGATAGGCTTCGCCATAAAGTAATTTCATACCAACTGTTAGCGTAAATTGCATAACAGATCCCAATCGTGGCACTCAGATCAGCAAACCTATGGATATTTGCCACAATTGCCCCTTAAAATAGGGCTAACCAAGAACGTAATGGCAATATTCACAAATACCCTCCAACAAAGCGCAACTTTTTCAGCACATCATTCGTATACAGAATAGAATCCCCCTAATCTTTTGATACGAGGCCGACAGGATCTCTCTATACATGCAAGATAAAGATGAAGAATTACTCGGTTTGATCGCCCGCTGCGCTATACGCGACCAATTGGCATTAAAGCTGTTATTCGACCGGCTGGGCCCCTATCTCAATGCTGTGGCTTATCGCATTGTGAGACATGACGAAGCTGCCAGCGAAGTCCTGCAAGAGGCCTTTCTTCAGATATGGGAAAACGCCGCGTCTTATCGCCCACACCTGGCTAAACCACTAACATGGATGACCAGTATTCTCCGTTACCGCGCCTTAGACCGCCTGGATAAAGAAAAACGTTTAAACAAACGCTTTGTGGTGACGAATCCACAAGATATTTTAGATACCTTAGATACCCAAAGCAGTCAATCGGGACCGGAGGAGGAAGCTTCTCGCCAACAAACGGATTCCGAAATCCAAGGTTGCTTATCTTTGCTCAATGAAAAAATTAGTCAAAGTATCAAATTGGCGTACATTCATGGCTACACTCGCGAAGAGTTGGCTGAAAAATTTGAAACCAATGTTAATACGGTAAAATCCTGGTTACGCCGGGGATCCGAAAGGTTAAAACAATGTCTGGAAGCGAAGATAGCGGCAAGCCGCTAGATAGTCACTCACTCGCATTTGAATATGTCGCGGGCGCGCTTTCAAGAGAGGAAAAACGCCTATTCGAACCCAAACTCTCAGGCGATGAAACGCTACGAAAAGCGGTTCAGTTTTGGGAAATGCAGCTTATGAAACTCAACCCAGAAGAAGAACGAGAACCCAGCCCACAAACCTGGGATAAAATTGCCGCTGCGATTGCTCCCACTGCCGACAAAACACCGACTCAAAATAATCAAGGTTTTGACTGGAAAGCCTTTTGGCAATGGGGAAGCCCCAGCTTTGCCGCGGTTGCATTGATGTTTGTCTTGTTTGGATACGATCCTACCGCTGGTACCCAAGCCACAACAAAGGCTCCCCCCCACCTAGCGCAATCGGGGATCAATACAGACTATGTTGCCGTCCTTACGGATACAGAAGGTAATGCCGTGTTAACAGCGCTAAGCGCTGCTAATGAAAAACGTATGGTTTTCAAATGGGAAGCTCCAATTGAAAACCCCGATTCGCATATCCAGCTATGGGCAATATCAAAACGCGATGGCGAAACCAGACCCATTACCGTATTTGCTAACACAAACATCGAACAACTGGAATTAAACACGACCCAATGGCGCCTGGTAACAGACGCAGATTTTCTGATTTTATCTGAAGAAGAACCCGGTGGGTCCGCCATTGATGAACCCAGTGAACTGCTACTGGCCAAGGGTGTTTGTGTGCGTTTTTCAAAAGATAAAAGCACTATTTAGCCTTTGATTAACCATACTATTAGGCTTTCAATTTAATCTACGGCCGATCAGGGCTGAGCGATTAGTCTAATAGAAGATATAATAAAACAAATAAGAAACGCGTAGACAATATATGAGACTCAACCGCCACATCAAAGGGCTGCCCACTAGGCGTAAAGCAGAAAAAGCGGTTTTTGATCCTGTACGGCCAACGTCATTTTTAATAGTAGTATTTACGCTACTCGTTTTTTCACACGCCAGTTTCGCTCAGTCTGGTTCAGAAAAACACAATCAGAACTGGATAAACGACAAAACCTTCAACCAATGTATTAACGACATAGCGAAAAAAGAAGGCTGGATAACCCCACTCGAATTTACATCTATAAAGTGCCACAATAAAAAAATAGAAGATATAAGTGGCATCGAACAATTCTTAAACCTTACAAAACTATCACTCCATAAGAACAATATTCGCGAAGCCGACGTAAGTGCATTACGTAAACTTAAGCATCTCAACATTGCTCGAAATCATCTATCGTCTTTCGAGCTACACCAATTACCAAAACTCCAAGAGGTCTATATTTTCGGTAACCGTCTCATCACCCTGAAACTGTCGGACCTTGAAAATCTGGTAAAACTAAAAGCCAGCACCAATAAACTTACAGAATTTAGTTACGCCAATCTTCCATCATTGAAAAAAGTCTATCTATTCGACAACCAAATGGAAGACATCGACATCTACCATTTACCGCAGCTACGCTATATGGACGTTAGACAAAACCCTATGTCAGATGAACTCTATGAAGAAATGGATCGTTTAAAAAATACAACAATATTACATGACGGTAATGCCGATGACTGGGACTAAAAACCATAGCTTCAGAACAAAGATCGTCTTCATTGGAATAGTTCTTTCTGGGGGCTTGTCTTCCGTCTCATACGCCAAGTCCTTGCCAGAGCATAAATTCGATTTGGGTGCACGTATCCGCTACGCTGATCTCAGTAGCGAGGCTTCAAATACGCGTAATAATGGTAAGGCTGCATCTCTACTACTGCGGTTTTCGCTCGCGTCAGATTGGTTTAAAAACACACGCGAATTTCAGGTTAGCAGTTATATTGAAATTGATCGTGTGGATACTGCATTTAAAGATGACCATAGTGATGCTGTTCGATTTAACGGCCAACCCATTTTCCCCGACGTACCGGGAACCGAGTTCAATCAAGCATGGATAAAGACTTCGCTAAACGATGTTGAACTAACACTCGGCAGGCAAAGTATTCAATATGACAATCAACGTTTTATCGGCAGTAATAGCTTTTGGCAAAACAATCAAACCTTCGACGCCGCCCACCTTCAACTTCAATGGCTGAGCGCATCGAAAGCCTCCTATGCGTATATCGCTAATGTGAACCGAATTTTAGGTGACGACGCCAGTGATGATCTTCAGCCCTCGGATACGATTTATAATTTCTATTCAGGAGAACGTCCAACAGGAATATGGGGCGACCACAAACAAAAGACGCACCTATTTCGGTTGGAAATCAATGAGTGGGATTATTCTCAATGGGTGAGTTATGCCTACCTTATTGATAATCGTGACGAACCTTCACGGTCAGCCGATACGGTTGGCAGCAGATATGACTTTCGCTATCAACCTTCGGATCTTAAATATAGACTTGAGGCGGAATTGGCTTTGCAGAATAGCCACAACGCTAACAACATGAGTGAACGAACACATTACGGTAAATTACTTGTTGGGGTAGGTTACCGCTCTCTAGAAATCAGTGCGCGTATAGAGCGTTTTTCCGCAAAATCGGGTATTTCCTTTTCCACAGCTCTTGGCTCATTGCATGAGTTTCAGGGCTGGGCTGATCGGTTTTCTCGGGCGCCTGCGGAGGGACTTATTGATTCTTCATTGAAAGTTAAGTGGCGTTATTCTCCTTGGAAGATAGATATTCGTTATCATCAGTTTCAAGCTACGGAAGTGAGCCAGCGATATGGACGCGAGTTTGATCTTGATATTATTTTTAAAACAGGAAAAAATCAGAGTATTCAGTTTCGCTTTGCAGACTTTCATGCTCATAGTGAATCTACTGGACAGTTTAGGGATGAGAAGAGAGCGATCATGACCTACTCCTATAATATTTGAACATTTTCCTTTTATTATCCGAAATCACCATATTAGATAGCTGATTCGATTTTGCTTTATTCGTTGGTTTGTAGTCCGCTATAGCACTTCGGAAGTATTTCCAAGACACGCCTTACCCAAAGCACTCGCCTTGCTCACGGGGTAGGCTCTCAATACGTCCCCAATTTATAGGGCGAACCAGAACGAACCTCCAACAAAAACGCGAAAGGCAAACTAATAGTACATATGCACCTGCATAAAGAAGCTATTAAAATTTCCCTCATCTCGCTCAGGTACATCTTCCCCAATTCTAATCCCACCACGCAATTGAAAATGAGCATAAGGCGTATACTCGAAGACTACAGAATGCCGTACCCGTTCATTTTCGTCGACATCATTATCAGGGTCTAAATACTCTGAAGTCAGTTTGAGATTATAGCCGCGTGCAAACTCTTTATTAACTTCGAAAAAACTCACCGTTTGCACTTTATCCGACCCGTCACTCCCCGCATCATCATCCACTATACGATCCACCTCTGCTAGAATAACAAAGCCCTGCCAATTAAAACCACCAAACACATTCAACATCGTTCGTCGACCCAGATCAGCATCATTGACCAGCAAGCTCGAACCCAAGCGCCAATTATTTCCCAGATATTCTCCACGTAACGCACCTTGAAAACTGTCATCGTCATTACGGGATCGGCTCGTACCGTTGGTTACACTGAGATTCATATTAAAAGAATCGAACTCTAGGCCCAGTTCTACGCCATTGTCACTGTTATCAAAATTTATTTGTGTTGCTTGGCGAATATAGGCTGAATCGTCCTCCAATCGTAACCCATAGGGAATCATCATTTTCCCCACTTTTAAGTAATGTTGTTTTTTTAGTTTTGTAAGCACATATGCTTCTCGACTAATTGCGGATCCCGGTGCAATCTGTTGATCAACGTATAGTGAAAATCTGGAATTTTTTGGTGTTAGAGAAATATAAATCTGGGCAGACTGAGTATTGAATGACTTTGAGTCTCCGTCATTATCACCACGTTTATCTTTATTTGTTTGATCATAACTAAAACGTAAATCACCTCCAACATGAAAAGTTTCCGATAGCTTGCCAGGGTTTTGACCACCCACATCACCCCGTGTTTCAGGTAATATTTGGCTACCGTAGTACGCTCCGAAACTATTTCTCGCCCCGCCACCGATAGGGTTAACGTGGCATGCCGAACACATCCGATTGGTTTTAAATGCGAGATATGGTTCAGCAATAACTGAAACGCTTGAGAATAATAAAAGTAAAAAAACAGAAATACTTTTTTTTCGGGTTCCTATAAAAATGGTGATTTTTTTGTAATGGAAAAGAAGTACCGCTCTAATATCTTCATGGATGCAGGTGTTAGAGCGAAGCATTAGCGCAGGAAGCGCGTAAGTAGAATAACGCAGGACAATTACAAGGACGTAAGTAGAATAACGCAGGACAATTACAAGGATGTAATTGGTAGGGCGACTCAGGAGACAAAGCCGAGCAGTTATCGAGGAGAAAAAGCCGAGCAGTTGTCGAGGACGCCCGAACCGAGAACCGCAGTGTACATGGGGGACATGAGGAAAGCTGGCCCCGTGAAACGTTTTGGGTCTTCGAGTACGAAACTGACGCCGCCATCGCAAAAAAAGTGCGTTTTTAGAGATGCCCTTTATTCTAGAAAATATAAACATAGCTAAACTCCCCACCTTCTAAACCATCATCGTCCCCATCAATGCGCAGCCCGTTTACATCTCGCAACTCGGCTAATCCAGAATAGTTAAGTATCAGGATAAGTTGCATGCCGGATTGATGATAACCCCTGTAAAGAATATTGATCTGACGGCCAGATAAAGACACTTCGTAATCATCTAATGGAACCAAAATACGGCTATCTTCATCCGACAAAAAAAGAAGTGGCGCTGAAATTGATAGTGAATCTGGATCAATAGGATGCGTAAAATAAAAATCAAAACCGAAGACATCGTCAGTTCTGTAGATCCCCACCATTTCAACTTCAGTCGTTGAGGCTGAGCCCGTTGATAACCTCGAGTTTGAAGTCAATTTTCCCTGAGTGTATTGATCTACTTTTTGAACATCGGACTGTTCTGCACCGTCTAAGATCCAATTTCGAATTAAGGTGATTTGCTGATTACTCAGTGCCGAACCACCCAAAGGCATTTGGCCGCCCACAATACCACTTGCCCCTTCTATTTTTTGAACCAAGTAGCTGCTGTCTGGATCACCGGGCGCTACTCGCAAGCGCTCCGGAATCTCTGAAGACTCAATGCCAACAAGGAAGTTAAAACTATTTTCTAGGCTATCCAGTTGAAGCCCTTGGGGGGCGCCCGAACCAATATGACATTCAGCACAAATGGGTGAAAATATTTCATTTTGAATTTTTTCTAGACCCGTCAGTTCACCATCCGTTTGTTGATTATTGCCCCCAGTACCATTCCCTGCACCACATGCAATTAGCATAAAACTCAGACAAGTGACTAAAACGGGTTTCATTTCAATCCTCAGTAATGTACATGTCGATAATTGTGTTTTTGAAATTTGATCAGTGGGTAAAATTTTCGCCTCAAGATAAGATGGTTTTACAACTTACGTCACACACCTCATGGGGCGAAAATCACCCATAAACACCCTACCTACAACCCGGTTTATGGTTGGGCACTAGCTAAGGTTTAGCGATAAACCATGCACCATACTTACCATTTACATTCCCCTGTGAAGAGTCTCCGATGAAGAAGTATAGCGGTTGGTTTTTATAGACCCATTGTTTTATGTCTAAAGCGTCATCATCTGAGGTCGAAGGGTCGTCTCTTTCAATTACCGTAAAATCACCAAAGTCTCGCGCATCCGCTGTTGCAAATAGTGGTGGCCATGTCGTTTCACAGCTGCCATAACACGTGGATAATCCCGCATTATCATCGGTAAAAGTATACAGGGTATAATCACTTGAACTTTGATCGTCTACTCCGTTTTCATCAACTATTTTCCCATGCGCGACAAATATTTCATTCTCTTCCGAATGGGTATTCACGGCTAATGGAACACGCCGCGCAAGATGCCAAGCACCGTCTACCTCATCGCCGTTAATACCCCCAGCAGCAGAATCGCCAGAGAAAAAATACAACGGTGAGTCGTTAAAGGCCCACTGTAAGCCACCGGCATTTCGTTCAATTAAAGAATAGGGAGCAACAGCTACCGCTCCTTCATTGGCCATTAACGCCGGCCACGTATTTAGGCAAGAGCCACTGCAGTTACTCACACCCACGGCATCGCTATCAAAGGTGTATAACGCAAAACCATGTTTCGATGCGGCAGTGATCGTTTCGGTACCATCATTTGCTGATGCCACCAATGCCCGACCGGATCCCGTTAACACGGTTCCTAAATCACTCGCGGAGGCTTTCCAAGGTTCTGGCCTCGCTAAACGCCAATTCGAAATGGCTGTACCACGGGTATCCCCTGCTACGGTATCTTCAGTAAAGAAGTACAAGGGTTTTCCGTGGTATGCCCACTGGCGTGCAGCCCCACCAGATTCACCCATTTGTCTCTCGAAAATACTGAAGGGGGGTAAAGCCGTTTCCGTATCAGCAGCTAAAACCGCAGGCCATAAACCTAAGCAAGCCCCGTTACAAATGGATTCCTCATCGGTATCCAAATCAAACGTATATAGAGAAAAGCCTGTACGGTCTTCTAGATTGGCAACAAACACATCAGTACTACCTTCCACTTCTGGCCCACTCAGCAAGACTTCGCCATATGCAGAAAAATAATCACCTTCAGATTCACTAATGGATAAATCGTTGAGCTGTATTGGTTGGTTCACTGCAAGATGCCAAGTTCCGCCAATTCCTTCACCGTTGGTATCACCCGCTGCAAAATCGCCGGAATATAAATACAATGGCTTATTGCGCAAAGTCCACTGATTCAAGCCATCGTCACGTGCAATAACAGAAAGTGGCGTTACCGCTACGGCATTATCGTCGGCAACAAGCGGCGGCCAAGTCGTCATGCACAAGGTTGATAAACACGAAGATTCACCAACCAAATCACTGTCAAAAACATAAAGTGAATAACCATTAAGGTTTTCAAAACTAATATCAAAAGCATCCCCATCTGAACTGTCTACAGCGATCGCTTCACCCGCTTTATATTGCAATCCCCCTTTATACGAAATAGTCCCAGGATCAGTATCATCAGGCACCTCAGGTGCCGTTGACTCACTAGGACGCAAAACACTAACGGAACCCGTAACCGTATAGGCTTCGCCCATATTCGTCTCTTGTTTGGCCAACGGCATTGCATTGGCCGATGGGGCTGGCGTAGCTGTTGGCGTAGCTGTTGGCGTAGCTGTTGGCGTAGCTGTTGGCGTAGCTGTCGGTGTAGGCGTATCAGAGACAGAACTATTCCCCCCTCCTCCCGACCCGCCACAGGCCCCGAGGATAAGACTCAGTATTGCCAACATTGATAGCCGGGCAATATCCCCCCCCCTTATTAAGCTCAAATCTCTCATAATATTCATCTCCTCTTAGTGTTATCACAGAAGAGATACGGAGCCAAAATCAGAAAAGTTGCAGCCTGGAGACAAAATATGACCCCTTGACCACGAAGGGAATGAAGAAAGCGGAAAAAGGGAATGATCCCCCAAAGGAGAAACAACATTACGCATCCTCTATATGGAAAGAGTTCTCTGAAAAAACTAGTAATAAATGCTTCTCAAAGTAAGCCCAGAAAATCACGGCTTAAACATCGACTTAATCATCGACTTAAACAAACGTTTAGATATTTCGAAATGGTTTAAAACCAAAAAATAGCGTTTAACGTCGGCCCATAAAAGTGGTGGTTTGACCTACGATTTAACATCGCAAACCATAAAACGGCTACAGGAACAGGATAATTCGGCAGCTTACATAGCCCCTGGTCGATCAATTGCATACCCCTGAGCATAGTCTACGCCTATCTCCTTAAGCTTCTCAAAAATTTCGTCATTCTCTACAAATTCAGCTATTGTTTTTTTACCCATCACATGACCAATTTCGTTAATGGATTTCACCATGGCATAGTCAATTGGGTCACTACAGATATCTCTGATAAATGCCCCGTCAATTTTTAAATAGTCTACAGGCAACTCTTTCAAATAGGCATAAGATGATAATCCACTACCAAAATCATCCAGGGCAAATTTACACCCGCGACTTCTTAACTTAGAAATAAACGCTGAAACTTGGGAGAGACTCGCAATCGCCGCAGTTTCTGTAACCTCAAAACATATGCAACGCGGGTCAATTTCATATTGAGCAAATGCTACATCCAAAAAATTGATAAAATTTTCATTTCCCAGCGTATGACCTGACAAGTTCACTGAACACAGAATGTTCTTATCGGCATTTTTATTATGCGATTTCAACCAACCAAATAGTGAAGTCACAACCCATTGATCAATATTGGCGATAATGTTGTAGCGTTCTGCAGCGGGCAAAAATGCTCCTGGTGGCACCAACTCACCCGTATCGTCATGCATACGAATCAGAACTTCAAAATGATCAGTGGTATCTTCATCATCACTCGAAACGGGAATTATGGATTGACGATGAATGACAAAAGCGTTCTGCTCTAAAGCTTTATTGATACGAGCGACCCATTGCATTTCACCTTGGTGTTTTTTAAGCTCTTGATCACTTTCATCATAGGTATGAATACGGTTACGCCCTCCTTCTTTCGCGGCGTAGCAGGCGGTATCCGCAAGCTTCATAATTTCACTCACCGAGGGACGTTTTTCACTGATTTCAACTAAACCAATACTGACACCCACGACAAAACATTTAGATTGCCAACAAAAGCGAAAGTCCTGAATATTCGTGAGTATTTTATTAGCCGTTCGAAGTCCAGCCTCCAGGTGACAACCATTTAGCAACACACCAAATTCATCGCCACCCAAACGTGCCAAAGTATCACTATCGCGAATATCTTCTTCGATACGCTTTGTAAGCTGGCGTAGTAACTCATCTCCAGCCTCGTGCCCACAAGTATCATTAACCACTTTAAACTGATCCAAATCCAAGTACAGCATGATATGCTTTTTATCATCGTCAACAGCAGTTCTGCAAAGGTCTTTCAAACGGGCTTCAAATTCTCTACGATTAATAAGCCCCGTCAGCGCATCATGTGTCGCTTGATGTTGAATTTTATCGGTCCATTCGTGCTCTTGAGTAATATCACGAAAAACGACAACAACCCCACTGAAAACACTCTGTTCATCAAATAGAGGAGATGCCGTATAACACGCTAAAAATGTCGACCCATCCTTTCGACATAACGAAACCTCGTCATCTTCATATGTCGTTCCTTCACGGCATGAGTTATGAATCGGATGATCTTCCCAGGCAGCCACTTCCGATTCAGAAAAATCGAATAAATTAATGAAGTACTGGCCAATCAACTCGCCGTCTTCCCACCCCAAAAGGGACTCAGCTGCTGGGTTTACAAATACCACTTCGCCACCAGAATTTAGACTGAATATTCCGTCAGCAACAGAACGTAATAAAAGATTATTGTAGCGCGCTATCGACTCATTTCTGAGGAGTTGATATTTGAGTTCATTCTTAGACTGCTGTAATTCAACCTGTGTTTTAACACGAGACAGCACTTCCAACTCTTTAATTGGCTTTGTTATAAAATCAACCCCACCGACTTCAAAAGCCCTTCCCAACGCTTCCACATCCGTTCGTGCCGTCACAAAAATAACCGGAATATCCCGCATCCCAGCATCCTGTTTTAAGCGCTCACAAGTCGCAAAGCCATCCAATCCCGGCATATTGACATCCAGTAAAATTAAATCCGGCATAAAATGAGGAACTATTTTTAACGCACGCTCGCCGCTATAAGCAAACGATATTTTATAACCCTCGGGTGAAAGTATATTACGCAGAACATCCACATTCGGCGGCGTATCATCGACAATAAGTATTTTTGGAGAAACCTCAATCACAACTAATACTCTCCAGGATGTTAAGAATTGACTCTGTATCGTACAGTTCCACCTTCTCACTCAAGACTTTAACTAATCCTGAAAACTCGTCCCCCGATCCTTTAATTTTCTCAATTTGAAGCTCTATATCATCCAACACATTAAATTCTGCTGCCTCTTTTAGAGCTAGATACACATCCTTTGGTATTGTTAACGAATTGTAGTCAATGTCGGAAATATCCCCTTCGGAGCCGCCATCGGAAATCTCTCCACTTTGATCAAAATACAAATAGTTTATCGGCAACAATTCATGCATGACCTCATATACCTGTTCAAACAAGAAGGGTTTCGCCACATACTCATCAAACCCGACTTCCAAATAGTATTGTTTGTCATAAGAAAAACTATGCGCGGTTATACAAACACACACCATCTCGCTATCAGGGTAACGATCTTTAAGGGCTTTAAAGGCATCAATACCATCCATAACGGGCATCGCAATATCCATAAAGATGATATCGGGCATTTCTTTCGCAACAGATTCTAAGCATTCGAGGCCATTATTGACGGTCTCTACTCTCGCACCAATTTCCGAGAGAACAGAGTATAGGATGTCGCGATTTTCTTTAACGTCATCGACCACTAAGGCATAGAATGAACAACCTTCCGCCAAACATTTAACACGTTTATATTTTTTGTCGTGCGCAGATTCAATGACTTCGGCGGGTGGGAGAAGAATCGAGAAAAAGAAATTGCTGCCTTCCCCTGGACACGATTCGACTTTTAATTCTCCACCAATTATTTCCACTTGCTTTTTAGATATTGCCAACCCCAGACCGGTACCACCTTTTTCTACACCCTCACGATCTTGTTTAAATGGTAAAAATATTGATTTTTGCGCAGAAGCATCAATTCCAGCCCCGGTATCTCTTACCGAAAAGTAGTACTGATCCTTGCATTCATAGCGGACCTCCAATGTAACATCCCCTTTATCCGTAAATTTTACTGCGTTGCCCAATAAGTTAATGAGTATTTGAGCTAATTTTTTCTCATCGCCAAGAACATGAGAAGGAATTTTACCTATCCCAATTTTGGAAAAACCTAAGCCCTTTTCTTCACACCGAAGCGTAAACATTGAAATGATGTTATCGAGCAAATCAGTTAAGTCAAACCCAACCGTGTTGACGGTCATTTTGTTCGCTTCAATTTTTGACAAATCCAAAATATCATTAATTAGCGATAATAAGTGTTCGCCACTCTTCGCAATTGTTTTTATTGCATGCCGGTCTTTTTCGATTAACCGGTTATCTCTCAATAAAATTTGTGAATAGCCCAAAATCGCATTCATTGGCGTACGAATCTCATGTGACATATTGGCTAAGAATATGGACTTCGCCTCGTTTGCCTCTTGTGCGACCTCCTTTGCATCCACTAACGATTGTTTCAACTTTAGCTCTTCACTTAGATCGTGAATAAAGCACATAAACAGTTCCGGTGTTTTTTCTTTGTCATTTTCAGAATCTGTCTCATAATCCATTTCAAATAACTCCATTCCCTCATTTTCAACGCCTACCACACTCACAGAAACATCCAAAGGAACAGGCTTCCCATTCCTTTTGACGCCAATTAGTGGCTCTTGACGCGTGTCACGCTCCTGCGTAACCGTCTGTAAATAGCGTGTGATACCGCCCGGAAAGTCCTTTGGCCAGTAAAAAAGATGGTCAATTGTTTTTCCCACCAGCTCCGTTTCACGGTAGTTAAATATTTTCTCTGAAACGCGATTAAAATTTTTCACACGAGAATTAGCATCCAGGACAATAATGCTGTCCGACGCTCTGTGAATAAGAGAATCTACAAGGTTTTGGGTGTGAATCAGTGAGTGCGTAATAGCGACACTCTGCTGCAATGAGCGTTTTAGCTCATCTCGCTCGGCGAGAACTTTTTCTAATTCATGTTGAGTGTTGTCTACGCTCATACGGGTTGACTAAATCGTTTCTGCCGAGTCAGAAGGCCGAATTTTTATGATGAGGTGAAATAATCTGGCCCTCACACTCTCACACAAACAACCGCTGAGGCCACATGTACGCATGTTTTTCACCAGGCTTATTCTCTCGCGTTATAGTAATGAGGCCGGTTAAATCAAATTTACCTTCCAGCTAGTGGCCGTCCATAAACAGAGCCGTAGCGAGGTAAAATTTAAATGGTCAGATTTGCGCTACTAGATATAGGCATTTGCTCATTGCAAATAACCATATCTAGTGGTCTGAAGATGGCCGTTTAAATTTTGCCGCAGTAGGCATCTGTTTGTGGATCGGCACTAACCATTTGGCCCTCACGCTATGACTAAAATATAGCTGAAACCCCTCACTATGCGAGCATAAAGGGGAGATGAGGGATCGGGTGACGGGGTACGGGTGTGAAGTGGGCAAGTATTTCCGTACCAAGCTATAGGGGCTTAACTGGCTGACTTTAGTTGTTCAGTCATATTTGGCGAAGTTAAAAATGCCGAAGAAGCCCTGAAAATAATACAAAAAAACAACCCTGACTTACTCTTTTTAGACATTCATATGCCCGGCGACAGCGGTTTTGATTTACTCGAAAAGCTAGACTATACACCCCGAATTATATTCACCACGGCCTACTCCAAATATGCCATACAGTCTTTTGACCACCACACTATCGACTATTTGCTAAAACCCATCAGCCGTGAACGTCTTTCTACAGCCATTGACAAGCTCGCTTCGGATACACCCACAAACCAAAAGACTGAGGAAAGAGAAGAGAAGGAACCAGGCTTAGAGTTAAACAGCCGTATTTTTGTCAAAGACGGCGATAACTGCCACCTGATTAAAATCGAAACCATCGACTATTGCGAAAGCTGTAAAAATTACGTTCAGTTATTTTTCGAGGGTAAAAAAGCTTTTGTGAAAAAATCGCTTAACCAAATTGAACAACGCTTACCCGAGCAAGTATTTTTCCGTGCAAACCGGCAATTTATCGTAAACCTGCAATCGGTGACGTCGATTACTGAAAGCCTGGCTGATGGCTACGAAGTCACAATGAAAGACGGAAAAGTACTGGAAATATCTCGCCGTAACGCCTCTCGATTAAAAGAAGTGTTGAGCGTCTAAACACTCTTACAGCGATTAAATCGACGAGCGTAACGATCAAACAAGTATCCTTTCCTGCATATCATATCGAAGCCAAGGCACCCAATAGTAGCGCCTGGATAATAAAGCCTGGCTGAATAGCAGAGCCAGATATTCGCGCCCAACTTATACAATAAGACTAAGACTCCTGATACTCATATTCCCGAATCAACTCCAAAAATATCTCACCGTATTTTTCCAATTTTTTATCGCCCACACCGCTCACGCACAAAAACTCACTATCATTCATTGGCCGTTTTAGAATCATCTCTTTCAGAGTTGCATCGCTGAATACGACATAGGGCGGTACATTGTCTTCATCCGCCAATTCCTTGCGGCAACGGCGCATGGCGTTCCATAGGGCTTGATCTTCCATGGCAACATCGGAGGTGAATTTTTTCGATGATTTCCGTTCGGGTTTGGTTTTTATGTACTCGCTGAGCTGTATGCTTTCTTCGCCACGCAAAATAGCCCGGCACTTTTCCGTTAAAAGCAAACTCCCGAATCCATCGACATCAAGATCCAAATGCCCGAGCACCATCAACTGACGAAAGACCGAGCGCCAAACATCTACCGATAGATCTTTCCCCAGTCCGTAGGTCGAGAGGCTGCTGTGGCCAAACTGGCGAACCTTTTCGTTTTCGCTGCCACGTAATACATCAATAACATGCGCGGCACCAAAGCGTTGACCCGTACGGTAAACGCATGACAGCGCCTTTCTCACAGCGTCGGTAGCGTCCCACGTTGCCGGCGGATTGATGCAGTTATCGCAATTACCACAACCCGTTTCGAGAATCTCACCAAAATAACGCAACAGAGCCTGTCGGCGGCAGGCGGTCATTTCACATAAACCCAGCACTGCATTCAAACGCTGACGTTCATGCATTTTATGTTGTTCGTTGCCTTCAGATTTCGCGAGCATTTGTGTCAGCTTGACCACATCCTCCATGCCGTAAAACATGAGCGCTGTAGATGCATCTCCATCCCGCCCTGCTCGTCCTGTTTCTTGGTAGTAAGCTTCGATACTTTTGGGCATATCCAAATGGGCAACGAAACGGACATTGGGTTTATCGATCCCCATACCGAAAGCGATGGTGGCGACCATAACAACCCCCTCTTCGCGTAAGAAACGGGCTTGATTTTGCTGACGATCCCGCGCAGGCATACCCGCATGGTAGGGCAGAGCATCAAAGCCCTCACCTTTGAGCCAAATGGCCACGTCGTCCACTTTTCTGCGCGATAAGCAGTAAACAATACCGACGTTGCCGCTTTGCTCTGTGGTGAGAAAATGCAGCAGTTGTTTACGAGGGTTAGCCTTCAAGCGGATGCGGTATTCAATATTCGGGCGATCAAAACCACAAATAAACTGGGCGTTTTGATCCAACTGAAGCCGGTTAACGATTTCTTCTTGTGTTCGAGAGTCTGCCGTCGCCGTCAGGGCAACACGCGGTACGTGGGGGAATACCTGAGCCAAGACATCTAAGCGTAAATAATCGGACCTAAAATCATGCCCCCACTGCGCCACACAGTGGGCTTCATCGATAGCAAATAAAGATATTCGAACCGTTTTCAGTAACTCAATGGTCCTGGGCTGCACCAGCCGTTCAGGTGCCACGTATAGGATTTGAATGTCACCAGCACGTATCAATTCCTCAATTTCATTGAGCTGATACACATCTAAGCTGGAGTTTAAAAATGCCGCATGGATACCCAGCGCCGATAACGCACTGACCTGATCTTGCATCAATGCGATCAGGGGTGACACAACCACCCCCATGCCTTCGCGCACTAAAGCAGGGATTTGAAAGCATAGCGACTTACCTCCCCCCGTGGGCATGACGACGAGGGCATTCTGCCCCTCAACGACGGCGTCGACAATGTCAGCCTGGCGCTCACGAAAAGCGTCATAACCAAAAGTATGCTGGAGAATTTCAAGAGAAGTCTGTGTCATAGAATCAAAGCTGCTAAGCGATATAGCCAAAAGCCTGACTATACTAAAGACTTGTACCTTGATGAAACAGCACAAGTGTCAAAAAGCACACTATGCACGAATACTTATCCCACTTGGCTGAAGTCAACGACATTCAGCCCGTCATAGCTCTGAAAGATACTCGTTCAGACCTGGGGGCTATATTGCTCAAAAAAGACAGCCCCATCGATCAAGCCAGCAATGAGAAACTCGAATTTGCCTACCGCGAGTTAGAAGATGCATTACTGATGACGGAAGGGTTTAAATTCCATATTCAACGTTACCGGCGACAGTTACCCCTCTATTTGGCGCAACCAGAACCCGATTCCATGCACGACTACGTCAAGCAATTACAGTCAAAACTCGACGCAATTCCCCAAGGCGAAAAACATAAGTCGAGCTGACGGATTATTTGAAAGGCAAGAACCCAGACTAAATTTCGACAGAAATTCAGCAGTTACTGCCCTCTAAACAGGCACCGACTGCGGCCTTATTTATGGACAGGCACAAATTAACGGAATCCCACGTAAAACCTAAGGTTTTGTTTGCATCTTCATAGCAAGTATAGAAAAATCGCGCCTTCACAAATAATGAGAAAGTAAGCCGGGCTTTGGCCCCGGTCGATAAGCAATGAGAAAACCCAACATGAAGTCACGCGGCCCCGAAATCCTTACCCATGCCAGATTAAACAAAGGAACGGCCTTCACCCCTGAAGAGCGTGACGAACACGGCCTACACGGCTTGCTTCCCCCTATTATCTCCACCATGGATCAACAGCTAGAGCATGCGCTATCGAACGTAAGACGCAACATTAGCAATATCGAACGCTACATCTTTCTTTCTGCCCTACATAAGCGCAACGAGCGCCTGTATTTTCGTTTGCTAATCGAACATATTGAAGAGTTGATGCCAATTGTCTACACCCCCACCGTTGGTGAAGCCTGTCAGGAATTTGCGCGTATCTTCCGCGAAACAGCCGGTTTTTATATTTCCTTGCGTAACAAAGGTCACATCCATGAATTATTGGGTAACTGGCACGAAGATAAGGTACGCCTCATTGTTGTAACCGACGGCGAACGTATTCTTGGCCTTGGCGATTTGGGCACAAACGGAATGGGTATCCCTATCGGCAAGCTTGCCTTGTACTGCGCGTGTGCCGGTATTCACCCAGAGCACTGTATGCCGATCGTTTTAGACGTCGGCACCGAGAACGCAAACTTCCGCGATGAGGACCCCATGTACCTTGGATTGCGCCAGCCCCGTGTTCGCGGCAAAGAATACGACGAATTTATCGATGAATTTGTAACCGCCGTCAAACACCGCTTTCCCAAAGCGCTATTGCAATTCGAAGATTTTGCGACACCCAACGCCATTCGCCTACTCGACAAATACCATGACGAGCTGCTGTGCTTCAACGACGATATCCAAGGCACCGCCTCGGTCGCTTTGGCAGGCCTATTTGCCGCTACGCGTATTAACGGCAAAAAACTGTCAGAGATGACCTTTATGTTTTGTGGTGCAGGGTCTGCAGCCACCGGCATTGGGCATTTACTAACAAAGGCACTGGAAATAGAAGGATTAACCACAGAAGAAGCCCGAGCGCGCCTCACCTTTATCGACAGTAAAGGGCTTGTCACCGGCTGCCGCGACACTCTGAAGCCGCACGTTGAAGTCTTTGCGACTCACTACCCGCCTATGAACCTGGCAGAAGCCGTCAAAACGGTTCAACCCGATGCGCTCATTGGCGCAACCGGAAGACCAGGGATTTTCACTGAAGAAGTCATTAGCGCGATGGGCGAGCAAAAAGACAACCCCATTATCTTTGCGCTTTCTAACCCAACGTCTAATGCCGAATGTACAGCTGAACAAGCTTACGAATGGACAAACGGTAAAGCCGTTTTTGCCAGCGGCAGTCCTTTTGGCGCAGTTCATATAGACGGCAAAATCCGCGTCCCCGGCCAAGGCAACAACGCTTACATCTTCCCTGGCTTGGGGCTGGGTGCTATCTACGGAAAAGTCACTCGCATCACCGATGATTTGCTGATTGCAGCAGCACACACGCTGGCGAATAACGTTTCGCAAAACCAAATCGATACGGGCTGCCTTTACCCCTCTCTCAAAGAAATTAGACCGGTCTCGCTGAAGATTGCCGTTGCCATTGCAAAATGCGCGGAAGAGCATGGGCTGACATCCGAACCACTACCGGAAGATTTCGAACAGTTGCTCGAAAAAGAAATTTATTTCCCTGAATACTAGCGCGCCGCTCATAACAGCACCTAAGAACGTATATATATTTCGGCAAACTCATCTGCAAAGGTGGGTCTGCCGTAAAGATACCCTTGAGCGCTATCACAACCCAAATCGAACACAATCTGACTTTGCTTGGCCGTCTCAATCCCTTCGACTAAAGTTTTAAAACCCAGTTTTTTGTTCATTGCGAGTATCGCGCTCACAATGTCTCGATCAGAAGCATCTGTTTCAATATCTTTGATAAAACTCCGATCAATTTTAATGACATCCACATTAAAGCGTTTTAAATACGCGAGCGAAGAATAGCCGGTGCCGAAATCATCGATAGCCAATCGAAACCCGTAAGCCGCCAACTGATCCAAAATCCCATCAGAATGCGTTGACTCATTTAAAAAAGTGCCCTCGGTTATTTCCAGCTGGAAGTTTTCGGGTTTCACCTTGTGCTCATCAATCAACTTCATTAAGTCGTCTACAAAGGTCGAATACTCCAGCTGCCGGGGCGACACGTTAACGGAGATATATTGTAGATCGGGCACTAACTGCTGCCACATTTTCCACTGCTTAATGGCCGTAACATTAATCCATTCACCCAGCTCATAGATCAAGCCACTTTCTTCGATCAACGGAATAAATTCCATGGGTGACACAAAATTACCGCTGCTGTCTTTCCAGCGAATTAACGCCTCGCAACCAATCACTTTGTTATCGCGGCGCAAATCGATAATCGGCTGATAATACAATTGAAACTCTTGCTCTTTAACGGCACCAAATAGCTGGTATTTTAATTTAAATTTACGCGAGACTTCTGCTGACATAGAAGGCGAGTAACGAATGTAATTTTTGTCGTCGCGCAGACGATCGGCCTGCATGGCCATACAGGCATTGGTTTGTAAAACTGCAGCATCACCCCCGTCATCGGGGAAAACACTGACACCCAACGACGCAACCAAATTCACCATAAGCCCTTCATTCAAAGGGACTGGTTTAAATACCTCTTCACGAAAATCATGAATAAAACTATCCAAATCAAACTCCGCTCCGACATACTCCAACACAACGGTAAACTCATCCCCACCTACGCGCGCAACGGTGTCATTAGGCCCAACATAGCTCTGGGCACGGCGAGCAATTTCACATAAGATTTTATCCCCCGCCGAAAACCTGTAATTATTGTTAATTTCTTTAAATCGGTTTAAGCCAAACATTAAAACAAGAAATTTACCGTCACGCTGCAAAGCTCGTGCGACGGAACGCGACAGCCTAAAATTTAATCCCGCGCGGGACGATGCCCCCGTGAGCGAATCGGTATACGCGAGATCCCACAATTGCTTTTCGGCCATCACTTCATTGGTAACATCATGAGTCACACCAATAACGCGGACGACCCGACCTTCTGCGTTTTTCATAGGCCGCGCCTGAGATCTCAAATGTTTCACACTGCCATTTGGCCATAGCGAACGGTAATCAATGCTTTTCTTTCGGCCCGTCACCATCATGTCCGATGCCTCTCGCATGACACGCGTCACATCATCGGGATGAATAGCTTTTTTCCAAGCATCCATCGTACTGATAACGCTCTTCCCTTGATAACCGTATATCTGAAACAGTTTTTCATCCCAGATCATTAAATTTTCACCAGGATTCCAATCCCACACGCCCATTTCAGCGCTATCGATGGCCATCTGCGCACGATCTTTCTGAGCCTCTAACTCGATTTTCGCTTCGCGCTCTTGCGTAACATCGACAAAAGTTGTCTGCACACCCATGCGCTCACCCGAGTTGCTGTCGAATACCAATTCAGATGAGGCTTTAATCCACGACACTTCACCGCCCTGGCGCTTAATACCAACCAGTACATCGTGCTGCGGCTCACCTGTAGCCAAGGTCACAAAGCTGGGCGTTTTATCCAGCGGCATTCTTGCGCCGCTTTCATCAAAACATTCCCAAGGGGCATTGTCCTTTGTAATATTCGACACATCGTCTTTGCGAATACCCAATACTTTTTCACCCGCCGGGTTAACCAATTCAATGGTTCCACGGTTATTTTGATAGACGATACCAATGGGAACTCGGTCAAAAAGGGACTGATACAGGTTGGTACTTGGCACAAATGGCTTTTGGTCTGAGGAACTGGGGCCTGAGGAACTTAAATCAGAGAAACTGGAATCGGAGGAAATAGACCCTGTGGCTACGGGGGCTACCGATTCAGAATCATCAACAGAGCTTTTATATGACGATGACATATACTCGTAAGTGACCACAATACTTTCTGAACTGGATGATTCACGCCCCACCAGCAGCTCGTACTCACAAAAACTGCCATCACCCGAGCCTTGCA
Source organism: Agarilytica sp. (assembly GCA_033852165.1). Taxonomy (GTDB): domain Bacteria; phylum Pseudomonadota; class Gammaproteobacteria; order Pseudomonadales; family Cellvibrionaceae; genus Agarilytica. The sequence goes on along the minus strand of JAWSUZ010000028.1, from coordinate 41,839 downwards.
GGTTGAAGCGGTAACGAAAATTCTCCACGGAGCCGTGACACACACGCTCTACACCGCGACCGATTTCAGACATGGATACATGCTGCATTTTATGGATACGGGCAAAAGGCAGGCCCACGATATTCTCTTGCGGCCACCCGTGCTCGCCATCAAACGCGAAACCTTTAAACTCGGCGGCACGTATAATACCTTCTCGATCCAACACCACGGAACAAACTGTGGGGGTTTCCCCACAATCTGACATGTCTTTGGCTTGTCCTAATTCAACAGGTCGACTCATATAAAATACACTTTCGCTTCTCATTTGTAAGTCTAGGAAATGCTAGAATAGGCATAAGATCAAAGTCCTATTAAAACCTTAGCTTCTATAACCCCCTATCCATCTACTTTGTTCCGCCATTAAGAATTGAAACCCGAAATCGTTATTTGAATAGTTACCAAAAAAGAAGCGTCTCATGAAAATTTTATATATCTGCACACACAACCGTTGCCGAAGTATTTTGTCAGAGGCGATCACCAACCATCTCGGCGAAGGGATCGTGACGGCAATAAGTGCTGGCAGTCAGCCCGTTGGCGAAGTGCACCCCCTTACATTGAAATATTTGTCCGAACGTAGTGTCTCGACTGAAGGCCTAAAGAGTGAATCCTGGGAGGACATGCAGAGCTTTCAACCCGACCTTGTTGTAACCGTCTGTGATTCTGCTGCAGGAGAGAGCTGCCCGCTGTGGATGGGGGATACACGCAAATTACATTGGGGCCTGCCCGATCCGTCAAAAATTCAAGGGAGCGATGAAGAGATAGCCGAAGCTTTCGCCTCTGTCATAGAACGCATTGCGAAACGAGTAAAGGCACTTGTTGAACTCGCCAAAACGGGGAAACTAGAGCAGGCTTGTGAACAGGGTTTTGAGGTGGGTTTCTAGGTTCATGCTTTGTGTGGAAACCGTAAGATATAATACGCTATAAAAGGCAGTTATTGATGCACCGTAAACCTGAAACACCGTTCCTGTCAGGCTTATAGCAACCCACCTATGTCTAAAACTGGGCATATGGAGTCATCCTAAGCCCGCTTATGTCTCAAACCGGACATATAGACTTATCAAAACCGGAATGTAATATTTTTCTATAGGTAATCAGTTTATGAATGTCACCATTGAAGGTTATTTGAGTTATGTCTGCACCCGTTGTAAAGAAAGGTATAACATTGATGGAAAGTCTTTAACGTTTCATGAGGATACGAGTCCAGAATCTGAAGATGATGAATATATACTCTATATCTCGCAGTTAGATACTCCCTGCACTTCATGTGCTCAAGACATACTTATTAGATTGGATGTTTGGGAATACCCGGAATCTGTCGCTAACTATTCCTATTGTTCCGGTCAAAGTGTAAGCGCCGTAGAGTGTGAATTCACAATCGAGCACTATTTCAATGACGAAGTAGCAATGAAAGAAGACGGCGACTATGTGCCTGAAAAAAACGCTTCAATTGAAGATGACGCCGATGCGAAAGTATTCAATGAAACATCTAAGGTGGAGGGGTATACAGATCAATATGATCATGAAGAATAATTTTCTTAATCGATCATCGACCGGCTTTATTCTTGAGCAGGCTTAATGTTGTGGGCGCTAAAATTGGGTGTTCTTGCGGCATGAACACCTGATCTCGGTGTTCCTGATCCTCACCAATGGGTATTCATGATGGGCGCCAATACGCACCGGGTATTAATCCGCCTCTCGTTGGTAGCGATTTCACAACAACCAACCGCAACTATACACGCAGCTAATAATGGCCACTCGATAGCTGTCAGTTCAAACTAAAAGACGCTTAGCAAGTGCGTGTATATTTTGGGTCTTAAAAAACACTGGGAAAATCTATATCTGCCCATCTAAAAAACACAAGTGCGGGCATTTAGAAATAAGGTCGTGAATATCGAACGCTGACAAATATTTATTAAGGCTCTAGCCCTGCGTCACGTAATTTTTTGAGTAAGTGTTCGTTTTCTTCCGCTTTTAATTTTTCTCGTAACTGTGATGCTTCCTCGCGAGCTAAAGATTCTTGCTCCCTCAACAATGCAGCCTCCTTATCACTTCTTTCATTATCTCGCTCCAGTTCAGCCGCCCTAATCGCAGCCCGCTGCTCCTGAATAACCGCCTGCGGAAGCTTCTCCGTTTTAATCCTCTCCAAACTCAAAATCTCGCCCGGCTGCATATAGCCTTTCGAGTAATTTTTCTCAGGAATAAAACCATCAGGCGTTAACGATGGCTGTCCGGATTAATTCCTTTTAATTTAATTAATTAGTTGAAAGGCATATCTGCATAACAATTCAATAGATAGTAAAAGTCTAGAAAAATATTTACTATAAAATAGTTTCGACAGAGGTGGCGAATGATTAGCTCGCAACCGCAATGGCTGGCTGATCGACTTGATAGTTTCCTTAGGATTTTTCGGCAGTAGGGGGCGTGTAAGGTTATCCCGGATATGGTACTATCACGCCGCTTTAGGTCGATCTACCTAAATCAGTTCACGTTCTTGGGTGTACTGTTAAAAAGCTATAACTATAAAAATACGGGACTAAGCGATTTACGTTAATGACAATAGGAGCTATTGCAATGTCAACCAAAACAAATTTCATCAAACACCTAATCAAATCAACCGCCATACTCTTGCCCACCCTTGTGTTACTTTCCTGTGGTGGGGATGACGATGATAAATCTAATATTATACCGACTGCAAATGCAGGGGCAGATCAAACAATAAATGAATATGGAACGGCTACGATAAACGGGACTGGGTCGGACACAGATGGTTCCGTGGTTGGTTATTCTTGGAGGCAAACTTCCGGCCCATCAGTGAATATCGAAGGTTCTGATACAGCTGTCGCTACATTTAGCTCTCCGGAAGTTTCGACAGAGGAAACTTTAGCTTTTACCCTTACCGTAACCGATGATAGCGGTGCATTTGTAACAGATACCGTTGAAATAAAAGTAATCCCCAACATTGCTCCTACCGTAACTACTGTGGAAGACCAATCCGTAGGCGAGCAAGATTCTCTTGAATTAAGCGGTACAGCAGAAGATTCAGATGGCTCTATAGTCAGTTACGCTTGGACACAAACATTCGGGACAACGGTGGAGATTTTAAATTCCGATAGCCCCTTAATGAGCTTTGAAGCACCAAATATTGAAGTAGAAGAAACGCTAGAATTTCAACTGTCTGTTCAAGACGACGATGGAGATACAACGACTGATACGATTGAAGTAAGAGTAATCCCCAACATTGCTCCTAGCGTAACCGTTATGGAAGACATCACTGTAGACGAACAAGACTCTGTTGAGCTAAGCGGTAGCGCTGACGATTCGGATGGCATAATTGTCAGTTACCTTTGGACGCAAACTTCCGGAACACCGGTAATAATCGAAAATCCTGATAGTGCCTCAGTGAGTTTTGACACTCCAAATATTGAAGCAGAAGAAACTCTAGAATTTCAGCTTTCTGTTGAAGATGATGATGGGGACGTTACGACAGATTCAGTAGCGGTACTGGTCAATCCACTATTTTTTTCCATCACACTGTCAGATAACACAAACCGATGCGGAAATACCGTCACAGAAACTGTCGAAATTTCTTTTTTTGATTCAGAGGGTGAACAGACAATATACCCGATTGAACATTCCGGCGTTGAGCAAACTTATACCTTTTCTGAAGAGTCAGAAAACAGAAAAACGATTAAAATTTTGAAGGCCGGTAGAGACTCACTCATCGTTGATGCCGATCCATCTAGCAAGCTATATATAAAGATGGGAGATGACGGTGCGGAGACTTGCGGGTGCCCTGAGTACGATATTAGATTGCTGGGTGAAACCTATACTGCAAAATTGTGGGTCAGTGGCAGGCAGCCTAGCGTGGAGTTGGTTGAAAATGGTTATACTAGTTGGAATGCAATAGAAATTTGTGAAGATGAAAAAGGCTCTGTTTTTATTGTAGAAAATGACAACCGTCAAGGTGCGAGCCAAGTAACAATAGGGCAGCAAAGCTTAATTACTATTATAGAACTAAATAGTTTGGATTCTACGATTTTAGACGGAGAGATCCCATTAGAAAATAGCGATATCCCCCTCATCGCCTATGGACCGCATACTGTTATAACGGCCTTATCTCATCAGGGGCAGTCTAATGATGATCCCTTAGATCGCCTTTTTAACTATCGCGATTTTGACGTGATAGATGGAACGTTTACCTATCCAAGCTTCGATTCAGTCACAGACTTAGATTTTGATATAAGGCTTCCGGTCGAATATGCCAACATTACGTTCTCAGAATATCCTGATTTCGCATCTGGAAACGCTGAAATATTTTTCTTGCAAGAGATACACAAGACTAAAATCACGAAAGAAAATCTAACTAGCGGGTTCAGTTATGACGTTTTTGGGTTTAATAGTCTAAATATTGAGATGACCACAGAGAACATTCTAATCACGGCCGACAAAGAGCTACCTTTTGACGTCGCGCACATGTTTTTTCTAACCAGTAGCAATGATGGGTGGATGGAAATATATTCACCGCTAACCGGGAACGTCGTCGACTTTGGAAAAATATCAAATGCCGTTTCTGGATTGTCAGGATTTTTTGTTTTACTACTAACGGATGAGTTGGGATTAGATACGTATGATGAAGCCGTCGAAAGATATTACAGTAAAAGGACTCCCGGTCAATCATCTCAACTTAGATCGATATATGTTTTGTCGAGATAAGTATTAGCGCGCTGAGATTAAAAAATAGACATAGCAACCCCCGGGTGCTCGCCCTCCCTCAGAGGCTGCTATGTTTAAAACAGTTAGTGCAATTTTTGGGAGCTTACCTCCTCACAAGCTTAATTAAATTTAAGTGGCTGCGTAACACTGCATTCAACCACATAGCTACAATCGCAAAGCACTGCCACAGCGTATTTATGTTTTGACCTCAGCATCACCCCAAAAAACCACGAGCACAAAAAAGCCAGCATACAGCTGGCTTTTTAAAATCTGCTTTACGGCTCTTCAGCCATAAGAAGAAACTTATGCAGGCTCTGCTGCTTTCTTAGGAAGACGTTTCACAACTTCGCTGATGGAACTTACCGAGTTGAGGTGCGCATAGGTCCATGCAATCCAGCCTTTTTTGAACCACTCAACAACTTCTTCGTCAGACAATTTTTCCACAAACTCTTTCTCATCAACCACATAAAGGTTGTCGAGTTTAAGGGTGTTGTCGGTGAATTTGATGGTGTTTTTGCAGGGGTGAAGTAGGTCTTTTTCGACAAGTGCTTTCACATAGGCTTCGGTCGCGCGGAAACCACTTTCAACATGGCCGAGGAATTTCACGATGTTGTTCAAGGTTTCGGTTGATTCGCCTTCGTCGTTAAAGAGGCGCTCGCCCTCTTCTTCTTGTAGCTGTGGTGACTCTTCGTCGAATAGTACGATGCCTTTTTCGGCTTCGAGTACGAAGGGGTAACGACGGACAAATGCGGGAATGTATACGCCTTCCCAGTGGTCGCCGAGGTTATTGCCATCGGATACGAAGGACAATAGGGCAATCGGTACGAAGCCTCCGTCGGAGTTTTTCACAAACATGACTGGGTGGTTGCGGCTACATGCAAAAAATTCGGTGCCAGCCACGGGTACTGAGTTGGCTTTTTCGGCAAACTTGAGGTCTTTCGGTTGCTTGAGTTTGAGCTTGACGTGCTTAACTTTTTCGAGGGGTATAGGCTTTTTGTAAAACAATAATGAGGACATGATAGGCGCTTATTTTATTGGTTTTTGACAAATTCGGGTGTGAAAATCGATAGGAATGGTAGCAGGCATCGCTCGCCTGCTGCAAGGAGGGGGAGGTGATGAAAGAATCAAAGGGGTCAGACTCGATTGACCCCCATATTCCTAAGCATGCCGCTGCAGATTCTTTACTTTCAATCGAGTCTGGCCCTAATGGCGCTTCCCTAAGAGCCAAATCCAATGGTTGTAAGACTTACAGCGAGATACCGACCCCTCGTTCCTCACGCTCTGCGTGGGAATGCGTATCAAGTTAGGAGAATAACGTCCTAATATTGAATGCAGAGTATGATATGCATTCCCACGCGCGACCCCATGGATTGGGGGGAGGTAGAGCGACTCAGGATAGACAAAGCCGAGAGCGTGAGGAACGAGAATAAAAGACAATAAAATCAATACCTTACGCTTAAAGAAGTGCCATTCGAGTCTGACCCATTTGATTCCCTTTAGGATTCTACAAAGGCCCGCTCGATCACGTAGTGCCCCTGGTTGCCGCGCCGCGCTTCTGTAAAACCGCGTTCGTCCAGTATCTGACAGGTGTCTTTGAGCATGCTTGGGCTGCCGCAAATCATAAAACGATCGTGCTCGGGGTCTATTTCGTTCAAACCTAGGTCACGGGATAGGCGGCCACTCATGAGCAGGTCGGTTAAGCGGCCACTATTTTTGAATGCCTCGCGGGTTACTGTAGGGTAGTAGAGCAATTTGCTGCGAATCTCTTCACCGAAAAACTCGTTGTTGGGCAATTCGTTCTCTATGGTGTCGCGGTAGGCGAGCTCTGAAACGTAGCGTACGCCGTGGGTCAATATCACTTTGTCGTAGAGCTCGTAGACTTCTGGGTCTTTTATGATGCTCATAAAGGGCGCTAAGCCAGTGCCGGTGCTGATCAGGTATAAGTTACGCCCAGGAAGCAGTGCATCTGTCACCAGTGTTCCGGTGGACTTGCTGTTCACCAACACTTCATCACCCGGCTTTAGGTGTTGCAGCTGTGAGGTTAGGGGGCCATCGGGGACTTTTATGCTGAAGAATTCGAGCCGGTCTTCATAGTTGGCGCTGGTGATACTGTAGGCACGCAATAGTGGCCGCCCTTCTTGCGCTAGCCCCATCATGGTGAAGTGCCCATTACGAAAACGAAACCCTGGATCACGCGTGGTGGTAAAGCTAAAGAGCGTGTCGTTCCAGTGGTGTACATCCAGTACGCGTTCTTTCAATAGTGAGCTCACGAATTATTCCCCAGGTTTTTATCGTTTGAGGCAAAACCGTTGGTGGCCTTGCTATGGAAAGAACTTTACTCTCCCATTTTAAAACGGTAAAACAGTTTTTTTGGATATCTATCATCGCTTTTTCCGATACAATCAATGGGGTCAGACCCTAATGGCACTTCCTTAAGGTCTTAATATCAGATAGCCATAGGGGTTGCAGCGCATTATTTTCATTCCTCACGCTCCGCGTGGGAATGCATACGGTACTCAGTTTTAATATTAGGATGTTATTTCCCTCGTTTAATATGCATTCCCACGCGGAGCGTGAGGAACGAGGGGTCGGTATCTCGCTGTAAGCCTTACAACCATTGGATTTGGCTCTTAATGAAGTGCCATTCGGGTCAGACCCACTACTTCCCAATTAAATGAAATGCAACAACCTTAATAGTTAGCTATATCGGAGGGTTAAGTGGAAAACGTTTTACCACCGACATGAATTCGGCATTTCTCCCTCAGACTCGCCGTGAACCCGTCCATGGGGGCTCGGACGCAGCATCCATGCTGCATACGGCCTGAGAGATCAACACCAAATTCATATCTACCATTTTACTGGGGCAGTAGTGGGTCTGACCCCATTGATTATTTTGGAAACGATATGCGCTATACACTCCGCCAACTGCAAATCTTTCTTGCGACGGCGCACTATAAGAATATTACGAAGGCTGCCGAGAGCTTGGCGATGTCTCAATCGGCTGCCAGCGGTGCGCTGAAAGACTTGGAAAGTCAGTTCGACATTCAGCTTTTTGATCGCGTTGGTAAGCGCTTGCAAACCAATGAGCTTGGAGAACGCGTGCGCTTAAAAGCGGAGTCGGTATTGGCACAAGCCTTGGAGCTTGAAAATGAGTTGATGCAGCATCAGTCGCTAGGGGCGTTAAAAGTCGGCGCGACTCTAACCATTGGTAACTATCTCTGTGTGGAGCTGATTAATACTTACGTTAAGTCGGCAGCAGATGCCCAGGTTAAACTGGAAGTCGCGAACACGGCAAAAATCGCTCAGGGGATTCTGAATTTTGATATTGATTTGGGTTTAATTGAGGGGGAGTTTCAGCACCCGGATTTGGACATTATTACTTGGAAGAAAGATCGGCTGGTATGCTTTTGCCACCCCGATCATCCCCTCGCTCAAAAATCTCGCATTACGGAGCACGACTTATTAGAGGTGGAGTGGATTCTTCGGGAACCGGGTTCGGGCACTCGCCAAACCTTCGATCGGGCCATGGCAGGGATCGCTCCTCACCTGAATATAACTTTGGAGCTTCAGCATACTGAGGCGATCAAGCATGCAGTGGAAAGTAACTTGGGGGTATCCTGCCTTTCTGAGATCACGTTAAAAAATGCTTTTGAACGTGGCTCGCTAATTCCTTTGGACGTCGAGTCGAAAGATTTTAGTCGAAATTTTTATTTCATTATTCATAAGCAGAAGTATCGCAGTGCGGGGATTTTGGAGTGGATGAAGTTATGTGGGATTGAGATGGTGACGGGTGACGGGTGACGGGTGACGGGTGACGGGTGACGGGTGACGGGTGACGGGTGACGGGTGACGGGTGACGGGTGACCAAAAAGTCTAAGCTCAACGCTGAATTATACAAGCCCGTTTCCTGTACCCCGTCATCCGTATCCCGTTATTACTTCCCCGCCCTCTCTAGCAATTTTGATATCGGCATCGGTTTATCAAAGTAGAAACCTTGTAAAAATTCGCACTCATAACTTGCCAGCAAACTCGCCTGCACTTCTGTCTCAACGCCTTCTGCCACTACTGACAAACCCAAACTATGTGCCAAGGCAATAATCGCACAAGAGATTTCAATATCATTTTGATCGTCGGGAATATCTTGAATAAACGATTTGTCAATTTTTAAACTCGTAATCGGAAAACGTTTTAAATACGATAACGAGGAATATCCCGTTCCAAAATCATCGATAGAAAGTCGACAACCCAATCGACGCAGAGCTTCCATCACCGATACTGCACCATCGATATCCCCCATCACCATTGATTCTGTTATTTCAAACTCGATTAACCTGGGCGCTACTCCAGCGGCTTTAAATTTACGGGCAATGATTTCAGCAAATTTTGGTGCGTAAAATTGTTTGGCTGAAAGGTTAACGGCAATGCCCTGAATTCCTAAAGATCGTAGCTCCTCTCCACTTTCGGATAGCAGGCGCAATACCTCGTCAAATACAAAATCGCCAACTTGGTAGATCAAACCCGTGTCTTCCGCTAAGGGTATAAAAACTTCAGGTGAAATCATGCCGTCTTCATGGTCCCACCAACGCACCAAAGCTTCCCCCCAAACCATCTCTCGTGTTTTTGCGTTATATTGCGGCTGAATGTAGACCTCCAACAGTTTCTCGGTCAAAGCCTGCCGCAATTTTTGCTCAAGACGAACGCGCTCTTTAATTTTCAGGCCCAACTCGTGGGAGTAATAGGAAACTTGGTTACCACCGGATTCTTTGGCCTGATACAAGGCCATGTCAGCAAAACGCAACAGCTCATCTGGGCTACTCGCATCCGTGGGGTAAATCGCCATGCCAACGGACCCTGTAACCTGAACCGATTGCGATCCTGACGTGACAATCGTTTGAAGCGCGCCGATCAGCCGCTGGGAAGCCGCGTCTAAACGTGTGGGGTCTTCAATATTGTCTAATAAAATCATAAATTCATCCCCCCCCATGCGCGATACCACGTCGCCGTCAAAGAGTGTTCCCCGTAATCGATTGGCAATGTCTATTAATAGTTCATCGCCAACATTATGGCCGAGGGAATCGTTCACTTTTTTAAAGTCATCGAGGTCTGTCATGTACATCGCTATTTTTTTACCTTTTTTTTGTGCGCGTACAATCGCAAGTTCTAGGTGGTCGCGAAAAAACCGTCTATTCGGAAGTTGTGTTAAGGGGTCGTAAAAGGCGAGTTTTTCCAATTCGAATTGCGCGACTTTAAGTTCTGTGACATCTAATAACGAACCAATAAAACACTTTCGCCCAACGTTGTCGTCAACTGGCGTCATATATTCCATTAATACTCGATTACCGATATTCGGATTTTGGAAGCTATATTCAATCACTTCTGTATGCACACGCTCTAATATTGAATCCATTGCCTTTTTGTATTTTCCGCGATCGTCGCTGTCAATAAATGAGGTAAAGGAATCAGATCTCGAACCTTCCAGCCCTGTAATTTCAGACCACCGCGAATTGGTGTATTCGTATTCTCCTTTTTCGTTTTTAAGAAACACGCCGATCGGCGCATTTTCTGACAGCGTGCGAAATCGCGTTTCCGAATAAATGAGGGCTTTATGTTCGCTGGCGAGATTGTTGAGCATCAAATTGAAAACGTCGACAAGTCGACCGACTTCGTCATCACTGATTTTTTCTACTCGCTCTTCCGACAAGGTGTTTTCGGCGATGATTGAAGAGGTGCGATATAAGGCTTCCAAAGGCACCAGTGAGCGTTTAACCAAACGGCTGCTCAGAATGTAGGCTACGACAAGCGATACAAAGAGGGACAACAGAAGTATTGCGGATAAAACCCATTGGTCTTTCTCAAGTTTTTTTGTATTGGCCTCTAAACTCAAATGTCCCAATAATTCCGATTGTTCGACAACGGGAATAACCACCAATATTTTATTGGTTAAGCTAACAATCGAAATTTCCGAAACTGGGCTGACTTTTTCTTCACAGAAGGAAGCCATGTTATGAGTTGAAAAGCGTGCGAATATAAACCCCGCCGAATCATACAAACAAAGGATGTCGATATTCTGCCGGCCTTTTGTCGATGACAGGTTGGCCCTGGCGGACTGCTGATCAAAGAACACTAACGACGCGGCGGAACGGTTGGCAATTATTTTTGCGGTGACGCTGAGCCCTTCGATCATATTCGTGCGTGTAATGTTATTGACTATAAATAGAAGAATAACGGCAGCCACGGCTATACCAGCCACAAAGGAAACCAAGATCGTACGCAATAGTTTTGTGTGAAGAGAGCCCCAGCGGCGAAACAGCTTACTCATATAAGCCCTCCACATTTGCTGCGAGTTCTAACATTGAGGCGCTAAAATTCACTCGATGAGATTTGGCATTACCAAGATGAACATCAAATCGAATACGGTTATTTTCTTTTAGAAGAACAACCGATGCCTTCGGTTTTTCTTCAAGACATCCATCACAGATGAGTAAACACGGCTGGTTGATATTCACGGCGTGTAAATCGATAGAGGGGCGAGCTCCGATAAGCAGCACCTGGCATTGATTGGATAGCCTGGGCTTTTCTCCTAATATACGTGAGACCTTAATCACTTTTTGGGGGACTATCCGGCTGTTTTGTAGCGCTTCTATGTGCGCAAAGCTGTCACTCGATCCGAGCAGGCAAATATTCAGTATTTTGCCAAAATTGATTTCCCAACTGGTGTAGCGAAGAATCCCCACAACCATAGCCGATCTCAGGCGATATTCATCAGCTTCTGAGACAGAACGAGGACTGGCATGTTCGGCAAACGCAGGAATATCGGCTAATAGGAAACATGCCTGTATTAGCAAGATCAACGACCACTTGTTATACATTCCAAAAATACGCGCCACTTAAACTTCCAATATTTCGGAGCTCTCTTATCAGAACTCTCTTATCGGAACTATCTTAAAAGCATTGACACACCCTTCGGCGCTGAAAACGTTTTCAAAGGTTCCGCAGCAAACTCGGCTTTAATTGTAAGAAACCACTTTCTCAGTGGTTTTTATCAAAAAAATCAATATAACGACCGGGTACACAAAATCTGCAAGGAAAAAAACTTAAAGACCACTTAATTATAGCTTGGCTTGCGTAAAACCTTGCAGACTTGTCAGTATTCGAAATATGGATGTGCCGCTTATGCGGGAAGGTTAGGGCATGACGAAGCGCTCCGTTGTCGCTAGGACATCCACGGCCAAATACCACCAGGCTAACACGCATCTGCCGAATTCGTTTGACCGCGATGAGGTCTCGAAGATGGATGTTTTTGTCCGTTTCGGTAAGTACTGAGAATGGGCCGGTTAAAACCGTATCTCAAAGCCGACGATAGAATCGTCGAAGGGTACTGAATGCCGCTCACAAGATTCAACATGGGAGAATTCTGGCCCTTTGAGTAACCTAGACAGCATGCTTTCGACGTTAATTGTCGAACCTTGAATCCAAAATTCAACCGATGAATCGGGCATATTGCGCACAAAACCACTCAATCCTAGGCGCTGGGCATTCTCCTGTGTAAAACATCGAAACCCAACCCCTTGGACACGGCCTGACACTTGCCCTGTTAAAGCCTTACCTTCTGATTCTTTGTCTTTTAACGCCTTATTTTTTGACACTTTTTTTTCTAGCACTCTGGCTTCTCCAGTCATAGAATCCCCAGTTTTGTTGGGGTTGGTTAAAGAGGAAGATAAATATTACTGTTCTACATTGAGACTTCAAATTAAACTTTGCCCACTGGTATAGCAAGTCGTTCTAATAAACGGTTAAGCTCTGCGCCTGAATTTACATCAGCCCCACAATTGGCACTAGATTTTCGGAGATAAAATGTCACGAATGTTCCCCGCAACACGCTTGCGACGAAATCGTTTTAGCGAATTTTCACGTAGATTGGTTCGAGAAACTGAGCTCAGCGTAAACGATTTGATATACCCCATGTTTATTTTGGATGGCAGCGACCAAAAACAAGCCATTGCCAGTATGCCCGGCCAATTCCGTTTTAGCATCGATATGTTATTGAAGGAGCTGGAAAGTGTCGTCGCTCTTAAGATTCCTGCCATTGCTTTATTCCCCAATATCGATGCGTCTCTGAAAACCTTGGAAGGTGAAGAAGCTTGTAATGAGGATGGCTTGGTGCCGCGTGCGGTTCGTGAAATCAAAGCCCGTTTTCCTGATCTTGGTATTATTTGCGACGGTGCTTTGGACCCATATACGACTCATGGACAAGACGGGATCATCAATGAGGATGGTTATGTTCTGAATGATGTGACTGTCGATATGCTGCGCCTTCAAGCGAAGGTTTGTGCGGCAGCTGGCGCGGATGTTATCGCGCCTTCGGATATGATGGATGGCAGAGTTGGCGCTATTCGTGAGGAGTTGGACGACGCCGGTTTTATTAATACTCAAATCATGGCTTATTCGGCGAAGTATGCGTCTTCTTATTACGGTCCGTTTCGTGATGCGGTGGGCTCTGCGGCGAATTTAGGTAAGAGTAATAAGTCGAATTATCAGATGGACCCGGCGAATAGTGATGAGGCGATGCATGAGATTGAGATGGATTTGCAGGAGGGCGCGGATATGGTGATGGTTAAACCGGGTATGCCGTATTTGGATATTGTGCGTCGTGTTAAAGATACTTTTGGTGTACCAACCTTTGTCTATCAGGTGAGTGGTGAGTATGCGATGCATCGGGCTGCTATTGATGCGGGCGTATTATCGGAGGCGGTTATTATGGAGTCTTTGGTTTGTGCGAAACGCGCGGGTGCGGATGGAATTCTCACGTATTTTGCTAAGCATGCGGCGGAAAAGCTTAAGGGTTTATAAGCCCTCCTCTATGTTTTCACGGAAATAACATAGTTGTTTTCCTTACTAAGAATTGAAGAGTCTTCGCCAAAATGTCGGGAAGGTCTATCCCGCTACAGCACTTCGGGAAGTGTTTTCAAGACCTTGCTCCGCCAAGGATGGCGGTGCAGAGCCTACATGGATGTACTAGTGGCGTGTCTTGAAAAGGCTTACCGAAGTGCTATAGCGGACTAACCAGTAACTAAATATGTACGACAAGGGGAGCGCTGGCATACCAACAAATGACATACTTATTAGAATTCCTTGGCAGGTCTTCTTAAATAGGTCATGCGGTCTAAAACGAGGCTTACTCGCCAACTATTCCCTCACCCACTCACCATTCGGCAGCCGACGAATAAATAATTGTGAATACCAATAAAAGCGCCCGCCACCTGCGTGTACGGTGCAGTTGTAGCGGCTTCTCCCTGGGGGTAAGCCTCTAAGGGCTTGGGCAACCAAAACACCACCTTTAATTTCGCTGGTAATTTTACCCTGCCCGCTGGCATAGCAATTCGCACCATCTAGATACTTCAATAAGGGAGAGGCAATTCGTAATATGGGTTTTGAAGATGACGGGGGCAATTCTGGATTGTTTATCACGGACCCATTTTCGGTTGTAACTTTTATTCGGGCTAATGGAAAGGGAAGACTCTTTAATTTTGACGCAAAATCTTCGAGGTCTCCATAACGCCCGCCAAAAGGAAAACGCGGTAGTTGCTGCGGGTCGCTGTCTTTAGAAACTGGTCCTGAATGCTGGCCGAAAGCGAGATAGCCTTTTGATTTTAAATAATATTTTAAGTCTTCATCGTATTCACCAAAAGGGTAGGCAAATAATTTATGACTGCGGCCCAGTTCTTTCTTCAACCGTTTTTCTGCAAAGTCTATTTCATTTTCTCGCCGTTGATGCCACCTCGGAAACGATTCGAAACTCTTCTGCCGAATGAGATGAGGGTGGCTGTCGGTGTGGTTGGCTATCACTGCGCCATATTTATTAAGCGCTTTTAATTCCTTCCATGTCATGAACTGTGGATTTTTTTCGTCATGTGATTTTGTGTTAACAAATACGGTAAAGGGCCATTTACGTTTTTTTAATTCAGGAAAGGCTGTGGTAAAAACCGACCGATAACCATCATCAAAAGTAATCACGACGGTTCTATCCGGTAGAGTTGTGCCTTCTTGAAGCCATTTTTGTAATTGCAGACTATCGACGACTTGAAATTTTTCAGACGCGATATAATCCATATGCGCTGAAAACAATTCAGGAGAAATTGAAGTGGAAACAGGAGTTTTATTGGAAATATGGTGGTACTGGAGTACCACCAAAGCGTGAGAAATCGTGCTTAAGAGAAGCGATAAAATAATAAAAGCAATTCGCACGGGAATTCTCGTTAACGAAAAAAACTAATCGAGATACTCGCCAAAAAGTCGACCGAACGCGCGAGGAGATAAGTCGGTCCAACGCTTAAACGCTAAGGTTAAGCTTGAACGGTCTGAAAAATCCAGGGCGATACAGATATCATCAATACGATAACGACCAGCCAAGACTGCTCGTATTCCGTGATGACGGCGGACTTGGTCGCGTAAATCACTAAAACAAATGCCTTGTTCTCGCAATCGACGCTGTAATGTACGCTTCGAATAGGCAAGTTCATCGGCTATATTTTGTATGTCGAGGGACGAATGCCCCACTCGGTTACTAAGACTAACCAAGACGCGGTTAGCGATACCATACAATTGTGGTAATTCGGAACGTTTGAGATGTTGCTGTAAAATATCCTTGAAGTCTGGCCTTTCCTTCTGAATATCGGACAAAGTCGGCATCACTGCGTCATCACCCATAGTTACCTCCCAGCTCTTTACAAATCATCTTGTAGACGCCAATGATGATGACGAGTTACGCGCAAAATTGCAACAATACCGCGACTTAAGTATAAAAAGTTGAGAACAAACTCAAATAAATTAACCAGTTGTTGCAAGCGCTCACTATTCTACTGTTAACTACGCCACATAATAAACCCGTCAAAATCACGTTCAATATTCGTATCGATACGCAATATAAAAGAACCCTCCACATTTTATGGATGCCCCAAAGGCACAAATTACAACAACTTGGCGCATGCAACCCCTCAAGGCATCAAGTAGTGTTATTCACAAAGTCTAGCGTTGGACGATTATCAAAAACCTTCCAAGCTTTATTCAAGAACGAAAAACAACCACAAGCAACTATCTCCGCCAAAATGATAACTATAACGACATTCGTCATTTCCCCTCTATACAGAACAAGGAATATGTATGGCCTCCGATATCGCAGTAATTACTGACTCGTCTTGCAGCTTACCTACAAGTGTTTTGCGCCGGTATCATATGGAGCAAGTCCCTCTGGGAATTTCCATCGACGGAGGATCATTAACGGACCCGTGTGACGAGGGTAAAAGACTCGCTATGTTTAGATTCGATCGGCTGTCAAAAAAGCATACGGTCGTAACCTCTCCCCCCCCCAGTACAGAAATGTTTGAAGATGCCATATTGCGCGCTTTAAAAGTCGGAAAAAAAACAGTCGTTATCCAAACGGTTAATCACACCCAAGGTGAAACGTATAATATTGCCAATGTTGCGGCTGCGAACGTACGAAGGAAGTTGGGAAAAAGGCAGCATGACATTACCATTCGCGTGATGGATAGCCGAACGGTATTTGCGGGCCAAGGGTTGATGGTTGCTGAAACGATTCGTCGAATGCTGTCGGGGCAAGACTCCTCTGAGGTACGACGCAGTATGGATAAGCTATCCTCAAGTATTCATACCTTTATTTTACCTAAAGAACCCATGCTTGCACTTAAGCGAGCACGGAAGCGTAACGAGAAGGCGGTTGGGTGGGCGCAGGTCTTTATTGCTAACACTTTAGGTATTCATCCCATTTTGTGTATCGTCAACGGCTCGTCCTATTTAGCTGCCAAAACATTTGGTTTTGAGAAGTCTGCTAAGCAGTTATTTCACCATGCCACGATGCCACGATGCAAATAAAGAATGGGCTTTTGTGCCCGCTGCTCACCATCGACTATGCAGGTCCTCTGCAGGAGCTCAAAGCATTACCGGGTTACCAAGAGTTGAAGACCACGGCTGACGCGCACAAAATTCAATTGATCCCTTCCGTCATGAGTATCGCAGGCGGGATTTACACCAGTGTCGGATCGATTTCCCTGGCATTTGCGACTGAGTCAGATGAGTGGATGGGTAAAGCTGGGAAAGAAGAGAAAGGTAAAGCCGCAGCGGGTACTGATTCATAAACGTATTCAATAGGCGGCTGCTAGCGCCTCATGAATAATGAAGGCGCAGCATCGTCTATATCTTTGGGGTTTGTAAAGCGGTGCTTAGTATTCAGCACTGTGAAAGACATTTTGCACGTCTTCCAAATCCGTCAACATATCCACTAATTTTTCAAACATCTCGATATCATCACCGCTGATGGGCGAGGTGTTTTGAGGGATGAATTGGATTTCATCGACCTCGAACTCTATTTCACCTAGAGTTTCGAGCAAGGTCGCCTTGGTCTTTCCGTAATCGGTATTCGGTGTAAAAACGGTAATTTTACCGTCAGCACATTCGATATCTGTCACGTCAACGTCTGCCGTCATCAGCGCTTCGAGCACGGCCTCTTCATCATCTCCCGGAAATACGAAGATCGCGCTGTGATCAAACATATGCATCACGGTGCCTTGGCTACCAATTTTGCTCTTTGTTTTATTAAAACAGATGCGAACATCACCGAAAGTACGATTAGGGTTATCGGTAAGGCAGTCGACGATCACCATGCAGTTACCCGGACCATAGCCTTCATAACGTGCTGTAGCGAAGTCTTCACCACCGGCACCACTGGCTTTATCCAAGGCTTTTTGAATCACATGGCTTGGCACTTGATCTTTTTTTGCACGATCAAGAAGACTTCGCAGTGTTAGGTTCGCTGTGGGGTCAGTACCGCCTGACTTGGCACACACATATATCTCGCGGCTGTATTTACTGTACACCTTGGAGTTTTGGTCCGAGGTTTTCGCCATGGACTCTTTACGGTTTTGGTAGGCTCTGCCCATCTTATAGGTCTCTTTAAGTCTCTTTATAGGGTTTACATTAACTGACCGCTCTATGTCGTAGCATAAAGTCGTAACGTAAAGCCTCAATGTAAAATTGTAGAAACGGGTTCAAATATGTCTATTTTAGAAAATTATGCGGCCCATATGAATACGATATACTGAAAATCTTCAACATAAGCAAAATTGGACGCTGAGGGCATTATACCTGTATGTATAACGAACTAAAATTTCAGAAAGTAATAAGCACAATAGCCATTCTACAGGAGCGGGTCAAAGAGCGCTTCCCCGAGGCGGGAATTTACCGGGTGTGCGAGGAACTTCATACCACAGCTACTTCGGCAGAGGTTCAGGTCGCATCCCTATCTAAGCCTAACCCCTGGATTCGTGCCGGGGTTATTTCCACGCTTATCGTGTTTGTCATCTTACTCGGGTTCACGCTCAGCATTGCAACATGGGAGTTCAAAACGCCCAGACTCACGGATCTGATTCAGATTACCGAAGCGCTTATTAATGATGCCTTGCTCGTGGGAGCGGCTCTCTTTTTTCTCATTACGTTTGAACAACGGGTGAAACGGCGAATAGTCCTTAACGCTCTTCATCAATTGCGCTCCATCGCCCATGTCGTCGATATGCATCAACTGACTAAAGACCCTGCGATGATAAACAATGCCCTTGAACAAACGGAAAGCTCTCCCCAACGCACGATGACGGCGTTCGAATTGCAACGTTATTTGGATTATTGCTCTGAAATGTTTTCACTCATCAGCAAAATAGCGGCGATGTACTCAGAGAAGATACCGGAACCCGAGATTGTGGCAGCGGCAAGTGATATCGAGAGTTTGTGTACGGGGCTGTGTCAGAAGGTTTGGCAAAAGCTGGTGTTTTTGGATAATGCTAACTAGTTCCCGTCCATAAATAGGGTCGTAGTCTCTATGCCGGAATGCGCTTCGCTTTTCCGGCCTACAGGTTTTATATTATGAATGCCAATGTAAAGCCATTGACTGGAAAGTTACTAACGGGGGGTTAATAATAATTTCGGCCCGGTTGGCTCTATCTGGAATTTGAAAGCGCCGAGTACATTCATTCCGAGCAGGCCGTCTATTCCGCCACTCATTTCAAAATCCAATATCGCAATATTGGTGTCTTGCAATGAAAATTCGCCAAGCGATACACTGTCAACGCGGACGATACGACCCTTCGCTAAGCCGTTCGCGGTGTTGAACATTCGCGTTGCTACGTCAACGGTATCCACTTCTGCGCTGATGCGTTCAAAAGCACTGGTGGACAGGGTTGTAACCGATGCCCCTGTATCCATTAATAAGCGCACGCTTGTTTGATCATCGAGCACTAAATTAACCAGATATTGATTCCCGTATTTTTCTAACGCGACGGCAGTTTCGTATTGTGAAGCAGAGTCTTGTGTAAGAGCGTTTTGGTCGTCAGTGTTCAGTTGAGCCAACAGGCTTTTCGCTTCACTCACGAGTTTTCCTTGATCGATAAGCTGGGTAATCACTTGTCGGCCAAGGTAGTGTTCATCCCCAGATATATACACTTCCGCAAAGCGCAGTTGTTGCCGAGAAGCAAGAAGCCCCACGAGTTCCGCTTGACCATAGACTTGGGCTAAACCATACCAGTCTTGCTGGGCTGCTAAGACTTGATCCACATCCCCGAGAAAAAGAGAGAAAGCGGCTTTTACTTTCTTTTTCGCATCCAGACGATAAGCGTATTCTTTTGCCAACTGATAAACACTAATTGCCTCGCTGTAATAATCTGCCTTTTTATTAAATTCGGCTAACAGCAGAAGAACGTCAACATCATCAAAAATATAAGACAAATACGCATCCACCAGCGCCGTGAATTCCTCTCCGTTGTCGGCGGCCATTAAGGCCGTCATATAAGCCAACAATTCTCGTCTCAGCTCAACGGCCACTTTTGCATTGTCGGACTGTGCAGTCTGAAATAAATCGATTGCGTCTAGGTATTGGCCTGCATTCAGCAATTCAATAAGACTTGGGCTTTTGGCGTGCTTAGGGCTTTCAGCCGCTTGGACAAGCGAAAGCTCTTGTTGAGATTTGCTGACTCTACGGTTGTTAGGCGTCGTCTCATTAGGACGTGAGGATGATTGTGAAATAGATTGAGATGAGGGACTAGAATACACAGCCGCAGGACCGCGAACAGCGCCCTCTGAGCGGTAAAAGGAATGTGCGACCCAACCAACGGAGAATCCACAAATAAGCAGACTCAACACATTTAAAACTTTCATCCCTGCCCGCTCTCGTTTAGACCTGTTCGTTTATTAATTTGGCGATCGGAGTAAATTGTTTTTTGCACGTAACCTCCGAAAAACTGAAGCGATATCAAAACTCTTAACTGGATAATATTGCCCCCATTTCGACACAGCTATTTTTCCGTACCCCGTACCCCGTACCCCGTACCCCGTACCCCGTACCCCGTACCCCGTACCCCGTAGCCAGAAACTAATCCTCCCCCTTCATAAGATGACCCAATTTCCCTTTTTTGGTTTCCAGATAAGCGGCATTATGTGGATTACGGCCGGTTTCATGGGGAATGCGCTCACTGATAGCAATGCCAAGATCTTCTAGCGCCTTAATTTTGCGCGGGTTATTAGTCATCAATTTTACGCAGTTAATGCCAACTTCATCAAACATGGGCTTAAGCATGGAGTAATCCCGCATATCTGCACCGAAGCCTAGCTGCTCATTGGCTTCAACTGTATCCGCTCCACAATCTTGCAGTTTGTAGGCTCGAATTTTATTGATCAAGCCAATACCACGGCCTTCTTGCCGTAAATAGAAAATAGCACCCCGCCCTTCAACAGCAATTTTATGCATGGCTGCCTGCAATTGTGCGCCGCAATCACAGCGCATGCTGAATAAAGCATCACCGGTTAAACATTCTGAATGAATGCGCACCAGCACGGGCTCATCACCGGATAACTTACCCATTGAAAGAATGATGTGCTCTTTGTCGCTACTGTCGTCAGCAAAACCATGGATTTCAAACATGCCCATGGGTGTTGGTAACTTGGACTTTTCGACGAACTTAAGCGTCACTGTACTTCCTCTTCTTTGCAGTGTTTTTAACTGTATTCACGTTTAAAAACACCCGTTAAAACTTTGCTTGTAGCACGAGTACACCGTCATCAATATTCATTTCGACACGTGCTAAATACGAATTACCCAACAATATATCCGTCGGGTAAGCCCCTAGGTTCACTATGGCTTCGACATTGTGAATTGTTACTGTGCCCACCGATACGCTGGCTAAAATCAAACGGTAGCCTTGGCTTATCCCACTTGCTGTTTGCATCCGTACTGGGGTGCCAGACCGGTAATCAATACGAAGCTTTTTAGCCATGAGCGAACTCATCGCGACACTTGTAGCCCCGGTATCGACTAAAAAATTAACCGCCTTCCCGTTAATTCTGCCTGGGGTAAAATAGTGCCCGCCTACACCGCGTGCTACGCGGACAATTTCTTTTTCGGGTTCAGCGTATCTTACACCGCCAATTCTTTTCGATAAAACCAATGTTTGCCGTTTGCCGTCAATTTCGACAACGGCTTTTTTAGTATTCGCACTAATCAGTGTGATGCCTTCTGGCGACGTTTTGCCCACTTTAATAATGCGTTGTACGCCGTCCACTTGGAGAACGACCATGTTTTTAAGCAGTCCGCCCACGACGATATCCAGCTCAGCGATAGCCACTGGCGAAAACAGCATGCACAGTAAAAAAAGTTTTCTCAGTGCTCTCTGTGCCTTCTGTACTCTCATCGCCAAGCTCACCATCTACCTCTCCGAATGTTCTACTACACCTTCAATCAAAAGCTCTCAGGTTGCCAGTTAAAAGTACGCCAACCACGCCTGCAAGCAAAGCCATGCCACCGCTCCCGCAATGACGTCATCGATCATTATGCCAAATCCGCCCTTGGCATGCTTATCAACCCACGAAATCGGCCAAGGCTTTACCATATCGAAAAAACGAAACAGGACAAAGCCGATCAACAGGTTTTGCCAGGTCAACGGAACGAGGAACATGGTGATCCACAATCCCACAAACTCGTCCCAGACGATACCTGAATGGTCATGCACGCCGAGTTTTTTGGAGGCGTAACCGCACAAATAATTTCCCCAAATAGTCGCCAGAAGAACTAAACCGGCATAAATCAGCCAGGAGATCTGCGCGGTTTGAACCAATAGAAGGTACAGGGGAACGGCCGCTAAGGTTCCCATGGTGCCCGGTATGATGGGAGATAAACCGGAACCAAATCCAAAGGCCAAAAACAGTTTGGGAGATTGGAATATTAGTTTTGCATCAACAGGTTGAGGACGTTTCATATTTTCTGCTTATGTAAAATGGCTGAGGCTCTATGCCTAAAGCGGATGTGGCGACTCACCCAAAGTGGCTGTAGCCTAGCGCGCTTATCGCTTCTTGCCCTGGCATTGAACGAACACCTTCGCCTTCAACTATGCGGCCAATGATAGCAAGCTTGCCTGACGTGGCGGCGTTTAATGCTTCAAAGTCCTGCATCTTATTTTCTGGAAGGGTGAAGCATAGGTGGTAGTCATCACCGCCATTTAAGGCCCATTTCAGTGCCTGTGATCTTTCGACTTCGGACTGCATAAAGTGAGCAAGCGGGATTGATTCAAGGTCTAACTCTGCGGCTACTGAGCTGGCTTTACAGATATGGCCCAAGTCAGCCACTAATCCGTCAGACACATCGATGGCTGAGTTTGCCAGGTCACGTAAAGCCACGCCGACAGACAATTGCGGCTCAGGCCGATGAAAACGTGCGTGAAAATATTCACTAGCACCCTGAGATAAGCTCAGTTCACCCTTTAGGCTCTGCAACGCTGCTGCGCCATCGCCCATTGGACCCGATACACAAATGACATCACCGACTTGAGCACCACTGCGCCGAATCGCTTTACCTCGGGGAATGTGGCCCTGCACGTGAATAGAGATTGCCAATGGGCCACGTACGGTATCGCCCCCCACTAAGGGACATGAAAGTTGGTCGGCAGTTTGATGTAAACCTTGGCTAAAGCTTTCTAGCCACTGCTCGTCTGCATGAGGAAGAGACAGGGCCAGTGTGAAACATAGAGGCTCTGCACCCATCGCAGCGAGGTCACTAAGAGACACACGCAGCGATCGCGCAGCAATTAACGCGGGATCATCTTGAGCAAAAAAGTGTACGTCAGGTAATAGAGTATCGACAGAAAACGCTAATTCAGAGCCCGCAGGCAAATCGACCACGGTGCAATCATCACCAATATTGATGGGAACGTGTGCATAGGTTTTATCACGCTTAAAAAAACGCGCGATAAGGTCGAATTCATCCATACGTGGGTCGCTGGTTTACGATGATTTTTTATTCGCCTTAACTTCTTCTTCACGTAAAACGCCAGCAAGCTTATCGAGAACACCGTTAATAAACTTGTGGCTGTCTTGAGCGCCGAATTTTTTGGCTAATTTTACGGCTTCGTTAATCACGACTTTATAAGGAACATCAATACGTGACTTAAATTCGTAGCTGGCCATTCGCATGATGGCTTTGGTGATCGGATCTAAACTTTTGACCTTCATGTCTTTCAAAAAAGGTTCGTAAGTTTCATCAAGGGTGGACTTAATTGCCGCGGCCCCATGAAATAGCTCGTGAAAATATTCCACGTCGACTTTCGTCATATCATTGTCGCTGCGATATTCAGCTTCAATGGTAGAAAGATTATTGCCCGTCATTTCCCATTGATAGAGGGATTGCATAGCATAGTGACGAGCACGGCTGCGAGCCGCTGGGGAAATTTTCATATCTAACTTTTATTCTTTCATTTATCGTTCTAGTGAACGACACATTTTAGGGGTTTAAGACCTTACGCCAAACGTCAAAACGAAGGTCTTAAACTGTATTTACTAGGCTGCATGAAAGCCGCCAAAAATAATGCCTTATAGTTTACTGATCAAGGAAACCATTTCGAGAGCGGTAGTCGCAGCTTCTGCACCTTTGTTGCCAGCCTTCGTGCCCGAGCGTTCAATCGCTTGCTCGATGCTATCGACAGTTAACACACCAAAGGTAACCGGAATACCGCTATTAAGTGAAACCTGAGCCAAACCTTTTGTACATTCGCCAGCAACGTATTCAAAGTGAGGCGTTCCACCACGAATAACCGCACCTAAGGCAATGATGGCATCGTATTTTTTAGTCTCTGCAATTTTTTGTGCAGCAAGCGGGAATTCAAAAGCACCTGGAGCGTAGATCACTTCAATATTGTCATCGGTTACACCTTGGCGGCGAAGGGTATCGATTGCACCTTCTTTTAAGTGTTCAACAACGAAGCTGTTCCAACGGCTAACCAACAATGCGTACTTGCCACTTACTTGCTTAAAATCACCTTCAATCACGTTGATTGTCATGCTGCATTCACCCTTGGTTATTCGCTTAGATTAATATATTCGGTGACTTCTAAATCAAAGCCCGAAATACCACTGAATTTGAATGGCGCGCTCAATAAGCGCATTTTTTCTACTCCGAGATCTCGCAATATCTGTGCGCCTGCACCGATTTGCTTATAGGAGATGTATTGCTTGGGTCGCGTTTGCTTACCCGACAACATCCAATCGATGCTTTCTTCGATCTCTTGCGTGGTTTCGTTGTGGCAGATAAGAACCAAAACACCACAACCTTCGTCTGCAACGCACTTCATCGCACGCTGGAAATTCCATGAGGCTGGAACGTCATCACCGGAACGTTGTATTGATAATACGTCTCGCGCGGTACTGGCTACATGCACCCGTACCATGACTGATTCTTCTGCTTTCACATTGCCCTTCACTAACGCGAAGTGTAATTCTTTGTGTGCGGTGTTTTCGTATGTGCGTAAAGTAAACTCACCAAATTGCGTGTCGACTCGACGCTCATTGATGCACACAACCGTTTTCTCATTCATCATTCGATAATGAATAAGGTCCGCGATGGTGCCGATTTTAATGTCGTGAGTTTTTGCAAACTCTTCTAGCTCAGGCCGACGTGCCATGGTGCCGTCTTCATTCATGATTTCAACAATCACGGATGAGGGGTCGTAACCCGCTAGACGTGCCAAATCGCAACCCGCCTCGGTGTGCCCAGCACGGGTTAGAACTCCGCCCTGCTCAGCCATCAAAGGGAAAATATGGCCAGGCTGAACCACGTCTTGAGGTTTTGCATTCGGCGACACGGCCGCACGAACGGTGCGGGCTCTATCAGCCGCAGAGATACCGGTCGTTACACCTTCAGCAGCTTCGATGGAAACTGTGAAGTTAGTTGAATGTGCCGCATGATTGTCTTTGACCATCAAGGGTAAATCTAGCTGCGTACAACGCTCTTCAGACAAGGTTAAACAAATTAAGCCCCTCCCGTGTGTCGCCATAAAATTAATATCTTCAGCACGCACTTGCTGTGCAGCAATGACGAGGTCGCCTTCATTTTCGCGATCTTCGTCATCCATTAAGATAACCATTCGCCCTTGGCGAATGTCATCAATTATTTCTTCTACACTATTGAGTTCCATATATCCTCAGTCTATTAAATTAACTTCGCGCGCTATTTTAAAAAGCCATGCTCAGCTAAAAAAGCTTCTGAAATTGTCGCGTTTTTTACGGCCGCTTGCTCACCCATCAGCAAGCGCTCCAAATAACGCGCAATTACATCCACTTCCAAATTCACTTGGGTGCCACTTTTATAGCTACCCATGATTGTATTCGCCAATGTATGCGGCACGATGTTGAGATCGAACTCGTCACCATTGACTTGATTAACCGTTAAACTCGTCCCATCAATCGTAATTGAGCCTTTATGAGCGATATATTTCGCCAAGGCTTTGGGTGCTCGAATTTTAAAACGCTCTGAACGTGCATCCACTTCTCGGCTAATTATTTCGCCCAAGCCATCCACATGTCCACTGACAATATGACCGCCTAGACGCGTTTGCGGTGTTAGCGCTTTTTCTAAATTAACGCGTGAGCCGACTTTCCATAAACCCACAGCGGTCAGGTCTAAAGTCTCGATGGACACGTCCGCAACAAAAGCCTGACTGGGCAGGTCAACAACGGTTAAACACACGCCGTTGGTGGCAATTGAATCGCCAAGGCCAACATCGCTCCAATCTAAATCGGGAGACGAAACGGTCAGCCGCATATCACCGCCGCGATTTTCCATCGCAGCGATCGTGCCAATTGCCTCAATAATACCTGTAAACACGGGATGCCTTGCTTGATGTCAAAGTTGAGAGTTAAGTAAGAGTTGAATAAAGTGCTTCTTTACCCTTCTGGGTCTGGGGTCGCGATAATACGCCAATCTGTTCCGATTGCGCGAATATCTTGGATGATGAGCGGCAATTGAGCGCTCATCTTATTAATTGGCACATCGAATAAGGGCCGCGCTGAGCTGCCCATTAACATCGGTGCCATATACATGATGACCTCATCGACCAGACCTTCAGCGATAAAAGAACCGGCAAGGGTCGCGCCAGTCTCGACCAAGATTTCATTACAACCTTCATCGGCCAGCTTTTTCAGCAAGGCTCTTAAGTTAATACGGCCATTTTTTTCAGGCAGCTGCCAGAATTTGCGACCGTCGTCTAGGGTGCTATTTTCACCGATAGCGATAATGGTATGACCAGGCTGATCCAGTATGTCAGCCTTTATTGGGCAACGGCCTTTTGTATCAACAACAATGCGTAGGGGCTGCCGATCTTGATCGCCTAATCGCACAGTAAGCGAGGGGTCATCATGAATCACCGACTCAACTCCGGTGACTATCGCACAGCTTCGCGCGCGTATTTTTTGTACGTCTTGACGTGCATCTGGTCCGGTAATCCATTTGCTTTCGCCGTTTGCCATGGCCGTGCGACCGTCCATGCTCATCGCCATTTTCAAACGAACAAAAGGTAGGCCCTCGCGCATTCGCTTAGCAAAACCTGGGTTTAACTTAAGCGCGGATTCTTCCAAGACTGGCCCGTCAACGACGATGCCCGCTTCACGTAATTTTTCTATGCCTTCACCCGCCACTTCGGGGTTGGGGTCTTCCATCGCGTAAACCACGCGAGCAATACCGGCTGCAATTAAGGCCTCGGTACATGGGCCTGTTTTACCTTGGTGACAGCACGGCTCTAAGGTGACGTAAGCTGTACAACCCTTAGCTGAAACACCCGCCTGCTCTAAGGCATTAATTTCAGCATGAGCTTCGCCGGCTTTAAGGTGAAAGCCTTCACCCTGAACCTTTTGCTCGGCATCAACGATCACACACCCCACCCGAGGGTTTGGTGTACAGGTATTTAAGCCTCGTTCGGCTAAGCGTAAGGCTTGCGCCATCATTTCTCGATCAAAAGCTTTTGTCATTCGTCCTGCTGCAGTTTGTTAATTTCTTGTTGGAATTCACTGATATCTTGGAAGCTTCGGTAAACGGATGCAAAGCGCACATAGGCGACTTGGTCCAAAGCACGTAACTCATCCATTACGCTCTCGCCAATCACCAGGGATTTTACTTCACGCTCACCCATTGCCTGTAAACGACGCTTCACGCTGTTGATGGAAGCCTCAATACTTTCAACACTGACGGGGCGCTTTTCTAAGGCGCGAGAAAAACCGTTACGCAGTTTATCTTCATTAAAGGGCTCACGCTTACCGTCTTGTTTGATGATTTTAGGCATCAATAATTCGGCGCCTTCAAAGGTAGTAAAGCGTTCGTGGCACGTCAAACATTCACGGCGACGGCGCACTTGTGATCCACTTGAGACAAGGCGAGAATCAATCACTTTGGTATCTATTTCGGAGCAAAAGGGACAATGCATATTGGCTCAATCCGGCATTAAAATCGGCAAAATTTTAGCACAGTTTCAGGTTTGGATTTTTTTGGCGCTCAAACCGCCCAGTGAACGACTAAGAACGCCTTAACTTACCGTAGCGCAAGAACAACAAAGCAGCCAATAGGCTGCCTTGCGCATAGAACTCACACCGGCGAAAACTTAGCCGTATACAGGGAATTTCCCACAGATTTCTAATACTTTGGTTTTTACGTCAGCAATAACGGTTTCAGCAGACCCATTTTCAAGCGCTTCTAATATGTCGCAGATCCAGTTGGTTAACAGAGTCGTTTCCGCTTCTTTAAAACCGCGCGTTGTAATGGCCGGCGTACCCACTCGCAAACCACTTGTTACGAAGGGTGAACGAGGGTCGTTAGGGACCGCGTTTTTGTTCACGGTGATAAAAGCTTCACCCAGTGCTGCATCGGCATCTTTACCGGTATATTCTTTACCGATCAAATCCACCAACATCAAATGGTTTTCAGTACCGCCAGAAACGATTTTTATACCGCGCTCTATAAACGTAGCCGCCATCACTTTAGCGTTAACAACCACTTGCTTCTGATACGTCACGAATTCTTCTGACATAGCTTCTTTAAAGCTGACCGCTTTTGCTGCAATAACGTGCATCAATGGGCCGCCTTGGCCACCAGGGAATACCGCTGAATTCAACTTTTTCTCAATTTCAGGGTTAGCCTTAGCCAAGATAACGCCGCCACGTGGGCCACGTAAGGTTTTGTGTGTCGTTGAACTGGTTACGTCAGCGATTTGAACGGGAGAAGGATAAACACCTGCCGCAACCAAACCTGCCACGTGGGCCATATCAACGAACAAGTAAGCGCCCACTTCGTCGGCGATATCGCGGAATTTTTGCCAATCCATGATTTGACTGTATGCAGAGAAACCGGCAACGATCATTTTGGGTTTGTGCTCACGCGCTAGCGCTGCGATATCGTCATAATCAATAACGCCAGTGTCTGGGTTAATACCATATTGAACAGCATTGTAGATTTTGCCAGAAAAACTCACTTTAGCGCCGTGAGTTAGGTGACCACCATGATCCAAGCTCATGCCTAGAATGGTATCGCCAGGGGAACATAAGGCGGCATATACAGCGTTATTCGCTTGAGAACCGGAGTGCGGCTGAACATTGGCGTAATCTGCACCAAAGAGTTCTTTAACCCGTGAAATCGCCAAAGCCTCAACTTTATCGACATGCTCACAACCGCCGTAATAACGCTTACCGGGGTAACCTTCAGCATATTTATTGGTTAGCTTAGTGCCTTGAGCAGCGATAACCATTGGGCTGGTGTAGTTTTCAGAAGCAATTAACTCGATGTGCTCTTCTTGGCGCACACCTTCGTTTTGAATGGATTCCCATATTTCAGGATCAAAATCGGCAATGGTTTGGGTCTTATCAAACATGGGCTTCCTCAACAATTTTCACGATAAACGCACGGGGCGGATAGGCTGGACTTATACGGAAACGGGGTAAGAACCCTCGGCTCTGCATGAAAAAAAGAGGCGCATTGTACACTAAAGCGGCTGACAATTTCAGCACTCTCTTTAGGCATATTTTTATGTTCTTCTTATTTCCTCTTTTCACTCCTCATTCTCGCAGGCCTTAATTGCCCGTTTTTCGCGCCTTAGACACTGCCGTTTTATCTAATTGAAATCTCACTAATTACCTTTCCAGGTTTGAAATCCACCGCCTCCTAGGGTAACGTTCGCGCTACATTTCAGGGCATCGTTTCAGAACACCCCTCATCGCTTTACTAAATACTATTTTGCTAGAGAATCCACTTGGCCGCTCTAGCCAAACCTATACCGGGCACACAACACTATGGCGCAATACGTTTACACCATGAACCGCGTGGGCAAAGTCGTTCCACCCAAGCGTGAAATTCTTAAAGACATCTCACTCTCATTCTTTCCTGGCGCCAAAATTGGCGTATTGGGTTTAAACGGATCTGGCAAGTCATCGTTACTGAAAATTATGGCCGGGATCGACACTGACTATATTGGTGAAGCTCGCCCAATGCCGAACATTAAAGTCGGCTACCTCGCACAAGAACCGCATCTCAATCCCGACAAAGACGTGCGCGGCAATGTGGAAGAAGGCGTACAAGAAGCCGTCGATGCGCTAAAAGGTCTCGACGAGGTTTATGCCGCTTACGCTGAGCCCGATGCCGATTTCGATGCTCTTGCTAAAAAGCAGGCTCGATTCGAAGATGTGATTCAGACTTGGGATGCCCACAATCTCGACCACACCTTAGAAATTGCTGCAGATGCCCTACGATTACCCCCATGGGATGCTGACGTCTCTAAACTGTCCGGAGGTGAAGCCCGCCGTGTTGCACTGTGTCGATTGTTGATATCTCGCCCAGACATGCTCCTCTTAGATGAACCCACCAACCACCTGGATGCGGAGTCAGTGCATTGGCTGGAGCAGTTTTTACATAATTTCAGCGGTACTGTTGTGGCCATTACCCATGACCGCTATTTCCTCGACAACGCGGCTAGCTGGATTTTGGAACTCGATCGTGGCTACGGTATTCCCTATGAGGGCAACTACTCGAACTGGCTAGAACAAAAACAAGCTCGTCTTGAACAAGAATCGAAGGGTGAAGTCGCTCGTCAAAAAGCGATGAAAGCCGAACTTGAATGGGCAAGACAAAACCCCAAAGGTCGACGCTCGAAAAACAAAGCGCGCCTAGCTCGCTTTGAAGAGATGCAATCTCAAGACTTCCAGACACGTAACGAAACCAATGAGATCTACATACCGCCAGGCCAACGCCTCGGCGACAAGGTAATTGAGTTCACCAATGTCAGTAAGAAATTTGGCGACCGACTGCTGATCGACAACTTAAACCTGTCTATCCCTAAAGGCGCCATCGTTGGCATCGTTGGCGGAAACGGCGCCGGTAAATCCACCTTATTCAGAATGATCGCAGGCAACGAGCAACCCGACAGCGGAGAAATTTCGATTGGTGAATCCGTAGAAGTGGCTTACGTTGAACAAGGCCGAGAGAATTTAAAAGCCGGCACCACAGTTTGGGAAGCCGTCTCCGGTGGCAATGACATGCTTAAAATTGGCAATTATGAAGTTAGCTCACGCGCCTATATCGGCCGTTTTAACTTTAAAGGCAGCGACCAACAGAAACACGTCGATACATTGTCGGGCGGTGAACGCGGTCGTTTGCACTTAGCTAATACCTTAAAGCAAGGCGCCAACGTACTGCTGCTGGATGAACCATCTAATGATTTGGATGTTGAAACCTTACGCGCACTTGAAGATGCCATCCTAGCCTTCCCCGGCTGCGCATTAGTTATTTCGCATGATCGCTGGTTTCTTGATCGCGTTGCGACCCATATCCTTGCTTACGAGGGCGATAGTGAAATAGTCTTTTTTGAAGGCGGCTATTCAGAATATCATGAAGACTTAATTGCGCGGAAAGGCGAAAACTCGCAACCGCAACGTATGCGATATAAAGCGCTTAAAAGCTAAGTAATAAAAGTCTGCGGCCTAGCTAGTGCCCCCATAAACAGAGCTCTGATGCGAACGGGTTTAAAACGCCACATTCTAGTGGCGCAAATCTCACTTTTGAAGTTCGCTCTTGCTGCTGCTCCATTTACGGACAGGCACTAACCAACTTTATCGTGGGTCGTTTTTCTAAAATGCGGTGAGGAACGATAGTAATTGAACTCATTAACATAAAAAATAACGCTCTTAAATAACTTTCCGAGTAAGACATTTAAGGCTATTGTGTTCACCCCGCTTGCAAAACGGATAACTTCATAAGGATATTGATGAAAAACCTAACAGAAAAAGTCGCCGTCGTTACTGGTGCGGGCTCCGGTATTGGAAAGGCCACCGCAATACAACTCGCAAAAGAAGGCTGCCTACTGGCCATATCCGATATTGATACAGACTCTCTTGAAAGAACCCGTCAACAGATAGCCGCACTGAATACTAAAGTTATCGCCACCACATTAGATACCGCCAACAAACAAGATGTCTTCAGCTATGCTGACGAGGTCTTTAATGAGTTCGGGCAAGTCAATATTGTCATCAATAACGCGGGCGTCTATTTAAGCGCAAGTATTGAGCATACCAGCATCGAAAATTTCGAATGGTTAATGAACATTAATTTCTGGGGAATGGTTTACGGTACTCAAGCATTTTTGCCCTACCTCAAAAAAACGGGCGACGGTCATATTGCCAATGTATCCAGTGTTTTTGGATTTATTGCTCCCGCTAGCGCAGGCGCCTATAACAGCTCTAAATTCGCTATTCGAGGATTTACTGAAACCTTGCGAATGGAATTGGATATTAAAGATTACGGTGTAAGTTGTAGCTCCATTCAACCTGGAGGCATTATAACTAACATTATAAACAGAGCCAGGCTAGACCATTCAACGCTTAAAAACTCTGGAATAACAAAGGAGGGGATTGAAAAAAAATTCAACAAAATGGCTCGCACGACGCCAGAGGAAGCCGCCATCACGATTATCAAAGGCATCAAGAAAAACAAAATGCGAATTTTAATTGGTGCCGACGCGGTGATATTGGATTGGATCGTAAGATTATTCCCTTTCACGTTTCGCAGAGTTCTGGCTTGGGCCTTACGAAGAGAATTACGCAATAAAAACGATAGAAAAAAGAAACTATTTAAAGTTAAAACCAATAAAACATAACGAAAGTGAGCTGCAAATAATGGCGACTAATACCATTAAAACCTAGGCATTAAACCAGTCGCGAGCGTCTTTAACATTATAAAAATGTTGCATTTTCCAGGGGAGATCCCGGGCTAAAAATTGATAGAAGCTCACCAAAGCCTGACCAGTTTCATCTTTGGACATAACGGATGCATTCATGATTCTATCGTTGGTTCGGGCCATAGAGGAAACATAAGCCACCAACTTTCTAACATCTTCCGTCGATATATTCGTCTCTTCAACCTTGGATCAATCGGACAGAAGATAACGTAATTCATCAAATCCTACAGCCCCCTTTGCCATTCCTCTCTCAGAGGAATGGTGCCTGGCTTGTGTAATGCGGTACGCACTTGCGCCAACAGGCTTTCCTTATCTTTGCCGAGCACCCCCTTTAAAACCAAGTAATTTGAAGCATGATCACTCCGAAAAATCGTTTTATCGAGATGCAGATGTGAAAGAAACATCTCCATCTCTTGGAATAGCTGCGTCTGGTTTAACATCTGAAAGCCCAGCACTTCATCACCACGACTCACGCCCGAAAAATTCTTTTCAAACCGCTCACGACCATCGGGAAAGGATACAACTAAGGTCGACAAGTAATCAGGCTGAGCCGCCGACATTAATTTTGCCGAGTTACGTGCATGCTGCTCTGAATAAGCCGTACCACCCAAGCCATTCAAAATCATTACTGAGGATTTTATCCCCGCTTGCTTGGCTTTTTGCAACGCCTCTAGAGAAGACTCATAAGTTTCGCCCTTCTCCACCAACGCCAGCACTTGATCATCACCAGACTCGCAGCCTACGTAAAGTAAGCTCAAGCCGAGATCCCGTAACTCTGCCAGATCTTCAACTGATTTCTTCTTTAAGTTTCTGGGCAAACAGTAGCTCGAGACTCTCTGCACATTTGGGAAATAACGATGTATGAGTTCTAAAATTTCTCGCAGGCGCCTCACGGACAAAGCCATGGCATCACCATCAGCCAAAAAGATTCGGTGAACGGGATAACCTGCCGATGCTAACGATTTTATTTCGTCTTCCAGTTCAGTTAGTGGTTTGGGTTTGAACTTTTTTTGCTCTGCGGTATACATTTCACAGAAAGTGCATTTATTCCACGAGCAACCATTGGTCACCTGTAGAATTAACGACCTAGCTTCACTGGGTGGACGAAATACAGGCTCGACATATTGAAGTGGGTACATATTCTATCTTTTTAATGAATTTTTATTAATACAACTTTCCGACCCTTAAACAAAATACTCTGGCGAGTGATTTAAGGATGTCATGACATCAAAATACGAGATCTAAAATACTCTCTTGAAGGATTGTATCGCGGACAGTTTTAAGCAAGGAGAATCCTTCACATTAAATCAGCTCACAACCTCAGACTCTGCAACACACAGATTAATCACAGCGACTAATTTTTCCATATTGATGGGCTTTGTAAGATAATCTGAAAAGCCAGCCTCCAGACCGGCCTCAACCTCAAAGGACATGGCATTAGCCGATAAAGCCACCACAGGAATATCTTTCGTTGATTCATCACTCTTTAGAATTTTCAACAGATCAAACCCACTAACTCTCGGTAGATTAATATCCAACAAAATTATGTCAGGCTGATGTGTTCGCGCGAGAAACAAACCAACAGTAGGCTCCATTGCCGAAGAAAAGTTTAAATTATCGAACTTTTCAAGTAGTTTAGTTAGTAGTTTAATATTTGTCAGATCATCTTCAATATATAGAACACTACATTCCTGGTTAAAATCAAGCGCATCGATCAACACTTCGGAATCTTGCGTATCAATAGGAAGAGAGTTTGATTCTAGGCCTTTCACAACTTTTAAATCTAACCAAAATGTCGTTCCCTCTCCTACCACACTACTAAAACCTACCTCACCGTCCATTCGCTCAACCAGCATTTTCGTCACAGCGAGACCAACACCGCTGCCTTCGACATTACCCACCTCAATATTTAACCGACTAAAGGACTCAAAAACTTCGGTCTTCTTATCTTCTGGTATACCAATTCCCGAATCTTCAACACTGATACGCAATACCGTATCAGTCATTCGTCGCGTTGATACAACAACGGAACCGTAAGGGTGATTATATTTTATTGCATTACTAAGAAGGTTAATAACCGCCTGTTTTAAACGCATACTGTCGGCATTTACCGCCACAACATTGGCACTATCACTGCAACGTAATAATTCAATCCCTTTCTGGCTGGCGACAGGTTTCATTAAGTTTACACAGTCGTCAAGAATTCGAGAGGTATTAACAGGCACCATCGAAACATTGAGCTTGCCGGATTCAATCTGTGACAAATCCAATACATCGTTAATCAACTGAAGGAGATGCGTGCCAGCCTTTTGAATTTCTGCTACATTTTCCCGCTGCTCTTCGGAGCAGCTTTTATCGTAACCAAATAACTGCGCATACCCAAGAATCGCATTTAGCGGCGTACGTAATTCATGGCTCATACTCGATAAAAATTCAGACTTTGCTCGATTCGACTTTTCTGCGCTGGTTTTAGCGAGAATAAGCGCCGCTTGTGTTTTTTTCAGCTCCGTAATATCCATATTACTGCCGGACATGGCTACGGCCATTCCTTTATCGTTATAGCGCGCCTGCGCTCTCATCCGCAAGAAAACTGACGAGCCATCTTTTTTTTGTAATTCAACCTCCATATCAAATGGCGTTTTTTTCAAGATGTGGGATCTCAAATGCGCATCCAATCGTTCAAGGCCTTCAGAAGAAGGCGATAAAAACCGAACCCAGTCTTCAATGGAACGATACCGATCAGGATCAATTTCACCCGGCAAATAGCCCAATTGCTCCCAACACCGCTCGGAGAAATCTAAAAATTTCCTTTCAAAATCCCATTCCCATACGCCATCATTAGTCCCCTTGAGAATCAAATCATTCTTTGCCTTCGACGCGATTAAACTTTCTTCCAGCTTCTTGGATTCAGAAACGTCAGAAAACCCACCAGAAAGATAATGTACTTTCCCCCTCTCATCATGAAAAGAGACCGCATTTGACTGAACCCACAAATATTCTCCAGTTTGCCTCATAAGGCGATAGCAAATTGAAAAAGGCTTTCGATCGACAATAGCACCTCGAACGGAAGCCTCCATCATATCTCGATCATCGGGGTGAACAAGAGTGAGAAAATACTTAGGATCAACTAACTTTTTGAGTTCCTCTTCAGTAAAACCTTGCTCTTTCCAAAAATCACCAAACCAGTGCAGCTTATTTATCGCAACATTTAGCTCCCAAAATGTCTTCCCACTACCCGTCATTGCGCGCTGCAGGCCTTCAATCCTATCTCCTAAGACAGCACCACCAAAGCCACCACATTCACTGGGGCTCCACAATTCTTTAAAAAGGGGGGTTAATACTGGAGACTTTTCCAATGAGGAGCCCTGAACCGCTGAAGATTTTGTTTGAGATTTCGGCTTTGCTTCGTCATTACTCATTTATCCATCACTCTTTATTTTCCAATTTTTATACGAAACGAAGCCGTAAGACCGAGTTAGAACAAGGAAAACGTGAATTAGAGACGGCCTCTCAATGGCGCCAAATAACAACAAGTGGCGCAATTCAAACAAAAGAAGTAGCTGGGCCTTCGCCACAAAGCTCCCCCCAAGGATTCCCATGTTTATAAACCGCATTTTATATCGAGTCGGTCAACACAGTACAGCACTACCATGTAAAATTGGCAGTATAGGAATCGAAGCCCCTCAGCATGCGTATTTCTCTGTCATGCCTCAATTTATTGAAAACACTAGAGAGGACTCCGGCAGGTATTATTGAGCCCCTGGCGCCCAACAACGATCCATTGAAAACAATATTTTCAAACCCGTGAAATCGATTATATCCATATAGCGGCGTTTGTTTTTTGCTCAACAAAGGACAAAGCACCTGCATTTACCTTTCGGGCCAAAAGTATTACATTATCGTCTGTCCCTAAGCCATGAGACAGATCAAATACCCGAAATAAGAGATCAAGAGAATAGGAGAAGAAGAAAGACAACCATTAACAGTACCTTTGCCCCTCCTCTATAATGTAAGAAAACACTAGGTTAATGTTTATGTACTCACGTGAAACACTGGCAGAAATTACGTTACTCAATCAGTTCAATCTCGACTCAACCTCGAATGGCATCAAAGTTCACGCCCATCAAGCCTCAGAAGAAACCATTGCCGCAGCGGCACGGCTGTTTGAGAAAGGCCTAACCAACAAAATAGATGGCGGTTATTTAACTAGCCTTGGCGTCGAAGCGGCGAATCATGCGCAAAGCTTAATAAAACTCCTCTCTACAGCAAAATCAGACGCTTAGACTAAACCCGCAGATTCGAATCAATAGAGGGGAAACACCTATTCCCCTCCAAACCTCCGTTTTATTTATAATCGTGAAATGCAACAATGGCGATATGCTGAGCCGAGCGCATAGCTCCCTTTTGACTGGCTCTATGAAGGTCGATAACCCCTGCGCTCGCTGAACTTTGTGTTTGCGCTGCTGCAATAGGGTAAATAGACGAAGCTGGCTTATAGGTCGACGTCCAGTGCGCAAATTTTGACGCATCCCTACACACTTGATAGTCAAAATAGCGAATAGTGCCTCTGGTTTTTTTCGCATTGAGCCAATGCGCCACATTGACTCCACCATTGGTCATTCCGTTGACATAAACCGCAAAAACACTTTCTTCAGGAAATCGCATCATCCAATCCTTGGCATCGGTAATACTCTTACCATACCTTGCATGCTCACTAACGTACCGTGTGCTGCTGCATTTCAGCATTTTACAAACGAATTTCTCTATATTCTTTGCCTGGCCTTTTAATGAGCCGCCCATTCCGTATTTATCATCATTCTTATTAAAATATTCTGCTACGTCTTTTGTTTGGCATACGACAACACCAGAATCCAGATTGACAGCGCCTGCGGCTGTACACAACGAACAGTTAACACCAGAATTACTTTTACCATAGTAAATAGTCTCTGCTGTGTTTGTGAAATTTTGACCACCTTTAACATACGGCATCGATATTCTCCTTTAACCCTTAGGACTTATTATTAAACTAGTGAATGATTTAACTTACGCGGCTAACCTAATAACGGATGACTAAAAATCCTCAGGTTTTTCACAATGTGAAATTAATACTGCATACAAACCGTATTAATCACTTAACCCCTTCCGGCCTATTGAGACCAACATAAATAATTCGAGTGTCAATAAATTCGACGCTAGGAAAAGTCATATTAAATATAAAAACATGGACTGCATCACGAAAATAATTTCCCATTTTAAAAACCTTACAGTTTTTGGTTTTTATTACGCCAAATTAGCGATAAACAAGCCATTTCACGCTTAACAACTCAACAAAAATATGTAAAAAAATACGACCAATTGTATCTTGAAATATACCCCTAAAAATTAAGCGCACTAGCCCAACTAAGAAGACACTTTACCTTGGATGAAATGTCGACGAAAAACTAAAGCGGCAAACGAAGTAAAGAAGTAGAAGTGGGCGAAAGATTGATAATCAGCTGTTATCATGCTGCCCACGCCCAACAACCGACACCAGCGTTACCTATCGAGATAAAATGCCGACAGAACAACCAGCAAGCGCCCCAGCAAAATCGTTCAAAGCCATCCCCAGGCCAAAAGAACACTGGTTAAAGGGCAGCATCGGCCTTTTTCATCCTGAAGAGTTTCATTTATATCTTCGGAAATTGCGTA
This sequence comes from Agarilytica sp., assembly GCA_033852165.1. Taxonomy (GTDB): domain Bacteria; phylum Pseudomonadota; class Gammaproteobacteria; order Pseudomonadales; family Cellvibrionaceae; genus Agarilytica. Next base: position 3,812 of record JAWSUZ010000028.1, on the reverse strand, counting down.
GCAGCCTTGGCTCTATTTATAAAATACACTTCATGAAGAAGCCCGTGATTGTGGTTTCAGACTCGCAAACCGTCTTCTACATTCTCAAAAATAGGCCAGGAAAATTTCGCCGAGTCTCCCAGATTGAAGCCGTATTTAAAGAACTAGGAATACATGGCGCATTTTCAGCCGAAGGCAGTGATTGGCGCCGCCACCGTAAATTATTAAACCCGTCCTTTAAGCCCAGCCAACTTAAAAAGTTTTACCCAAGCCTTCAAGAAATCACCGAACGCCTTTGCGAGAAAATAGAAGATCAAAGTGAATTTGATTTTCAAAAGCTTATCCAACGCTACACTGTCGACATTACCACCCTGCTAGCATTTGGCTACAACCTCAATACGCTCGACAACCCCGAATCAGAACTGCAAAAGAGCTTGGATTTAGTTTTTCCTCGCGTAAGCCAACGCCTCAAAACCCCCATACCCTATTGGCGCTATTTTAAACTGAAGTGTGACCGTGAACTCGATGCTGCTCTGATCAAAATCAGAGAGCGCGTCTTGGTATTTATTGACGCCGCCCAAGAACGACTGAAAAACGGAAAAGACCCCAGTAATATTTTAGAATCTATGCTTTCTGAAAAGGATCACAACCCTGAGGATATTTTCGGCAACTCCATCACCCTATTACTCGCGGGCGAAGACACAACAGCCCATACGATTGCTTGGGTCATCCATTACCTGATCAAGAACCCGGACATACAAGCACTCGCCCAGCAGGAAATTGACGAGCGATACCCCAGCGAACGAAAGCTGGAGTGGGATGACCTCGATAATTTCCCTTATATTTTCGGCGCGATCCAAGAATCTATACGCCTTAAACCGGTTGTGCAGTACCTATACTTCGAGGCAAAAGAAGACCTTACTCTAAACGATTACTGCGTACCAAAAGGCGTGATGATCACGACCTTGCTTTCAGCCAATAGCGAAGTCGACGAATTATTCAGCAACCCCAAAGCCTTTGAACCGAAAAGATGGATCGGCCTTGATGATCAATTTAAACATGACCACACGAACACGCTATTTCCATTTGGAGCTGGCTCAAGACTATGCCCAGGCATGCAGCTCGCATTTGTCGAAATGAAATTGGCATTAATTGAGATGCTGAAAAACTATACTTTTGAACATGTGGCTGAAGCAGGAGAGGTCAAGGAGAGCTGCGAGTTTACAATCAGACCCAAGAACCTGATTGTAAAAGCTGTAAAAAGATCTTCGTCACCAAAAGCTGGATCACCTCGTTGCGAAGAGTTGAACGTCGTCTGACTTAGCCCCCTCAGAAGCCGGCTCGTAGTGAAAGTAAATTTAAAATGTCAGGTTTATAGCTCTTGAGATGGGTTTTGAACGATTAACATCTGATGATCACCCGATATTGGATTCTGTGTGTCTAAATACGGCGTTGAACCGGTTACAAATAGGCGATAATTTTTGTCCCAGTAATGAAAGGAGGAATACAGCTTCACGCTAACTTTTAAACGTGTACCCGCGGTAATGTGATTCAATTGAATAAAATCAATGTAGGTGTAGGTATTCGAGGTTGCGATAATCTGGTCATATTCATCCATAATGACGAGGTCAAAATCGTCCATCGTAACCTCAGGGCTTAAAACAATTGTAAGACTTTGATTCTCTGCGGATACAATCTCATATGTATCCGTTTCCGTATACGGCCATTCAACACGGCCTTCGACCATAAAAGACGTGTCATTATCGACGCTAGTTTTGGCATAACTTTCTGAATAGTTTTCATAAAGCTCGTAACGCCGATGCTCTCCTTCATAATCGACTATAACCTGCCGCACTTCTTCACCCGCATCAATATATTGGCCGGATTCGCTTTGTTCGAACTGATGCGCACCAAGCGGCCCTAATGGACCCAGAGGACCCAACACCCCCAAAGGACCTGCAGGCCCTAAAGCCGTCCAAACGCCCCCCAACTGTAACTGTTTACAAAAGTCGTTGATTGCTGGCAGATCAACATCGTAAGCCAACTCACTCAGAGGACCATACGGACCTAGCGGACCCTCTTCCCCTATTGCGCCATCAGGATTTACATTTTCGTTCGACCACTCATCCCAATCACCAAACCCGCTGATCCAAGATGAAGGGTTCCAAGTGTTTTGCCCAACCGGGCCAAACACCCCCAAAGGACCAGAAGGCCCAAGAGGACCGCTATAACCCAGAGCGCTAGCTTCGCTGAGATAAACTTCGACATTGAAAGGCGTTGCAACAGACGGAGATATTGAAGATAAACTGCCAGCCAAGCCCTGTACTGAATTCGCACTAATAGACCAGTCGCTCGCTTGAAGAGAAACGCTACACACCATCAAAACACTTACTGCCAAAAACTTTAATCGCGAGAACAACACTCATATACCTCTATAAATTCAACCAAACTCACTTCCCAAAAATCAAGAAGTACATATTTCGACCAATTATGCCGCAACGCAGCATTAAGTTCAAGCCTTGTTGAATTTTGAGTGAAAAGAGAGCACTCAAACACACCCAGAAAGTAGAACGATTCACCACTCCCCCATTGTTTAAATCTCGCGCGTACAACCAATATTGAGACTCAAGTCCCTCTATACTTTTGGCATTGTTATTTTGCACTTAACGTTACATGCAAGGCTTACATCGAATGGCTGAAAATCACAAAGCTAAAAGAAGCGTTATAGCTTCCCCTCTAGCCATCATCGCCCTCTTTGTATCGCTTACAGAAGTGGTGTCGGGAATTGCCGTAACTCAAGCAACTGGAGGTGTACAAATGAAAAGACCAAAGAAAAGCTCTCTCACTTTAATTCCCGCTCTGCATAATCAACGTGAAATTTCAGCCCTCCAGATCTAGAACCACAGCTGTAATTATCCGTCATAACAACTGATCACCCGCCACCTGCTCCAGTGTTTTGCACCTTTCGTTATAAAACCCCAAAAATCATTCGATAATAATTAGTTCATATCGATTATATAGAATTCGTCTCTTATCGATTTTGTCGATTAAAAGCCATTTTCCAGGGAGAAAGTGCGCTTTTTTCGAATAAAAGATACATTCCTTTATACCTTTTAGATTGATTAAGCATTGTGTCACCTCTTTCCCTATCAAAACCGAATTAAACGCCAATTGCATTAACATCAATCGAGAGGTTCGTCTACAAATAATTCGCCATGCCGGCACCAGAATCACCTGATAAACTTTGTTGCATGAGATGTTTGTGAACTGCGTCACACTTTAAGCGCCGACAGCAAACCTCAAAAAACAATTTGATGCTTGGTTTTACTTGATCCACCTAACTAAGCTGAATTCTCCCAGAGGCTTGATGATTATGTTGTTCTCCAAACCACTTACTAAGTTACGTCAAACGATCTTCGCAGCTATTGCGGTTGGTGCTTTCACCGCTTTACCTGCGATCTCTCAAACAGTTACCGGCACCGGAGCAATAGAGAGCTTCACTTATAATGGGTTTAAAGCTCGTGAGTATAAGGTTTACACCCCCCAGTCTTATGATGGCACTACAGCAGTTCCCATGATTTTTGCTTTACACGGTTGCGCGATGGATCACACCGACGCTTTAAACCTTTGGAACTTTGACTTAGTTGCCGATCAAAACAACGTCATCATCGTTTTCCCATTTGTCACCAGCTTTACCGAAACACGCAGCGAAAATTGCTGGGGCTACTGGTTCCCAACCCACGTTCGCGAAGGTCAAGGCGGCGAAGTGGATGACCTTTATGGAATGGGTGTAGAAGTTGAATCTATGTACAACATTGACCCGGATCGTCGCT
>JAWSUZ010000003.1:0-41127 GCA_033852165.1 Agarilytica sp. | reverse complement strand
GCCAAATTCGCGGCGGAACAGGTGCGGATGTTTTCAGTGTGAACGTAGGTGGAATTACGCTTAGTATCGTAGGTGGTGAAGATGCTCCGGGTAATTTAGAAGTCGATACTTTAATTGGTTATAGCGATCCCGATGAAGGTGACGGGGATGGAAATCTTTGGACAATCAACTCCTCTGAAGGTGGAACCTTACTGAATGGATCGGGAACAGTGACGTTTTCTGAAGTCGAGAGACTTGAGGGCGGCGATGAGGTTGTTGGTCCTGCGACAGGAGGTCTTGATCGCTTTATTTTGAACTCAGCTTTTAACGATGTTGACGGCGGTGGTATCGATGCTGGAACAGGGATAGATACACTTGTTGTCAGAGCTTCAGGCATTACTTCCATTACTCTCGGTAATGCTACGGGTGGAATTTCTAATATCGATGAAGTTGAAAATGATGAGGGGGCAGCATCAGACTTTTCTTTAGAGTTACAATTTATTGATGTCGCTTCCGGCGGCCCTTATATCAATACTTGGACAATAGATGGCGCCAATACTGGTTATGTAATCGATCAGTCTGGGAATCGCATTGGTTTTGTTAATTTTGGTGCTTTGTATGGTAACGAAGCTAACGATAGATTTAATATTACTTCGGCTGGTTCGATCGGTTCTGTTGATGGTGTTCGTAACGGTGAAACGCTAGGAAATTCAGAAGTTAACTCTCTATCCGTCGCAAACGCTTCAGATCGATACTGGTACCTAGACAGTGCTACTGCCGGTAGCGGCACAGTTCGTTCTGGTACAGAGCTAGTCGATATCCTTACCACGTTCAGTAATTTTCACTCTGTCATAGCATCGGGTACGGGCACCCATAGATTGTATTCCAGAAATCAGCCGAACAACTGGACATTCGGATCAAATAACACCGTTGCGACTGCTTCCAATACAGAGGCTATGATTTTTGCTGGAATGGATATTCTAAATGGCAGCGGCCTGGTTGATACCTTTGACTTCAATGCTTCTTATTCTGGAACGGTGAATAGTTTAGGCGGTAATGACAGATTTGAAATTGGTGCGTCGATCAGTGCCGTACTTAATGGTGGGGCAGATGATGATCTGTTTGTCTTTGAAGAAAATGGAGCGATTACTGGAGCAACTAACCACGTAAATGGCGAAGGTGGTGACGATACGGTAGAAAGTGAGGTAGTAGCCTCGTGGACATTGAATGGCAATTTTCAAGGGAGTTTAACAAGTGTTTTGGCCGGTAATTTTACCAGTATCCAAACCTTAGTCGGGTCTGGTATCGACACCTTAACTGGAGAGGCGCAAGCGAATCGATGGATTGTTCCTAATGCGGGCTTGGCCTCAGTTTCAGAAGACAGTGATACCCCAACAGATCTTATTCAATTTTCTGGAATGACTACGTTAAATGGTTCTGGGGATAATTCAGATACCTTCACTATTAACCGTCGAAATTATACCGGTACCTTAAACGGTGTTGGGGGTAACGATTCGTTTAACATCAATGTTAATAATTTTAGTGTTGATCTAAACGGTGGGACAGGCTCCGATACCTTGTCGTTAGGTCACAGTACTAACGTGACCTGGGATATTAACGGAGTGGGAAGTGAAACGGTTTCAAATGGAACTGGAGAGCTAACCTTTACCGGGATGAATGTATTAGAAGGCGGTAATGGAGAAGACACTTTTAATATCACTTCTAATACGTATGTTGGCACCATAGACGGTCGCTCTGGAAATGATACCTTCAACCTCGATGCTAATGTTAATAATGGGGTGGTTGATGGTTGTGATATTTGTGGTGGGGAGAACGATGACGAATTCTTCATTAACACTCTAGTTAGCGCCCCGATTAACGGCCAGGCAGGAACCGATACATTTAGGATAGGAGATTCGGGTTCGGCTACCGACATAGACGGCGGCGATAGTGATGGGGCTATCAATATTCTCTCTGGCCGACAAAATGCCACAAATGATTGGCTAATTAGCGGTTTAAACCGAGGTGATATTGCTGTTGATAGTGTTTCAACCCCTTACGTAGAAAGCTTCCAAAATATCCAACGGTTAAATGGTTCAGCAAGCAATGCTGATACTTTTCGGTTTACTAGCACCTTATCTCAAGTGACACGAATAGATGCGGGTGAAACTAATGGGATTGATGTTCTCACATTTGAAAATCGTCTTGGCGTACTAACCAGCGGCACCATGCAGACAGTGACACTGGGTGCAACTACTGCGTACAGTGGTCTAGAACGAGTTATCGGAAACCAAGATGGTATTACCGTTGACGGCACTACAAATAGTAATAGCAGTTCAATTGAATTCGTGAGCGATGCCGGATCGGATATTCTCTGGAATATTTACGACTTTGATGGAGCGACTTTAGAGGCCGACGGTGTAAATGATGGTGTTGTTGATGTAGGTGATCAAGGCGTTGAATTTATTGACGTGAATGTGTTGATTGGTGGTGATGGTAATGACACATTTAATTTTCGTGAGGATGATGGCGTAGCGACGTTAATGGCAACCGTGACGGCTGTTAACGCTATTCGGATTTTAGAAAATATTCAGGGCGGCGTAATAGGTGGTGACACAGACGTCATCCGAGGAAGAAATATTGATACCACCTGGGTGGTCGATGTTGATCAAGGTGGGACTTTTTCTGAAGGTGTAAGCCCTGACCCTACCGGCATGAATCCAGTCAATTTCTCTGGTATTGAAATTCTTAGTGGGGGAGATGAACTGGATGCCTTTAATCTGTCTGCACTGTCGGCTGTTCCCAATATGAGTCTAAATGGCGGTGGCGCTAACTCGGGCCAAAATACACTTCTATTACCTTCTATCGTTGGTGGTATTGATATTACCGCAGGGGCTGCTACGGCAGGTGGTAGTTTAGGCGTTGAAAACCTGGGTTCTATTACTGCTAGTGGCAGCGGTAATACTTTACGCTCGTCAGAGCGTGCTTCTGCGAATCAATGGAATATCAATGCACCTATTGAAAATGAAATTGCCGGTACTATTTTGCTTGGTGGCGATGCAACCGCAACAAGTTTTCAAAATTTCCAAACGTTAATAGGTGCTGATAATACAGAAGATGTGTTCACTATCAATGATGGTTCAATAGATGTCGCTATTGATGGCGGTACTGGTGACGCGGTTGTCGACCAAATTATTATTGCACATGCATTTAATAATACTTGGACGATTACTGGGGGCTTAAATGAAAACGTTGCGTTTTATTCTTTAGATACAATTCCTGTACTTCAATCCACTTTGACCTTTGACAGCTTAGAAACGCTTACTGGCGGTTCTGGCGTTGATGTTTTTAATGTGTCTGGTGATTTTGGAACGTTATCGGGTGGTGGTTCCTCCGACCAATTCAACATTAATGCAGCGAGTATTACCGGTGCAATTTATGGCGAAGCGGACGGTGTTACGGATACGGCAGCGGATACATTGCAAACGTATGCGGGCAGTGATCAGTCCATCGTCTTAGACGGAACGCGCAGTGGTAACTTAGACAGCAACAATATTCAATTCAGCCAAGTGCGCAACCTTGTGGGTCGTGCGACCAGCGATACGCTAACGGGTCACAACCAAGCGAACACGTGGATTGTGAACGGATCAACGAACACGGTGAACATTACTGACGGGCTCGCGGCCACAGACTTTGGTTTCAGCGGTATTCAGCATTTGGTGGGCGGTACGCTCGTCGATCATTTTGATATCTCAACCAGTTTCAGTACGATTTCGGGTGGGCAGGGTTCGGATGATTTTGAACTGGATGCGGCATCGATTAGCGGTGCAATTTATGGCGAAGCGGATGGCGTTACGGATACAGCAGCGGATACGTTGCAAACGTATGCGGGCAGTGATCAGTCGATCGTCTTAGACGGAACGCGCAGTGGTAATGTAGACAGCAACAACATTCAATTCAGCCAAGTGCGCAACCTTGTGGGTCGCGCGACCAGCGATACGCTAACGGGTCACAACCAAGCGAACACGTGGATTGTGAACGGGTCTGCGAACACGGTTAACCTCACCGGCGGTGGCGCGGCCACAGACTTTGGTTTCAGTGGTATTCAGAATTTAGTGGGCGGAACCCGCGATGACTATTTCGACATTCAGTCCCAATTCATCGGCCAAATATTAGGAAACGACGGAGATGATATCTTCAACCTAAACGCCAACGTAACAGATTCAATAGATGGCAATTACGATGTGCTGGGCGGAGACGGAGATGATGTATTCCGTATCAACGTCGCGAACCTCGATATAGACATAAACGGGGGAAGCAATAACGACACCTTAGTCGGTCCATTACGTACTGGTTCAGACGAAAACGATTGGCAAATAGGCGCAACAATTACGACGTTGAACGATAACGTAGTGGCTCTCGGTTTCGAAAACTTCATTGGGAATTTTGGAGTTGACCGTTTTGTTGTTGCAATTGGCGCAACGGCAAATGAAATTCGCGGGATTGCAGAAGAAGAGGGGGCTGATAGCGCACTTAATTACCTAACCGTACAAACTGCGGATGAAGCAGCAGAAACACTTTGGCGAATAACGAATGTTAATCAAGGTAATGTTGTTGGTCGTGTAACGAGTTTCGTTGATATAGAAAATATCGCCGGTGGTGAAGGCAGTGAACGCTTTTTCTTTACTTCGACTGATGCCCTTATTTCTGGGTTAATCGATGGCGGAGAATTAGATACGTTAGAGGAAGACAATACAAATAGAGACACTTTAGATGTGAGTGCCTTTGTCGGCGGGGTCGTTGTAGAGTTGGGTGAAGTTGCTGCGGCTGCGCCGCCTTCCATTCCTGGAGCGAGCGGATACCGTCGGGTTAATGCGCATAACTTTGAGGTATTAACGGCAGCGGATGCAGCTGATGATGTAGAAGCACGTCATTGGATTGCTGTGACGCATTCACGGGATGTTCAATGGGACGCTACCGATACTAATTTTACACCTCGCGATAATAACCAAGGATTTGTGGTAGAGCTTTCTAATTTTTCTACTAAAGAGCATGCGGTTAATACGCAGACTGACTTTTTCAATTTCGGCAGCCTTCAAGGCGGAGATGGTTCTGAAGATACTGTCAATGTGAATTCCGGTGATACGATTTCAGGTGATTACGTTGCCGGTACCGGCGAGCGTAGTCGCAGTTTTGCTGGCGTTACGGGCTTGGTTGTTGTTGATATTGATGATCGACTTGTTGGTTTAGTTGGAAATGATAATACCTACCTCCGAGTTGTTGAGGGTAGTACCTTTGATGGGTTGAACGCTACATGGACCATCGACGAAAGTAACGGAGGTAAATTTGTTGCCGAAATTGAAGGTGCTGATGATTTCGAACTTTCATTTACTCGCGTAAATCAATTTTTAGGCGGTGCAGGCGACGACGAATTCGTTATTGATGAAAATACAGAAAATGGTACCTACGGAAATATATCTAATGGCTTTATTAATGGAGGAGAAGGAACTAATACAATAACTGTTTCAGCGTCTTCAGTTGCTCCGGGCCTATTGGAATTTGGTGTTAATGCAGTAACGCTATTCTCGGGCACGGTTGCTGAATCATATTCTGAAGATGGCGTTGGTGATGTGTTCCTAGTGGATTCCAGAGCTACGCCTGCAAACGTTATCGAGACTGCCAATATTGCCAATCTTAATGCCGATAACAGTTTAAATGTTCACCTTTATGGTGTGAATTCATTAGGTGTTTATACCTGGAATATCAGTGACACAGAGACAACGCTTTCGGACGATGCTGAAGGTAGTGATTATGAATTAACCTTCACTGGCATTGACCGCATATATGGCGGTAGCGCTAGAGAGACTTTCAATATCGATAACTTGGGTGTTGTAGCCGATACTTTTAATGGTGGTGGAGGTTTGGATATTTTAGATCTCGTTGATCTCAATTCCGCTGTTGCTGTTTCCCTAGATTCTTCAATCGATGTAGGTATCGATGTTTACGTTACCGATATTGATACGATTAATGCCAGCGGAAGTAGCAATACGCTTTACGCTCCATTAGCTGATAATGAGTGGACGATTAACGATACTGATTCTGGTTCATTAGCGATTGATTCTGTTGAAACAGTAAGGTTTACGAACTTTGCGAACCTTGTCGGTAATGATGGTTTAGATACTTTCACGTTTGTGCGTATCGAAGGTGCAAGCCCTACGGATGGCCGACTTACGGGTTCTATCGACGGTGGTGATCAAGGTTCGAATGAGGATGATTTGATTACGGTTAGCTATGAACGAAACTTCGATTTTCAGTTAGGTTCCGGTACGGATACTACTCGTGTGTATTTTCAGGGTATCGAGAGTATCGCAGCGAATTCCACAGGCATTAGAGACAATACCTTATTCGGTTTGGCGGATGCGGATAATTCTTGGTTGATTAGCAGTGATGAAACTTCTTTAAACGGCGTTGAATTCTCCGGTTTTCAAAACCTAACAGGGGGAACTCAGCAAGATGAATTTATCTTCCTAGATAATACGCCGCGGAGCCAAATTACCGGTCTAGTGAATGGAGGTTCGGAAGATGGCACTGGTGACAGTATTGTTATTTACGGTACGGGTAATTCTGGAAATGCTGATTCAGTCATTGTTCATGTGGGCGACCGCTCAGAAACAGATGAGCTTAACGTTGTAAATATATCGTCGATTCGTGTTGAAGCTGGCAGTGGACATCAGTTGGCTGGTGACGATGATTATAACAACCGCTGGATATTAAGAGCTCAGGTCGATAATAACCTACTTGCACAAGGCCCAGAGGGAGCATCAGTTGATATTGAATTCTCTGGCTTTGAAAGTCTGCTGGGAGGTTCTTTGAATGATGAATTTAGCTTTAACGATGACGCGGTTATTACTGATTACAGTTTGGTTAATGGCGGTGTTAGTGGATTCGATAATATTGATTTAACGGCTCTTTTAAATCCGATTACGGTATCGCTTTATAGTGAATACAGTGGTGCTGATCTTTATGTCAGCGATATTGATTTAATTGAAGCGAATAACGCAAATAATGTCGGCGACACACGTAACGTGTTGGTTGGGTTTGATGAAGGGAATACCTGGAATATTACGGGTGCTAATGGCGAAAATTCCGGAGTTATTGGTACTGATATTGTCGACTTCAGAGGCTTTGCCGATTTAATCGGTAGCGATACAAATGTCGACCAATTCAATTTTAGTGATACAGGCAGTATTACCGGTGTTATTGATGGCGGCGCTAATAGTGGAGACGGGAATAATGATGCCCTGAATCTAGTCTCAATGCCTGGTGATGTTGTTGTTGCTCTTCATACTGAATTAGGCGTAACGGCTGATATACATGTTGTGGGTGTAGAAGACATTCAAGGGAATACTGCCACGAGTAATACGCTAATAGGAACATTGGGTGATAACAATTGGCTAATTGATAAATTGAATGGTGGTTCTGTTTCGTCATCTATTACGTTTAGTGATTTTGCCAATCTTGTTGGTGGAAACGGGCAAGATCTATTTGAATTTGTTGATGTTGAAGATGGTGAAGGTGCGAACATCGGCGTCGGTAATATCACTGGTTCGATCGATGGCGGAAGTCAAGGCGGAGGCCAATCGGATTCGATTGTTGTGGTTGACTCTTCTACGGTTGCGGATACGAGTATTTATTCGGGCACATCTGATCGTAGCTTTAGATTTCAGTTGGGTTCGGGTTCTGAATCAGACCGTGTGTATGTGAGGGGCATTGAAACAATTAATGCAGCTACTGCATTAGGTCAGGATAATACGCTCGTCGGATTGGCGGATGGCAACAATACGTGGTTGATTAGTAACGCCAGTACCAATGTTAATGGTGTTGCATTCTCCGGCTTTCAAAACCTAAGCGGTGGCGCCCTTCAAGATACCTTTACCTTCCGAGATGCTACGCCAAGAAACCGTATTAGCGGTTTAGTGGATGGCGGTTCGCAGGGTGAAGATGGCGATAGCATTGTTATATACGGTGATGGCAATCTCGGTGATGCGGATGCAGTTGTTGTTCATGTGGGTAATCGAACAGAAGCAACTGCACTTAATGTATTCAATGTCGAGTCAATTAGTGTTGAAGATGGCAGCGGACACCAGTTGGCTGGTGACGATGATTATAACAACCGCTGGATATTAAGAGCTCAGGTCGATAATAACCTACTTGCACAAGGCCCTGAGGGAGCGTCAGTTGATATTGAATTCTCTGGCTTTGAAAGTCTGCTGGGAGGTTCTTTGAATGATGAATTTACCTTCAACGATGACGCGGTTATTACTGATTACAGTTTGGTTAATGGCGGTGTTAGTGGATTCGATAATATTGATTTAACGGCTCTTTTAAATCCGATTACGGTATCGCTTTATAGTGAATACAGTGGTGCTGATCTTTATGTCAGCGATATTGATTTAATTGAAGTGAATAATGCAAATAATGTCGGCGACACACGTAACGTGTTGGTTGGGTTTGATGAAGGGAATACCTGGAATATTACGGGTGCTAATGGCGAAAATTCCGGAGTTATTGGTTCTAACGTAGTTGATTTCAGAGGCTTTGCCGATCTCATCGGTAGCGATACAAATATCGACCAATTCAATTTTAGTGGTACCGGCAGTATTACAGGTGTTATTGATGGCGGCGCTAATAGTGGTGAAGGTAACAATGACCTAGTGGATGTGAAAGCGTTAACTGGAAATGTGATAGTTGCCCTGCATTCCGATTTAAGTGTTACTGCCGATGTAAATGTGGTGAATGTGGAAACAGTAGAAGCAAACACCGATATTAATCGTAATAACACTTTGATTGGTCCGCAATCGGCTAGTACCTGGGCAATTGACGGCCTTAACAGTGGTGAAGTGAATACAAATATTAGCTTCAGTGGTTTTGCCAATTTAACCGGTGGCAGTGGGGTGGATAATTTCATATTCGATGCGACTGATCGTATTACTGGTTTAATTACCGCTGGTGATGATGTTGGTGTTAATGATGTACTCAATGTCGAAGACTTAAATAATTCAGTAGTTGTAGCGATCGGTCCAAATTTGGCTGAGCGTGTCGATATTCGTGTTGACGGTATCGATCAGATTCTGGCTGTTGATAGAGATAACGGTAATGAATTGCTGGGTGCCGATGAGGCCAATACCTGGGATATAACGGTAGCCGATGCAGGTGTATTAAATGGACTTGTCACGTTTAGTGGTTTTGCCAACCTTACAGGTGGTTCTGAAATTGATATCTTTAATTTTGATCGTGTCGCATCAGTCAACGATTCTATTAGTGGCGTGATCAATGGCGGAACAGGGACTGATGCTGACGGCGGTATAAATACTGATATTGTCAATATCGATGGATTTTTTGGTACAACAACTGTTGCGCTTGGGGAGACGAACTCCGGTGACTTCAATTTGGTTGGAATAGAAGAGATTAACGCGATTGCACCAGGGGTGTATGAATTACGTGGTGATAATATTACTAATACGTGGATTATTGATAACGCTGACGCCGGTACGGTAAATGGCGTTGCTTTTAATGGCTTTTCTCAGCTGGTCGGCGGTACTGGAGATGACAATTTTGTCTTGGATCGTGTACTGGTCGATGTCGATTTAGACTCTTACACCGTTGGCAGTATTTCGGGTTTTATAGCGGGTGGTACTGAAAATTCTGAGGGGGATACTCTCGATTTAACAGCATTGGTTGAAAATACCGTTGTGAGTTTTGACTCCGATTATGTTGGAGCTGATATCACTGTTTCTGAACTGGAAGAAATAGAAGCATCAACATCAACAGAAAATACATTGGTCGGTTCTGCTGGTGATAATAACTGGGAAATATCTGCGCAAAATGCAGGAGAGATTAACCTGATTGAATTCACTGGCTTCCAAAGTTTAATTGGCCGCACAGGGGTAGATCGATTTGAATTTACCGATACTGGAGTATTGGACGGCTTCGTTGACGGTGGTGACCAACCTGAAGGTCTGGCCGATATTGTCGACATGAGTGAGCTTTCAACAGCGCTTGTTGTAATTGGTGATGCAACGGCTGGATTTATCAATATCGAAGAATATATTGGTAACAACAACGGTAGTACGATTACAGCAGAAAATGTTGATAATACCTGGTCGATTACTGGTGTGAATTCTGGAACAATTGAAAATAGCGGTACCAGCATTGCGTTTATTGACTTTGATATATTGCAGGGCGGTACGCGTGAGGATGACTTTATTATGGATGGTGGTTCGGTAACCGGTAGAATTTTGGCTGGTCTAGGTGATGACAGTCTAACGATCGACTTGGGAGCTGGCTTAGCCGGTGAGGTTACCTTTGTCGGTGGTCCAGGAGATACCTTGCTTGAGGTAGGTGAAGACACCGTAGCAATCAGTGGTGGCAATGCCGATATTCGATTTACTACGGAATACTTACCGAATAATGACGGCAGTGCAGAGTTGCTCTACGTTATGGATAATGGTGATGGGTCGAGTAGTCGTTATAGCGTGACATACTCTGAAACTGAGTCTATCGATGATGATGTTTTTGCCTCGCTACTGACGGTTAACAATCTTATTGATGTACAGGATGCCATTGTTATCGGAAATAATGATTTCACGTTAAATGCATTTACAACGGTAAACTACGGAAATAAAGAGAGTGTCGCTGTAGAGGGGAATCAGGACGACATGGTTTCAATCGTTGGTCGAGTTTTTATTAACGATACCTTCTCTGTTCGCAATGCTTCGGTTTCTGCTGGTACAGAAGATGCCATCATCGAAGCTCAGGAAGCCGTTGAGTTCATTAGCACAGGTGCCGTGGGCAGCAGTGGTAATCGTTTAGCGATAGAGACTGCAAGTGTGTCTTTCGAAAATATTCGAGAGGACGTCTTTTTGGACAATCAGCAAAATACCCAGTTAACGATTGCGGCGTTAAGCAGTATTTCAGGTGCTGTCGATATTCAATCTATTGGCGATATTGTGGATGGTGCCGGATTGGTTTCTGCGCAGGGAGTTCAGTTGTTGAGTACGACAGGCGATATCAATTTGGATAGCTCTAATAATCTATTGAGTGGGTTATTAGCGCTTTCAGCTGCGAACGGTTCGATTAGTCTTGTGAATGCGGCAACTCGACTAGGTGATGTAACCGCGTTGAACTTATCGATTACGTCGTCCAACGTTGTGAGCGGTGAAGGTGTGATACTGGTTTCAGGTGCTACTAATATCACCGCGCAAGGCAGCGTACGTCTTTTTAATGAGAGCAATGATTTCAGCTTGTTAAATGTAAACAGCAGCGATAACGTTGATATTTATGATGCAAGCACGGTTGCTGTTCGAGGCGGAGCAGGTAATGACTTTATTGTTCGTTCCGAAGGTAATCTTACCGTCGATGGTGTGATCAGTGCTGATGATGTTGACTTAGGTTCGGACTCCGGCCTGGTACTCATTCAGCAAAATGTTAATGGTGCAAATTCAGTTACGTTGACCGGTGTAGGCGTTACGGTTGCCAGCCTGATTCGTGTGAATGACGGTAGTGACGGTATTGCGATTGATATTAACGCTACCTCTGGGGCTGTGATCTTGGCCGCAAGTCTAGATGCTTCATCGGATGATGACTCGATTGGTGGCAATATTAATATTGTTGGCAATAGTCTCGAGCAGTCACTAGGTGCAAACATAAGCGGTAACGGTGTAATTTTGGATGTGGTGTCAAATATGGATTTGGATGCTGAGATTACGGCTGCTGGTCTTCTTGAACTGCGTACCGGAACGGGCAATGTGTTAATGAATCTTAATAGTGTGATTAACGCATCCGAGATCATCATCGATTCAGCCGGTCTTATTACATCGCAAGAAATTACAGCGGGCACTGCTCTCTTTACTTCTGCCTCGGATTGGTTGATCGAGGGCGATATTCTGGTGAATGTTGGTGATTTTACAGCAGTTTCCGGTGGGGATATCACCCAGCTTAGCGATGCAGAAATTGTAGTTTCACCTGGGGCGATTAACTTTACTGCACAAGGTGATATTGATGCTCATCTGTTATCGGGCGGTAGTGTTCAGCTGGTCAGTGAAAATGGTCGCTTGGATGTGAATGCTAATTTGTTGGCGGCGAACGATTCGGTTCTGCTAAGTGCTAGAAACGGCATTTCAGTCGAGGCTAATATTCAATCTGAGGGTGATACGACAATTAGCAGCGCTCAGAGCAATATCGTATTACTTGCCGACGTTCAAAGTGATAATGGAAGTGTTGTGTTGACTGCCGCTAGAGAGATTGTGATGAATGCAAACTCAGCCATTCGAGCATCTGAAAGTGTCCAATTAAATGCGGCAAATAATATACAAGTTGGGGCAATTACAGCAACGGATTTGGTTGCGATTGTTTCTACCTCCGGAGCTATAGTCGATAACAACGGGGCTAATACAAATGTTAGCGCTAATACGCTAACGGTTGTTTCTAATTCGGGCTTAGCCACTAATGATAGTTTCGAAACTTCTGTTGCTAACATTCAGGTGACGAATCAGAATGGCGCCGTGAATGTAGTCAATGATCAAGATCTGACCGTTCAGTTTATTCATACGAATGGCAGTGTTAGATTGGTGAATACGGCAGGTGATATTTATCTGGATAACACGCCCGATGTCGATTACGACGTAACGGAAAATGACGCTACGCTAGCCGGTGGTGTTATCAATACCGGTTTTGAAAATGGGGTGCTGGACATTATTGTTCAAGCGGGTGATTTATTTGCAACAGGCCCTATAAACTCTACACAGCCAGATCTTATCGCTAATGAGATGCAAGTCAGTACGCTAAATGGTGATATTGGGGAAGCAAGTCGACCACTAGTTTTGTATGCGCAAAGCCAGGTACGCTTTCTGGGTCGTACGAGTTGGCAGCCTCGATTTTCTTTTGGTTCAAACCCTCTCTTTGAGAACTTATCGGATATTACTTTGGATATTTCCTCCTTTATTCAGGCCGGTAGTGATTTGTTGATCGAGGTCGAGTCCATTGGTGAAATTGATCCAGCAGTATTTACTGAGGTTCGAAATTACTCTTACGATAATGTGTCGATTCGGATGCCGAAAGATCAGCGTTATGGGGATGAAGATGAGGATGAGGACGATGATGATCTTTATCTATAAGAGGATGATCTTTATCTGTAATCAGTTATAGTGGTTTCAAACGGATATGCCAAGGGCGTTACAGCGCCCTTGGCTTTTTTCTAACCAAATAAAATTAATCATATGTCTTCCTTCTCTATTTTCTCTGCCCTAGTTGTTTCTTTCTTGTTATTTATTTTGAGCTTTGGTGTATCGGCTCAAGGCTTTCTTGAAATGCCTGATACGTCTGAGGTACCTGAATACGAGAGCGAGTCGATGCTTCTTGACTTGGATGTACCTCCTGTTCGAGACCGTGATCCAGACCCGGAAGCAGGCCCTCGTTTAAATGTTAAAGAGTTTAGGTTGCAAGGCCTTGTGGAGTATCCAAAGCTTGGGATTACTCGAAAAGGTTTGATTGAACGAGTTGAATCCATTCGTTTCGAATTAATGAAGGAAGGGTCGCTCACTGATTCAGGTTATACCTTGGATGAACTTGGTGAAGTATCGGACCTTATTGCTGATATTGAAAAACAATCTGCGGAGGAGCATGTTGGCCCATTGGAGGTTCAAAAACTCGTATTTTTAATTCGGGATCAGCGCAGGCGTCGTGGTGTGACTTTGGGGATGATCGAGACTGTAGCGGATACGATTACACTTTATTACCGAGAGAAAGGGTTTATTTTAGCGAAGGCTTATATTCCTGAACAAAAAGTTCGTGATGGAGTTGTGAGCTTAACGCTTCTTTTAGGGGAATTAGGTGGTGTTAATGTTGAAAATAACCGCCGTGTATCGGCTAAACGGATACAAAATGTATTCAAAAAAGACCTCAACAGACCTGTGGCCAGTTGGAATATCGAAGAGTCTCTGTATTTGATTAATGACATTCCAGGCCTCTCGGCTCAGGGCTTTTTTCAGGCTGGCGAGCAGGTGGGAGATACCCTTCTTAATGTGAATATTTTGTCTGAAGAGTGGTATACCGTAAATACTCGATTAGATAACCATGGTTCGGACACTACGGGTGAATATCGTGCTTATATGGATTTCGCGCTTCATAATCCCTTGGGTTATGGGGACGAGCTGCAATTGAGTGTGTTGAATTCTTTTAATCCAGAGAATACAACATTTGGAGCAATTCGTTACAACGCCCATATTGGAACTCCTCGTTGGAGAACGTCCATTGGTGTGTCAAAAAATGATTTTAAATCAGAGAGTCTAATTAGTTTTGGAGGCGTATCTGATGATGAGGAGGAGGAGAATAGCTCTGCGCTTAAGTTTTTGGGCGAATCAACTGTTAGTGATATGTCCCTTTCTTATCACATCAGACGGAGCCGCGTTAAAAACTATTCAACTACATTTTCAGTCATGGATATATCAACGGTCTTCAAAGTTTTTCAGGGAAGTGATGATGAGTCAGGTAATACAGAAGAAAATGATGTTTTGAATACCTCCATTGGTTTTAATTTCGATGTTCTGGATCAAAAATCTCGACGATTACATGTCGGGCGGATTACATTAACGCATACGGATAATGTGCCGCTTATTCCTGAGGATAATAGTGCAGACGAAAATTCTACGGACACTCAACAAGAGAGAAACCCCACGGGTAACGCATTCTTTTTGTCCTATGATTACTCCATGCTGTCGTTTATCAATGTGCCGTTTACCGAGGTCGAGACTCGCTTAGTATTAAGCAGCTCAGGTCAATTCGTTGGTAAGGCAATGACCAATGTGAATCAGTTTAGTATGACCGGACCTACAAGAGCGAGGGGATTTGAAGTGAATACAGGGCTTTTTGACGATGCTGTTTTCTTCAGTGCTGATTGGGTCTTTAAGGCGCCTAAATTCGGAGGTGCAACATTTTTCGGTAAGTCTATAGACCGGATTATACAGCCTTATATTTTTGTTGATTTGGGTTATGGCGTTATTCACCCGCTCGTTGAGGGCGATGAGAGCCTCAAGGGGAAGTTAGGTAACGTGGGGTTTGGCTTTAAATTTGATTTCGCTAATTTTAAAAGCAATATCGTCGTTTCTACTCCAGTATTGGATGATGTCGATGGGGTTGAAGAAGATACGGAAGAAAGCGGTTTATATTTTGAGATGCAGTATTCTTTCTAACCCGGTGGAAGACTCGTTTTTGTTGGGTTAAATTTGGTTCGCCATTCTTGTTTGTAAACGTGGCGGGGCGCTCATTAATAAAAATCATCAAACCCCTGAAACGAATCCGGCTCTATATCCTGTAGCGGGTTTCCAACAATATCATCCATAGGGCTTGTATCAAACGAGGCACTGCCAAAATGTGCATTGCCTTTTTCTGGCGCTGGCGCCATGGCGATATCAAGATGCCCCCAGGATTCAGTATCGTAGTCGGCTAAATCGCCATCTTCGTATTGGAGTTCAATAGTGCCGCCCTTTTCATCAACGGCAATTATCTCGAAAAGCATGCCGGTGGCGAGCTCTATGTACCATGTTCCGATTGCGGGATAGAAAGAAGCCATGTGTACTCCAAGTGAATCTGTAACGTAACGGTTCGGTTAATAATTAAACTATCATCGATTTCTCATTCCTGCACATTCTTATTTGATTGTTGGGGGTTTTGCGGACCTTAGTGCGCCGTTAGATATGGCTCATATGTCTTTGAAATTAAAAGAAAAAATCGAATTTTTATGTGCGTTTATACAAGCTTTAATTCTAACTTTTAGACTATAAAGATGAAAAAAATCTAGAACTTTAATGTTGAATTTGGAGACGCGTCTATTTTTGGTGTTCTGAGTGCCGGAAGAGAATGCCCATACCTTTGTAAAAACGGGAAATCGTTTGTCGTCTCAAAGGCGCTAAGGGTCGCTACTTTTGTGATTGCAGGCTGTGGATTACCTTGTGGGACATGGCATTTTGGGGGGGGCAATGTTGTTGACTTAAGCATTACAAGATCGTTTTGCCCTCGTAGGTCGGAAAAGAGAAGCGTCTTCCGACATGGATAACCCAGCCTACATCTACTCCTATTAATAACCCCCATGATTCGAGAGAGGCTCCTTCATCACAAAGATGTTGAGTTGGTGGTTGGGTTTGGTCGATGGCGGAAGGCGTGTCGCTTTTTCACCCTACGATCTAGAGCAATAATACTTAAATCAACAGCATTGGGGAGGCGGGAGCAAGGCAGCTGTGCGCTTTATGGTGTAATGCAGGAATTAGCTCGGTTTTGAACATATTTGGTTTTTAACGGCTTAGGTGGTTTAACCGCTTTGATTTCCAACTGATTCGATTTTCAAGCGCTATGCTTTTTTGGCAACAATACGAATCTACACTCGACAAGCCCCACACTAAGTAATTATTCTCTCTCTCCCATAACTATGCGGTATTACTTAGAGGTTTAACATTCCAAGAGCCGGGGCCAATATGACACAACACGATACCGCCGAGCGCTTATTGCATGCAGCAACGCTGCTTTTTGCTGAAAGAGGCTTTGCTGAGACTTCTCTACGTACGATAACAGGCATGGCTGGCGCCAACCTAGCAGCGGTGAACTATCACTTTGGTTCCAAGAAGGGGCTTATACAGGCTGTCTTTCACCGTTTTCTATCGCCGTATTGCCGAGAGTTAGATCTGCAGTTAGACATGCTCGAACAACAAGCGAACGGGCGTACACCTGAGGCTGAAGCGCTTCTACGCTCGATGTTAGAAACCTTGCTCGTTGCGACGGAAGAGATTCATGAAGACCCGCAAATATTTATGCGGCTTTTGACCCTAGCGTACACTCAGTCTCAAGAGCATCTTCGTCATTATTTGATCGCGGAGTTTGGACTTACCTACAACCGCATAGTGGGTTTAATTCGTAAAGTTTGCCCTGACCTTAACCCGGTTGAATTTTATTGGCGCCTCTATTTTATGTTAGGTGCTAGTGTATTTACCTTGGCGGGTTTTGACTCGATTCGCTCAATCCTGAATGCGGAGTATGACGAAGATACCGAAGTGCAATCTGCCATTGATATGATGATTCCCCCTATAGCCAAAATGTTGACCTCTCCGAATGTTAAATAAAAATCTGGTGTTAAATAAAAAGCTAGGCCCGGTAATGTTAGATATTGCCGGTATCGAATTACGACAAGACGAAAAAGAGATTCTGCTCCATCCGCAGGTGGGTGGTTTGATTCTTTTCAGCCGCAATTTTGAAAGTTCTGAGCAGCTCGATGGCTTAGTGAGAACCGTACGTGAAGTTCGGCCGAATATTATCGTGAGCGTTGATCACGAAGGAGGGCGGGTACAGCGTTTCCGAGAGGGTTTTTCTGTACTACCTCCTATGCAGGTCGTAGCGAATAATTTTCAGTCATTCCCTGAGGAGGCTAAAAGCAACGCGCAAGAACTTGCCTGGTTAATGGCCTCTGAACTGATTGCCCATGGAATCGATATCAGTTTTGCCCCGGTTTTGGATCTGGACGATGCGCATAGCGTTATTATTGGTGATCGTTCGTTTTCTCCTGATCCTGATACGGCCTGCATTTTGGCTGAAGCTTTTATTGATGGAATGCATGATGCAGGAATGGCAACCACCGGTAAACATTTCCCTGGGCATGGCGGTGTGAAGGCTGATAGCCATTTGGAATTGCCGGTGGACACTCGCAGTTTAGAAGAGCTGGAGGAGCATGATCTTATTCCGTTTACCCGCTTAAAGAACAAGCTCGATGCTTTGATGTCTGCTCATATCGCGTTTCCCAATATTGATTCAGAGCTTGTCAGTTATTCTTCGTTTTGGCTGAAGGACATACTGCGTGAAAAACTGGGCTACGAAGGTTTAGTGTTTAGCGATGATCTCTCTATGGAGGGCGCAGCTGGAGTAGGCGGCTATGCTGATCGTGCCAAATTAGCGCTGAACGCGGGCTGTGATGTGGTTCTGGTGTGTAATAATGCCAGCGGTGCCATTGAGGTTATTGAAGAGTTGGAAAAAGATTCGTTGCTACCTTCGTTGTGTGGTCTAGAGGCGTTAGCGAAAAAAAGTAACGAGTCATTAAAAGCACTAAAAAAATCGAGCCGATGGAAAAACGCACAAGCCATCGTCGAAAAATTGAATTTAGGATAAATTGAGGAGGTAGAAATGGAATCCCTATGGTCGCAACTGACAGGCTGGGTGGTATCAAAAACCGGCCAAGAAAATTTATGGACGATTGAAGTCTTTATTGTCGTACTTGTTACGCTTTTCATTGCCTTTGCCGTTGGTCGTTCAATGGCGAAGTTAAAGCGTAAGACCGATGCCACGAAAAACCTATGGGATGATGCTCTAGTTCATGCCATTACCCGTCCTCTGCGTTGGTTTATTTGGGTTATGGGCTTGAGCTTTGCTGCTTCGATTGTGGCCCAACATTCAGAATCCATACTCTTTGATTCTGTGGGTACGATCAGGCACGTGGGAGCCATTATTATTGTTACCTGGTTTATCCATAGCTTTTTATTGTATGTAGAAAAAAACCTGATCGATCCGGGCTATATGCGCAAGCCTCTGGATAAAACCACCGCAGTCGCGGTTGGCAAGTTATTGCGAATATCGGTCATTATTACGGCGGTACTCATCGCGCTCCAATCTTTGGGTTACAGCATTTCGGGTGTGTTAGCGTTTGGCGGAATTGGCGGTATCGCGGTTGGTTTTGCGGCAAAAGATTTATTGGCTAACTTTTTTGGTGGTTTAATCATTTATCTTGATCGACCTTTTTCAGTAGGCGACTGGATTCGATCACCCGATAAAAATATTGAAGGCACCGTAGAAGATATCGGTTGGCGTATTACACGAATTATGACGTTCGATAAACGACCACTCTATGTACCTAATTCAACATTTACGCAGATCTCGGTAGAAAACCCTTCTCGTATGTCTAACAGACGTATATATGAAAAAATTGGTGTTCGATACGATGATGCACGTTTAATGACTGTAATTGTTCGTGACGTTAAATTGATGTTAGAGCAGCATGAGGCTATCGATCAAAACTTGATGCTCATGGTCAATTTTAATGAATTTTCTGCTTCATCCTTGGACTTCTTCGTTTATTGTTTTACTAAAACAAAAGATTGGGCAGCGTTTCACGACATTAAACAAGATGTGATGTTACAGATTTTAGCCATAATCGATAAAGCTGGCGCCGAATGCGCATTCCCAACATCAACACTGCATCTTCCCGATGATATCCGTGTTAAATCATCTATCGAAAGTAAAAACTAATTCCTAAGGTTTAATAGTCATGAGTGTGATTGGCGTAATTGGTGGCTCGGGGTTTTATGAATTTCCTGAGTTGTCCCATCAAAAAAAAATCTCAATTGAAACGCCATACGGAAAAGTGGAGTCGATAACGCACGGGCGATTGAATAACGTCGATGTTTGTTTCGTGCCGCGCCACGGGTCTGCGCATAATATACCGCCACATAAAGTCAATTATCGCGCAAATATTGATGCGTTTTCGCGCCTTGGTGTCGAGCGTATTATTGCATTTAATGCGACAGGTGGAATTGGCGAAAAGTTTGGTCCTGGTCGTTTTGTTATTCCAGACCAAGTTATTGATTACACCTATGGTCGGGAGCATACTTTCTATGACGGGAAAAACGAATCTCTTGCCCATATAGAATTTGCGACGCCGTTTAATGAAAAGTTACGCGCTGCACTTAAACAGGCTGCCACTGAAAGTGATATCGATTTTCAGTTTGGCGGTACCTACGGTTGTACTCAAGGCCCGCGTTTGGAAACTTCGGCTGAAATTAAAAAGCTTCAAAATGATGGCTGTGATTTGGTTGGAATGACGCTAATGCCGGAGGCAGCATTGGCGCGGGAGCACGATTTGGCGTATGCATCATTAAGCCTAATTGTGAACTGGTGTTCAGGTTTAAGCGACGAAGTTATCAGCTTAGATAAGATAATGGCGCAATTAGAATCGTCAATCCCAAAAATAAGAGAAGTAATACTCAAAACGATTAGCCCGTGCTAGACATGACGTTTGCATTGCAATATCTTCGTGGTGGTAGTCCTTATAAAAGTTTTTCCTTTTATAGGAGATTTTTGTGAGGGGTTTAGTTGTTATTCAATAATAAAAATATTAAGAGGTGCGTAGCATGGCAGCTCGAGAAATCGGCACTGTTAAGTGGTTCAACAATGCACGAGGGTATGGCTTTATTACCCAAGACCAAAAGGTTGATGATATCTTTGTTCACTATCGTAATATTCGAGGTGACGGATACAAGAGCCTAGCGGAAGGCCAAAAAGTTGAGTTTGAAATACAGGAAGGTGAAAAAGGTTATCAGGCTGACGACGTAGAATGCGTTTAATGTTTGATTATTTGTAAGTTTCGCAATACGGTTGGCTGGTCACTCGTTTCTTGTTGGTATATTGATGTACTTGTGGTGCAGATTATATGCAGTTATAGGAAGCATGGAGTGATTAGCTGAACGTTTCTCTCCAGTTTCCTTTGATGAGTCTATCCCTCATTGCTTGTGGAGTTAGCTGATAAGATTTAGATCCCCCAAGTTGTTTCCCCCTCTTTTTTTCTGTCATGACTTCTACTGTCTTTCCTGCGATATCATCCTTTGTAACCCGTAACCCGTAACCCGTAACCCGTAACCCGTAACCCGTAACCCCCGTCATCCGTCTTTTTCACTTTCCTTCGGAAACTCAGGCTCATATTTCTTAATATTAATCAGAATACCCAGTTTGGGGTGGTCAAGATAATGCAGTTCCTTGCTTCGCATTCGTCTTTTCTGTTTCATCGTGACAATGTGCTTTGTGATGAAAGGTTTTAGTGCGAGCCGTGAGTAGTCGTTCATCAGCGAAGGCGCACGGGTTCTGGCATAGGATAGTTCGTTTTCAGGAAGGGGAGTGTCGTCCGGAGAGTAAGAAAAGCCAAAATTTGACGGTGTTGCGCTAATTTGCGTATTGAACTTTAGAGCTTCTTCGAAGCTTGATTCTTGTTGATAGCTATATGAGTTTTCAAATACAGAATTTAAATCGAGGTCAATAACGAGAGGTTGGGGGCGATCTGGAACTAGCGGCCAGTGCTCAGTTTCCTGTCCGACGTTGGCTTCAAACTGTGTTAACCAAAGGTTGGTATGTAAGTGCAGGTAACGACTCACATATAGCTTTATGCTGCCCTCAAGCTCGTAGTGTTCTCCAAAGACATCTCCTCCGGTCATAACGATAGAGGGCGCATCGTCCTCCTTCGTCATAGGCTGTCGCCATGATTGATGAAAAAGAACGCGCATTGAGCGATCTCGTGCCAAGCGACGTGCATCGTCATTCAGATCTTGGAGTGTTTCATCTAAAATAATATACGGCTGCTCTTTAGGCGTCATACGCGCTTTTTCGGATTTTTCGATGGCCGAACGGTATTTCATGTTGAGGGGGTCTTGGGGGTCGGCACTCTGAAGGGTTTCGAGTAAGTCTCGATTGTCAGTCGTTTCAGGGGCTGCCCCGTTACCCTTTAAGGCTAGAGAGTTATTTAAATCGATAGAATTGTCAGTGCTCGCGGTATTTTCTGTTCCTGTCGTATCGGTTTCCTCCACTTTCTCTTCTATCAAATATTCCAAGCGAGGAGGGTAGGTTAAAGCAATGTTTTTCGGCCACATCTCAGAGTCTTCACTGGCCTTCTCAATACGTTCAAAAACAATGAGTTCTACTTGGTACCAGTTATCGAAGTGTTCGTTGAATATGGCTTCTTCTGTTTGCAGTGAAGGTTGGGCATAAACGGGTTGAGAAGCCGTGACGACTAGGCAAAAAAGGCCAGAGATGATTGAGGTTGATAGCATCTGTTTTGTTGCGGTGTAAATCACGAAGAATTCTCTTTGGTTTAAAATCAGTTAGCTGCGATTTTTCATTGTGTCGGTAGTGCATTTTCTGGGCTTGGTGACGGCCCTACTATTGTGAGTATTGTTCTGCATTGCGCTAGTTATTCGTCTCTAACTCTTCAATACTAATTAGTGCCCGTCTCGAAACTGGGGTGTAGCGAGAACGAAAATAAGTTGTTAGATTTACACCGTTATATATGGGCACTTGGCTCTTTCTAGCAGCCCTTAAGTAAGAAGGCTGTTCCAGCAACTTTCTCAAACAACCCTCCAAAGCTAACTATGGTCTATATTTAGCGGCGTAAACACGGCGTTTTACATTCGTTTGCAGCAGTCCCCGGTATTTGGATGTTTGCTAGTTATTCTGTGATAGTTTTTCTAATACCGAATGAACGGCTTTTAAGCGATCGTCCGGGGTTTCCATCTCAATCATAAACTTGAGTTGGTTGGCGCCATCTAGACGATAGTATTGTGGTTGGTTTTGTACAAGCTTAATAATCGTTAAGGGGTCGACATTGGGGGTTTTACAAAACTCTAAGCGCCCCTCACTTTTTGTGGCTTCGATTTTAGTGATGCCTAATTTTTCGGCATCAAAGCGCAATTGTGTTTGACGAAAGAGATTTTTTACGGGCTCGGGAAGCAGTCCAAACCGGTCGATCATCTCCACTTGAAGCTCTCTTAAATCCTCGTCGGTTTTAGTGGAAGATATGCGTTTATATAAAATTAAGCGTGTGTGCACATCCGGTAAGTAGTCGTCGGGGATTAAGGCCGGGATCCTAAGATTGACTTCCACAGTCGCGGCATGAGGATTATCGAGCGAAATTTCTTCACCGTTTTGGATCGCCTTTACGGCGCGATCCAGCATATCCATATAAAGAGAAAAACCAATGGTTTGGATTTGGCCGCTTTGCTCATCGCCGAGCAGTTCACCTGCACCCCGAATTTCCATGTCATGAGACGCTAAGGTAAAGCCTGCGCCGAGCTCTTGAGCCTCTTCAATAGCTTCGAGCCGTTTTTGGGCGTCAGGTGTTATCGATTTTTTATGCGGGGTTAATAAATAAGCATAGGCTTGATGATGAGAACGGCCTACGCGGCCTCGCAGTTGGTGAAGCTGCGCAAGGCCAAAACGATCCGCACGATCAATGATGATGGTGTTGGCCGTTGGCACATCGATGCCGGTTTCAATAATTGTGGTGCAAACCAAAACGTTAAAGCGCTTATGGTAAAAATCGGCCATTACGGATTCGAGCTCTCGTTCACGCATTTGACCGTGACCGATTTTAACACGCGCTTCGGGGATCATCTCTTCAATATCCCTCGCGACTTTTTCAATATCTTTCACTTCATTGTGGAGGTAGTAAACCTGTCCGCCGCGCATAATCTCACGCATCAGAGCTTCTTTAATCAGGCTTTTATCGGTCTCACGGACAAAGGTTTTGACGGATAGGCGTTTGGCCGGTGGTGTAGCGATGATGGATAAATCGCGAATACCTGCCATCGACATATTCAGTGTCCTGGGTATCGGCGTGGCGGTCATGGTTAAAATGTCGACATTGGCGCGAAGCGATTTTAATGCCTCTTTTTGCCTTACACCAAAGCGATGCTCCTCATCGATAATCATGAGCCCCAAGTCGAAATACTTCATTCCGCCTTGAATCAGCTTATGTGTACCGATAATGATGTCGACGTTACCGTCGGCGAGTTTTTTCTGTATCTCGGTGGTTTCTTTTTGGCTGCGAAAGCGAGAGACCACTTCGATATTGGCTGGCCAGTCGGCAAAGCGATCTTTAAAGTTTTCGTAATGTTGCTGTGCAAGCAGGGTAGTGGGCACAAGAATCGCCACCTGCTTGTTGTTTTGTATAGCGATGAATGCCGCACGCATAGCGACTTCTGTTTTACCAAAGCCCACATCGCCACAGACTAACCTGTCCATCGGTTGCGCAGAGAGCATATCGTCTCGTACGGCTTCAATGGCATCTTTTTGGTCCGGAGTTTCTTCGAAAGGAAAAGAAGCGCAAAAAATGTCGTAATCGTCTTTGGGGTTGATGTAAGCAAAGCCTTTTTTGGCTTTTCGCTTGGCATAAATGTCGAGTAGTTCGGCAGCAACGTCGCGAATTTTTTCGACGGCTTTACGTTTGGCTTTTTGCCACGTCTCACTGCCCAGCTTGTGCAGAGGAGCATGGTCTTCATCGGAGCCAGAATAGCGGCTAATGGTGTGTAAATTAGCGACTGGCACGTACAGTTTGGCTTCGTTGGCATAATCCAATACGAGAAACTCGTCGGCTTGGCCGTCTAGCTCAATGGTCTTCATTCCACGGTAACGACCCACCCCGTGATCAATGTGTACGACGGGGGCGCCTTCTTTAAGCTCTGTGAGGTTTTTAATAATGGCTTCGTGTTCGCCGTTATCCGAGCGCTGTCGGCGAGATTGCTTAACCTGATTGCCGAACAGTTGTGATTCGGAAACCAATATAAAATCGGGTGCTTGGCTATTAACCCCCTCCTCTAGGGGAGCTACCGTAATGGCGAGTGTCATATCATTATGGAGAAACTCGTGGATATTGGCTGCGCTGTCGGGACTTACTCCAATTTTCTGCAGGTGTTCCAGAAGAATTTCTCGTCGGCCATTCGATTCGGCACAGAACAATATGCGTTTCTCAGTTGAGCATATAAATTCTTCCAAGTGATGATGTGGGTTCTTTGCTCGGCTATCGATCATTAATAAGGGCGAAACGCCAAGTTCGAAATTGGTCTGCCCTTGTTTTTCCGTCAGCGGTTGTAGTTGTATCTGTATTTTTGAGAATTGTTTGAAGCGAGAAAACACTTCGTCTACGGGTAAAAAGACCTCTTGAGGCGGAAGAATAGGGCGCTCGGTATCGCCCGAGCGGCTTTCGAAGCGATTGTTGGCTTCTCGCCAGAACTCTTCATAAGCTTTTTCAAAACCGTCCATAATGAATAGCTGACTATTGTCGGGCAAGTAGTCAAGCAGGCACGATGTGGAGTCAAAAAAGAGCGAAAGGAAATACTCGATACCGGCTGGCGAAAGGCCCGCGTTAACGTCCAAATATACAGGGCATGATTTATGGTTAACATCAAATTTAGCGTGCCACTGTGAGCGAAAGTTCGCGATGCTGACTTCGTCTAATGGGCATTCTCGGCCAGGCAGCAATTCAATTTTGTCGACCTTGGTGATTGTGCGCTGTGTATCTGGGTCAAACTCCCGTAACGATTCCACTTCATCATCAAATAGTTCAATACGGTAAGCCGAATTACTGCCCATTGGATAGACGTCAATAAGAGCGCCTCTTAAGGCAAATTCACCGTGCTGAAACACGGTGTCGACATTGGTATAGCCCGAATGGGTGAGTTGGTTGCGAAATTTTGCATGGTCGAGTTTATCGCCAATGCTTAAGACCAAGCTCTTCGATAAAACGTAGCTCTGAGGTACCAGTCGCTGTGCCAATGTTTGCGCAGAGACAACGATTAGACTTCGCTCATTTCTCGCCATTTTGTACAAACATCGCATGCGGTTGGAAATGATGTCCTGATGGGGGGAGAACGAATCGTAGGGCAGGGTTTCCCAGTCGGAAAACACTTCAACTCCGGGGGCGTTATCAGCACCCGTTAGGAATAGCTTTATATCCGTTGCCATCCGTTCGGCAATGTTCATGTTGGGTGCGATGAGCAAACTGGATGTGTCGCTATTGAGGACGCTATGCGCAATGGCACAGGCACTGCTGCTATTACTCAGAAGATTGCCCCAGGCAGTTTTGCTGGAGGATTTACCGGGTAAAGGTGGCGCTAATACATTGTTATTCATTCAAGCTGGCTATTGAGGATTATCGGGCCGCGTATTCTAGCAACTTGCTCGTAACTTGGAATAGCTAGCGGGAAGAGAGGGTAAGGAATTGGTGCGTTAGATTGCGTTTTGGCGTTTTTAATATGGCGGGTTTTCATTTTTCGTTCGTTGTTTTCTATTCGGGTGAGGATGTTCGTTTAGTCGTCACGCTCATCGGGTGTTGAATATTTTTGATTTGTGGTTTGGTTTTGAGTGGTGGCAGAGCGTCTCATTAGCTTTTCTTGAGGGTGGCGTGTTTCATATTAAATTATGCTTGCAGCTCTTGATATATTGGCCGAAGTCAGGGTGAGTTGGTTTGATCGATTAAAAGAGCAAAATCGACCAAAAAGAAGTGAAAAAACAGATACTTAATGCGATTTCCAGCTGGTGAAAAACCTGTGTCGTCCGTATAATTGCGGCGGTTTTTTGCGTCTATTGTGAGGCTTTTACTCCTGTAGACTACATTTAGAGTTAAATACAGCCGTGTATTTGGGTGAATAGTGTACAGGTTGTGGCGCTGTTGGGAGTCGTTCGTATTTAAGCCTGATTTTGTGAAATTTATTTTTAGCTGGGCTGTTTAGAAAATGCTTTGTTAGGGCATATTTTCACGTTCATAAAAACCACAAGTATAGAAAACGCAAAACAGAGATCGTGAAAAAGACGTATACGCAGTAACACCGTCTTAAAAAACTGCACCAAAGAATTTATATCGATTGCCGTTATCTCGCCTCTCATTATCGAGTTGTCGAGAGGCAAAATAGAGATGGGCAATCGATAATCAAAGCTTTTATAAACTCAAAACTAGGCTAGACGTATGATAAAGATTCGTCGTGGATTGGATTTACCTATTACCGGGGCACCCCGGCAGTCCATTGAAGAGGGTCCTAACATTCGCTCAGTTGCTGTCATTGGATACGATTACCATGGTATGAAACCTACCATGGCTGTTCAGGTTGGCGACAAAGTGAAGTTGGGGCAGCTACTGTTCACCGATAAAAAGACGGAAGGTGTTCGTTACACTTCTCCAGCATCGGGAACTGTGGCGGCCATCAATCGTGGTTACCAACGTGCATTTCAATCCGTTGTGGTTGATGTTGATGGCGACGATGCAGAAACCTTCGCAAAATATGACGTCACCCAACTGGCCTCTGTTGAACGGCAAGATGTTGTCGACAACCTCGTTAATTCGGGTTTGTGGACTGCGCTTCTTACGCGTCCTTACAGTAAGGTTCCTGCGATCGACTCTACAGCGGTAGCGATTTTCGTTTCAGCAATGGATACCAATCCATTGGCGGCAGATCCTCAAGTTGTATTGGCGGATAAAGCTGAAGACTTCAAAAACGGTTTAGCCGTTCTTTCGCGTTTAACTGAAGGTAAAGTGTTTGTTAGTCAGGCGCCCGGTGCGTCTATCCCCGAAAGTAGTTTAGAAAGTGTGAGCTATGAAAGCTTTGGCGGCGTTCATCCTGCTGGTAACGTAGGTACACACGTTCACTTTCTTTCTCCTGTTAGCGCTAAGAAAACTGTATGGACCTGTGGCTATCAAGATGTTGCCGCAATCGGCGCACTCTTTACTACCGGTAAATTAGATGTAGAGCGTGTTGTAGCCGTAGCAGGGCCACAGATTAATGAGCCTCGTTTAGTGAGAACGCGTGTTGGTGCGAACCTAGACGAACTCACCGCTGGGCAGCTGAAAGACGGTGAAAATCGCCTGATTTCAGGTTCTGTTTTCGGTGGTCGCGCAACTAATGGTCCTTTACGGTATTTAGGCCGTCACCATGTTCAGGTGAGCGTTCTAGAAGAAGGCCGTGAACGAGAATTCTTACATTATGTTCGGGCGGGTGTTAATCGCTTTTCTGTCCTTTCTATATATGCATCCAAACTGTTTGGCGGTAAAAAATTCAATTTTACGACCTCAACCAACGGTGGTGAGCGCGCAATGGTTCCCGTTGGAGCCTTTGAAAAAGTGATGCCGTTGGATATCTTGCCTACTCAGTTATTACGAGCACTTATTGTTGGCGATACGGATACGGCTCAAAAATTAGGGTGTTTGGAACTTGATGAAGAAGATCTTGCCTTGTGTACATTCGTTTGCTCTGGCAAATACGAATACGGACCCATCCTGCGTGATAACCTCACGCGCATTGAGAAGGAGGGCTAATTGATGAAAGCATTACGAAAAATGTTCGACAATATGGAGCCGCATTTCCATAAAGGCGGTAAATTCGAGAGCTGGTATGCGCTTTACGAAGCGATTGATACGGCTTTTTATCAGCCTAGTGACGTAACACGCACAACTGCACATGTACGCGATGGTGTTGACCTTAAGCGAATCATGATCACCGTATGGGCCTGTGCATTTCCCGCTATGTTCTACGGCATGTACAACCTCGGTTTTCAGTCGAATACAATTTTGGCTGAAATGGGCGCGACGTCTATAGAAGGGTGGCGTGGTGTGATTATCACCATGTTGGCAGGCCACGATGCTGGCTCTATATGGGATAACTTAATCTACGGTGCTGTCTTCTTTGTGCCTATCTATCTGACCGTATTCTTGGTCGGCGCCTTCTGGGAAATCTTGTTCGCCATGAAGCGCGGTCATGAGATTAACGAAGGCTTCTTTGTTACCTCGATTCTATTTGCTTTGACCTGTCCGCCAAGCTTACCGCTTTGGCAGGCGGCTTTAGGTATAAGCTTTGGTATTGTCATTGGTAAAGAAGTTTTTGGTGGTACGGGTAAAAACTTCCTTAACCCAGCGTTAACCGGTCGTGCGTTCTTGTTCTTTGCATACCCAGCCTATATGTCTGGCGATACTGTATGGACAGGCGTTGACGGTTACACAGGTGCAACTGCACTCTCTGTTGCTGCTCAAGACGGTATGGCTGCATTGCAGTCTCAAATGACTTGGTTCGACGGCTTTATCGGCAATATGCAAGGTTCTATTGGTGAAGTATCAACATTGGCGATTGGTGTTGGTGGCTTGGCTTTGATCTTTATGGGTATCGCTTCGGCTCGTATCGTTATCGGCGTATTCGCTGGTGCGGCGGTCACTTCGTTAATTTACGGTGCTGTTGGTAATGCGGATTCGAACCCCATGTTCGCGATGCCGTTCTACTGGCATTACGTCTTAGGTGGGTTTGCGTTTGGCGCCTTCTTTATGGCGACCGACCCTGTATCAGCGTCCATGACCAATGTCGGTAAGTGGTTCTTCGGCGCATTAATCGGCTTTATGGTCGTGACCATTCGCGTGATTAATCCCGCGTTCCCCGAAGGCATGATGTTGGCGATTATATTTGCCAACTTGTTTGCCCCGCTAATCGACCACTTTGTGGTGCAGTCCAATGTGAAAAGGAGGTTGGCTCGTGGCTAATAAAGAATCTACTCAGAAAACCCTTATTGTTACGCTTATTCTTTGTGTGGTGTGTTCAATTATCGTGTCGACCGCAGCCGTTTTGTTGCGCCCGGCGCAGATTGCCAATAAAGCCTTGGATATTAAATTAAATATTCTTATGGCTGCGGATATGTACGATCCGCTTGGTGGTATTGAAGAGCAATTTGAACGTGTTGAAGCCAAGTTGGTTGACTTGGACACGGGTAAATTCAGCTCTGAAATATCGATTGAAACCTATGACCAATTTAAAGCCGCAAAAGACCCGGCTTTATCGAAAGAGCTCAGCGCTGAAGTTGACGTTGCCAGTATTTCTCGTCGTGAGAAGTACGCCAAGGTTTACGTTGTAAATGGCAGTGCTGGTGTTGAAAAGGTTGTTTTACCTATTCGCGGTTACGGTTTGTGGTCAACGCTTAAAGGCTTTATTGCTTTAGAAGCTGACTTAAACACCGTTATTGGTTTGGGCTACTACGATCATGGTGAAACACCGGGTCTAGGTGGCGAAGTCGACAACCCTAAGTGGAAAGCGATTTGGCCAGGCAAAAAAGTTTATGCAGCTGATGGTTCAGTTGCGATTAGCGTAATCAAAGGCGTTGTTACAAGTTCTACCCCAGGGGCTGAACACAAAGTTGACGGCCTTTCGGGCGCGACTTTGACCAGTAAAGGCGTTGATTACATGTTGAAATTTTGGTTAGGCGAAAATGGCTATGCTACTTTCCTTAATAACCTTAAGAAAGGGGAGGCGTAACGAATGAAAATTAAAGAATTATTGTTCAAGCCCATTCTTGATAACAACCCAATTGCTTTGCAAATATTGGGCATCTGTTCAGCTTTGGCGGTAACGTCTAAGTTGAGCGTTACTTTAGTTATGTGTATTGCGTTAACCTTAGTGACCGCATTCTCTAACTTCTTTGTAGCGCTTATTCGTAACCACATTCCAAGCAGTATTCGAATCATTGTACAAATGATTGTGATTGCTTCCTTGGTAATCGTGGTCGATCAAATCCTTAAAGCCGTTGCCTACGACATTAGTAAGCAACTATCGGTATTTGTGGGTTTGATTATCACTAACTGTATTGTGATGGGCCGAGCGGAAGCGTTCGCCATGAAAAACCCACCGATTCCAAGCTTCTTCGACGGACTTGGCAACGGCCTGGGTTACAGCGCCTTGTTGATCATACTCGCGGTTATTCGTGAGTTGTTAGGCAGTGGTAAATTCCTGGGTATGGAAGTATTACCGTTGTCGACAGACGGCGGGTGGTACGTTTCTAACGGACTATTCCTAATGCCTCCAAGTGCTTTCTTCTTAATCGGCATGCTTATCTGGGCCCTGCGTTCATTTAAGAAGGATCAAGTGGAAACATCTGAATTTAAAATTGCTCCTAATACCTTGATGAAGGAGGCCGTGTAATGGAAGTTTTACTGAGTATATTTACGGAATCCATCTTTATTCAAAATATGGCCTTGGCCTACTTTTTGGGCATGTGTACTTTCTTGGCAATTTCCAAGAAAGTGGACGCAGCGATTGGTTTAGGCATTGCGGTTATTGTGGTGTTAACCATCACGGTTCCGATCAATAACTTGATCAATACTTATCTGCTTTCTGCGGGTGCTCTATCTTGGGCGGGTTATCCAGAAGTGGATTTAAGCTTCCTTGGCCTTATCTGCTACATTGGCGTTATCGCGGCTAGCGTACAAATTATGGAGATGGTTCTCGATAAATATGTACCGGCTTTGTACAACGCTCTGGGCGTTTTCCTGCCGCTAATCACTGTTAACTGCGCCATTCTTGGTGGTGTGTTGTTGATGGTCGAGCGTGATTACGACTTTACAGAAAGTGTCGTGTTTGGAGCAGGTTCTGGTGTTGGTTGGGCTTTGGCGATTGTTGCTTTGGCAGGGATTCGTGAAAAATTAAAATATAGCGACGTACCTGCAGGTTTGCAAGGCTTGGGTATTACCTTTATTACGGTGGGACTGATGTCTCTTGGTTTTATGGCTTTTGGCGGCATCAAACTCTAAGGCGGGGAATTGAACGAGATGAATATTGAAATCATTTTAGGCGTTGGCATGTTTACTGCCATCGTTCTCGCTTTGGTACTAATTATCCTAAGTGCGAGAGCAAAATTGGTCAGTAGCGGTGACGTTACTATTGTTATTAACGGTGAGAAAACCTTAACGGTTCCTGCCGGCGGTAAATTGCTGCAAACATTGGCGGCGGCAGATGTGTTTTTGCCTTCAGCCTGTGGTGGTGGCGGTACTTGTTTGCAGTGTAGCTGTGTGATTACTGAAGGCGGCGGTTCTTTGTTGCCAACAGAAGAGTCTGCATTTACCAAGCGTGAAGCTGCTGAAGGCAACCGCCTCAGTTGCCAAGTGCCGGTTAAGCAAAACATGCACATTCAGGTGTCTGAAGAAGTGTTCGGTGTTAAACAGTGGGAATGTACGGTTGAGTCTAACCCTAACGTTGCGACTTTTATTAAAGAGCTGACCTTAAAGCTTCCAGAAGGCGAGAATGTCGATTTCCAAGCGGGCGGTTATGTTCAATTGGAAGCCCCTGTTCACCACGTGAAGTTTGCTGACTTTGATATTGAAGAAGAATATCGTGGCGATTGGGAAAACTTTGGTTTCTTTAAGTTAGAATCCACCGTGACAGAGCCGGTTATTCGTGCTTACTCTATGGCGAATTATCCAGACGAAAAGGGCATTGTTAAGTTCAATATTCGTATTGCAACTGCGCCACCTCGTACGCAGGGCCTTCCTCCTGGGCAAATGTCTTCCTATACGTTCAACCTGAAACCTGGCGATAAAATGACGGTATACGGTCCCTTTGGCGAGTTTTTCGCAAAAGATACCGAAGCTGAAATGGTCTTTGTTGGCGGTGGTGCGGGCATGGCGCCAATGCGCTCCCTTATCTTTGATCAATTAAAACGTCTTGATACCGATCGTAAAATCTCATTTTGGTATGGCGCTCGTTCATTACGAGAGCTGTTCTATGATAAGGAATACGATGGTCTAGCTGCAGAAAATGACAACTTCGAATGGCATGTTGCGCTTTCTGATCCACAGCCAGAAGATAATTGGGAAGGTTTAACCGGTTTTATTCACAATGTCTTGTTGGAAAAATACTTGCAAGATCATCCGGCTCCAGAAGATTGTGAATTCTACATGTGCGGTCCTCCCATGATGAACGCTGCAGTAATCAAAATGTTAAAAGACCTCGGTGTCGAGGACGAAAACATTATGCTTGATGACTTTGGTGGCTAATCGAATGTTTTATCATTCAGAGCCAGCAAAAAATAAAAAGAGGCCAGTTTATCTGGCCTTTTTTTGTTTCGTGGCTGTGGTTTTTTTACAGGCTTGCAGCCAAGATTTTTCAAGCGATGACCGAAATGCGTTTGAATTTTCGGGTGGCACCATGGGAACCACGTACGCGATAAAAATCGTAACGTCGGGTGCTATTAGCGTTGACCGTGATGGTTTATCGCAAGAAATTGAGAAGACGCTGATCGATTTTAGCCAGGTGATGTCGACTTATATTGAAAGCTCCGAGCTTTCTCGGTTAAACGCTTCAGCCGTTGGCGAATGGATTAATTTAAGCCCCGAACTGTATGAAGTTATCGTCTTGAGTGAGGTCGTCTATACGCAGTCGTCAGGTGCATTTGATATAACAATTGGACCCTTGGTGAATTTGTGGGGGTTTGGGCCTGATGATGCACAATCGCTTCCTTCAAAGTCAGATTTAGAGCATGCCAAGGGAACTGTTGGATTCAAATATGTCGAATTAAGGGAGCGTAAAATACGTAAACAGAAAGATGTTTACTTAGATTTGTCTGCAATTGCTAAAGGACACGCGACGGATGTAATCTCTCGATTATTAGAGCAGCATCATATTGAAAACTATATGGTCGAAATCGGTGGTGAATTAAAAATCCGTGGTCACAACGCAAAGGGTCGCGTGTGGACCATCGGCATCGAAAATCCGACATTTGGACGCTCGGGAGCAGTACAGGCAATATCGGGCGATAATATCGCAATAGCCACTTCCGGCGATTACCGAAATTTCTACGAAAATAACGGTGAGCGAATATCGCATACCATTGACCCTGTGAGTGCTAGGCCGATTCAGCATGACTTAGTGTCGGTTACCGTTATCACCGGTAGTGGTGGTTTAGCGGATGCATTCGCAACGGCTATAAATGTTTTAGGCCCAGAAAAGGGCAAGGCACTGGCTGAGCGAGAGGGTTTGGCCGTATTTTTAGTGATTCGAGAAGGCGAAAAGTATCGAGTCGATTACACAGAACAGTTTAAGCAGTACATGGTGGAAATATAATGATCTTCGTTTTGAGTTTTATCATAATTTTAGTGTTGGTAGCCGGCATGTCTGTTGGCGTAATTTTTTCTAATCGGCCGATTAAAGGTACCTGTGGCGGAATGGCAGCTATGGGGATTGGCCAAGACTGTGATATTTGTGGTGGCGACCTCGATAAGTGTGAAGAGGAAAATGCCAAAAAAGATGACGGCGAAAAAACCGACTTAGCGTATGACGCGAGTAAAGACGAGAAATAATTTGGGGTACGGGGTACGGGGTACGGGGTACGGGGTACGGGGTACGGGGTACCAATGCGGTTGACTTAACACCAAAACGATTTCGGCACGTCTGGTATGGATTGCCACGGAGACCGTGGGAACTAGAAGTGATTCTGCCTCGTGCATGATAGTCGTCATCATCTCGTTCCCATGCTCTCGGCTTTGTCTCTCCTGAGTCGCTCTACTTTCCCCCATCCTTGGGGTCGTGCGTGGGAATGCAGATCTAGGTTTAGCAAATAGAGTGGATTGGGTAACCATGGAAACCAAAGCGGAAATAGATTAAGGGCGATGTCGAAATCCTTAAATCAATGGGATTGGTGCAGAGTGCGGGAACGTATCTTCTAAGTGATTAAAATAATTATTGGAATCAGTAAGCGAAAAATGTATGGCAAATTATAGTTACGATGTTTTGGTGATTGGTGCAGGTCCAGCAGGTGAGTCAGCAGCGCTTTCGGCGGCAAAAAATAATTTAAGGGTTGGTATCGTCGAGGATCGTAGTGAATTGGGCGGTAACTGTACCCACCGAGGAACTATCCCCTCAAAAGCATTGCGTAACGTTGTAAAGCAAGTTAACCGGTTTCGTACGCAACCCATTTTTCGCACGTTTGAGAAGTTTAAAAATCTAACCTATCCCCAGGTTTTGGCCGCTGCTTCAGAAATTGTTCCATTACAAGCGCGGTTACATGCCGATTACCTCAATAAAAACCGCGTTATTATTCACCGGGGTCACGCTAAATTTTTGGGTAATAACTTAGTTGAGGTCCGAAATGAAACCGGGCAACGTGATGTTATCACCGCAAAACATTTTGTCATCAGCACAGGGTCGCGGCCATATCGGCCGAAAGAAGTCGACTTTTCGCACCCTCGTATTTACGACAGTGATACCATTTTGGACATGCAGCACACGCCGCGAACTTTAGTGATTTATGGTGCGGGTGTTATCGGCTGTGAGTACGCTTCTATTTTTACCGGTTTGGGGATCAAAGTTGATTTGATTAGCAGCCGCGAACGATTGCTATCATTTTTAGACGACGAAATTTCGGATGCCCTCAGTTACTACCTGCGCGATACCGGTGTAATGGTGCGTCACAGTGAAGAGCATGAGTCCGTAGAAGGCTCAGAAACTGGTGTGTTGGTAAAATTAAAATCAGGCAAACGCATAAAAGCCGATGCTTTACTTTGGTGTAATGGCCGAACCGGTAATACCGATGATATGGGGCTGGATGCCGTGGGCTTAAAAGCCAATCATCGTGGTCAAATTAAGGTTGGTCGAGATTATCGTACGGACGTGGAAAATATTTTCGCTGCAGGGGATGTTATAGGTTGGCCAAGCTTGGCTAGCGCCTCCTATGATCAGGGTCGATCTGTTGTGGATGCAATGCTCGGGCGCGAATCACGCTTTGTCGAAGACGCGCCGACCGGTATTTATACCTTGCCCGAAATAAGCTCAGTAGGAAAAACCGAAGCAGAGCTGACAGCGGCAAAAATCCCCTATGAAGTGGGGCGAGCCTTTTTCAAAGATACTGCCCGTGGTCAGATCAGTGGCGAAGACACAGGCATGCTTAAAATCCTCTTTCACATCGATACAATGGAAATACTCGGTATTCATTGTTTCGGCGCAGAAGCGTGTGAAATTATTCATATCGGGCAGGCGATACTCAATCAGCCAGAAGGCGCGAATACGATAGAGTATTTTGTGAAAACCACCTTTAACTACCCGACGATGGCAGAAGCATATCGTGTGGCAGCGCTTAACGGTTTAAACCGTTTAAATCGCCAAGGATAGTTACCAAGTTAATTGTGCGGGGGCTATCTGGCCCTCTCATTTAACATATACTTGGTATCCCGTATCCCGTATCCCGTATCCCGTCACTTAAAACTTCTCACAAAACCCTCAATAAAATCCATATCCAGAATTTGTCCACGGCGATATCGCTCAATATCATTAAGAACCAACGGGCTTCTTAATTCTCGTTTTTTCTCCAATACTTCTTCGTAGGTCAACCACACCGTATCCAAAATATCGGGGTCCCTTTGGGCTTCCTCATCCAAAGCAAGGGCTTTGGCTGCAAATGAATGTCGAACATAGGTAATTCCATTGTTGGGTGCGCGATATTGGCTAATGCCCAAACAACCCATTAACTTCACTCGCCAACAGGTCTCTTCAAAGGTTTCTCGTGTCGCGGCGTTAAGCAGGGTTTCTCCGTGTTCCATATGACCGGCGGGTTGGTTGTACACACGTCGACCGTGGGACATTTCAACAACCAAAAGAAAGCGGTCTTCTCGCTCTACCACGGTGGCCACAGTGATATGGGGTAGGGGGCTGTGTTGTTTCATCGTCTTTTTGCTCGTGATTGTCCGGATGTCTTTGTTCTATGTTTTGATTGAGGTTTTGATCTGGGTTTTGGCCGTGAATGTGCGCGTGAAGTTTTCGGCGCGTTAGGCATACTAACCTGCTCTACTTTCATGGTCCCTAGGTCTAGCCCCTTAATACTCCAGGGGCCAATGGATACTCGTATTAAGCGCAGGGTGGGAAAGCCAATCGCAGCCGTCATGCGGCGTACCTGTCGGTTTTTTCCTTCACTGATTGACAGCTCAATCCATGACGTGGGTTTATCCTTTCGTACCCGAATCGGAGGTTCACGGAGCCAAATCGATGGGGCGGCAATAATGCTGGCTTTTGCCGGTCGTGTTAAGCCGTCTTTTAGTTGTATGCCATTGATTAACGGCTCTAAATCTTCATCCGTTGGCTCACCTTCAACCTGGGCCCAATATGTTTTTTCTAGCTTTTGAGACGGGTGGCTAATTTGATGTTGCAGTGCGCCGTCATTGGTAAGAAGTAGTAATCCTTCGGAATCATAATCTAAACGTCCTGCGGGATAGAATTTTGGGTAGCGGGCTGTGTCCACAAAATCTGCGAGTGTCGCTCTGCCTTCCGTGTCGCGAAACTGGCAAAGAACGTTAAAGGGTTTATTGAGAAGAATAATTTGCGACATATCGAATCAAAAGTGGGCTATCCCGGTGCATTATTGTGGAGATTACTGCGGCAATTCATCGCCATTGTTTTGGCGGGTCGGCGCACTAAATCGATACTATGAATAGTTGGGCGATTAGAATCAAGCGCGTGAAGTCTCCTCTGTAAAATTACATTATTGAATAAATGGACACATATTTTTTAGGCGGCAGTTGAGGGGTGAAATCTTACTATGCAAAGCAGCATAACAATGGTAAATTGCCCGACTTAATCGCGAATATCAAGGCTGATATTCGCAACAAATAAGTCCTTTCTAAGAACCAATCCGGGGGTTTTCGCTTGACCAAAATACTCGTTGCTGACGATCACGATCTTGTACGTATGGGAATTGTGCGTATGTTGGGTGATGTGGACGGCTTTAACGTTGTGGGTGAAGCCAGAACAGGAGAAGAAGCCGTTAGCTTGGCCCGAGAAACATCTCCAGACGTCATTTTGATGGACGTAAAAATGCCGGGTATTGGCGGGCTAGAAGCGACACGAAAACTTCAAACCGCCTGCGAGAACGCCAAGGTCATTGCTGTGACCGCACTATCTGACGAGTTGTTCACTGAGCGTCTAATGAAAGCGGGTGCATGTGGTTACGTAACTAAAGGTGCTGGCTTCGACGAGATCGTCACAGCTATTCAGACGGTTTTACGTGGCTCCCTCTATATGAGCAGCGATATCGCGCAGCAGCTTGCGCTTAAAAACTTCTCGGGTAAGTCAGAGTCTTCTCCATTCGAGCAGCTATCTGAGCGTGAATTGCAAACGGCAATACAAATAGCCAATGGCGTGAAGGTAAATCAAATTGCCGAAGCGTTTTGCGTAAGCCCTAAAACAGTTAACAGCTATCGCTATCGGATCTTTGAAAAGTTCAATATCAGCAGTGATGTCGAGCTTGCCCTGCTGGCCGTTAGATATAAGTTACTTGATGTAGAAAGCCTGTATTAATGACGGAAGAGACATCCGATTCTGGTTTCGATTCTCGTAACTTCTTAAATTCCCTCACCAAACAACCCGGCGTCTATCAAATGTACGATAGCGACGGGAAAATTCTATACGTTGGCAAAGCCAAAAACCTTAAAAATCGTGTTTCCAACTATTTTCAAAAGTCTGGATTGCCGGTTAAGACTCGCGCACTTGTTAAGCGAATAGCCTCGATCGAAATCACCATCGCTCCCAGCGAAGCCGAAGCCCTAGTTTTAGAGCACTACCTAATTAAGGCGCAAAAGCCGCCTTACAACGTCATGCTTCGCGATGACAAATCCTTCCCCTATATCTTTATGTCGCAAAATGAAAAACACCCACGCTTGGTGTTGCATCGTGGCGCAAAAAAGAAAAAGGGTTTGTACTTTGGTCCATTCCCGAATGCTGGAGCGGTCAGGGAAAGTTTAAATTTTCTACAAAAAACATTTGGGGTGAGGCAGTGTGAAGACAGCGTATACAAAAACCGCACACGCCCGTGTTTGCTATATCAGATTGGGCGCTGTTCTGGCCCCTGTGTCGGTATGGTCAGTGATAAAGAATACATAGACGATGTCGAGGAAACCGTCTTATTCTTAGAGGCAAAGAACGACCTACTACATAAAAAACTTGCCGCCAAAATGGAAAGTGCTTCAGAAGCTTTGGCGTTCGAGAAGGCGGCGGAAATGCGAGACCGTATAACCGCATTACGCCACGTGCAAGCGCAGCAGGTCATCGAAGCAGGGGACAGTAACCTCGATGCGATTGCTTGCGTGTGCGATAGCGGTGGTGTCTGCATCCACATACTCTATGTCCGCCAGGGCCGGATAGTGGGCAGTAAAAGCTATTTGCCCAAAGACAGGCTCGGTCACGACGAAGCCGAAGTATTGAGTGCCTTTATCGCGCACAATTACCTGGGCGGCTCCAAAATGCAAACGCCCTCAGCCATTATTGTCAGTCATCGTCTTGATGATGAGGCTGCATTATCCGAGGCGATAGGCCAGCAAACTGGCTATCAAGTCAAAATCACTTCCAATGTGCGCACCTACCGAGCCAAGTGGCTGGCGATGGGCCTAGAAGCCGCTCGGCAAAATCTCAAAACACACCTCAATGACAAGCAAACACTTAGGCAGCGCTTTGAGCGCCTGCAAGACCATATTGGATTGGCGGAACTGCCCAATAGAATCGAATGCTTCGATATCAGTCATAGCAGTGGAGAGCGTACAGTGGCGTCCTGTGTCGTCTTCGACCAAAACGGTGCCTTGAAAAGTGATTATCGGCGCTTCAATATCGACGGCATAAAAGGTGGTGACGATTACGCTGCTATGGAGCAAGCCATAACGCGCCGTTATTCCCGCATGCAGAAAGAGAGCAAATCCTTGCCTGAGTTGTTGCTGATAGATGGCGGTAAAGGGCAGCTCAGCGTGGCCCATAGGGTGATGGGGGAGTTGGGTATAGATGAGATATTAATCGTGGGTGTGGCTAAAGGAACCACGCGTAAACCGGGTTTCGAAACGCTGATTTTAGAAGATGGCCGAGAACTCACCATTGAAAGTGATGATGTCGGGTTACACTTAATTCAGCAAATTCGCGATGAAGCACACCGCTTTGCCATAACCGGACATAAACAGCGACGGGACAAGGCTCGAAAAACCTCCGTGTTAGAGGGAATTCCAGGTATAGGTCCCAAACGTCGACGAGAATTACTTCTCCATTTTGGCGGCTTGCAAGAAGTAATGCGGGCTAATGTTGATGACTTAGCCAAAGTCCCGACCATCAGTAAAAAAATGGCCGAAGAGGTTTACAGTGTGCTTCACAGTGAGTAGTGTTCACCCCTAATTTTTGACCCTCAGGTAAAAGATC
Organism: Agarilytica sp.; assembly: GCA_033852165.1. Lineage (GTDB taxonomy): Bacteria > Pseudomonadota > Gammaproteobacteria > Pseudomonadales > Cellvibrionaceae > Agarilytica. Next base: position 1,561 of record JAWSUZ010000003.1, on the reverse strand, counting down.
GCGTGGTTCGGCATCCTTTTCTAAATCCAGCTAATCAGCTAACGATGGTTCGGATAGTATTCATCCCATTGCTTGTGGCTCTTTTCTATTCGCCCTTTGAATGGCGCTTTCTCGTATCCGGTGCACTTTTCGGATTGGCGGGTATTACCGACGCCTTAGATGGCTACATTGCCAGAAAATATAACTACGCTTCAGCCTTTGGTGCTTTCCTTGACCCCGTTGCCGATAAGTTAATGGTGGCTGTTGCTTTGGCTCTTCTTATTCAAAGCCATAATGACATTATGTTCACGCTTCCTGCGATCGTCATCATCTGTCGAGAAATCGTGATTTCAGCCTTGCGAGAATGGATGGCAGAGCTTGGCAAACGTGCCAGCGTCGCGGTATCGAGTATTGGTAAGGTTAAGACAACCTTTCAAATTACCGCCATCGTCATATTGCTCGCATTTACCGTCGATAAGTATCCAATGCTGAATAAAGTTGGCTTCGTTACCCTGTATGCCGCAGCGGTGCTCACTATCTGGTCAATGTGCGTATATATTAAAGCGGCATGGCCCACGTTAATGGGACGTGATTAAACTTCCCTAAATGATCTGTAACATGGGCTAGGATTTGAGAAATAAATCCAGTACAATTCGCGTCCCTTAGCTGATGAGGTATTTATTCGCTAAGGGAGGTGCTTCAAGGATGTCGGTAAAGGCGTGATAGCAAAGCGGTTATGCTCTGGATTGCAAATCCAGCTAGGCCGGTTCGACTCCGGCTCACGCCTCCATTTCTAAGTGTTTTTAGAAAGCAGTTTAAGGAATAGAATGACAGTAGGTTGCCAATATCTACTTTAAAAATACTTCTCGTTTAAGCCCGGGTGGTCGACTACAGGATGTAGGAGTTAGAACAACGCAGGAGCAGTTGTCGAGGAATTGGTTCAGTGCGGAGCACTGATAAAGCTAGTAGGTTACCAATATCTACTTTAAAAAATACTTCTCGTTTAAGCCCGGGTGGTGGAATTGGTAGACACAGGGGACTTAAAATCCCCCGATAGCAATATTGTGCCGGTTCAAGTCCGGCCCCGGGCACCACTTCCTAAGTCATTGAATTTAAAGGAATAATTCAAGAAATACCTTTGAAGTCAAAGTGTTATCTTGCACGAAATTCCGTAAGCCCCAAAAAAAATGCCTACATCTGCCGGTCTCTGACTGAACGTGAATCAATCTGGTTAAACCTGACTTAACTGTAAAGGTGTACAAAGGGATCACTAATTTAAGCAATATTTTATCTGTATCAATGCTTTGTGAAACTTCAAAAGCGTTGATGCCTTTAGTATGACGGCTGCTTTAATAATGGGGCTAGGGCTGAGAAATAGTGAGCATAAATCAAAATGAAACGGTCAGAGTTCTTGAGTTTAGGTGAGCGCTTCAGTGATCTACTCATCACCAATAGTTGATGTTTTAGAGCGATATTCTCAGCGACAATTTCACGTGCTCCGCCAGGCTTTAACAGCTTGGCGATAGTAACGAGTAGGTGCCAGAAGAGAATCACGTGGTGTTTAGAGGTGGCCCCGGAAATT
>JAWSUZ010000106.1:0-4654 GCA_033852165.1 Agarilytica sp. | reverse complement strand
AGTTTAAACGACTGTGTGAATTTTGCTCTCATTTTAATGCCTCTAACTAAAAATTAGAGGCAACAACTACCCTGACACAGGGGGTAGGAAAGAATTTTTTCGCCTATATTAATGAGCTTCGTACGGCAGAGGCTGAACGACTGCTTGGCGACCCCGGTAGTCAAGACTTGTCTATTTTAGATATCGCTTTTGCTTCTGGGTTTAATAGTAAGTCAACATTTAATGCTTCTTTTAAAAAAAATAAGGGCATTTCTCCATCGGCATGTAGAGAAAAAACCCATCAAGCGTCCTAACAGATCGGGTGAGACGACTATTGTGTCGTAAAATATCATTGTTCGACCTCAAATCTACCATGAGGATCACAATGAAATTTTTAAATGTACTCGCCGTTACGTCACTGTTTTTATGTCTATCTGCATGTGGCGGTGGCTCTAGCAAGCCCGCACCTACAGCTGATGCCCCCTCAAGTGATGCCCCCACAGCTGATGCTCTCGAAGCTGGGATTTTCGACGTTAACTATGGTCAATTTTATGGAACTTATGCCTTTCTAAAAAATGGCGAATTTTATGGCATTCACTACGTTGGGAACGGCATCTTGGCTGGCCATCCTCGTGGAACTCTTCCGGCAGGAAATGCCGTCAATAATCGTACTGCTATAGCGTGGGCCAATTTTATTGATGACGGGGCAAGGCTCGGAGCGCAAGAGCTTAACCCTAGTTTTGGTAGGACCTTCAATACAGGCAATGTCGAGGTATCAATATCCGGTGGTTTCGGTCTCTTCTCGACAAGCTCTGGGAACCAGAAACCGTGGATTAGCGGGTCATCTTCCACCCTCTATTTCGACCCAATTCCCTTGGCCACCTTAGCTGGTAACTACGATGGGATTATGCGAAGTGTAGGCATTGAAGAACCCATACAAGATGTCACTGGCCTCAGGTTCGACGCATTTGGCAACTTCTCGACAACTGTGAGCAACTGCACTTATACGGGATCGATAAGTCAATACGGCACCACCGGCGTTTATAATGCCAGCGCCACAGCCAGTGGTAGTGAGTGTACGATGGCAACAACGTTAACGGGTTTACTCATGCCCATTAGCTATGAGAATGAAATGCCAGAAATTGCGCTCATGCTCAATAGCGGCGATGAAGAATATACGGCGGTTTTTGTTGTAAATAAGCAATAAGGATAAAATAGGTCGGAGCAACAGCAATGAACCAGGCACTCATACTAAAAAATAAAATTTGAGAGTTGTTATCGTGGGTGTCTGTTTAACTTTGGATGTGATTCAAGCAATCCCAGATAATTCAAAGAACAGTAATACAATGTTTTAGGCATGGCTAACAGGTAGCTTCAGTTGACCCTTGGTCCTATACGTCTATTTGGGTTGCGGAACAATTTAACCCAAAACGTCGATCCGTACTAAGGTCAATAGAGCTAAACAAACATGACACCCACTCCAAAAATAGAATTTGATGAGGGTGGAAGGCTGTCGTTGTTCTGGATTTTCGGGGGGGGCTGCGGAGAGTTGATGAAGAAACAAGCAGAAAAGTCAGGCGGGCGCATAAAGGAGGAAGGGAGCAAGCCTATTCTATAAAGTCATAAGATCGCCAATTGTGGATATCTTTTTAATTTTTCCGTGTACTACAATAGAGCTTGTTGAGAGTTTACTTACACTTAAAATAGTCGTCATGTTTACTTTTTTTGGGGTGGCGTAAATGGTGGGTAGTGTGTCATGTTAGCCACGTTTTATATAGGTTACTATCCCGCCTCTGTTATGGTCTACAAAGATATATATGAATTATTTATGTTGTTTTTTAATCTTCATGCTTTCAAATTTCAGTTACGCGTTGAATCCTGAAGATGCTCAGGAAATAATGAGTGCAAGTGAAGCTGCTCCGGAACATATTACGGAATTTGCTACGTTCTTAAAATTTAAAGATGGTGACTTTTTAACGATTAAGAAAGGCGTTAATAACTTTACGTGTTTCGTAGTGCGAGAACCCAAGGGGCGTTATGAGCCCGCGTGTTTAAATCAGGAGGCAATGCGCTCTGTATTTCCGGCCTATGAATTACATATGACGTCACTTTATAACGGTCTATCATATGGTGAGACATATAAAGATATTAAATTAGCCTATGAGAAAGGGAAAATACCAACCGCTGAAACAGGATCTTTAGTTTACATGATGTCTGCTAAAAATAAGATGTATAACCCTAAGTCAGGTGAGCGGTATCCCACGCCGATCCACCAAATGTACTTTTACCCCAAGCTAAGTGATAAAACTTTTTCTTTAAAAGGTGGACCACCTTACCTGTGGCAGGGTTTTCCTCATATGACTGCATTAATAATAGTAGTACCACGTGAATAAATAAACAAGATGCCCACTCTAAAAATAGAATTTGATGAGGTTGGAAGGCTGTAGTTGTTCTGGATTTTCGGGGCGGTTCTGTGGATAAATGATGAAGGAATAAGCAATAAAGCCAGGCGGGCGCATAAAGGAGGAAGGGGGGGGTAAGCCTATTCTCTGAGATCATAAAACAGTCAGTCGTGGATGTCTTTTTAATTTTGAAAATGTTTGCTTTTGAACCGTAAAGATAACCCATAAAGGAAAATGCAAAAATGAAAACTCTTAATAAAATAGGATTAATCGGTGGATTACTGATTAGCTCAATGATTTATGCCGCAGATAAAAAGACAGAAATGAGCTTTTCAGCTACTGAAGTTGTGCCCGGGCTATATGTGTTAATGGGGGTTAACGGTTTTGCCGGTGGTAATATCGGTCTGTCCATTGGTGAAGATGGTGTAGTACTGATTGATGATGCCATGCCTGCGACATTAGAAATCATGCAGAATGCGATTAAAAGTGTCACCAAGCAACCAATAGATTTCTTAGTGAATACTCATGTTCATGGCGATCATACCGGTAATAACGACACTATCGGCCGCTCAGGTACTCGAATTGTTGCACATGAAAACTTACGTCATCATATGGTCACAAAAGGTATAGAAACGTCAAAAGGCAAGGTGCCAGCGCCTAAAGCAGCATTGCCGGTGATTACGTTTTCTCACTCAATGAACTTCCATTTAAATGGTAATGACGCACATATTTTTCATGTTGCTAATGCTCATACAGATGGTGATGCAGTCATTCATTTTAAGAACCTTAATGTCATTCATACCGGCGACATTCTGTTTAATAAGATGTTTCCTTTTATTGATTTAAACAGTGGTGGTAGTGTTGATGGATATATTGCCGCGCAAAAGAAAATATTAAGCATTAGTAATGACAAAACAATAATTATTCCTGGCCATGGAAATCTGGCAACACAAAAAGATCTTGAGATGTCAATTTCCATGTTGGAGGACTCTAAGAAAATTATTAGTCAACTAATAAAGCAAGGTAAAAATGAAGATGAAGTAGTTAAACTTAATCCTCTAGCTGAGTATCAGCAATGGCATTGGGGTTTTATTACGACTGAAAAAATGACTCGCCAGATGTATAAGGGATTGGTTGCGGCAGGTAAGCCTTCTCATTAATTAATATGTTATAAAAAATAAATAAGACGACTACTCTAAAAATAGAATCTGAGAGAGTGTAGGTGGTGTACTTACTCTTAGAATTTTGGCGGTGCTCTCATATTATGCCTGTATTCATTATGCTTAAAGAATATTTCCTGAATCATATTGATAGTGTATTTTCTGTGAATCGTGATATTCGTAAAACTGATAAGGGGTGAACTAAAAAATGAGTTGGACGAAATGGAAGTGGGATTTGGTATTCTAAAATAGGATTGGCCCATGTTTTGTACAAAGAAGTAATGAGCTGTCTGAAATTGTAGGAGAAGGTTTGTGAATTGCGATCAAGTATTAGAAAAGTTACGATCTATTGCGGATCCAGAAACGGTTAGAGTAAAAAGAGAGCGGTTTGGTATAGTCGCAAATCGAGCTTGTGGCGTTTACCTCAAAGATATAAAGGCTCTGGATTCTGATCTTGGAGAAAATAGTGACCTAGCTATTATGCTGTTTGACTCGGGTATTTATGAAGCCAGGATGTTGTGCAGTAAAATATTTGATCCGGCCTTGTTAACCGACAAGCTGATGGAGCAGTGGGTTCAAACTTTTGAAAATTGGGAAATCTGCGATATATTTTGCATGGGATTCTTTGCAAAAAGTAGTTTGGCTTTAACTAAGGCAGCCGAATGGTCTGAGAGGGATGAAGAGTTCGTTAAGCGTGCAGGGTTTGTGCTGATGGCTTGCTATGGTTTTGCTGATAAAAAAGCTGACAACGAAATATTTAGGCGATTTTTCCCAATAATTGAGAGAGAGGTAAATGACGATAGGTTATATGTCAAAAAAGCTGTAAATTGGGCGCTTCGTAATATCGGGAAACGTAATGTAGATCTTCTTCAAGAATCAATCGCGGTAGCTGAAAAGATAGTGCAGGGTGGAAGTAAGTCTGCTAGGTGGATAGGGCGTAACGCACTAAATGAACTGACGAAACCAGACGTGAAGATTTTTGATTATCCTCGCGCAATATACCGATAGGATCGAGAAATAAACAAGGCGCCCACTCTTAAAACTATTATGGAAAAAAGAGAAGGATGGGGTCAAGGCTATTCTATTACTACAAACAAGACATATATGGACGAT
>JAWSUZ010000105.1:0-3605 GCA_033852165.1 Agarilytica sp. | reverse complement strand
TACCTTGAAAAACACCGGAAATAGATGATCATGTTTAACCGAAAACAGTGATCACTTTTAACCGGTACGAGTGATCATGTTCGTCCGAAATACGCAGCATATACCCAGCGACATCACGGGTTGATTTTTTATAGGCATATAAGCCGATTGCTAACATCACGATAAAATAAATCGCTAATGAAATAAGTGTTCCAATAGCCAAATGAGACTCCTCAAACATCAAAATCTGTTTAAAATATTTTACTAGCGCCAAGAACAAGGGCCGGAGCAAGCGCAGCTTGCGGAGGTCCAGCCTAGCCTTTTGTGGAGAACTTGGTTCGTTTTGTTATTTGTTGGTCAAATTTCAATTTTGTCGCTTAAGACTGCGGCTCCACTTGCCCGTTATCCATAGTTTCTTGCATTGTATTTAAGCGACGCTCCCTTAAGAGAAAGTAAAGCGGAACAGTGAACGCCGCGGCAATAAGGAATGTGAAAATGAAGCATACGGCCCACCACCAGTATGAAATCTTAAGGCGGCCTGTTTCAATAAAAGACCAAACTAAGAATACAGTTACGACAACAATAAGATCATTTGCAAAAGAAGATGATGCAGAATTTGTATACAGATCAGCGATGAAGTTAGTTTCCCGCGGTTGCAAATTAAAATACCAAGTTACGAACAAGCCAATTATCGCTAAAACAAAATAGAATACTTGTAATACGGTGATTTTCATTGCTATTTCCTAGTCCTGTAAGTTTTGTATTGGTACTTGATCTCATAGAGACCAACGTTTCGAAACACTTAACGACAAATTGATTTTCTTGTTAAGCTCTCACTACGATCCATTGCCATCATTACGTTTCAACATAGCTTCACGAAACTCTTTTACTCCGCCGGGGACAAGTGGTCGGTACATATAACGTAAAATCCAACCAGGAATCCATCTACCCCGCTCTTCTTTTCGCACACGTGCACGCGGATGATCAAGAAAAGCACTTATGCCATGTTTTACTACAGGCATAGTTGCGTAAAACTCAATTCTCATCAAATGTTTCAAGTTTTTGTAACCATAGTGTTCCGGTGCTACCAATCTCAGTGGAGCGCCGTGTTCAATTGAAAGTGGTTGACCATCAAAAGAATCCGCTAACATTACATCCTCTCTTAAAATATCTTCTAGAAGGAGCGTTGTTCGATAACCGTCTTGAGCATATAGAACAGCACCAGCAATCTGAAGCTTTTCAGGAATAAGGGGCTCAACATGCTTCTGAAAGAACTCTCTGAATTTTACCCCACTCCATTTGGCATCAGAATACGTCCAAGTGGTAACGCAGTGAAAATCAGCTTGCATTGTAATACGAGGCAAATCAGCGAGAGCGTCATCAATACTGATTTTCGCGATTCCATTTACTTCTATCGAAATCGACTTATCCTCAGGTCTAGACGGAAACCTCTTCGCATATGCTGGAAGTCCAAATCGAGGAAAATCTGCTCTGGTTTTTTGACCGGGGGGAATCATCGTATTATTCCGTTATAATTTATATCTTAATGCCTAGCGCCGTAAGCAGCGACAACGTTGTTGTTGTCCGCTGACTTGCCTGGTTATATTTCATATCCAAACTGGATAAAGTAACGACTGATTAGTGATTTAGTTCTTTTACTATGCGCATAATATTTATTGTTAAGGGCTCTAGTTATATCACTAGGAATCACTTCTGCTCCCAGCTCTAATAATGCAATTACCGTTTCTATATGACCATGCTCAACTGCTTCGACTAATGCATAAATTGGAATTGGCGACCCTAAGCTTCTTAAGAGCCGGATTTCTTCATGCCTGTTTTCTACAGCTAACCAATGTAATACGTTCTCACCCACCCAGCAGGTTTCGTATAAAACTCAGCGGGATAAACCGGGGGTACGGGGGCATATATGGCCCCCCTTATTACACGATAAAATTCTGATCTTTATTTTTGTTCTTTTTCATTCTGTCCATTTCTCTGCATACACCGCCCTCTCGGCTCATCGCCTTCATGAAGCACAACATCGGAATGCAGGAATTGCGCAGCCTCTGCCGAATCCTTCACTTTCGTAGCACTGCGCACCAACATTTCTGATTCGAATTCAGTTAACACACTTTCCCTCAATCCTGCCTCCCGCCATTGAGATAAAGATCTGCATCCTTTTGTTATCCCTCTGGCCAGCGCCAGCGCATCCAGCAGAGCTTGGTTCGCGCCCTGCCCTTTGAATGGACTCATAGGGTGAGCCGCATCACCGATCAAAGTCACTTTAGCACCTTTCCCCAACAATTCTGGTTTAAGTAGTGCTCGGTCATACACAGGATAACCAGAAACCTGAGTGTCCTGTGTCGCCGCTAAAATTTGGGGAATTGGATCATGCCACTGACATCGACGACATGCTTCTTGCTTCAGTGCTTGTGCTCCTTGAGCGCTCAACGCCTTAGCCTCTTTTTCTGACATTGGGAAGCTGAGTTGCCACATTACCGAGTTTGACGAATAAGGCATTATGTAGATCCGTTCATTACCATTGGCGGTTTGGAATACCGTAGCCGAATCCAGCAAAGAACGATCAACACCTTCTATATCACCCAAAGGACAGATCCCCAAAATCACAATGCAACCTAAGTAAGATAATGGTGAGGAGTCCTCACCAATCAACAACCTTCGCACCGAACTACGAATTCCATCCGCCCCCACCACAAGGTCCGCATTCACGCTCTTCATCTCGCCTTCTACTTGAAAGCTCAAATCCACACCTTCCCCCTCACACTCTTTAAAACCCACCAACTGGTGCCCCCACTGCACCGCATTATGCCCACCTAACTGCTCAAGCAGAGCTAAGCGCAACGACTGCCTAGCTATATGTACATTCGTGCGCTTCGGTGACGCTTTCAAATCCGACGGCGCTAAATTTCTGATTCCCCAATCAGCGATCACTCGCCCTTCTGTAGTATGAACCACGTGCCTTGTTGAAATCACGCCCTCTTCTAACGAGAAAACTCCCAAGCCCTCGATCGCTCTACTCGCTTGTTGCAGAGTGAGTCCATAGCCCTGAGATCGTGAATCGAAGCCACTATCGCGCTCATAAAGAGTAAAAGGAATTCCGCGGTGCAAACAAGCCACGGCGAGAGCCACGCCACCTATTCCGCCCCCAATGATGGCAAGGTGCGGGTATTTTTCTTTACCAGATAACGGCTGGATAGCAGAATGGACCAATCCGGACCCTTTGCAGTTTAAGCATGAATCGAGGTGACCCTTCGGGCGAGCTGGAACCGCTCCTTCGCTCTTCATTTTTTCAAATTGATCCAACGCCCTCTGGTAGCGGAGTTTCACTTTCTTGCGGAGCCTCCTTCTTTTTTTACCGTGTCCCTGACATTCCGGGCAAGTAGTCCAGCTATCCGCTTCACTTTTCACCAATTCCACCTGCCCTATATTTGACCCGCTATTGATTCCCCTTCTATTTAGAAGAAGCTCAGCCGATAAGGCTGATAGTCACGTTGTAATTATAACGTTCACTACTGTCTATGGTCGTTTAACCAGAGAAAACTTGCATTTTTTACATAGCACCAGTATTTGCTAAGTTTAAGAATGGCTGATGAGATGGACGCTCC
>JAWSUZ010000104.1:0-1587 GCA_033852165.1 Agarilytica sp. | reverse complement strand
TGAGAGAGCGGCAATAATACTATATTCACGCTAATATCGTCGAACATGTTAAAAGGTAGACGTTTTTAAGTGGGAGGGCGCTGAATAAAGCCCCCTGTTCAATAGCATCATCCAAAGCTTTATGCGTGTGAGGTAAATCATCAAACCAACGCTTTGGCATTCTCCGTTTCGACACTTCTCTGTAAGTACTCTTTAACCCAACCATAGCTAAGGTCTTAATATCGAGCGCAGAATGTGAAAACGGTGACTCGCCAGTAAAATTTATGAGATACCAATAAATAAACATAAAATCGTAAGAAGCGGGATAACCAACAAATACGGGCTTTCCTGGAAGGCCTTTTAGCCATGCGACATAATCGGTCATTGCTTGCTTTGGAGCTTGAAGGTCGGTCCTGCAAGCTTTCCATGCTTCTGGTTGTGTACGCCACCATTTTTCTGTTTCCGGGTGTGCGCTTGCCCCTTCTATTGTCTCTAAGTTGGCCTCAAAGGTAGCAATCAATTTTTTATCACGAGTATAAACTGCAGAACCGAAACTCAACATTGAGTGTGGACCAGGTATGGGGCCATCAGCCTCTACATCCGTACTAACATACAATTCTTGCTTCACACCCATTCCTATGTGGACTTAATAGTGATCGGGAGACAGCTTAAACATCCCCTCGATTATTTGAACCAAATTAAACGGACACCCACGATAACAGCTTGTCCCCGCCTCAAACAACTGTATACAATACCAGTATCGATCACGGAATGACGAAGATGCCAAAACCCAGAAAACACCTAATTTCACTCGATGCAACACCCCACTACCACTGCGTATCACGCTGTGTTCGCAGAACGTACCTATGTGGTTTTGATCGACTAACCAATACAAGCTATGAACACCGACGACAATGGATTGAAGATCGCATTCACTTCTTGGCACAAGTCTTTGCAATCGACGTCAGCGCATATGCAGTGATGAGCAATCACACCCACCTTTGCCTGCACATTAACAAAGCAAAAAACTTAGCGTGGAGTGACATGGAAGTTTGCCAACACTGGCATCAGATTTATAAAGGCACAGTGCTTACACAAAAATACCTGAGAAAAGAGCCACTAGGCGAAACTGAGCTTATGGCTGTACGCTTACGACTGGATAAATGGCGTTTACAATTGTGTGATATCAGTTGGTTTATGCGCGCATTAAATGAACCCATCGCCAGACAAGCGAATGCCGAAGAAAATTGCACCGGAAAATTCTGGGAGGGGCGATTTAAATCACAGGCCTTATTAGACGAAAAAGCCCTTATCGCGTGTATGGCCTACATTGACTTAAACCCCGTTCGCGCCAAGATGGCACCAACACCCGAGGAGTCCATTTACACTTCCGTAAAACTGCGTTGCGACACTCTCAAAGATAAGACCTTACCAGAACAACCCGAATGCTTAATGCCCTTCGTCGGTAATCCGCGAGAACCCATGCCCCAAGGACTGCCCTTTCACCTTAACGATTATTTAAGCTTGGTAGACTGGAGCGGAAAGATTATTCGTGAAGGAAAAAGAGGAAGTATCAACCAAGCCCTTCGGTGTTTTTCAAGCTAGTTG
>JAWSUZ010000027.1:0-56140 GCA_033852165.1 Agarilytica sp. | reverse complement strand
GGATTCATTAAGCCACATCAGTGACGGGTGACGGGTGACGGGTGACGGGTGACGGGTGACGGGTGACGGGTGACGATGGGTTTTGGCGCCAGCAATGAGACGTAGTCCTCTTTCTTGAACAAAATATCTGTTGAATGCTTTTTGATCGGGGAGCAAACAGCTTGGTCTAAAATTAAACTTCCTGTATGTGTGCTCTTCGCCAGGTAAATCGTTTCTGGCCCAATAATACCGGTATTATCTGCTTGTACCGTGGGGAGTTTGAGGGGGCGCTAAGTGCTATAGTGGAAAGTTGGTTAAGTTAGAAGACGGGCGTTTGATTTAGGTTATGGTCGAGTTGCTTATTTGGACTTACTCTGTGGTTCCCTTGTATAATCTGGCCGCTAAATAGCTGCCTTAGCTCTACCGGTAAAATAAGACTATATGCTAGACGACGAAAGACCTAATACGCTTATCAATTCAGATCTACTGCAAAAAGTAGAAGGCAAATTTGTGCGGATTGAGATGTTTCACAAAGGTAATGCTTACCGGGTGAAAGAGGTGGATTTGCCGTTTTATATCGGGCGAGACCCAAAGGTCAATTCACTGTCTGTGGACAAAGACCTTGTGTCGCGTATTCATTGTGTAGTCGATCTCAAAGAGAACCAAATTGGTATCCTTGATCGCAGTACCAATGGCACCGTGGTAAAGGTGGGTGAAGCGAGTAGTGTGATTATTCGCGATGAGTTTTACCCTTTAACCGGAAAAGGTTGTTTGTCATTGGGCGAGCAATACAGCTCAGAACAATCCGATTTGATCTTGTTTAAAGTTGTAATGGAAGCTGTTTAACGTCGAGTTAGCCGGTCTTCCGTGACCAGCCCCCTATTCCTATTATACTTTCCCGTCACCCGTCACCCGTCACCCGTCACCCGTCACCCGTCACCCGTCACCCGTCACCCGTCATAAAACCGCATCCGGTTTATCTAAATCATTAATCACTTCCCATGTTCCACCTCCGTTGGCTACTTTGGTTTGCCAGTGAGCGACCCGATCTAAATACACTTGAGGGTTTTGATTGTCCGCTCTCAACTTAGTCACATTGAGCGCTTTGACGGTAAATCCATCGAGTAATAAGTCAAAGTCACGAACAAACCCTTTCGGCAATTCCTCCTTCAAATCCGAATAGATCATAATGGTTTTTTTGCCGACGTTGGCTTCATTTAGATATTCGATTCCCTGTAGCAATCCGCCCGATATATCTGTGTATGCGCTGCTTTGAACACTTTTCACAAATTGATCAATTGTCGATGCAAAGTCGCGCTTTTGCTTGTTGGCCATTGACGGCCGTGGATCGAGCACGACTTTGGCGATGATGTCTTTTTCACTAAAACTTCCGCTATCTATGCGCGCGACGGCAAACGTGTCCCCTGGCTCTAACCCTGCCAGCATGTAATTAATCAATTGCTGGGCTTTGTTAAGCTCCTGGGTATACGTTCCTGAAGTATCGAGTAGCAAATAAATCCCTTTTGCATAACGGTTGTTTTGTTCGCTCTCACTGCATCCACTGATTAATAGAGTTAAAACCGATAGGATAAGGAACGAGTGCCACTTATACGTTGAGCCCTTTCCTATTAAGTTTTTGATTTTTAACTTTCTCTTATTATTCATAATTCTACCCTGCCTTCATTGGGGAGTTTTTCATTACTGCGGCCTAAAGCACTGCGTTGCTTGAGCATGGCTTCTGCCCATAACGGAGCTGCGATGAAAAAATCATAGAGATTGATCGCAAAACACCCTATTTGCCGGGTGCTATTGGATAATATTCGTAAGATGATGGTTAACATACTCAGTACCATCTCGATAACCCCGCCGCTTACAGTGCGCCCCGTTTGCAGTAAGTACTCCAATGGAATTGCAATCATGGTCAAAGCAATGGGTAATATAAAACCGAGAGTCATATTGGCCACCAGTGGTATCCACTCACTGATTCCGCTTGAGGCTCCTGCTTCGACACCTGCCAGAGAGGCTCTTAGGCTGGCTAAATCGTTAGCAATTTGATCGCGCATAAATGCCAGTGCCGATTCGGTTGATGCTAATATCAGTAATACTAAGGCGGCGGATATCATGATGATGCGACGCATTTTGTCGTCCATAGAGCCGATCAGAGGGAATAGTTTGGTGATGCGTAAACTCTCCAATAAAAATATGCCTGCAGTCATTTCCAAGCAAATAATAACCAGGGCCGAGAGATCCGCGACTGTGACCCCACCAATACGCTGTGTAGAGCCGACCATTTCAGACATGGGGAGTGCGATCAGGTGGAAGTTAAAAAATGCGCCGCCAGCAGCAATTAGCACCACCATTAAAGCAATTAAAAATTGCGTAAGCGAAGAGGCTCGTAAAGCCCGGACTGCGCTATCACTACCATTACTAATTTCGTTAAATTTCAGCATATGTTTATCGATATTCTGGCTACGTGTGACGATGTCTTTGAGTCGATCACCCACTTCGTCCACACTGTCCGATAACTTGCGCCAGTAACCGGTCATGTTTTTGAGGCGCTTGTGTCGTTCTCCAGCATCCTGTCTAGCTTGCTGTAGTTGGTCTTTGTGTTGCTGCTCTGCAGACTGATGAATCTGTTCCAGAATTTTTGTGTTTAATGCCGAAGCGTTATCGCTAGACTTTAATTTGGCGACAGATTCCACCGCTTCAACCCACTCGGGTAGGGCAGCAGGGACTTGGCCACTGGCCTGATAGTCATCATGAATCTGAGTGATTTCTTCTTGGATTTGACGTTGTAATTGCGGATATCCACCGAGGTCTCTTTGGACGAAGCGGGTTACTTCAAAAAACTCTCGTTCGAGTTCCCGGGAGACTTGCTCCTGCCCTTGTTCCAGTAACACTTCTCGATTGCGAGACTTTAACTGGCGTCGTGTGGAATCGCAGGCGTTAGCTGCCAGACGAAAAATGGAGGCTAACATTCGGCTTAGCCCTGTAATGGCTTGGTGTGCGTACGTCCGCGCGAGGTAGAGTACGATTACCGAGACGACAAGCATTAACGAAAAGGTTCGCCAGTCACTGAGCCATGATGTTGTGCTGAGATCATTCATAATTATCACCCTTGAGATGTTGGCGAAAAGGGTTTTCCCGCCGACTTATTAATCACTTTATCAGTGCTTTTACGGCGTAAGCGTGCACAGATCACGCTTTTTCAGTGATCAATTATGGGTAAATATGGCGAATTATGGCAGCTGTAAGTCATTGAATTTTATAAAGAAAAATTCTTTGAACTCTATCGATCATCGCTGTCTGATAGCGAAGGATGTTAGGGGTACTCCTTAAAAGTGAGCTTACTGGCCTCACTTTACTCCTACAGCGAATACTAGTACCTTGTTCGCCCTCATCGAGAGTGCCATTTCACCTGGAATTTGGGGCTTTTCTCATTGTCTTTATCGGTTTACATAGAAATTCACAATATGATTTTTTTAGGTTCAAAACGCATGATGCAATACACGATACAGCGCTGCCTGCTGATCAGCCTGACCGTCTTACTATTTGCCTGTAGTGGTGGTGATGAAATTACCGATTTTGTGGATGCGCCGGATCTTCGATTATCTTCTATAGAGATATTATCGGGTGGAACGCTCTACTTTGGAGGCAACATTGTTGAGGAGTTCGATCCAGAAGTGGCAGGGCCATATAGTGTTGAACTGGATGACGCTGCGACGAGCATTAGCTTGAGCGTTTCTCTAGGTGAGAATGACAATGTGCGGCTAGAATTGATCGAAGTGTCAAATGATGAAGACGTGAGTGACACGGTTACAGCGATTAATGCTGAGGAGAGTGTCCCTGTAGAGATAGAAGAAGGAATGAACCTTGTATACCTTCGTGTTTCCAGTCTGTCTAATGCTGCTGTATTGAATTATTCCTTATTCATTGAGAGAGAGTCTTCTTCAGCAGTTTTACGAGACCTTTTGATTGATGGTGATAGTGCGCTGAGCGTTACTACTGCTATTCCTCTTATTGATGATGCTGAGCCGCTTTCTGAATTCTTCCCCGGAACTTATGACGTAAGGATTAACAGTGATAAATGTGGTTTTTTCTTCATTGTAGACACTGAAAGTCGTTTTACTGAAGTCCGTATCAACTCCGAGCTTAAAGACTGGAGGGAACCTGTATTTATTCCTTTGCAATCGTCAGAAACGAAGACGATCGACATAGAATTAACACCTCAAAATCAAGGCGCGTCTCTTACCTATACGTTTAATCTATCGAAGGACTTGGTAGATACTACAGAAGATATAGCGGCGGACACGCGCCTGAGCTCCCTCGAATTTTCAGGTGGTAGGGATGTCAGACCATACATTTGCGAGAACGGAGGCAATACGTTAGTGAGTTATAGGTTGAACGAATTGGCATTGCTGAGCTTGACCGCTGCTATGGCTGCAGGAAGAGATGATGCTGTTCTCACGCTAGGTGTTGATGACGCAAAAAGTGATGAGCTGGATATTGATGAAGTCTCGGCGGTAGTCCTAACGTCAGGAGTTGAGTATACGGGGTCATTATTTGATAATCTAAACGCTGGGAGTAATGAGTTTTTATTACGTGTCGATTCAGCAGATGGAGAGAACTCGTCTCTTTATGCCATTAGTGTCGTGGTGGCAGAAACAAACGAAGTCTACGTTTCCACTGCTTCAGAATTACAGGCAGCACTTCAATCGGCTACAAGTAACACTGAAATTGTTGTCGCAAGTGGTGAATATGAAGGAACAGCCTCTGTATCTGCAAGTGGTCATGATAATGCACATTTCTATGTTCGAGCCGATATTGATGGCACTGCTGACGAGCCATTCATTTTAAGAGCCGAAAGCGGTGAGGTGGTTTTGATTGGTGGTACGGAATCTGGCAGCTCAGTGTTGTTGATAGAGGGCGATTATTGGCAAATAGAAGGAATAAGCATATCTGGTGCACGTAACGGTGTTGTTGTTGATAGTGCAAATGGCGTAACACTAGAAAATATTGATGTTGATTCCGTTTCAGAGCGAGGAATCGTTTTTCAAAATGGGACAACTAACAGCCACATTTTAGGTGGTTCTATCGATAGAACAGGACTGAATCCACGAGATGGCTTGGGCGAAAGTTATGGCGAAGGGATTGTCATCGGTATTGGTGACGGGGAAAGCCAAAATAATAGTGTTCGAGAAGTTGTGTTTGGTCGCAATATTAGCAATGAGCATATTGAACTAAAAGAGAAATCAAGAGATACGTCGGTTCAATTTAATGTTTTTGAAAGTGACAACACCTTGCTTCGTTCATTCGAAAATCGATCACTAATTTCCGCAGGTGGCTCCGCCGAAATAAGCTACAACGAATTCGAGTTCGATAGCATCAGTGGTGGAACCGATGATATTGAACAGCTTATTAATGTGTCGACGACTGGAAATGTAAGCGTTGCAATTTTTCAGAATTATTTTGACCTTGATAATCAAGCGATCACGGCTGTCAACAATGATGGCGCTGGCACAGTAACTGTTGCCGATAACCAGCGGCGCGATAGCGGTACGATTACGGTCTCTGATTTTGTATTGGCTTCTGTGACTCCAGTTTATCAAATTCAGTCAATATTGGATTCCAGTCAATGCTTATCGGTAGAGAGTATCGTCGCTAATAGTGAAACAGTTGAGAATATCGTAGTTGAGAATATCGTAGTTGCCGTTGATTGTAATGTCAGCCTACTCAACCAGCAGTGGGTGTTTGTTCACACTGAGCAAGGTTATGTCCATATCGTCCAAAATACGAATGAACATAATATTAAATTGTATCTTACTGATATTTTGGGGGTTGCTGTTATTGGAGTGAGAGAGGACCTATCATTAGAGGATGATGTGACTTTTCAAAACAGTAGTTATAGCTTGCAGTGGCAGTTGGAGTTCAGTGGTGGCAATGTTTTATTTTCTAACAGGCTTGGACCAACTGTTTATATTGTTGAAAATTTAGAGTCTTTAGGGGGTACGGTTGAGATTTCTCCTCTACCAGTACGTGCGGGTAATCGGTCTGAATCGGTCACGAGTGAGTTTAAACTAATCGCTTTATAAACTCAGATTACAAAATTATTCGATAAACCCAATTCTGCTCAACGTTATCGCATGCAATCAGTTCTCTACTGAGTTGCATGCAGCTTTCTATACTCTCAGGGAAGTTGTTGCGATAGCGTTGTTTTATCCCCATCGTTCGACGTTCCTGTTTTAGCAGCTCATACATCTCCGCAAAACGCATTGAAAAATTCTCGCCTTGCTGAATAGAGGTCTCGTAGATCGCGTTAAACTTCGTAAAAGAAACCGTGGAATCCCCTAGTCCAATCAATAACATTTTTTCAATATAGCGTGGGTACAGATAGGAAAGGTACTGAAGCTGGGTTTGGCCGTTTTGTATATTTGGTAGCGCTAAAAGGTTGTTATCGCTGAGGGCATTTTGCTCCAGTCGGTTTTCTGGAGTATTGACAGCCAAAAAATATCTCTGATTATTACAGTTGATTTGCTCTTTATTTAATGAACATGCCGTTAAATCATTTTCTTGTTTTTTGCCGATGTCTTGGGGGTTACTAGCGGATGTCGTTACAGATGTTTTGGCAGGTTCTGTTTGTGGTCTTTCTGTGCCGAGAGGTCGAGATGTAAGTCTAGTTTCTGATGGCGTCTCGCTAGCTTTAGGAATGGTGACTCCAGTTCGCGCAGCCCCTCGCTTGAGTAATAACCTTTGCATACTTTCTTTATTGCGCCGAAAACCGAAAAAATCAGGTAGCGTACTCCCTTGTCCTTTCTTAACAATTTCACAGTAGGTAAATTCGAGTTCAGTTATGGCTGAATTTATACAGGCCTTAAGGCCGATGGCTTGGCTGTTCTGAGAAATTGCCATCAGAGAGAGACTTATAATGGAAATTAATAAAAGCGGGTTTTGAATTTTCATTATGTGAGTAAACCTATTATTAGTCTCTTTGTTTGCATCGTTATTCACCCCTATGTTTTTGTGCTTGATGCAGCCGCTGCTTGAGCTTCTAGCCATTGTTCTTGGGTGTTTATATTAAAGAATGGGTCGATTGGGGTATCATTAAACGTCAGCGATTGATTGTTCAAAGTTTGAATGAAACGCCCGACACTACGGCCTCCTTGCTCAATAAAGTGTTGCAGTTTCGGTGCTATTTCTCGAGACCATAAACTGATAATAAAATGATCTCGTTCATGGCTACGGCAGAAAATCACCTCTGTACTGCAATTGTCATACTCTCCGGTTTTATCAGACGATACATTTTGGGAAGCATCAAGCAAAGAAAGTAAAAGATTTTTCGGCAGGAAAGGGCAGTCACCAGCAACTGTCATAAACCACTGTGACTGTGGATGCTTGTTAAGTACGTGGTGGCAGGCACTCAATAAGCCACCTAGCGGGCCAATGGGTGTTTCACATTCATCCTTTATAATGGGTAGCGTATTATTGGTGAAACGTGAGGCGTCACCGTTAATGTTTAGATAGACATGAGGGGTTTGAGATAGAAGCTTTTCTGTGATCATCGTCAGTACGGACGTCTGCCCGAGGGAAAGCAGGCATTTATCAATACCTCCCATACGTTGGCCCATACCACCGGCTAAGATAACGATTGGGATATCGGTGTTTTTTTCAGTCATGTTGGCGCGGCTTTATGAGATAATTCAGAAAACATCATCTTAGCAGAAAATCATTCGTAGACCTTTAGTTGGAGTAGGCTCAAGTGGACCTTGAAGATGTACGTCGAGAGTATTTAATCGGAGGCCTTCAGCGTGAGGACCTGTCCGATAATCCTTTTACACAGTTTGAAACCTGGATGGCGCAGGCCATTAAAAGTGATATAGCCGATCCCACGGCCATGACCTTGGCGACAGTGGATGAGGATGGTCAGCCTAGTCAGCGAATCGTTCTGCTCAAGCATTTTAGCGAGGGGGGGTTTGTTTTTTATACAAATTACAATAGTGCGAAAGCGCAGGATATTACGAACAACTCGAAAGTGAGCATTCATTTTCCATGGCATATGATGGAGCGGCAGGTGAAAGTGTTGGGCTCTGTCGAAAAGGTATCCGCAGCGGAATCTTTAAAGTACTTTTTGAGTCGTCCAAGAGAAAGCCAAATAGCAGCTTGGGCATCAAATCAAAGCCACAGCATCAGCTCACGTTCAGTACTACTGAACCAAATTGAATCCATCAAAAAGAAATTTGAAAATACTGAAGTGCCTTTGCCTGACTTTTGGGGGGGATATTGTGTGAAGCCTTCCTTGTTCGAATTTTGGCAGGGTGGAGGTAGTCGTCTGCATGATCGGTTTCAATTTCGTTTTATTGGCGATAAGTGGGATATTGAGCGATTAGCTCCTTAGCTTGAGATCAAGAACGTACAAATTAAGAGGAAAATGACTTCGTGTCGACATCATCAATTTTTTTGATTGGTATGCCTGGAGCTGGGAAAAGCACCTTAGGTGTTTTACTCGCTAAGGCTTTGGCCAAACCGTATTTGGATACTGATCTTTTAATTCAGCAACGCGCGGGTATGACGCTACAAAGCTATTTGGATGCAAATGGCTATATGGCTCTGCGCCAGTTGGAGGAAGAGGTCTTGTTAGGTAGTGACCTTACAGGCAGTGTTGTGGCGACCGGTGGCAGCGTTGTTTACAGTGAGAAAGGAATGGAGCGCTTGGGGCGTTTAGGGGAACGAATTTATTTGAAAATTTCTTGTTCGACGATGAAGTCGCGTGTTTCTAATGCCGGTGAAAGAGGCCTGGCGTGTATGCCAGGAATGAGCTTAGACGATTTGTTTGAGGAGCGTTTTTCGCTTTATCAGCAATTTTCGGATAAGACTTTGGTATTGGATAACTTGAATTTCGACCAATCATTGAGCGCGATTTTGTCAGTTTTGTCGCGTGACTAGTTAAATGCTGGGCTTTAATACCGAATGATAATATAGCGTGTTTTGTTATTTCTTTTTAAACCAAGCTCCTGTCACCTCATGCGCTATACCTAAAGGTAAGAGACGTTTGATGCACACTGTGGACTTTTTCCTCACCTGTAGAAGTTGGCAGTATCCCCCTATTAATCGATACGGCTCTTATCCTTAGTTGTTATCGTTGTATTAAGTGTGTTTATTCCTCATTTGGCCCATCCATTGGATGGGCTTTTTTATTACAGGATGTAATGTATGCCGCGATTGCATGGATGCAAGAGAGCGGCGTCTCCCAGTAATCGATAAGCTTGGTCATGAATATATGCAAAGAAGCGGCGCCTCCCAGTTATCGATGAGCTTCATTTAATGTAATGTATGCAAAGGAGCGGCGCCTCCCAGTTATCGATGAGCTTCATTTAATGTAATGTATGCCGAGATTGCATGGATGCAAAGGAGCGACGTCTCCCAGACATCGACAAATTTGGCCAATAAATATACGCCTCGATTGGTGAAGTTTACAACGGCAAAGCCGTCGTATATTTCACCTGTTTCAGGGCAAAAACCGAATTCACAGAAGCCACATTAGGCAGGTGAACCAAACGTTTTTTAAGTAATGACTCATAGTCATCAACCGTACTGACCACCATCCTCAGTAAATAATCCTTATCGCCTGTTGTGCTGTAGCATTCGACGATTTCGGGTACTTCTTGTACGGCGGATTCAAAAGCCAATAGCGATTCTTCATCGTGACGCTTGATGATGATGTAGGCATGTACAGAAACGTTAAGCTGAAGTTTATCGGGGCTGAGTAAGGTCACCCTGCGTTTGATATAGCCCTCTTCTTCAAGGCGTTTAACGCGGCGCCAGCAGGGGGTGTGAGAAAGTCCGACTTTATCGCCTAAATCGGCCATTGAAAGATCGGCATTGTCCTGTAAAACGACAAGTATTTTTTTGTCGTGGTTGTCGAGATTTCCGATCGTAGCCATTGCAGGTGCTCTTGTTCTAAATAGGGTGCTTTGGCTGGAAAGAAAAACGTGATTTCCGTTATTGAATACTTCAAATAACTTTTATCGGTAAGACACCCGTTCACCAGCCAAATTTAATTCTGCTTGGGCTATAATCCCACGCTTTCACGAATTACTGAAGTGTTATCCTTTTATTGATTAGTGCCTTTCCATAAACAGGCGTCTACGGCAAACGAATTTTAAACGCCATATTTGCATCACTAGATATCGTTGCTTGGAATGACCTAACGCCCATATCTAGCGATGTAAATCTGACATTTTAAATTTGCTCTCGCTATCACCCGGTTTAGGAACGGGCACTAATTAGCATTCGATTCCCCGATTTCCTCTATAGAGCCTTTAACTATGTTTGAAAATTTACAGCAAATTCCGGCTGACCCTTTGCTTGGAATTATTGAAAAATTCCGCAAGGAGACTAAGCCCCAAAAGATTGATCTTGGGGTTGGTGTTTACAAAGATGAGTTGGGCCAGACACCGGTTTTAAATTGTCTGAAAAAAGCGGAACAAAAATTAGTCGATGAGCAGGATTCTAAAGCCTATGTCGGGCCATTGGGGAATCAGATGTTTACGAAACTCTTGAGTGAGCTGGCTTTAGGAGAAGACCTTTACAATTCAGTTGGGGGGCGGCTTGCTGCGCTACAAACCCCTGGTGGGTGTGGAGCGTTAAGGGTAGCCGCTGAGTTGATTATGAGGGTGAAGCCTCAGGCAAAAATATGGGTGAGTGATCCGACGTGGGCCAATCATGTGCCTTTGCTGGGGGATGCGGGCATCAGTATAGAATCCTATCCCTATTATGATTATCAAAATCAAAGTATTCGTTTTGATGCCATGAAAGATTGTTTACTGCAGGCAGAGCCTGGAGATTTGGTGCTTTTACATGCTTGTTGTCATAACCCCAGTGGAGCTGATCTGTCTCCAGAACAGTGGCAGGAAATAGTTGCCTTGATGATAGAGAAAGGCCTGATTCCTTTCATCGACATGGCATACCAAGGGTTTGGTCGTGGCCTTGATGAGGATGCTGTGGGTTTACGTTTGGTGATGGATCAGTGTTCAGAGGCTGTCTTCGCTGTTTCGTGTTCGAAAAATTTTGGTCTGTACCGCGATCGTGTGGGGATGGTGGGGTTTCTGCTGAATACTGAAGTTGAAGCGAAAACAGTACTCAGTAATTTGACTCAGATTGTACGGGGTATTTACTCGATGCCGCCTGATCACGGGGCAAGTGTGGTGGAGTGTGTCTTAAGCGATAATGCGTTAAAGTCAGAATGGCTGGATGAACTGTGTACCATGCGTGAGAGAATTCAGCAGACACGAGCAGAATTGGCTAAGGTCGCTACAGAAAAAGGCTGCGGGAATCGATTTGACTTTGTGTCGCGCGAAAGCGGTATGTTTTCTTTTCTGGGTATTAGCCCCGAGCAGGTTGATGCAATGGCATCTCAATTTGGTATATATATGGCCTCATCTAGCCGAATTAACGTTGCAGGGCTCAACGAGCATAATCTTGATTATTTTTGCGGCGCGCTACACTCGGTATTGTCGGCCTGAAAACGCTTTAAAAATAGTTCTAAAAAAATCAATAGATGGACGCAATTCTTCTAATGCGAATCCTGTGAGCGGTTTGGTGTAAAATCGTGATTGGCTTGTCCTATACTAGATGAGTGCTCATCTTTTTAAATTATAAATGGGCTGCGTGTTAGTTGGGGTCTTCTTCTGTTGGTGTTTACGTGGCTTTTTCGTGATGAGATCGTATTGTAATCACAAAGTTTGTGTTGATTGTGCATGGCTAATATAAAAAAAATTTCGGTATGCGACCTTCGCATAGGGATGGTCATCGCTAAGCTTGATCGAGATTGGCTTGATACGCCCTTTTTGATGCAAGGCTTCAAAATTCAAGATCGTGAAGAAGCGCGAGTTGTTACTCAGTACTGTGAGCATGTTTGGATCGATACTGATTTGTCGCCTGCGAGCGACTATAGCAGCAGTGAAGGTACGGCAAGCTCCGCACCTTCCTTTGGGTTTGAGCCAGAATGCTCTGTTGAGGAGGAGCATAAGCGAATACAGAGTGAGTTCAAAGGCTCTCGTACTCGGACGCGAGACTTGCACGACAATATTCGTTTAGGTAAGGAAATTGATAACGCTTCTGTTCGGCAAACTGTTGATGAGTGCGTAAATTCTGTTCTCAGAAACCCTGATGCCTTGCTTTGGATGTCCAAAATCCGGAAGGAGAGTGAGTATACGGCTGAGCACAGTTTAAATGTGTGTATATTGGCTGTGGCGTTTGGCCGGTATTTGGGATATGAAAAGAAGGATCTTGAAATGTTAGGATTGTGCGGTTTGTTACACGACATTGGTAAAATGCGTGTTCCGCTGGATATATTAGAAAGCTCCGGCAAGCTGTCGACCAAAGAAATGAATATGATGAAGGCCCATACTGTTCATGGGCGTAATCTATTATTGTCGACGCCGAGTGTTGATCCGCTGGTGATAGATACCGCATACAGTCATCACGAGCGCATTGATGGCGCAGGTTATCCGCGAAAAATGCAGGGAAAAAAAATCTCTCGGTTTGCACGAATTATTTCTATTGTTGACTCGTATGATGCGATTACGGCAGATCGCTGTTATTCAAAAGCCCGCCCCTCCACGACCGCATTAAAAATTATTTATGAAGAGCGCGGAAAGCAATTTGACGAAGAATTGGCCATTCAGTTTATTAAAGCAATAGGTTTATTCCCTGTAGGCAGTGTTGTTGAATTGTATACGGGTGAAATTGGTATTGTCATCGAAGCCAGTCTGGCTCGTCGGCACTTGCCTCGAGTGGTTATTGTTTTAGATGAAAATAAGAAGAAGAAAGATAAATACAAATTTGTTAATTTAGCGTTTATCGAAGAGGGTGATTTGCCGAAAGATTTTTTGATAAAAAAAGTACTGCCTGATGGTGAACACGGTGTCTTTCTTCGGGAGTATCAAGGGCAGGGGGTTCTATTTGTTTATTAAGTGGCAGCGATTGCTTATAGTTGCTAAAAATGGCCGCCGCTATATAGTTTCCCCGTTCCCCGTTCCCCGTTCCCCGTTCCCCGTTCCCCGTTCCCCGTTCCCCGTTCCCCATTCCCCGCTCTTATTCTTGCGTATTGGGATCCCCGTAGTGAATGCTGGAAATGACGTAATTTTTATCTCCCTCAGGGGAGTGAAAACAAATCTCATCATCTAATCGTTTTCCAAGTATGCATGTAGCCAATGGGGCGTCCATACTGAGCTTTTTTTCTCGCAAGTCAAATTCATCTGGCCCGACAATACGGTAGCAGCTTTCATTTCCATCATCGTCTTCCAGCGTTACCCAGGCGCCAAAAAAAACTTTTTCTATATCATCGGGTATGCGATCAACAACGGTTAATTCATCAAGACGCTTTGATAAAAAACGTACACGCCCATCAATTTCTCGTAAGCGTTTTTTACCGTAAATGTAATCGCCGTTTTCAGAGCGATCACCATTCTTTGCTGCTTCGTGAACGATGTCTGTGATTTTAGGCCTTTCAATCTTCCACAGTTGTCGCAGCTCATCTTGCATTTCTTGAGCGCCTTCAGGGGTGATATAAGGGGAACCTTTTTTTCGAGGTGGTCGCCAGCGTCCCATAAAATGCCTTAAATATTATCGATTGAAAGCGAGTGTAAAATAGGCCCCGCATCAAAATCAAAAACTTTTGAATAAAACTGTAGCTCACTGTCGAGCATATGTTCGATCGTTTCGGTTTGCCTAAAACCGTGCGCTTCATTGGCGTAAGTCACATAGGCAACGGGTAAACCTTTTTCTCTAACGGCATTGACCATGGCTTCGGCTTGATTGGGGGGGACGACTTTATCGAGTAATCCTTGAAAAACCAGCAGAGGACAATTTATTTGATCCACGTGATGAATGGGGGAGCGTGAACGATAAATCTCTGCGTTTTCGGGGTAAGGGCCAATGAGTTTATCTAAGTAGCGCGCTTCAAATTTATGGGTGTCATTTGCGAGCATTTCAAGATCGCCAATACCGTACAAACTGACGCCCGCTTTGAAAGTGTCTCTATACGTTAACGCGGCAAGAACGGTATACCCTCCAGCACTGCTGCCTTTAATAATGCACTTGTTTTTATCGATGAGTTGCTGGTTCGCGAGATGTTCAACTACAGCACAAACGTCATCTACGTCGTAAATACCCCACTGGTTAAATAAACGATGGCGATATTCTCGGCCGTAGCCAGTGCTACCACGATAATTGACATCTGCAACGGCAAAACCTCGACTGGTCCAATACTGTATTTTGAGGTTTAAGCTGCTTTCACTTGCTCCTGTGGGGCCGCCGTGGCTAATGACAATGAGCGGCGGCAATGAATCTGTATTGTCATATTGCGTGTTGTGGGGCGGATAAAAGTGAGCGCGTGCACCTTGATTTTCACTGCTTTCAAATTCAATGGCCCGGGGGCTAGAGTATTCCTTAGGACTTAGGGGCGCGCGCGATGGGATTAAATTTTGGAGTTTGCCATCTGAGTATAAAAACAGCGCTTTTGCTTGTGTGGGCGAAGCACCAATGCATATCGCGATACCCGAGTTGGCGCTAACATACTCAATGTCTGTGAGCGTGCTCTCGATTATTTCAATAATAGCTTTTTGTTGTGTGTCTCGCTCTTCGGGCAAAGAAATTTTGACCAGTTTCCACGTGCCATCTTGTGTGAATGCAGCGAAAATAGTGTGGGCGTCGATAAAGCCATAAGTGGACATGCCGAAGACCCATTGCGGTGTGGCAAACTCGGCTTCGAGTGCGTAAGTGCAAGTGGGCTTGAGTTCATTTCTATTCAATGACTCTTGTTTTATCGAATACAGGTTCCACCAATTGTTTCTATCGGAAACAAAATGTACATCGCCGTTTGGCGACCATTTGGGTTGAAAAATACTCTCTTTTCCGTTGCCAGCGATCAATTGGATATTACCCAGCCCGGTAGCGTTAAGGTCTGCTAGCCATAGCTGCGTATTATCCCAAGGCATATCAGGGTTGTCCCAGGTAAGCCATAAAATTTGATTGCCGTCGGGGGAGATGCAAGGGTTTGAATAAAAATCATGGCCTTCCGTTAGGCGGATGAGAGGGGGAATGCTGGAATCTGTCTCGTTAGGGTAGGCTTTCTCAGTCGAGTCCTCCAACACTTCATCGGGTACTGTATTTGAGGCTTTTTCACTTCTCATTGGTATGGATAC
The DNA here is from genome assembly GCA_033852165.1 of Agarilytica sp. Lineage (GTDB taxonomy): Bacteria > Pseudomonadota > Gammaproteobacteria > Pseudomonadales > Cellvibrionaceae > Agarilytica. Next base: position 40,958 of record JAWSUZ010000027.1, on the reverse strand, counting down.
GAGATAATTGTCAACTCGGTGCTCAGTACCCGTAACGTGTTCCTCGCATACGGCAATAAGTCGATGATTTTTCTTGTCGACGACCAGGTCAGCAAACCGATAACTGCCTTTCGGCGTCAAAGCTGTAGGCGTAAATTCTGTTCTCAAAAAATCGCCTGCGTAAACACCCTGGTCATCATCGAGCACGAAAAAAAGAGTGTTTTCGTGAACGGCATAGGATGCTCCGCCGTACTCATGAACTCTGGATTTGGCGCTCAAAGGCCGGGGTAAAATACACTGGTGCTGATTTCCAGTGTGCATCATAATGGCCGAGCGGCCTTTTTCTGTCGCGATACTTTCGGACCAAAATAAGCGGCCATTATCAATTAAAGTATCGAATATTTTTGGGGTTTTTCCGGCCACCATTTTTGCGGTGATTGGTGATTGCCAGCTTCCAAAAGGGGCCTGTGTTTTCATAGGTCTGAGCTTTTATTGGTTGAGATATGAAATAGTACAGAAGCTAATAAAACATAACGTCAGATGAAATATCAGACTCAATATTAGCTGTAAAATAATACAGACAAAAATCGTGATACGTTTATAACCATGAATCCAGAGACCATTCTACAAGATATTACCGAGCAGTTGCGCCCAAACGCTAAGCTTTGGGTGGCCTACAGTGGCGGTATGGACTCTACTGTTTTATTGCATCTGCTAAGTCAGTCGGCACTATCTTCCCGTGTTTGCGCGATACACGTCAATCATCAAATTTCGCCAGATGCCGGTGCGTGGGCTGAGCATTGTGTAAAGGTTGCTCAGGAGTTCGGTACTTCTTGTACTGTAAGCAAAGTTCAGGTAATCAATACTGGTAAGGGGCTAGAGAGCGGAGCGCGTGAAGAGCGATATGCTGTATTTCAAAAACTGCTGGGCCAGGATGACCTGATTCTTTTGGCTCATCATAAGAATGATGCTGTTGAAACGCTCGTGTTTCGGTTGATGCGTGGAGCAGGCCTTAAAGGGTTAGCGGGAATGCGGTCAAAGCGTCTGTTAGGGAGTGGTAGCTTGTTTCGTCCGTTGCTGGGGGTGACTAGGGCAGACTTGCTACACTATGCCCAAGATCATCAGTTGCGCTGGGTTGAAGATGAGAGCAATAAGGATACGCAATACGACCGTAACTTTTTGCGGCATGAAATTTTCCCCCTCCTCAATAAGCGTTGGCAAAATGTTGAGGATCGAATATCCCGCACGGCAGGCTGGCTCGAAGAGGCAGACGATTTGTTAGCCGAGTTTGCGGAGGACGATTTGGTTTTTTGCGGACGTAAAAAGGAGCGTTTTGGTGAGAGCGTGAGCCTTGATCAATATACTGTTCTATCGGTTACACGTCAGAAGCATCTATTACGATCGTGGTGTGATCGTCAGGGATTTACCCTCCCCGATGCAAAGCAATTGGCAAAAGTGGATGAAGTCATTTATGCGCGAGAAGATGCTCAACCCAAGCTCGAATGGGGTGGGTGTGTTCTGCACCGGTATCAAGGGCGCCTATTTTTGATTCGCCGTTTCCGTGTACCGCAAGTTCAGTCTACGGCGTCGTTGTCTGTTGTCCTCAATAGGTCAATTTCCCTTGAGGATGGAAGTAAGCTGGAGTGTGTGGGGCGAGGCGAGGGTGTTGGTTCAGAAATGGTTTTTGACGTCTCTTTTCGTTCTGGACAACAGCGTTGCAAACCTGCTGGGCGGAGCCACTCTCAAAGACTAAAAAAATTGCTCCAGGAATACCGTTTGGAACCATGGCTACGTGACCGTGTTCCCCTCGTCTTTTTGAATGGCGATCTCGTTGCTGTAGGGGACTTGTTTTGTTGTTTGCCCTCGACAAAACTACCCGATGATTTTGCTGTAAACTGGCATTGCAATACCCGCATCTAACCCCTAGCAATACGGCATGAGCCCTGTAGCTAAAATCCCATTTCGGTTTGAGTCGACGTGCCTTTTCTGGTAGTCTGGCGCCCCATCTCAATAGCAGTAGAGAACTCCGTCTAGGAGCCTACTTCTTCGAATAAATAGCAGGCTGTTGGCGGATCTCTCCGCGAAACATCATTAAACTTATTGATACAGTTCCCGCGATAGTCGGGCACTCCAGAATTGCATACAGAAAGGGTTGTTATGACGCGTTATATCTTCGTTACAGGCGGTGTGGTCTCATCATTAGGAAAGGGCATCGCTTCAGCGTCTTTGGCGGCCATCTTAGAAGCCCGTGGTCTTAAAGTGACCATCCTAAAGCTTGACCCTTACATTAATGTTGACCCCGGTACGATGAGTCCCTTCCAGCACGGCGAAGTTTTTGTAACGGAAGACGGTGCAGAAACCGATCTTGATCTTGGCCATTACGAACGATTCGTTCGCGCAAAAATGACGCGTAACAGCAACTTTACCACCGGTCGAGTATACGAAACCGTATTGCGTAAAGAGCGACGTGGTGACTATTTGGGCGGAACGGTTCAGGTGATTCCGCACATAACTGATGAGATTAAACGTCGTATTCACAGTGGCGGAAAAGATGTTGATGTCGCATTTGTTGAAATCGGCGGTACGGTTGGTGATATTGAATCACAGCCTTTTCTAGAAGCCGTGCGCCAGATGAAAGTCGAACTCGGTGGCCAGCATGCGTTATTGATACATTTGACCCTTGTTCCTTATATTGCAACGGCAGGCGAAACCAAAACCAAGCCCACTCAGCATTCGGTTAAAGAGCTTCGCTCCATAGGGTTACAGCCAGACATTTTAATCTGCCGGTCAGAGAAAGAAATCGATATCGAATCTCGGCGAAAAATATCCTTGTTCACTAACGTTGAAGAACGAGCGGTTATTCCCTTACCGGATGCCGAGACCATTCATGCCATTCCCGAAATGCTTAAAGGCTACAACCTAGACCAAATCGTATTAGAAAAATTTGGAATCGATGCTCCAGAAGCAGATTTGCATGAGTGGCATGCCGTGGTTGAACGTGAGCTTAACCCTGAGCATGAAGTAACAGTTGCCATGGTCGGCAAATATATGGAATTGATTGATGCGTATAAGTCTTTGAATGAAGCGCTTAAGCATGCAGGTATTAACCATCTCACCAAAGTGAATATCAAGTACGTCAATGCTGAAGATGTTGAAACAAAAGGCACATCAATTTTGGAAGGTGTTGATGCGATACTCGTTCCTGGGGGCTTTGGTGAGCGTGGTTTTGAAGGGAAATTAACGGCCGTTCGTTATGCTCGAGAAAACAAGGTTCCCTATTTGGGTATTTGTTTGGGAATGCAAACCGCTGTTATTGAATTTGCACGTAACGTCTTGCATTTGGATGGTGCGAATAGCACAGAGTTTGATCGTAAAACACCGCATCCGGTGATTGCTTTGATTACGGAGTGGGTGGATAGCGAAGGCAAAACAGAGACGCGTGATGAAGGCGTCGATCTTGGTGGCACCATGCGCTTAGGTGCTCAAGAATGCCATTTAGAAAAAGATTCTAAAGTGGCTGAAATATACGGTAAAAACGTCATTCTTGAACGTCATCGTCACCGTTATGAATTTAACAACTCATACCTTGAGCAAATGCGAAAAGGCGGCCTACGTATTGGCGGCTGGTCATCTGGTGATACCTTAGTCGAAGTTATCGAATATGAAAATCATCCGTGGTTTATTGCCTGTCAATTTCACCCAGAATTCACATCAACTCCTCGTGATGGGCACCCTTTATTCTCTAGCTACATTCAAGCCGCACTGGCTTACAGTAATAAATAGTCTTTCAGGCTAGCAGAGGAACATAGATTGCAAAGTAAAACGATTAATGTGGGCGATATCGCTGTAGCGAATGATCGCCCTTTTGTGTTGTTTGGCGGCATGAACGTGCTGGAGTCCAAAGACTTAGCCCTTCGAATTGCCGAACATTATGTAAATGTGACCACCAAGCTTGGAATACCCTATGTGTTCAAAGCTTCTTTTGATAAAGCCAATCGTTCATCAATTCATTCCTATCGCGGCCCAGGAATGGAAGAAGGTTTAAGAATCTTCGAACAAATTAAAAATGAATTTAACGTACCGGTTATTACCGATGTCCACGAAGTTGCCCAAGCGGCTCCTGTGGCCGAAGTGTGTGATGTTATTCAGCTCCCCGCTTTTTTAGCCCGCCAGACCGATTTGGTTGAAGCGATGGCGAAAACAGGTGCTGTCATTAATATTAAAAAGCCGCAGTTTCTTAGCCCAGGCCAAATGAAAAATATTGCCGAGAAATTTGCAGAATGTGGTAACGAAAAGCTATTAATCTGTGAGCGCGGTGCCTGTATGGGCTACGACAACCTCGTTGTCGATATGCTGGGCTTTCGCACTATGAAAGAAGTGACCGGCGGTTTACCCCTTATTTTTGATGTAACACATGCTTTGCAGTGTCGAGACCCTTTGGGTTTAGCTTCGGGCGGTCGTCGACACCAAACAGCAGAGCTGGCCCGCGCGGGTACGGCGATTGGTTTGGCAGGGCTTTTTCTTGAAGCTCATCCGGACCCAGATCAAGCGAAATGCGATGGTCCAAGCGCCTTGCCGCTGGATAAATTAGAGCCCTTTTTGGCACAGATAAAAGCCGTGGATGATTTGACTAAAAGTTTTCCGCCTTTAGAAATTTTATAACTTATCAAGATAGAGAGTAATTCTTATGAGCAAAATTGCTGATGTAGTTGGGTTTGAAGTAATGGACTCCCGTGGCAATCCTACCGTGATGGCTGAGGTTGTTTTAGAGTCCGGCGTAGTCGGTTGCGCATACGCACCGTCTGGCGCTTCAACCGGATCACGCGAAGCTTTAGAGCTGCGTGACGGCGATAAAAGTCGTTACCTCGGTAAAGGTGTTCTTAAGGCCGTTGCAAATATCAACGATATTATTAAGCCGTTATTGCTTGGTCAAGATCCATCGGCTCAGCGAGTTATCGACGGTATTATGCTCGATGCTGATGGTACTGAAAACAAAGAAAAACTCGGCGCGAACGCTATTTTGGCGGTTTCATTAGCGACAGCAAAAGCGGCGGCTATCGATAAAAAAATCCCACTGTATCAGCACATTGCCGAAGTGAACGGAACCGCTGGCCAGTACACCATGCCCGTTCCGATGATGAACATCATCAATGGTGGCGAGCACGCGGACAACAACGTCGACATTCAAGAATTTATGGTTCAGCCAGTTTCTGCGACAAGCTTCACTGAAGGTTTGCGCATGGGTGCTGAAATTTTTCACCACTTGAAAAAAGTACTTTCCAGTCGTGGTTTAAGCACTGCGGTTGGTGATGAAGGGGGGTTTGCCCCGGACTTACCATCAAATGAAGCGGCGCTTACGATCATTGCTGAAGCCATATCAAATGCCGGGTACGAATTGGGTAAAGACGTTACCTTAGCGTTAGATTGTGCCGCGACCGAATTTTACAAAGATGGCGTATACGACTTAGCAGGCGAAGGAAAAAAGTTTTCGCCTGAAGAATTTGCCGATTACTTGGCTGAATTAGCGGGTAAATACCCGATTCTTTCCATCGAAGATGGAATGGATGAAAGTGATTGGGACGGTTGGGCTGACTTAACCAAAAAACTTGGCGATAAGATTCAGTTGGTTGGCGATGATTTGTTTGTGACCAATACTAAAATCTTGCAAGAAGGTATAGACAAGTCAATTGCCAACTCCATCTTAATTAAATTCAACCAAATTGGTACTTTAAGTGAGACTTTAGACGCGATCAAAATGGCGCAAGATGCAGGTTATACCGCTGTTATCTCTCATCGTTCTGGTGAAACTGAAGACACGACTATTGCTGATTTAGCTGTAGCAACGTCAGCAGGTCAAATCAAAACCGGTTCGGCGTCTCGTTCTGATCGTATTGCCAAATATAATCGTTTGTTGCGTATTGAAGCCGAGCTTGGCGAGAAGGCTCCTTACCGTGGGCGTGCCGAGTTTAAGCAAGGCTAGCCTCACGTTTGATGAAAAACATGCTCAAACTCAAAAGGCCAGTTTACTGGCCTTTTTCATTTCGTTGATAGTGTGTTATTTTTAAATAAAGTATAAAAACAGAACCCTCGAATCTATGAAGATTCTTCTCGTAATACTGGCAGTAGTCACACTGGGGCTTCAATATCGCTTATGGGTAGGCGATGGTAGCTTGGCTCACGTGGTTCGGCTCGACCGGAAAATCACCAAACAGTCGGCTGAAAATGATCGTTTAAAGGTGCGCAATCGTCTCCTCGCGGCAGAAGTTGATGGCTTGAAGAATGGGACTGACAGTATAGAGGCGAGAGCTCGCTACCAAATGGGCATGATAAAAGAAGGCGAGACCTTTTTTATGATTGTCGATGAATCACAATAGGGCATCTCTAAAAATGCACTTTTTAGAAAACCCCAATAATCGTATTTAATGCCGATGGCCGATCAAGCAAAAATTTGGGCAATTGTGCCTGCTGCTGGTATTGGCAGCCGGATGAACTCTGACGTCCCCAAGCAATACCTTTCTTTACGTAACCAAACGCTCCTCGAAGTGACCTTAAAAAAAATCCTGCAATTGAAGGAGATTCAGGGGATTGTTCTGCCCTTGCACCCTGACGATACGTATTGGCCTAAAACAACATTATATAAGCACTCGAAAATTCATTGCATTAAAGGTGGTCAAGAGCGAGCGGATTCAGTGGCGTTGGGGTTGGCGTATTGCCTAGAAAATATGGCGGTATCGAACACCGAGGAAACCTTATGGGCGTTAGTGCACGATGCCGCACGTCCCTGCGTTAGCGTTGAAAAAATTGCAGAATTGATATCGGTCGGTATACGTAACAAGGAAGCCAATATAAGCGACGGTGCTATTTTAGCGGTGCCTTGTGCGGATACAGTCAAGCGGGTTAATGAAACGCTTATTCAGCACACCGAGGATCGTTCGCAATTATGGTTGGCGCACACACCGCAGTTTTTCCCTTTAAAAATGTTATCGAACGCAATTGAAGAGGCTGGCAAGAAAGGCTGCTTAATTACAGATGAAGCCTCAGCTATTGAAGCTGTAGGAGGTTCTGTGAGCGTAGTGCAAGACCGTCGTGACAATATCAAAGTGACTGTACCCGAAGATTTACTTTGGGCTGAAACCCTATTACATCAGCAAGGTTTTGAACAGTGACGTGTAAGATATGGATATTAATGGTTGAGTATCACTATATGAGAGTTGGGTTATGAGAGTTGAATTATGAGAATCGGACAAGGCGTCGACGTTCACAAATTTGGCATCGGCGATAAAATAGTGATTGGCGGTGTTGTCATTCCATTCCACCACGGCTTAATCGCACACTCCGATGGTGATGTATTGCTTCATGCTTTATGCGATGCGCTATTGGGAGCAGCCGCGCTGGGTGATATCGGTCACCATTTTCCCGATACCGATCCACAATATGCCAATGCGGATAGCCGTGCCTTATTACGCTTGGTTTATGCTTTAGTAAGGGCCAAAGGTTATCGTCTCGAAAATGCCGATATGACCATTATTGCGCAAGCGCCGAGGATGGCACCTCTTATTGAAGAAATGCGTGCGCGAATCGCAGAGGATCTTCAAACCGATATTGATAATATCAGTGTAAAAGCGACGACCACTGAAAGGCTTGGTTTTACCGGTCGTGAAGAAGGTATTACCGCTCTTGCTACTGTTCTCATTGCTTAATTTTCCATTTTGCTTTTTATATTACTCAGTATCCTATTATGACAAACCCAAAACCCTCCCATACCCCCTCACTCGATTTTGCCTATGCATATGGAGTTCCTTCTAGCTCTGGAATATTTCGCAGAGACGTGACGGACTTTATTGTTGATGAAGAATTAGGCTTTGAGTTTTCGGGCGAAGGCGAGCACTTAGTTGTGCATATCAAAAAACGTGGAGAAAACACGCATTGGGTCGCAGAAAAGTTAGCAACATTTTTTCAGGTAAAGACCAACGATGTTGGTTTTTGCGGACGTAAAGATCGACACGCGGTGACCACGCAATGGTTTAGTGTTTATTTGCCTGGTCAGGTTGTTGATCCTGATTGGACGTCTTTTATTGAAGATAGTGAACTTAATGCTGAAGTTTTGGCGAGCAGTCGTCATAACCGGAAATTACGACGGGGAGAGCATGCGGCCAACCATTTTAAAATTCGGCTTCGTGATGTCAGTGATATCGAAAACCTACAAGCACGCTTACTGGACACCAAGGAAAATGGGGTACCCAATTACTTTGGTGAGCAGCGTTTTGGCCGAGAGTGTAATAACTTGCACATGGCTCAAGCTTGGATTGAAGACGGCTTGCGCATTAAAAACCGAAATAAGCGCAGTATGATGTTTTCGGCTGCTCGGTCTTACCTGTTTAATCGCGTGTTGTCCAAGCGGGTGACGCAACAAAATTGGCAAAGTCTTATTGAGGGCGATGTTGAGGACGAGGGGTGTCCAACAGGCCCTCTATGGGGGAGGGGACGGTCGCCTACGGTTGGCCCTGCGCTTGAATGCGAGCAGCAGGCTTTGGCTGAAACCATCACGTGGTGTGATCAACTAGAGCATGTTGGCCTCAGTCAAGAGCGGCGTGCATTAGCGCTTTATGCCAATGACTTGAGCTGGGATGTGGACGGTTTAGACGTGAACCTAGCGTTCTACTTAATGCCAGGGCAATTTGCGACATCCGTTTTACGTGAAATCTGTCATTTGGAGAGCGTGGCACGAGTATGACTGTGCTATATTTCGCCTCGAAAAATTCTAATAATAGGGTGGTACGGTGGACCCATTAACATTTGAAGGCGTTGGCATGACGTCGAAGCGCACGCGTGATCGCTTGGTCCAGCGCTTAATGGATCAAGGAATCAGCAATCAGGACGTGCTAGAAGTCATGGCCAGCACGCCGCGACACATCTTTCTTGATGAAGCCTTGTCTCATCGAGCTTATGAAGATACAGCCCTGCCTATTGGCTTCGGCCAAACACTTTCTCAGCCCTATATCGTTGCCCGTATGACAGAAACCCTTCTCGGAGCGGGTGGGAAGCTCAATCGTGTATTAGAGATCGGTACCGGGTCAGGCTATCAAACCTCGATTCTCGCCCCCCTGGTAGGGGAGGTGTTGAGCGTAGAGCGGATTAAGCCCTTGCAAGATAAGGCTCGCGAGCGGATACGACTCTTAGGTTACCGTAATGTAAGGTTTAAGCATGCCGATGGTGGTTTAGGTTGGCCTGACGAAGGTCTGTTTGAAGGGATTTTATCAGCAGCTGCCCCACGTGCTATTCCTCAAGGTTTACTTGCCCAGCTGGCTCCGGATGGCGTATTGGTGATTCCCGTGGGAGATGACCCTCAGTATTTAACGATGGTGATTCGAGAGGGCGATTCTGACAGTTTCCGAACACAAAAACTGGAACCGGTTAAGTTCGTACCGCTGCTCTCCGGTGTTACACGATAATTTTTAAGGGTTTTCATGAAGGATAGAAGTGTAAGAGAATACGTATTATTGATTTTAAAAGGGCTGGCCATGGGGGCTGCAGATGTTGTTCCTGGCGTGTCCGGCGGGACCATCGCATTTATTACCGGCATCTACGATGAGTTGCTCCACTCGTTAAAAAACTGCGGCCCATCGGCCTTACCGGTTCTGTTTAAGCAAGGTATTGCGGCATTTTGGCGGCATATCAACGGTAATTTTTTGATCGCTGTCTTCGGAGGCATTCTCGTCAGTATCAAAACCTTCGCCTCTATTATTAGTTTTTGTTTGGACAATTACCCCTTGTTTGTGTGGGCATTCTTCAGTGGTTTGATTGCCGCTTCGGTGATTCTGTTAGCCAAGGGGCAAGAGCGTTGGGCTTTGAAGCACTGGGGCTACTGCATGTTTGGTGTGATGGTGGTTTTTCTAATATCCATTGCTAAGCCTTCACAGCTGCCTGGTGATTGGTGGGTTTTATTTGCGGGCGGGTTTATTGCGATATGTGCGATGATTTTGCCGGGTATTTCGGGCAGCTTTATATTGCTATTGCTAGGGCTTTATTCAGTGTTTCTCGACGCGGTTAACTCTATGGATATCGTCGCAATCGCTAGCTTTGGTGCGGGTTGTGTAGCAGGGTTACTAGCCTTCTCTCAATTCTTATCATGGTTGCTCGATAATTACTTAAAAGCGACTATTGCAACGCTTGTTGGCTTTCTCGTTGGGTCGCTAAATGTAACGTGGCCGTGGAAGCAAACACTCGAAGCAGTGATTAATCGCCATGGTGAAGAGGTGCCGTTAGTGCAGCAGAATGTCTTGCCGTGGAATTATGCGACACTAACAGGTCTGGAGTCGGAATTATTGACTGTCATTCTTTTTTCTATATTTGGTTTTTTTCTAGTACTTTCGACTGAGTTTGTTGCGACTAAGGTAATGCGAACTTAGTCACACTTATTGTCGAAAAACAAACAAAAGTATTAGTGAATGTCGGAATTAAGTGAAAAATTATCGATTTCTTGGAATTTACTTAGATCGTTTTGTTATGCATTGTCACGGTTAAGCGGTTTTACTTCTATTAATTCAACTTAATGCTTTTTTGAGTTGCTATTGAGCTGGTCAGCCATGTCACGGAATTCCGTCAAGAGTGTGAGATTGCCGTCAAATATTTTGATCACTTGCGTTTTACTGCTTGGGTGTGGCCAAAATACACAGTACGCCCCGGTAACAGATTCTCTTCAGCCTCCCTCAGAAAAACTGACACATCACATAGTTGTGAAGGGCGAAACGTTATATTCGATAGCCTGGCGCTACAATCTAGATTATAAAAAACTTGGGGCTGCAAACGGGATAACCAGGAGCTTCAGTATTTATCCCGGGCAGCGGTTGCACTTAAGTGAAAGTGTTACTGTTCCTAAACCTTCTATCAAAAAGCAAGCCAAACTGATTAAAGTATCACCAAAAATATCGACTCCAAAGAGGTCACGTTCAAAAAAAGAAACGCCAACGGTGGCAAAGCAGGCAATAACTAAAACGAAATCAAAACCATTGGTGTGGGTTTGGCCTGCTCAAGGAAGGCTGTCTTCCGGATTTCAGGCCAATGGGGGGCTAAATAAGGGTATTGATATTCGGGGGAATATGGGCGAGCCTGTCATAGCGGCCTCTTCCGGAAAAGTAGTTTACTCAGGTGAAGGTTTGCGTGGTTATGGCAAGTTAGTGATCGTCAAACACAGCGAAAAGTATTTAAGTGCATATGCGCACAATCGCACAATTTACGTGAAAGAAGGTGCATACGTTAAGAAAGGTCAGAAAATTGCTGAAATGGGATCAACGGGGACCGACTCGGTTAAGCTACATTTTGAGATTCGGTACGATGGTAAGCCCATCAACCCTTTGAAACGTTTACCCAAAAAGTAAAAAAATCGTTAAACGATTTTGTCTTTCGGCCGAAATACTTAACAGGATATGTTTTTTATGGACATATCGCAGTGGAGATCTTGGCGAGGCTCAAAAAGTGAGCGAACACTAATCGATACTCAAATAAAAACGCGAAATCTATGTAGTTTCGCACCAATAAAAGCATGGTCATAAGTAAGGGGAACACAGTCATGTCAGTACAAGAACTCGATGTAGTATCTTCAAATGGCGAAGTCGACGTGATGTTATCTATGTCAGACACTACGGTAGAAAAGCAGAAAAAAGCGGCTCCTGCTCCAGTAGAGAAAAAGAAAACGACAAGAATTAAGAAAAAAGTTGAGACTTCTGAAGAGTCCTATCAGAAGACGCTGGATGCCACACAGCTCTATTTGAATGAAATTGGGTTTTCCCCTCTGCTCAGCGCCGAGGAAGAGGTATATTTTGCCCGTAAGGCTCTAAAGGGTTGTGAAGCCTCCCGTAAGAGGATGATAGAGAGTAACCTGCGCCTCGTGGTGAAAATATCGCGTCGATACGTGAATAGAGGCCTGGCTTTACTGGATTTGATCGAAGAGGGCAATCTTGGCCTTATTCGAGCCGTCGAAAAGTTTGACCCAGAGAGAGGGTTCCGTTTTTCGACCTATGCGACTTGGTGGATTCGTCAAACCATCGAGCGTGCGATCATGAATCAAACGCGCACCATTCGTCTTCCTATTCATGTTGTTAAAGAACTTAACGTCTATCTGCGGGCGGCACGTGAGCTTTCTCAAAAGCTTGATCATGAGCCTTCTGCGGATGAAATTGCAACGCTATTGGATAAGCCTGTCGCAGATGTTGAGAAAATGCTCGCACTTAATGAGCGTGTAACCTCTATGGATGTGGCGGTGGGACCGTCTTCGGATAAGACTGTTGTTGATACCGTTCCCGATCAGCAAGTTTCTGACCCTGTTCAGCTTCTGCAAGACAGCGATTTAAGCGCGAACTTAGACTCTTGGTTAGATGAGCTTTGTGAAAAACAGCGAGAAGTTGTTGCTCGTCGGTTTGGCTTGCGAGGACATGAGACCAGTACCCTAGAAGAGGTTGGTCGTGAAATTGGCCTAACGCGTGAACGTGTTAGGCAGATTCAAGTGGAGGCATTACGCCGCTTGCGGGACATCTTAGAAAAACAGGGTTTGGATGCAAGTTCCCTGTTTGGAGAGCAGTAAAGCAAAGCTTTACTCATTCAGAACTGAAAAAGCCGCGATGTTCGCGGCTTTTTTGTTTGTGTACTATCTCTATATTGATAGGCGGGTACAGATGGAAGCTATTGATACTTGTGACCGATCACCTACTGCGGATAGGTAACTAACAGTTGAGGTCCACCGTTATAGCCTTGAACTGCCGCATCAACTTCACCACTGATAAGGTTGATAGCAATATTTTCAGGATTGCTTGCCAACGAAACGGCAACTTGTGTGTAGCCGAAGCGATTCACGTGGCCTGTAATATCTAGACCAATGGCATAGGTAATGCAACCTGGCTCGTAAGCGTCGTTTAGTATCGTTACCGGTACGGCATAGCAATCAAGTGCAGTGATCGCGTAAGATCCGCCGAACCAAAAAGCGCCAGCAACTTCAACTTTAACGTTGGCTTCTATGTAGTCTACGGCTTCATAAAAATCCATGCTTTCAGGCAGGTTAGACAAGTTCAATCGAACAAGTGCCTTCTCGATATTTTGACTGGCATCCAGAGCGCTAGAGCCAAAAGTCAAAATTGCTTTGTGATTGTTTGGTAAAAACGTTCCAGTGCTTCCAATGCTGATAGCGGCACTGAAAATATCCACTTGCTAGCTAGAATTTACATCGCCGTCAAGAGCTGGGATGGACGATAAGATTGCATAGGGTTCGCTAGCTGAAGCAAGCTAATAAACCTAAGGGTAATAAAATAGGTTTTAAGTTCATGGTTACATCTCTCTAATATTTGAAAACTATCGTTAACTTTCAAGGTGACTCCCTTTATTGTGGGGGCTCGCCAATGGTAATGATTGTACTTGCCTGTTCCGCGGGGTGTTTTCTAAAACAGCCCCGCCCAAATTTTCATAAGCACCCCTAAACAAATAATCCCTTATTTGAAGTTGCGCAGCGTAAGAGAGCGGATTTATCTTTGGTAATTAAAAAGTCGTATAAGGACTATCGATGAGGCAGCTAGGACGCTTGTGAGGAGTGAGAAAATAAAATCAATTCTTTCGGGAGGGGGGCGGCGAGTGAAAAATGGCGGAGACATATAAACGAATACTCGATAAGTTTGTAATCGAAAAATCATATAACCCATATCGATGAGCGGAATAGTGTCGTTTATTTGAATTCTACGTGAGACTAAAACCTATAAACTGAGATCTACGGTGCGGGATTGTCGCGATAAAAAAATTATTTTTCGTGAGGCGTGAGTATTTCTTTTCAATTATAGGCAAAGCAATAATGCTAAGGGGAGCTGATCCATAAGGAAATACACACTGCGATAGCCCAGCTTATTGGCGGGCACTAAATGAGTAAATTAAATTTTATTTTTTTGACCCAGTTAGCAAATTACTCCAATTTTCGGAGAAGTAGTGTGAAAGGAAATTATTATCTGCGATAATTTGGATGTTATGTCGCCATTTATAGTAACGGTAGAATAGGATTCTGCAAGGACCTGAGTAATGATGTTTTGATGAACTTACGTAGTGTTGATCTTAATTTACTCACAATATTCGATGCCATATATGCTGAGAAAAGTGTCAGCAAAGCGGCAAAGCGTTTGTGTATGAGCCAGTCGTCTGTGAGTACTGCCCTAGGCCGTCTTCGAACCTTATTCTCCGATGATCTGTTTGTTCGCTCAACCAGTGGTATGTTATCGACGTCAAAAGCCGATGCGCTGGCTTTGCCTGTTAATACTATTTTACAAAAAATCGAAGAAACGCTAAGTGTTAGTGACGAATTTGATTACTCCAAATTGAAACGAACGTTCTCTCTAGCGATGAGTGATTATAGTGAGCAAATCGTTTTGCCTCGCCTCATGTCGTGGCTTGAAAAAAACTCGCCCAGTGTCGAAATCAATGTTGTGTCCCTCAATGAACAGACGCTAGCAGAGGAGTGTGCTGAAGGAAAAGTTGACATCGCACTTGGTGCGCTTCCGTATTTAGATAATGGGTTTTATTGCCAAAATTTAATTCAAGATACCTTTGTTTCCGTTGTCAGGAAGGGCCATCCAGTATTGGATCAGGTTTGGGATATTGACAATTTTACGAGCTTATCGCACGTGTCGATGAGTTTGCGAGGTCGCAAAGGGACCTCGATTGATCAGGCCCTGGAAAAAGAACAGCTCAAAAGGCGCTGTGTGTTACGTTTGCCGAATTTTTATTCCATCCTCAAAATCGTTTCCATGACTAACTATGCGGGTGATGCACCCATGCGTTTAGTTAGGATGTGCGCGAACGATATTCCGTTGACTATTCTAGACCCGCCTTTTCCGGTCGAGAAAGCACTCATTAACCAATTCTGGCACGAACGTGTGAACAGGAATGTCGAGCATGTATGGTTTAGAGGGGTGGTTAGGGATGTTTGTGAGGCATGATTGCTTGGGTAACGGGTAACGGGTAACGGGTAACGGGTAACGGGTAACGGGTAACGGGTGTAAAAGAAAAGGGAGCGTAAATCTCCCTATATTTTAAAAAGAATAACGCATACCAAAATGGTAGCGGGGACCAAATTGTTCCGCACTGGCAAAGCGATCTCGATCACCGTTGTAAGTTCGTTGCACTTCATCTGAGAGGTTGATTCCCTCAACAAAAACCGTGAGGTTTTCGTCCCATGTATAGCTGATGAGACCGTCCCACTGTCCATAGCTTTCCGTATAAACCGGGACAACACCGGCTTTGCTATCGGTTAACAAGGGGAATTCGTCGTTCCAATGGTAGGCGAAACGTACCTGTAAGCCATGTTTATCGTAAAAGAGGACAAAATTACAAAAATCACTCGAAGACGGAAATGAAGCTTCAAAGCCTTCAACCGCGAGGGCAAATACCGCATTGCTATTTACGTGGGTGTAATTAAATACGGTCCCAAATCCGGAATTCCAAAATAATTGTTGTAAAGACAGTTCCCATCCTCGAATAACCAGCGTCGTCAATTCGTCTGAAATATTCGGGAAGGCAGAAGTATTAGAGTTGACCGCGCTGATCACGTTAAACAATAAAAGCGGATCTTGTTCATCCCCGATAACCGTGCGGTTAAAATCGTCTAGAGCATAGAGATCGATCATTCGGTTAAAAACATTTTCGTCCGTCGGCTCCACGCCCTCATCTATCAATGCAGCCCTGACACCTTCGGCACGCGGTCCAGAATAGACATCGGTAATGCCAAATATGGATTTTAACACGCTCACTCTACTTGGAAACCCGTCAACTTTTTTACGGTAAAAACCAAGAGACACATAATTGGAGTCTCCGTAATACCAGTCCAGAGACAAGTCATAATTTTTGGCGCTGTAGGGCGATAAGCTTGGGGTGCCTTCAAAGGCTGTTCGGAAGACATTTCCGGGAGCTGAAGTGATTTGATCTTCTGCTCGAAGTCGCTCCATATCGGGGCGGGTAATGGTTTTGCTGAACGCAAGGCGAGCAATTAACGAATCGCTTAGATCTATGCGAGCGCTGAAACTGGGTAATACTTCTGTGTATCTGGCCTCGTTTGTAGATGGCGTTCTTACCGAGTCGAATTCAGTATGTAACGATTCTGGTCCGCGCCATCGCACCCCGATGGGGTGTGTAAATAAGCTGCGAGTGTTCAGTTTTGTTTTTTCATAACGAAGGCCTGCAAGAACTTCGATTGGCAGTATGCGAGTGTGTGTTGCCAACTTCATTTGGAGAAATGCACTTGTCGTGCTTTCTTTAATGCTGTTGTCATGTAGTGGGTTATCACTGGGGGCTCCAAAGGGGTCCCATATTCCACGATATGTGGGATCACGATACGTGTCGTCATGGCGGTTCAGTAGTTCCAAGCGCTCATGCGTAGCTAAGGCGAGCGCAAACAAGTCAAAATCATAAACGTAGGGGGTTTGGCTCAGCCCACCGTTGAATTGGTCCAGTGTATGCGCTGTGCTTTGCGCGGAATATAGGCTAGCGTCGTAAGTATCGAAGTTTTCACTTTCGGTAGCGAACGGGTCTGGGATTAAAAATTTAGATGAAGAAGCGCGATTGTCTAAAACAGTTTTAGCAAGCCCCAATTTAACGTTTTGGAAAAAGCCATCGCTGTCGGTATTTTCCCACAGTCCGTCAAGTTGAGCTTGTTTGATATTGGACTTCATCTTTGTCCATTCTGTCGTGCCACTGAGGTTTCTGATAAAGTCATTAACCTCAATATTGTCACGTATAACTAAGGGGTTCCCAGAGTCATCGTATTGATCGACAAATTGATAGCTAATTTGAGGAACTTCAAAATTGGTGTCAAATGCTTGGGTGTACTCATTTACTGCGGAAACCCTAAGGGCTGTTCGATTGCCTCCTCCGCTGGGTCGTAGACGAGCTGTTGACGAGTGTATATCTAATTGAACGCTCCAAGAGTCAGAAGGGTAAAATTGTAAATTAATACCAAAAGAGTTGTTAATGTTTTCTGTCTCGGATCGGAATTTTTCGTAGCTATAATTGCCGCCCGCTTCAGTGCCTTGGCTAACGGTGAAACTGTCGTTAAGTGTGATATTTAGGTTGTCCAATGTCCCGCTAAAGCCGGCAATGAGCTCTGACCCTGACTTTTTAATGTCCAATGATGAAAAGGTATAATCAAATGTTGATGTGAATTTCGATGAAGGGGAATATTGAAATACCGCCTGCGCGTTTGTTCGCACACGCTCGAAATCTGTGACGATATAGCGAAGTTCTTGGGGGTACCAGATTCGTTCTTCAGTATTGGCTATGGCTTCAGGAACGGTATAATCGGCAAGGCCAATAAAGGGATCTTTCATCCATTTCATTTTTGCGGAATCTGATCGGCTGTCTCGAGCTTGATAAGAGCTTGAAAGTAAAAATCCAAAATGCTCATCCTTGCTTTTAGTGCTGAAAAGTCCAAACAGTTCAGGCGTTATATTGTTCCCGGTTACATTGGAAGTGTCTGCAATACCTTTGATGCCAATTGACGCGGTTGATGATTTTAGATCAAAGGGGCGTGCTGTTTTAATGTTAATAACCGAGCCAATGCCACCGGTTGGTTGGTCGGCACGACTGTTTTTAAAGACTTCAATTGCGGCAATATTTTCGGAGGCCAAATCGGCGAAATTAAATGAACGTGTCCCGGAAGACTCATCGGATTTAACATCGGCAGTCGGCATTTGACGACCATTTAATAGGACAAGGTTAAAATCTGAATCGAAGCCTCGAACATTGATTTTATCGCCCTCGTTATTCGAATACGAAATCGTAACGCCGCTTATACGTTGCAAGGACTCGGCAAGGTTAGAGTCCGGAAACTTGCCAATATCTTCTTCGGTAATAGCGTCGACAATCCCGGTAGACTGAAACTTTATTTCCATCGCCTTGAGAAGAGATGCACGAATCCCTGCAACAACCACTTCCTCAATATCAGAACCAAACTCTTCCTCTGTGATGACATTAGGTAACGGTTCGGTGGCCTCAAGCGCTTTGGCAACAATCATAATGGAGCCTAAACGTTGATCGTAAGTGAAGCCAAAAGGCGCACGGGAAAGCAGCTGTTGTAGAGCGCTTTCAGGAGTAAACCGGCCGACCACAGGGCTGGAGCGGTGGTCTTTTAGTAGTTTGGAATCGATAACAACATTAATTTTTGACTGAATGCTAAACTCAAGGAGCGTTTCGACTAAGCTTTGGCCGGGTAGGTCGAAGTGCAGGGGAGCTTCGGTAAAGGTCTTATCTTCCGAATCACTGATTGCGGAATGTGAGATCGAGAGTAGAGATAAGTAAGCGATTACTAAAAAAATTATACGGTACATAGTTAAATTCAAAAGAAGGTTAAGGGCGCATTGTTCCGGCTGGGCTCATGGGGAAAATACCATTGAGCCAGAAAGGGAAATTGTCGTGATTGCCTGTCGTGTAAAATTGCATTCCTGCTAAGGCGTCCCTGTGTCGGAGTATAAGACCTTAGTCTACCGGAAGTTATAAGCGAATTCTAACCAAAAACTTCTTGATTCTAGAGGGTAGTCGTTGGGGATAACGCCGTTGCTGGGTTCTCTTGCGTCTTCGTTGGAGGCGTTACGTACCCCGGCTGAAAGGTCTATGCCTGGCATGAAATTTCTGTATTTGGCGGTGATATCTACCATTGTGTAATCGGCGATCTCTTTTCGCACATCGCTTGATAGTCTCGCTCGATTGGCGACATGGTTCAGTCCCATGCTCAGCCCAATAGCGTTGGTGGGTTGCCAGTGAAGGTTGAGTGAAAATTGTTGGCCCGGAGCGTCAGCAATTTTAGTCCCTAATTCCCTATCTATAGAGTCTTGAAATGAAACACTAGTTTTAATTTGTAGTTTTGAGGAGGGTTTCCAGTGCACCTCCCATTCAAGCCCTTTCCCATTCTGATTGCGAGAGTTTTGAGCTGTTTTAGTCGTTTCGCCAGGGTCAGGTAATAGTTCAATTAATCCTTGAGCTCGATATACATAAAGACTGATCGTTGAGCCAAGGTTTAGGTCGGAATTTGCAGTGAAAGATATTTCATGTGTTTTTATTTCTTCGGGGGATAGGTTGGAGTTTCCGATAGCAATAGGGTTGTTTTTATTGAATTGTTCCGTAAAGGAGGGGGCTCTATATGCTTTGCCTGATAAAAGCTTAGCGCTGAATGTGTTGTTAGGTACCCAGACTAAAGCAATTCTTGGGTTGCTGGTCGATCCAAAATCAGAATAATGATCGAAGCGTACGCCTGTCGTTAAATGCCATGTCGATGTAATATTCCATTCGTCTTGTAAAGACAGATATTTATTTAATCGTGATACATCCTTCAAAAAGATAAAATCTGTTCCTCTAACATTGGTTAGGTTTCCATTGACGGTAGGCTGGGATCCGTCTATGACGCCCGGGCCGAAATTTTTTCGTTCCCGGTTTTTAGTTCTTTGGTTTTTTGCACCGATTGCGATTCTCCATCTATGCGAATTCCAACCGGAGTAAAGTGATGTTAGCTCAATACCAATGTCTTCCGCTTTGCCCCCGGGGTTGCCGATGAATCCATCTGGAAATTGGACAAATCCGGCGACTTCAGCAGAGCTTACATTTCCATCGCTACCGATAGGCAATATAGCGCCGGGTGGAAAGAGGTTTAGTTGGGATTGCGTATCGTAGTATTGGTAGGTTGTTCGAATATTATTCGCCCAGTTTTCCGGGGAGTCGCTGATGTGATAATTCACGTCGACTAAAAATAAATCGGTATCGTCTTTTCCTTTGTAATCAAGTGCTTGAGCGGTTCCTGCTCCCAATCCTGAATTTTGTGAATTCCAGCTCCATAGATTGATGGTCCATCTATCCTTGTCGAGTTTTATATGAGAATCGAAAACTTCGTATTGTGTTGATAATGAGCCTGGCGCGAGAGAAGCATTACTAGAAAAAATACTGTCTAGTATCGATTGTTGATCGGAATCAATGATTCTCGTTTTGTCGCCATCACTGCGTCGGTACGTGAAGCCATAGGTGGTTTTCCAGTCGAGGTAGTTGGTTTTCCCCTGTAGCCAAATATCCTGCGTATCAAATGAACCTAATCGGATACCCATATTGAAAATTGGTGCCGAGGCGTAATCTTTGGTAATGACGTTTATCACTCCAGAGTACGCATCGGCCCCATATATCGCTGAGCCGGGTCCGCGAATGACTTCTATTTGTTGAATATTACTGACAGGTAAGCGAAATTGAACCGGCTTTGACGCTTGGGAGTTAAATTGAATGGGTACGCCATCCATTAGGAGTAATACGTGAGGATTAAAACCTGTATGGATTCCTCTAATCGAATATACACTATCTAACCGATTGAGGGCTGAGATAGAAACGTGTAAGCCTGGAACCATCTCCAAAGCTTCGGAGATACTGCTAATTCCGAACTGCTCTATTTCTACAGCAGTAATTACTGTGGCAATGGCTGGAGCTCTGTTGAGGGGAGTGCGGTACCCCGAAGCTGTCACGATCACTTCTTCTTCTCGATCAAAGGTTTTTTTTGTGTTGACTGTGCGATTAGATGAGAATTGCGAGTGAGCGGGTGTGTTGGGTCGAATGATTATCGCTTGAGTTTCAGTATTAAAATCGTATGAAAATGGTGATCCATACAAAATAAGATCGAGTGCCTGAACAGTATTATGAGCGCCAATAAGATGGTTTGAGTGAAAGTGTTTTAATTCTTTTTGGGTGACTACGATAGAAATATTTGATTGAAGTGCAAGTTCAATCAATGAGTTAGCCAACGGTTGAGCGGGGATGTCGTAATGTCGAGTGAGAATTAAAGGATAATCTGGCTCACTATTCTCAGTTGCTCCAATAGAAATTGAGCATGTTAAGAAGTAAGTAATTATTAATGTGTATACAATTCGCATGGGGGTTTTTTGAAGGAATTGCGTACTATAAATGGCGTTCAGATCAAAAGATAGTAAAAATGGAGGAGAAGTGTATACAGAATTTACAACTGACTATCCAACGGCAACTCAGTCGTATCCTTAATTTTCGTTACCGAAACATGGGAATGTATCTCCCGAATATTCGGCAGCTGGGTCAGCTTACTCCGAACAAAAATTTCATAATGGCGAATATCTTTCGTCACGACCTTTAACATGTAATCCATAATCCCCGTCATTGTATAGCACTCCATAACTTCCGAAAATACTGCAACTTCTCGCTCAAAATTTTCTAAGGATTTGGTGCTTGTTGTGGCAAGTGTAATCGAAGTGAACACGACCATCTCCATGCCGAGCTTCTCCCTATCAAGCAAGCAGACCTTACGCTGAATAATGCCGTTTTTCTCGTATTGATTGATGCGTCGCCAGCAGGGTGATTGGGACATGTTTGTTCTTTCGGCGATATCAGCCGTCGAAATGCTCGCGTCAGCTTGAAGAAGGCTTAATATCGCAATGTCCTTACTGTCGAGCTTCATGAATAAATTAACCTAATAATAGTAATTTATTGAATTATATATTCAGTATAGGCTAATAATAAGGCAATAAAGGAACCTTTTTCCCATAAAGTAGGGTTAGAATAATTCATAAAGAAGAGCGAAAGAGTGTTCGCACATATGTAGGTGATTAGCGATAGTCAGCTGCAAACAAAAGGTGAACAGTATTGTGGTCAGTTCGATTGCCGACGAAAGATCGTAGAGAAAAGTGGCAGCTCAAAAGTGACTGGGTTAAAACTTTGGGGGATAAAGGAAGGAACGGAAGGAAGGTAACGGGGTGAAGGCAATATCTAACAAGGTGGCAGTCACATGTCAAAAGCAAGTCTCTCTCAAGCAGGAACCCCCATGGCTAGCATTAGCCTAGATGACAAGTATGAGCTTGACGCCACCCGCGCCTACATGACCGGTATAGAAGCCCTCGTCCGATTACCCATGCTGCAGCACCAACGAGATCTTAATGCCGGTCTCAATACTGCCGGTTTTATCTCGGGTTATCGAGGTTCACCACTAGGAAGCCTCGATCAAACTCTCTGGAAAGCCCAAAAACACCTCGACGCTCACAATATTGTTTTTCAGCCTGGCGTGAATGAAGATCTAGCGGCGACTGCAGTATGGGGTAGCCAACAAGTGAACCTGTTTGAAGGCGCTAAATACGACGGCGTTTTTGGCATGTGGTACGGCAAAGGACCGGGCGTTGATCGCAGCATGGATGTAATCAAACATGCCAATGCCTTTGGAACCTCAAAGCACGGAGGGGTATTGGCCATCGCAGGGGACGACCACTCCTGTAAATCATCCTCCTTACCCCATCAAAGCGAACACATGTTTATTGGGGCGTCTATCCCAGTGTTAAGTCCGGCGAACGTTCAAGAAGTTTTAGATTTGGGCGTATTCGGTTGGGAATTATCGCGCTATTCCGGTTGCTGGGTCGCGTTAAAAGCCATTACCGAAAATATGGACTCAGCCATCGCGGCGGATATCGACCCCAATCGCGTCAACATTCTCATCCCCGACGATTTTATTATGCCCGATGAAGGTTTACACGGGCGTTGGCCCAGCACGCCTTTAGAGCAAGAGCGGATACTCAATAAATATCGAATTTATGCCGCACGGAATTTTGCGCGAGTGAATAAACTCGACAAAATAGTGATCGATAGCGATAAACCTCGACTTGGAATTATTACCACAGGCAAAGCTTATCTCGACGTTTTGCAAGCACTTGATGATCTAGGCATTGATGAAAATGCGGCTGGCGAAATCGGCCTGCGTGTTTTTAAAGTCGGCATGAGCTGGCCATTAGAACCCGTGGCCACCCACGAATTCGCGAAAGGACTAGAAGAAATATTAGTCGTAGAGGAAAAACGCAGCCTCATTGAAGATCAACTAACCGGACAATTATATAATTGGCCAGTGGCCGAACGTCCCCATGTTTTTGGCGAATTCGATGAGCACGGTAACGATCTGCTAACCAACCTAGGTGAACTCACTCCGGCCATGATTGCACGCGCGATAGCCTCACGTATATCGAGTTTTTATTCTAGCCAATCCATTCAAGACCGTCTTGCCTTTCTCGAATCAAAAGAACGAACCCTCGCGAAACCACGTCGAGAACTGATTAGAAAACCGCATTATTGTTCGGGCTGCCCGCACAATACCTCAACTGTTGTTCCCGACGGAAGTCGAGCGTTAGCGGGAATTGGTTGCCACTACATGGTGATGTGGATGGACCGCAATACCAGCACCTTTACCCAAATGGGGGGAGAGGGCGCGTCGTGGATTGGCCAAGCTCCCTTCACTGAAACGCGCCACGTATTCCAAAATCTGGGCGACGGTACGTATTTCCATTCTGGATTATTAGCCATACGAGCAACGATAATTTCTGGCGTAAACATTACCTACAAAATTTTATTTAATGATGCTGTCGCGATGACCGGAGGGCAGCCCGTAGAGGGTGGACTTACGGTGGATATGATCGTTGATCAAGTGCATGCCGAAGGCGTCAAACGCATTGCCGTCGTATCGGACGATATAGGAAAATATTCGAACACATTTCCAAAATTTAAAGGCTTGAGTATTCATCATCGCGACCACCTTGATGCTGTACAGCGTGAATTTAGAGAAATAGGCGGAACATCGATCATTATTTACGACCAAACTTGCGCCGCTGAAAAACGTCGACGTCGTAAGAAAAAACTCATGGATGACCCCGCAAAACGAATTTTTATTAATCAAGAAGTATGTGAAGGTTGCGGTGATTGCAGCACGCAATCCAATTGTTTATCAATATTGCCAAGCGAAACAGAGCTGGGACGTAAACGCGTCATTGATCAAAACTCCTGTAATAAAGATTACAGCTGTGTAAAAGGGTTTTGCCCGAGTTTTGTCACCGTAAACGGAGGGCGATTGCGTAAAAAAACAACCGCAGTCGAAGACGGGAAATTTACGGATTTACCGGACCCTGAACTACCTTCCTTGAACCAGCCGTGGAATATTCTCGTTACAGGGATTGGTGGTACCGGCGTATTAACCGTCAGTTCGGTTATCGCAATGGCAGCATATATAGAAGGTAAAGGATGCTCCAGTATTAATCAAACGGGGCTCGCGCAAAAATTCGGGGCAGTGGTTAGCCATGTACGTATTGGTAAAAAACAAACGGATATACATGCTGCACGTATTGCCGCAGGCGACGCTGACCTAATGCTCGGTTGTGATTTGGTTGTTGCAGAATGTGATGATTCCCTAACGAAATTACATAAAGAACGTTCCCATGTCGTTATTAATGATTTTAAATCCCCTACGTCTGATTTTATTAAACAACCCGATTTACAATTTCCAGACAAAGAAATGAAACAAACCATAGCCGCTGAGGTGGCAGAAGGCCGTACGCATTTTATCAATGCCACCGATATTGCGACGTCTCTCTTGGGTGATCCGATTGCCAGTAATTTGTTCTTAACCGGCTATGCCTTTCAAAAAGGGCTTATTCCCGTTTCTGCCGAAGCGATGGCGCAGGCAATTGAACTCAATGATGTGAAAGTGGAATTCAATAAACAAGCATTTTTATGGGGGAGGCGAGCAGCTTATGATTTTTCTTCTGTGGAAAAAATCGTAGGCCTGGATAGTCAGGAATTTAAACCGCTAACCAAGTTGAATGACATTATCGATTGGCGATCGGATAAACTTATCGATTATCAAAACGAAGAATATGCACGGTTGTATCACAGTATTGTTGATAAGGTTTACGCCGTAGAGCGATCGTTGATAGATGACCCAAATGCAAAAAAATACGTAAATTCAAAACCTGAATACGCATTGACGGAAGCCGTCGCCAAGAGCTTGTTTAAGCTGATGTCTTACAAAGACGAATACGAGGTGGCCCGTTTATACGCCAGTGACAGTTTCATGAAAACGATCAAGGATAATTTTGAAGGTGATTTTACCTTTAGCTTTCATTTGGCTGCACCCTTGCTTTCCCGAAAAAACCCCATTACTGGTTTTTTGATCAAACGACAATACCCTCACCTTACGTTATTTGTGTTCTCGATTTTGGCCAGACTAAAATTTCTACGCGGGAGTGTGTGGGATATATTTTCCTACACGCAAGAGAGGCGGGCAGAGCAAGGCCTTATCGAAGACTATAAACAACTCGTTGAAACGCTCTGTGATGAGCTGTTGGTGTCGGCAGGGTCACATAAATACAGTACCTTGGTTGCTATAGCATCCTTGCCTCAAGCGATAAAAGGTTATGGTCATATCAAACAAAAAACGATAGATCATTATTACGAACAAAAAACATTACAGCTCATACAAATGCATCAACCTGAACCGAAAGAGGCAAGAATACCGGCAGCAACGATTGGTTAAATGATCGCTTAAATAACGTTTAAATATGTATTCGATAAAACAGAAAGAGCAGGTGACTCGCCATGTCTATATTTGAAGCCCCCGATTTTGACGAACATGAAAATGTTGTGTTTATGAACGATACCGACTCTGGTTTAAAGGCGATTATTGCGATTCACAATACGCGACTGGGGCCGTCGTTGGGTGGGTGTCGAATGTTTGATTATGTTTCCGAGAAGGATGCCCTGCGTGATGTCCTTCGCTTATCGCGGGGTATGACCTATAAAGCTGCTCTGGCAAACATCCCTATGGGTGGGGGTAAGTCGGTGATTATGGGCAATCCTCATACGCAAAAAAGCCGAGCCTTGTTTCATGCAATGGGTAGGTTTGTCGACCGGTTGTCGGGCCATTATATTCTTGCTCAAGATTCGGGGACTTCTCCGCAAGACTTAAAAATAATTTCAGAGAAAACGCAGTATGTCGCGGGCACTCAAAGTGTGATTGATGACCGTAATAATATCCGCACAGGGGACCCTTCGCCCGCGACGGCTTACGGTGTTTTTGTTGGGATTAAGGCGGCGCTGAAGCATAAGCTGGGGTCATGTGATTTACATGGAATATCGGTGGCTATCCAGGGGGTGGGTAATGTCGGTTTTGCTTTGGCTAGGCAGCTTTCTCAGGCGGGCGCGAAGATTTATGTTGCAGATATTAATGTTGAGAATGTGAACCGTGCGGTGAGGGAGTGTGGTGCAATTGCGGTATTTAATGATGAGATTTATCGCCAGCATGTTGATGTTATTGCGCCGTGCGCGATGGGGGCGACGATTAATGATGAGAGCATTAAGCAGATTACGGCGCCGATTATTGCAGGCAGTGCGAATAATCAATTGGAGAACGAGCGTCATGGGCGTGAGTTACACGACAGAGGGATTTTGTATGCGCCTGACTTTGTGATCAGTGCGGGTGGTTTGATTCATATACATTTTATGCGGACGCAGCGGACGTGGGCTGAGGCGACGCAGCATGTGGAGAAGATTGCGGATACCTTGGGGGAGGTTTTTTCGCGTTCGAGTGTTCAGGGGGAGACGACTTCGGTTATTGCGAATCAATTGGCGCGTGAACGTATTGATGGTTCGCCAGTTTGTGATACAAAGGCGGCTGTGAGAGTGCGTTGAGAATGGAACTGAAAGCCTTCCTTTTCTTCCGAATCTTAGTGCCGGAATTCACTAATTTTCAGTTTTAGAAGAATTGAAGAGTGAAACCTGAGAGAGACGCAAAGCCAGATATTCCCGAAGTCGCAGTATGCCGGGATCAAGCTAAACTTAAATTAAGGCCGCGATAATGATCGGCCTGTAAAGCGAATAGGTTTATGAGTTCATCCTACCAATCATTGAATTTTCACCTCGGTTCCGAGATTGACATGTTGCGGGAATCGGTGAGTAAATTTTGCCAATCGGAACTAGCCGATCGTGCGGCGAGTATCGATCGTGATAATTGTTTTCCAGAGGATATGTGGAGAAAGATGGGTGACATGGGCTTATTAGGGATCACGGTGGAAGAGGAATACGGTGGCCTTGGTCTAGGGTATTTGGCTCATGTGGTGGCGATGGAAGAGATTTCGCGAGTGTCGGCGTCGGTAGCACTGTCGTATGGGGCACACAGTAATTTGTGTGCCAATCAGATTCGGCGCAACGGATCGGCGGAGCAAAAACAAAAGTATTTGCCGGGCTTGTGTTCGGGTGAAGATGTTGGCGCGTTGGCGATGTCAGAGGTGAATGCCGGTTCGGATGTGGTGAGTCTTCAGTTGCGTGCAGATTTGAACGGCGATCATTATGTGTTGAACGGCAATAAAATGTGGATTACCAATGGGCCGGATGCTCAGACTTATATTATTTATGCGAAGACTGATGTTAAGGCGGGTTCTAAGGGAATTACGGCGTTTATTGTAGAGCGTGATTCGGCAGGTTTTTCCCGTGGCGAGAAGTTGGATAAGTTGGGTATGCGGGGTTCGAATACATGCGAGTTAATTTTTGAAGATTGTAAGGTTCCGGTTGAGAATGTTTTGGGGGAGGTGAATAAGGGCATTCGGATTTTGATGTCAGGTTTGGATTATGAGCGTACGGTGTTGGCGGCGGGTCCGGTTGGCATTATGCAGGCGTGTATTGATGCGGTGTTGCCGTATGTACATGATCGTAAGCAGTTTGGTCAGTCGATTGGCGAGTTTCAGTTTATTCAGGGGAAGCTTGCGGATATGTATACGGAGTTGAATGCGTCGCGGGCGTATTTATATGCGGTGGCGGCTGGGTGTGATCGTGGTGAGTCGAGTCGGAAGGATGCGGCGGGTGTGATTTTGTATGCGGCGGAGCGGGCGACGCAGATGGCGTTGCAGGCGATTCAGGTGTTGGGTGGCAATGGTTATACGAATGAGTATTCAGTGGGCCGCTTATTGCGTGATGCGAAGTTGTATGAGATTGGCGCGGGGACTTCTGAGATTCGGCGGATGTTGATTGGGCGTGAGTTGTTTGATGAAACTTTGTAAGTTTAATTGTAGATTTATTTTGGTTTTGTTCGACAAATTTATGTCCAGCTAACAGGAGCATTATTAATGAATTCATTTAGCTTCGATAAATCACGCATGTAAGGATACTCTTCGGGTAAGGCACGCTGTACCCAAAGCGCTTGCCGTGCTAACGGGGCAGGCTCTAAATACATCCTTGTACGCTCGGCTGCCGCTTCCTCGATCGTGTGCTTCTGCACGATCTACTACACCACATCCGTGTGGTAAATGCGGCAGACGGTCTTACCCGAAGAGTATCCTTACCTTTCTCCCTGATAGCCTGTCAGATTGGCATTTCATGAGGAATAATTTTCACCATATAATATCGAAAATATAGGTGATTTTAAACAGGAAAATAAATGGCAATACTTAAATCAAACCTAGATACACAGTCACAAGTATTTATAGAAAATATTTCGGCTATGTGTGCGCTAGTGAAGGATTTAAAAGAGAAAGTTGATGCGATCTGTTTAGGCGGTGGCGAGGCTCAACAAACTCGACATAAAAAACGCGGTAAATTGTTAGCCCGAGAGCGTATTGATCTACTGTTAGATAAAGGTTCGGCATTTCTAGAGATTTCACAACTGGCTGCATTTGAGGTGTATGACGAGTGCATTCCTGCTGCGGGGGTAGTGGCGGGTATTGGGCGTATACACGGCCTGGAGTGCATGGTTGTTGCTAATGATGCGACGGTGAAAGGGGGGACGTATTTTCCGTTAACCGTGAAAAAACATTTACGTGCTCAGAAAATTGCAGAAGAAAACCATTTGCCGTGTATATATTTGGTGGATTCCGGTGGGGCAAATTTACCGCAGCAGGATGAGGTGTTTCCTGACAGAGACCATTTTGGGCGAATTTTCTTTAATCAAGCCAATATGTCGGCGAATAATATTCCACAAATAGCGGTGGTTATGGGGTCATGTACGGCGGGTGGGGCTTATGTTCCGGCAATGGCGGATGAGTCGATTATTGTTCAGCAGACGGGAACAATTTTTTTGGCGGGGCCGCCTTTGGTGAAGGCGGCAACGGGTGAAATTGTGGACATGCAGGATTTAGGTGGTGCGGATGTACATTGTCGTCAGTCGGGAGTGGCGGATCATTTTGCGACGGATGATTATCATGCATTGGTTTTGGCGCGTGATGCGGTGTCGCGATTAAATCGAACGAAGTCGATTACTTTGGATATGAAAGAGCCTTGTGATCCGCTTTACGATGCAGAGGAGCTATATGGTGTCATCCCAAGTGATGCGAGGAAACCTTATGATGTAAGGGAGGTAATTCTTCGTTTGGTGGATGGTTCGGAGTTTGATGAGTTTAAAGCATTGTATGGTGAGACTTTGGTTTGTGGGTTTTCGCGTATTTTTGGAATGCCAGTTGGGATTTTGGCGAATAATGGGGTTCTATTCAGTGAGTCGGCGTTGAAGGGGGCTCATTTTGTTGAGCTGTGCAGTCAACGCGGTATCCCGCTTTTGTTTTTGCAAAACATTACGGGGTTTATGGTGGGGCAGAAGTATGAGTCCGAAGGTATTGCCAAACATGGGGCTAAGTTGGTAACGGCGGTGGCGTGTTCGCAGGTGCCGAAGATTACGGTGTTAATTGGTGGGTCGTTTGGTGCGGGTAATTATGGCATGTGTGGTCGGGCTTATGATCCTCGGTTTTTGTTTATGTGGCCGAATGCACGTATTTCGGTGATGGGTGGGGAGCAGGCGGCGGGTGTTTTATCTCAGGTTAAGCAGGCTCAGTACGATAAAAAAAATGAAGTTTGGGATGACGGGGATAAGGCTGATTTTATTTCTGCAATTGTGGATCAGTATGATCGGCAGGGGCATCCTTATTATGCTTCTGCGCGGTTGTGGGATGACGGTGTGATTGATCCGGCTGATACTCGGAATGTTGTGGGGTTAGCTTTGTCGGCGTGTTTGAATGCGCCGATTAAAGAAACGAAGTTTGGTGTGTTCCGAATGTGAATTGATAATGGGAGATGGGAGACGGGAGACGGGAGACGGGAGACGGGAGACGGGAGACGGGAGACGGGTAGCCACAATAGAGAAATAGAAGACTGAATAGTGAAAGAAAAAAATACTCAAAATCAGGAAACGGTATTGCTCGATGTCGATCGTAGAGGGGTCGCGACGATTACGTTTAATCGGCCTGACAAGCACAATGCGATTGATGAGCAGTTTATAGTCTTACTCAACCAAATATTGGATACGATTAAGAATTCGTCGCATGTCCGCGTTGTTGTTCTGAAAGCGAATGGGAAAAACTTTTCAGCCGGTGCGGATTTGCATTGGATGAAGAATTCTGCAAAGTATGGTTTAACGGAAAACATCGAAGATGCCTTAACCTTGGCTGAGTTGATGTATGCATTGAACACTCTTCCGGTACCGACACTTGCTATGTCGCAGGGTTTGGCTTGTGGGGGGGCGTTGGGTTTTTTGAGTTGTTGTGATGTTGTGCTGGCAAACCCAGATTCTTGTTTTGCGTTTACGGAGGTGAGCATTGGGTTAATTCCTGCTGTAATCAGCCCCTATGTGATTGCGGCGATAGGAGAACGGCAGGCTCGACGCTATTTTTTAAGTGGCGAGCGATTTGATGCGGAAAGGGCTTTTCAGATGGGCTTAGTCTCAGAAGTCGTTCGCTCAGGTTCTTTGAGCGATGCTGCAGAGGTCTGCGTTGAGACTTTTTTAGCGAATGGCCCAGCGGCGATGGCCGAAGCGAAAAAGCTTATTGCAAGTGTGTCTAATCGAACTATTGATTTAACCTTAGTGGAAAAAACAGCAGAGTGGATTGCAAGGATTCGTATTTCTGAGGAAGGGCAGGAGGGCTTGAGTTCATTTTTTGAAAAACGTGTGCCCAGATGGGCGCAGGCATCTCTCTCCGCTAGCTCGACTACGACTGAAGACGGCAGTAAAAAAGAGGGTGAAGGAGTCGCTAACGGGGCTGATAAAGAGACCGATAAAGAGTCTGTAAAGGAAAATAACGAAAATAAATTTGAGACAAAAACGGATGTTTAAAAAAATACTGATAGCGAACAGAGGCGAGATCGCCTGCCGAGTAATGGCGACAGCGAAAAAAATGGGCGTGCTTAGCGTAGCCATTTATTCGGAAGCCGATGTTGATGCCTGTCATGTTAAAGCTGCAGACGAAGCCGTTTGTGTTGGCCCCGCTCCCGCTTTAGAGTCCTACTTAAATATCCCGAATATTATTGACGTGGCTTTGCGTGTGGGCGCGGATGCGATTCATCCCGGTTACGGTTTTTTATCCGAGAATGTTGAATTTTGTCGTGCCTGTGGCGATGCGGGTTTGGTCTTTATTGGACCACCGGCAAAAGCTATAGAGATTATGGGCTCAAAGTCACAAGCGAAAACCTTGATGAACCGTGCCGGGGTTCCTCTTGTACCGGGATACCACGGAGACGATCAATCTCTTGCCGTATTACAGAAAGAAGCGGATAAAATTGGTTACCCAGTCTTAATAAAGGCTTCAGCCGGTGGCGGTGGAAAAGGCATGCGGGTGGTCAGTTCCTCGAATGAATTTGAGGGCGCATTGGTTTCAGCGAAGCGAGAAGCTACATCGAGTTTTGCCAATGACGAAGTGCTTCTTGAAAAATATCTTCAGCATCCCCGACATATAGAAGTACAAGTGTTTTTTGATCAACAAGGAAATACAGTTTATTTATTCGAGCGAGACTGCTCCACTCAACGTCGCCATCAAAAAATTATCGAAGAAGCGCCAGCGCCGGGGATGTCAGAATCCTTACGAAAAAAAATGGGGATAGCGGCCATAGACGCCGCCAAAGCCATTCAGTATGTGGGGGCGGGGACGATTGAATTTTTAGTTGAGTCTGATTCAAATGGGAAGTATGAACATTTTTACTTTATGGAGATGAATACGCGCCTCCAAGTAGAGCATCCCGTTACCGAAATGATTACCGGATTGGATTTGGTCGAGTGGCAAATTAACATAGCGACAGGTAAAAGTTTACCATTAACGCAGGATGAATTAAAAATTAAGGGGCACGCAATCGAAGTGCGTGTCTACGCTGAAAATCCGGACAATAACTTTTACCCAGACACCGGTAAAATTACCGCGCTATATGAACCCATTACCCATGCTAAGGTCCGTATCGATTCAGGCATTGAAAACGGAAGTGACGTGAGTGTCTATTATGATCCGATGCTTGCAAAATTAATCATCTGGGGTGAAGACCGTCAACAAGCGATAATTCAGTTGGAAAATGCCTTGTCGAACTATTATATTGGGGGGGTAAAAACCAATATAGAATTCCTCCGCTCTTGTATTGGGCACGCGGCGTTTCGAAAAGGTGAAATTAGCACACATTTTATTGACGATAATGGTGAAGAGATACTATCCATCCAGAAACAAAAACGTAAAAGTGTTAGAAATGAAAATCTAGCCTTAATTGCATTAACATTAATTTTACGTAGTGAAAAAAACGCGAATCATGACCCTTGGTCATCCCTTCATAGCTGGCGGATCAACTCAAACCGTCGAAAACTTAGCGTCATAAATTATGAGGGCGAGAAATTCAGCTTATCCTATCAAACAATAAATTCTCAGGTAAACAAGGACTATTGCGTATATATCGGTAAAGAAATCGGTGGTGATGAAGTCGGTGTTGAAATTTCAGGGTCATATTCAGATGATAGGTTGGATGCGACTTTCTCCGATTACAGGGTTTCTGTTCAAATAGTTTGCCATATACAAGGCGATTGCGATACCGACAAGCGATATACCCTACTGCGAGAAAATGGAAGCTATCCATTTGACGAACAACCCGTTAAGCGCAATAGGGATCAAAATGGCGATGGTTCTGTCGCAGGGGCTTCCGAAATCGTCGCTCCTATGAACGGACATGTAATTGCCGTAAGCGTGAGAGAAGGTGAGAGAGTAAAAAAAGGCGATGAACTGGTCGTTATAGAAGCGATGAAAATGGAACATACACTAAGAGCTAGCGCTGATGGGAAAATTGAAAAAGTATTATGTGAAAATGACCAGCTCGTTAAAGGTGGGGAACAACTGATAAAGATGTTTGATCCGATCTAATGTTAAAGAGAGATGCCTCTGGGCCTATTCAAAAACAGAAGTTTACAGTGGAAATATTTATTTGATCAATTTCGAACAACTAGGTACCGTTATTTTTGATAAACAAACGCTTATACCGAGTGATGAAAATATGGCCACGAAAATTCACCCCACTACGACACTATTTACGTGTGGGCGTTAAGCTGTGATGCCTGTGGAAAATCTACCAAAATTTGTCAAAATCGTCGAAGTAGGCCCGCGTGATGGACTACAGCACGAGGCCAATACGCTCGACGTAAACACCCGAGTAGCATTCATTAACCTTTTATCGAATACGGGTTTATGCGCAATTGAAGTCGGTAGTTTTGTTCGAGCCGATCGTATTCCGCAAATGGTTGATACCGATCGAGTATACCAAACCATTAAAAAGTCCCCCAATATTCATTACCCCGTCTTAGTACCGAATATTCAAGGGTTAGAAGCCGCTATTAAGGTAGGCGTTAAAGAGATAGCCGTTTTCTGTTCTGCCAGTGAAGCTTTCAGCCAAAAAAATATTAATTGCTCTATAGATGAAAGCCTTGAACGGGTGGATATCTTAATGCTCAGAGCAAAAGCCGAAGGAATTAAAGTGCGGGCTTACCTCTCGTGTATTGGCGGCTGCCCATATCAAGGGAAAGTTGAATTTGAATCGATACGCAAAGTATCCGAATCACTCTTATCAAAAGGCTGTTACGAAATTTCACTTGGGGATACCATCGGAACAGCTACTCCAGAACTGATTACGCACTTACTCGAATATCTCAGCGTTGGAATTCCCATCGAAAAGCTGGCCTTGCATTGTCATGACACCTATGGAAAAGCCGTCGCCAACATTCATGCGGGCCTTTTAAAAGGAGTTTCCGTGATCGACAGCTCCGTAGCCGGTTTGGGGGGCTGCCCCTATGCCGAAGGCGCGAGCGGAAATGTGGCGACGGAAGCTGTGCTTAAATTGTTAGAAGGCCTCGGGATTGATACCGGTGTTAACCTCTCGGAAATCACTAAAGTAGGACATTTTATATCTGATAAGTTGGGAGTGAAAAAGGCATATTGACATAGCTCGTTTCGTTATACGTTAAGCTGCAGTAGTGTTATGTTTATGAGGAATAATTAACATAACAACCGGAACGTACATGCTATACATCGGATGCGTTCTCTTAATCTGGATCGGATTACTCCATTCATATTTTGGAGAAAAGTACATTCTTATACTCCTCTTTCGACGCGATAACATTCCCAAACTATACGGCAGCGATTGGTTCACAAAACGTGTCCTAAGATTCGCATGGCATATCACAACTGTGGCATGGTGGGGTTTTGCCGCCATGCCTTTTGTTTTAGCCAATCCGAATGATAATATTGAAAGATCCGTTCTTATTATTATTTCGGCGGTATTTTTCATCAGTGGGTTAATATCTGGTGGGTTTTCTAAGGGGAAACATTTTTCGTGGGGTGTGTTTTTGGCGATAGCAGGACTGTATTTATATCAGACGATTTAAACTGATGTCTGTTCTATATCCGGTGTTTAGTGTTTCTTCTTAACCAATAAATGGTAAAGTTTCGGGCCGTGTATTTGTTGGTTTTTTCTATTTGTTTTTTAATGAGAATAGCAGAAAAATATTCTCAAATTAAATTCCAATCAAAACTTAGACTAATGCCAGTCATAATTCCAGGTCGGTCAATTCCAACGGTAAAATGATGTCAGCGCATGTTTTCTGGCTGCGGATATTGCAGATGATTACAGTTATTTAAAATATCATCTTATCAAATGTTTCCAAGGTGCAATTTAGCTGTAGGCTATTGGCGATTTTACTTAGCAGAAGTGATGATTAAGATTGTGGTCTTGCTACCACGGTCAATCTTATCTGAAAGATTGTTCAGTTAGTAATAGTTTGTAACATTATTTACATAATGCCTTGTTTGGGTAACAAAAATACGTGTCGTCAAAGTTATCCATGTGGCGCGTCACGCTTGTGGCAATATTGAGTTACTTGTCTACACTTCCTGAAGTTGGGTTTGATAATGGTAGAAGTAAGTTTTTGTGGGGATTTATGATGGCATAATCGTCTATTTATCGTGACAGCTTACTTATGCTGTTTTCGGACTTTTACATGATATAAAGCTTTCAATAATTTAATTACTGATGAGGTAGTTTGTATGAGGAATGTTTATTCTAGGAGCTTTGCTTTGTTTGTGTTTATTGTGTTATCCGGTTGTTCAACTTCGGATAAGCAAGCGGAAGGTTACAGTAATGGAATAACATCAACGGCGGGTATTAACTACCCTGAATGTTCAAGCTATACACCGTATAAGCAATTTAATGATGTTTTTACTAATAGGATGCAGCTGTCTTTTGTGACGCCTGGCAGTAAACAGATGGTTGATAATATACTGAGTTACAGTAATGAAGATTTTGTTTATGTGGATCTTCTCGGTAACTACGGTGCATCGGGTTGTCAACCAGCAACATCGTCAGTGCTCACGGTTGGCCAAGGAGGCGTTCAGGTTACCGTGAATTTTACGAATACCTATAACGGCAATCAGCTGGTTAAACAAAAAAGTGATACGGTGCGATATGACTACACGTATTACACGGGCAATGTACCAACCGAAGGAATGATAAAGAAAATCACAAAGGATGATGTTGATTGTTATGACTTTACCTACGACGGTAATATTGGAACCTTAACTCAGTTGGATATTTCACAAAGCTGCTCACCAGAAAATATTCCAATGCGTTGGGAACTCACCTACGCGAACCCGGCTGGAACAGATCCCTATCTGTGGTCGTGGTATGAAAATAAAAATGGAACATGGGAAAAAACCATTTATCAAGAATGGACCGTTATTCGAGAAGCCAATATTATCCAGTCAATCAGCGTCACAGCGACTGATCTCTCTCTGAATCAGACGGACACTATGACGATGAAGCCAAGCTATAAAAACAGTGTGCTAGAAAATATCTTTGTGGAAGAAGTGTTTAATCAAATGGATGATCAGTATTACCTAGAATTTGAAAACACCTCATCTCATTGGAAATTTATTGACCACGATGAAGCGGTTTTTAAAAACGAAGTAAAATTTTCAGACAATCAAGTGGGTGGGTCTACTTGGTCGAACCTATATGGTTCGGGTAGCACGACATACACTTATTAACTCAGAACTACAATCCGTGCCTCATCCGTAGGGGCGGGTTGCCCTTTACTGAGAGATCAATTGCTTCATTCGAGGAATGGCTTATGGAATGTGGGAAAAAATTCCGTAGAATACCTGTCTAATATATCGGGGTGGATAGCATGCTAAGTCTAGTTGCTCGTTCATCTTATAAACAAAAGTAAAGCCAGACAGATATTATGTACGTACCCGAAAATATGAAAATGGACTCA
Organism: Agarilytica sp.; assembly: GCA_033852165.1. GTDB lineage: Bacteria > Pseudomonadota > Gammaproteobacteria > Pseudomonadales > Cellvibrionaceae > Agarilytica. Next base: position 4,618 of record JAWSUZ010000027.1, on the reverse strand, counting down.
ACAGAGCAAACTCATGCGTTTATCGATGAATTTGGCTTTGGATTGATTGTTTCCTCCGATCTTACCGGAACACATTTACCCTTCATTCTAAACAATGAGCAGGGTGAAAAAGGAGTGCTTTATAGCCACTTTGCTCGGGCGAACCCTCAGTGGAAATCGCTAAATGGTAAAGAAGTGTTGATCGTCTTCAACGGCCCACATGCCTATATATCCCCCTCATGGTATGCCAGTGCACCAGCGGTTCCGACCTGGAACTATACGGCAGTTCATGCGTATGGAAAACTTAAAGTGCTAGATGCCGAAAATACGCTTGAGGTAGCTGAGCTTGCTGTAAATAAATATGAGCCTTCTTTATTGGTGGAGCATAATGTCCTTACGAATGAATTTAGAGACAAGCTTCTCGCTGGGATCGTCGGGTTTTCTGTTGATATTACGAAGGTGGAAGCTAAACTCAAATTAGGCCAGCATCGTAAACCCGAAGATCAAAAAGGGGTTGTGGCCGGTTTGGAGCGTGCTGGCGATCACGATTCGACGGGGCTGTTGAATTATATGCGAACCAAAAGCATCGGAATCGGATCTGACTAGATTGAAGGGTGCGCTTAGAAGCCTACTTAAAAGTTCCTGTGGCGTAGAATGCGCGATTGTTAGACGTCAATTAACTTGGCCGAAAATCGGAGTTTAAGCGGCTAATTGAGTATGCTGAGGGGAAATAGCTACGCCGAAGTAAACCTCTTTTTTAGGTCGCTACCCAATAACCAAATTGTTAAGTAATCGTTTAAAAATATCCGTTGAGCCTCGTTACCTTGAATGCGCTACGGCGCCATAATGAATTGATGTGCGCCACCATTTCCCCATACTCCACCTGTTTCAATAGGACGGGCTCAATATGTTCGATTTAAAATTACGAATATTGGCTTTAATGTGGTGAGATAAGAATGGATTCTCTGTAAACTTGGACAAATGATCTCGGCTAATTTCAGTGTTTTTGTATGTGTTATGAACGGTCAGAATGAAGAATGAGAAGCATTTTTTAGTACCGCGTCTCTACTGGTTATTGAGTTACTAGATTAACCCATCTACCAGCGGCAAGAGCACGATCCTTTTACGTTATAGGCTTCATATATGCCAGCCTAAATTTTCAAAGCATGCTGTAATAAGAATTTTCTATGGGTATTTTAGAAATATTATTGGTTGTGTATATCGTCTTGATTGCGATCAATGCGGCTATATCTGTTCAGTTATGGTTTCTCTACAAATCGTTCCCGTTCGCACTGTTGATTGGCGTATGGGGGTTTACCCTCATTAATTTTATACTTCAAGGCGTCGTCATTGGATCCACCATGTTCAGTATTCTGGCGTTTTCCTCCTACATGTTTGCGGGGATGTGTTTAACTGGGGTTTTGTGTTCAATTGCGGGTATCCCCATAAAGTACACACCATACTGGTTATTTTTCGGTGTTGCGGTTGCGGTGTCATTGCTCCTAAATTTGGTTACTAATGACTTCACTATCATTGCTTTACCTGTAGCGATTGCTTTAGCGGTTCCGCAAATACAATTTGCCATTTTAAAATTGACGAGGTATCGAACACAGGGCCCAGGCTTAACCAATACATTCGCGGTTATTTTATTGTTAAACGGACTACACTTTCTCGATTACCCCTTCCTCCGTCCCCATCCTGAAAGCGCCATCTTTGGTTTTGGTGCCGTTTTGATTTTCGCATCCATGTTCGGCGCATTATTGCCGACTATCGTGGGAAAGCACCATTCTAATAAATTGTCAGATCAATTGACCGAAACTTTAAAAGAAATGGAAAAGTTAGCACGAGTGAAAAGCGACTTTCTGGCCCATATGAGCCATGAAATCCGATCTCCAATTACTGGTATTTTGGGAATTAACGAACTTTTGCTGCGCTCAACACTTACGGGTTCGCAAAAAAAGTATTGTGAAACCATGAGCGCAGCAACGAACAACCTACTTTTTATTATCAATAATGTGTTATCGCTATCTCAGTTGGAATCGGGCCATTCGACAATCCGAAAGAACGATTTTTCTCCTTCGGACATGATGACTGAAATTATAGAGCATTATAGTTTTCGACCGGATGTAAAGAGCATAACCCTTGAAAAAGAATTGATCTCCGTGCCGGCCATGCTGGTGGGGGACAAGGGGAAAATCCTGCAAATATTCTATAATCTCATTAATAATGCCATCAAATACAGCGGCAGTGATGTGATTAAATTAACAATGGAGTTTAATGAAAGTAAAAAAACAGACGGTCTATCAGCGTTTCTCATTACCGTAACCGACTATGGCCGTGGTATTCCCGAAGATCAACAACAAGCTATATATGACCAGTTCAAACAAATTTCAACTGACCAAGGTGGGGTTGGTTTGGGTTTATCCATCATTAAAGAAATTCTAAAGTTATTAGGCGGGGAAATATGTTTAACCAGCGAGGAAAATAAAGGTACGTCTTTCCTGTGTCACATACCAATCGAAGTGTCTCCTAATGCTGGAATTAGTGGAATTATTAATGAAAAAGGACTTGATATTACCAGTGAGTCATCAGCTAGCGCAGTGAACAAAAATTCTGATGTAGCGCCTATCAAAGATGTAGCTGAGGGTAATGGTAGAGTGAGAAGACAGGCTACAGAAACCGAAGAGGAGATATTAGAGCGTTGTGGCCCGGTCCTTCTGGTTGAAGACAATCTCACGAGCCAAATGGTAATGAAGAGCCTATTTGAGCAAGAAGGTTTAGGATTAAAAATTGTTGGTACGGCCGAGGAAGCTCTAAGAGAGCTTTCTCGGCATGTTTTCCGCTTAATTATTACGGATATAGACTTGCCCGGAATGAACGGAATTGAAATGATTCAATTTTTGAGAAAGTTTGATCAGAAGAGTCATATTATCGTGTATAGCGCGTTTGCCTACGATGAAGATGTGGCCAAAGCGATAGATGCTGGAGCAAACGACTATATTCGTAAGCCAGCACATAACGATGAAATTATAAATAAATATCATAAGACGATGTCTAGACTGCTATAGCCTCATTTGTCACAACTTCCGCGGAAACAGCGTCGTTCCAGCAAGAAAATACGTCTTCAAAGCCGTCAAAAATATCATCAATAATTTGGATCATGTGCTTGTGTTTAAACTGGGTAAGAGTAGGCGTGTCATTTGTTTTTTGTCTGTCACCTTCAAGCCAGCTCCCCATTGAATGGCCAGCTTCGTCTTCATGATGCTCTTCACCGAAATAGCGCAAAGTTTTGTACAGACCGGTATTTTTCGTTAAGTGATTCAGACCTGTAATAAACGAAGAAAATGCAGCCTCCAAACAATCGATAATTATTAATTTTTCTTCAGTCGATTTGGCATTCATGATATGCGACATAACTTTATAAGTGTGTTGACGAATAACATAGGTGTCGTCGGACCAAACGTTTTTCAATATGTCTGTTTTGTAATTACATTCTGAACTAATGTTAATGCCAAATTTTGCAAGATTTTCTAAATCTTCCAGAAACCAGAGCCAGTGTCCAGAGTCTTCTTCACAGTGCGTATTAATATCTTCATCAAGGTGGTTTTGTGGGTCTTTAACACGCGATGCTTCTAGCATGTCTCGAAAGCCAAGCACGAAGAATGTCATTTTGGGGATAAAGCGAAGTGATTCTGCCGGAGTGCTGCGTGTATTCGTTAGAAACTGGACGAAATCATGATTTCCCAAAGATGAATTGCGTGACATTATGTGGTTATATATCTTCATAGTGTTTTCCTTTGATTAGGTATAGAGGTATTCCTGGGACCAGGAATACACAATTTGGCACAAATCGTCTTAAATTACCTGATGAAAAGTTTAGTTACGTGCCAATCAATTTAAAATGACGAGTAGGGTCGACAAATCTATCAAGCAAAGACCTTGGCGCTAGTTTTCTAACTACAAATAACAGTACTTTCTCCTTCATTAAGAAAATACGGCCATTTCCCTTAATTCTTGACGTCTAAATTTGAATCTCGAAACGGAATAAAGAAAAAATATAGATATGCAGTTTTTTATTCCAAGGATAGATAAGTTAAATAGTACCCTAGTTATTACAAACGCCTAATTATTTGCTTTTTCATTTGCAGGCTACTTAATTCCGATAGGGTATGAAACTATAAATATTACGTCTTTCGGCTGATCTATTGCCGAGTACCCAATTGTTTGGGTGGCTCCATTTTATCTAAATTAGTACGAAAATATTGGTGTGAAAAAATTGCGAAATAAAATTGTAGCGAACCGATTACTTTTGTTTGGGGAATAGAAAAAAGTCTCATAGCGAAAAATATTTATCTTCTAGTACATACTACCGATTTTTAAGTGGTCGACTCCCCTTCGTCAGAATGCGAAGTGTTGTCATTATCTGTTTAACTTTAATTATAAATTTGATCGTAGGAGACGAGAGACTGAAACAGGACGGAGTAAGCGGTGTTTTTCAAGCTAGTTGTCACCAATTCTTAATTTAAGCCACTTTTTTATTCTCCTGAATAGTCCTGTCTGGATTTAATTCCACCTCCTTTATATGCTCCCAATTCCTTGTCTCGCCAGACCATCTGTGAGGACCCCGTGCTTTTGCCTC
>JAWSUZ010000026.1:0-80210 GCA_033852165.1 Agarilytica sp. | reverse complement strand
AATCTAACTGATCTTTTTCTTCGACGCCTTCAACGCCTTCAGCGATACAGCGAATATTTAGATTGTTGGCCGTGTTGATGATAGTTGATATGATCGCTCGGTTACGCTTACTTTTACTCTTCATAAAAGATCCATCAATTTTCAACTCGTCGATTGAAATATTCATAAGATAGCTTAACGAAGAGTAACCCGTACCAAAATTATCGATGGCAATACCAAATCCAAGGTCATTAATTGTAGCCGATCTACAATCGCGTAAAGACAAAAAGACAAAAAACAAGGTGCACTGCGCGTTCGCGCATTTCGCTTGAATATCCAGGTCGCTTGTTCATTAGCGAATTCTCTCAAGAAAATCAGCCTCCGATCAACCCAGAGTGATTCAGTTCTCGCTGCCCAAATATGGCGGTTGAAAGCTATTCGAAAGCTTGGCCTGTTAGATTTTGTATCCTGATAAATAGAATGCATCCTTATTGATGAAGACAATGAATATTAGAACCTACATATACTCATTCACAACGGCTACGCTGATTCTTCTTTCCACCTTTGTGACGGCTGGTGAGCGTGTGCACATGCTTATTCCCGGTGGAGCTGGAGGCGGGTGGGATACCACCGCTCGGGGCGTAGGGGAGGCGCTTGCTCGATCCGGTTTGGTGGAAACATCCTCCTACGAAAATATGTCGGGTGGTGACGGTAGTAAAGCGATTGCCTACCTCATAGAAACTGCTGATCGTCAGCACAATACGCTGATGATCAGCTCGTCTCCCATTGTTCTCAAATCCCTTAAAGGGATCTTTCCTCAGACTTACAAGGATTTGGTTCCGGTAGCGGCCGTAATTGCCGATTACGGTGCCTTTGTTGTCCGGGTCGACTCGGATTACCAGGACTGGAAGGAGGTAATAGCCGATTACAATCTCGATCCGAGAAACGTAAAGGTTGCTGGAGGCTCGGTACGTGGCAGCATGGACCATGTTGTCGCGGTACTCGCGTTCAGGAAATCCGGGGCTGATGTTCGACGGCTAAGATACATCCCCTACGATGCTGGCGCCAAAGCCATGGTGGGGCTGTTGTCGGGGGAGACCCATCTGTTGTCTACCGGTCTTAGTGAGGCGACAGCTCTGGCGGCGCAGGGGGAGGTCAGGATTCTCGTCATGACCGGTGATGTGCGGGCTGATTCAGCGCCAGACATTCCTACGTTTGTTGAGCAAGGTATCAACGTGCGATTTACCAATTGGCGTGGATTTTTTGCAGCGCCGGGCTTTCCGATTGAACGTCAAGAATATTATCAACAACTGATTGCCAAGATGTACCAAACAAAGGAGTGGGAAGAGATTCGCGCCAGCCGTGGTTGGACCAATCTGTATATTGCTGGGCAGGAGTTTGCTGATTTTCTGTCTGACCAGGAGCGCGAGCTGGGCAAAATCATGATTGATCTTGGAATGAAAAAATAGCGCCGAGTCAGTTCCGGTGGGTCATTAATACTGTATGGACAGAGTGAAGCGATGAATTATATTGATAATAAAGACAAGGTGGGGAGTTTGCTGCTGTTGCTCTTTTCACTTTTTTACCTGAATTACATATTTGACATAACGTTGGACCCGAACGCTGGAGATCAGTTTTTTACTCCGCGAACACTGCCGATGGGATTGGCGTGCGTGACAATAGTGTGTGCGTTTGTGCAGTTGCTTATGCCCGGCAAGAGTTCGGAGGATGTCAGTATCAGCGGGGCGGTAGCAGGATATCGCTGGAAGCCTACGTTAGCCCTGATTCTGCTGATGTTGGTCTATTCGCTCAGTTTCAGTTTTCTCGGGTTTGTCGTCGCGACATTCCTATTTTTGATGATCGGTTTCAGCATTCTGGGCGAGCGGCGGATTGGGCTTTCTTTGACGGTGGCCGGTGGGCTGGTGCTGAGTATGTGGGGCGTGCTAACACAGCTATTTGATTTGTATCTCGATACGGGCACGCTGTATCGATTAATCATGGGAGACGCCTGATGCTTGAGGGCATATTAATGGGGCTGAGCACTGCGTTCACCCCGATCAATCTGTTGATGGTCTTGGTGGGCTGTTTTGCCGGTACCTTTATTGGCATGTTGCCAGGTCTGGGGCCAGTTTCAGCCATCGCTTTGATGATCCCGATTACCTATGGATTTGATCCCGCTTCGGGAATGATCCTTATGGCTGGCGTTTATTACGGTGCGGTGTTTGGTGGCTCTACCTCGGCCATTTTGATCAACGCGCCGGGCGTTTCGGGTGCGGTGGCGACGGCCTTTGACGGCCACCCCATGGCTAAGAAGGGTCAGGCAGGGCGAGCGTTGGCGTTGGCCGCGTACAGCTCGTTCCTGGGGGGCACTATTGGCGCTATTTTGCTGCTCCTCTTCGTGCCGATACTGGCTAAGGTGAGCCTCAGCTTTCAGTCTGCTGATTATTTTGCATTGATGTTATTCGGATGTACCGCTATTTCGGCTTTTTCCGGGAAAGGGCAAGTACTGAAGGCAGTATTGATGACCTTGCTTGGATTGATGTTGGCGACGGTAGGGCAAGACACTTCCGGTGTGCAGCGCTTTACCTTTGGCGTACCGGACTTGTATGACGGCATCAGCTTTTTGCTCTTGTCCATGGCCACGTTTGCGTTGGCGGAAGCGCTACTGGTGGTACTGCGGGGCGATTCTTCAAAGGCGCAACCCGATTCGGAAGATCTGTCTCGCAATGCATTGGGTTCACTAAAATTGAGTAAAGAGGAGATTAAGGACGTCGCGCCTGTCGTTGGGCGTTCGTCCTTGCTGGGGTTTTTTGTCGGTGTTCTGCCGGGGGCTGGCGCGACTATCGCATCTTTCTTAGCGTATGGAATGGAGCGAAACATAGCGTCCCCGGAACAGAGGGAGCAGTTTGGTAAAGGAAGTGCGCGAGGACTGGTGGCACCGGAAACGGCAAATAATGCTGCCTCGACCGGTTCTTTTGTTCCATTGCTAACCCTTGGCATCCCAGGGTCGGCTACGACTGCCATAATGCTGGGGGCCTTGCTTTCCTACGGTGTTCAACCTGGCCCAAGGCTCTATATAGACAACCCGGAGGTATTTTGGGCCGTCATCATCTCCATGTACCTTGGCAATATAATTCTGCTGGTATTGAATTTGCCCCTGATCCCCTATATTGCCAAATTGCTCGATGTGCCCAGACAACTGCTGACGCCCATTATCCTGTTTTTGTCCCTGATAGGCGTTTATCTGGTGTCGTTTAATACCGTTGACCTCACCATGATGGTTGTCATCGGTGTTATTGCAGTAATATTCCGCATTTTGGATTTCCCTCTAGCGCCACTGCTACTGGGGTTTATTCTGGGTGGTATGCTGGAGGACAATTTGAGGCGGGCGCTGTTGATCTGGGATGGTTCCTGGGCATTTCTTTGGCAGCGGCCAATTACGGCCACCATTATGGTGATAACTCTGGTGACGATTCTCATGCCATTGTGGTCTGCAATTAGGGACAAGCATAAAAAAGCAATAACAGAGGTGTTTGCCGAGTAGATCTTAACCCCCCTAAGGAAAGACGGACACAAAATGGCCCTCGGGTATCCGCAATGCGCTGAGTAAAAAAAGTGATAAGTGCTTTTCAGTCGTCGTGACAAACACGGCTTCAGGCGCCCGGTCCAGGGAAAATACAGCGTATGCAGGTTCCCTTGTCGTTGTCACCAGCCCTAATCTCCATTTCCCCGTGATGAATTAATACGGCTTCTTTCACAATGGCCAAACCAAGGCCTGAGCCATTCTGGTCGTTACTGGCTCTGAAAAACCGCTCCGTGACCAGTTGCCGTAATTCGGGGGAAATGCCCGGCCCCCGGTCCTTAACTTCAAGAATTGATTTGGCGTTTTCAGTGTAGGTGCTCACCGTTATCGAAACGGATTTATCACCGTATTTATAGGCGTTTTCCAGCAAGTTGGTAAATATTTGGGTAATGAGAATTTCATTTCCTATAATCTGCGCTGACTTCAGGTCAGCATTCACCGGCTCGCTGTGCGTCACCTCATAGAGCTGGCTGATACAGGCTCGGGCGATGTCCGCCAGGTCAATCAATTCATCTTTGCTTTTATCGAATGCGGCGGCTTCGGAATAGCTCAGGTGAAGCAGTTGATGGGCCAGACGTGCGATTTGATCGGCATTGTTTTTAATCTTCAGAAGCGTCTGTTTTCCTGAATCTGTTTCTGTCTTGCGCAATGCCATATCACATTGCAGTGTCAGGGCCGCAATCGGTGTGAGTAGCTGGTGAGAAGCGTTTTCTAAAAACCGTTTGGTCAGTCCAATCTGGTTGCTTAAGCGGTTAAAAAGTTGGTTGATGCTGACTGCCAGAGTCTCAATTTCTACCGGTAATTCTTTAGTTTCCAGGTGCGTTAAATCGTGAATATCTCGGTATTTTAGCGCATTTTGTAATTTCTTCAGGGGTATCAGGGCTACAAAAATGCCTATAGACAACAATGCGCCTACGATAAAAATAAGCAAGACAACACGAAAACCATTGTCGACCATTGCATCCATCACATACTGATTTCTGTCCCTTATGGTTTGAGCAACAAAAGCTTGTGTCCACCCGGTGAATTGGGAGTGTTCAGATAACATGGATACCGCAACCACTCTAACGGGTTCGTTCAGGTATACGGCATCATAGAGCTCAACATGATTGTCAATTTGCTTTAGCCCGCCTTTCGGTACCGGCATATCGTTATAGCCGACCACAAAGCTGCCGTTGGGTCCTAAAACCTTGTAGTAGAGTTTGTCGTTGGTTGTTTTATGAATTAACTCAAGGAGTTCAACGGTTAAAAGGTCGCCTTCAGAAGCGATAGCATATTCGGATATGCTGAGAGCAAGATTGACCAGGATTCTGTCAAATAAATCGGTAGACGTGCGCTGCGTGCTGATATAAACGCTGAAAAGGTGGGCGAAAGATAATAAAAGCAATGGGAAGAGTAACCAGCCCAGCAGCCGCCCCTTGAGGGATTTGCGAAAATTAGTTAGCCGCATCAATTTTCAGGGAGTATCCCAAACCGCGGCGGGTGATAATCCGCACAATGGAGTCGGACAGTTTTTTGCGCAGTCGGTGGATGTAAATTTCAACCGTAGAGACATCCGCGACATCATCAAAGTTGAATATGTGGCTGGCTATGCTCTGCTTGCTGATCACTTGTCCCTTTTTCAGAATGAGTATTTCCAGTACGGCTCGTTCACGCGGCGAAAAATTCAGGTTCTCACCGTTGAGAAGGAATTCCCGGGTTGTTTTCACAAAGCAGAGATCGCCATATTCCAGACTGGGACTTCGAGTCGAAGATTCCCGGCGTAGCAGCGCACGCACTCTAGCCTCAAATTCAACGAGGGCGAACGGTTTTACCAGGTAATCGTCCGCCCCCAAATCCAGGCCGGATACCCGGTCTGCTACCGATATCCGAGCTGAAATGATCAATACAGGGGTTGTGCCTCCGTTTTCTCGAAAGGCTTTCAATGCGGTGAAACCGTCTATATCGGGGAGATTCAGGTCGAGTATGAGAATGTCGAACTCGGCTACCGCAGAGGCGCTTTGTAAGTACTTTCCTTCCGTGAACCAATCGCTGGCAAACCCCATATCAGAAAGCGATTGAATGATACATTCAGCAATATCGTTGTTGTCTTCTATGACCAGTGCGCGCATAGCTTGACTGCCTTTAGTCGGGGCGAACCGCATAGTAATACAGCCATGGGCGGATTAAAATATATTGACTGTTATTTCATTACTTAGGCGTCTCAATGATCTTCATCTTGTGAACCACTTTTTTCTGCCATAGAATGCTGGGAGTGATGACCCAATAATAATAAGAGGTTACTCCAATTATTCTTGAAGAGAGCGAGTGTAAGGCGGCGGCCACGTGAAAAGATTCACCCAGCGACTCTTGATATCGTTATGCTTTTGCGCAACGGCTGCGACTGCTGCTGAAGATGAATCGGTAGACTTCAGCAATAAAACCATAGAATTTATTGTGCCTTACATGCCTGGTGGTGGCACGGATACCTGGGCCAGATCGGTATTACCTTATTTGGGTCGTTACCTGCCGGGTCAGCCCAAAATCCTTATCAGCAACGTACCCGGTGGAAATGCTGCAAAGGCGGCCAATCGATACGCAGTACAGGCCAAGCCCGATGGGCTTTCGGTACTGGTGACTGCGGCGTCCAATCACCTTTCCTATTTATTGGGCGACTCGCGAGTTCGATACGACTTTAGCCAGTGGCGAGCCCTACTGGCCTATCGTGCAGGCGTGGTCGTGTACACGTCGCCCAAACTGGGTGTGAGCAACATTCAGGAACTCCTCGATAAACCGGATAAACGCCTTATTCTAGCGAGTATGGGGCCGACCTCTGACGATATATTCGTATTACTTGCGTTCGATTTACTGGATATTGACGTGAGTGCTATTTTTGGCTCAAGGGGCCGTGGTTCTGCGCGCAAACTGTATGAGAACGGTGATGCAAACATCGATTTTCAAACGACAGCAGCCTACATGGCCTATGTAAAACCACAGGAAAGCACGGGTAGAGCGATACCCTTATTTAGTCTCGGCGCGTTTGATGAAGAGATGAATTATGTCCGCGATCCTATGTTTCCGGAATTGCCCAATCTCGCAGAAGTTTATACCTATGTTCATGGCCAAGCGCCTAGTGGTGAAGCCTGGCAAGCCTGGTTTTCCCTCTATAAGGCTGGACGGGGTTCATTGAAATTACTGGTTGTGCCAAAGGAAACTTCCAGTGCCGTCATCGCCGCCTATGAAAACGCTGTCCGTCTTTTAAAGAAAGACCCGGAATTCAACGACTCAGTTGTCAACCTGGTTGGCCAACACGGTATCGTCGGAGTCAAGGAGGCTGAGTTTCTGTTGAAAATGCGAACGGCGCTCCCCGAAGAAACCCGGCGATGGATATCAGCCTGGATATACGACCATTATCAGGTTCGACTTTAATCACGATTTCCCAATTTTTGCCCTTTGGTTCACGACTTACGATGTGTGGTTGAGTTGCATGTGTCTATTGTTTTCGTTGAGGGATTTCTTGCAAAAAAAATCCTGTTTGATGAAAGGTAACTGGATGAAAGGTAACTGAAAGCTAGTGCGAGCTAGGATGCCCCCATCCTAGCTAGAGCTGTATGTGGTTTCTCTAGTCGAGGCAACATATAAATTATTTGATGGGGATAGAATATTTATGAACATCCATACGAAAAAACCGCGGTTTATCAAGTACAGAATTGCTCTGGCAATACTGATGGCAGCGGGGCCAGCCCCTGCAGCAGTCTATGCCGACAGACCCGAGGTGGAAGAGGTGCTTGTCACCGGTTCCAATATTCGTCGCAAAAAAGACTTTGAAACAGCTTCACCTATACAGACCATAGACAGCGAGATGATTCAGGCGGCGGGCCTGGGACAGGTACAGGACCTTCTGCGCGCGCTGCCAGCAAACGCCGGTTCGGAGTTAAACGCCAGTCAAAGTGATCGGCAGGGCACATCCCAGTTCAGCCTTCGGGGTCTCGGTGTGGGTGGAACCCTGACATTGATCAATGGCCGCCGTGGTGGTTTGGCACCTGTCACAACAAATCAGGGTTTCTTCTTTACGGACATCAACCAGTTCCCGCCCAACATGATTGAGCGTGTGGAGGTGTTATTGGATGGTGCATCCGCCACTTATGGCTCTGAAGCGGTTGGTGGTGTGGTCAATATCATAACGCGCAAGAATTTCGAAGGCTTTGAAATAGGGGGGGAATATCGTGCCAATGAAAACACCCCCGCGCAATCACTGAACGCGGCCTTTGGCACCAGTTTCGACCGTGGACATTTTACGACGTTTGTCACCTACTACGAGCAGGATAGAGGACACCGGGGCGATTACGATTGGCTGGTCGATCGTGCTGATGCACGTTCGACCGATCCTGCTCTGAACCTTTACGACTCATCGACGGGAGCGGGAAGGTACAATCAGGCGATCGATTCGAACAATGATGGTTTCTATGAGCGCACGGGTAATACCGTGGCTGATGCACATTGCGGCCAACGAAACCCCAGAGGCGGCCCAATCAACACGTTTATTGATGGCGACAACTGTCGTTATGGATTCATTGACCAGCGAACCCTGATTGCGGAAGAGAAGCGGTTACAGGTGTTTAGCCAATTTAACTACGATCTGACCGACGATGTTTCAATCTTCTCTGAGGTAAGTTTTTCCAGCAATGAAATCAAGGATACCATCGGCGGTGCGGTGATGGACATGCGCCTTGATGACGATGGGCACTTTGTACCGGGCAGCCATCCATTCAACTACTTTGTGAGCAATGGCGGTACCTTAGCTTGGGACCCCGACGCGGTTGCCGCTGACCCAAGCCAAGCGGTCGATGTAATCTTCCGTGGTCGACCCTTGACCACTTTTGATGGCGATTTAGGCGACGACATTAGCCGACAGTTTGATAATACACGCCTGGTATTCGGTTTTGATGCGGACCTTAATGACAGTTGGAGTCTGAATGCCTCCTATATGTATGCGCGTTCAAAGCTTACCGATGTTCAACCACGCAGCTATTACACACCGGCATTTCGCGATGCTATCGCATCGGGCCGTTGGAATCCGTTTGGTAGTGGCTGGGCGACACCGGACGCGATATCTATTAAGGATGGTTCCAGCGTTGCGGGCAATAGCCTTGGCGGCGGCGACAGTGACCTGGCGCTATTTGCAGTGAACCGGACCTTCGTAAAAGAAACCACCCAACAGGTTTTTGAAACCATTTTGAGCGGCGATGCCTTCGAGCTGAACGGCCATACAGTGGTTGTCGCGGTGGGTGCTCAGTACCGCGATACGGGGTATAGCGATATTGCTGACAGCCTGTCGGCGTTCCAAATTGATGGGCGGACCGATCCGGTGTTTTCCATCGTTAATGCCGAACAGGATGTGTACGCGATTTTTGGAGAGGCGATTATCCCCCTCGGCGACAATTTTGAGCTGCAAGCGGCTTTGCGTTACGAAGATTACGGCGATGATCAGGGGGGTGATACCACTGACCCGAAACTCGGATTCAGATGGGATACCACCGATGTTGTCACGCTGAGAGGATCCATCGGTACGTCGTTTCAAGCGCCGTCGATCCGAAATATTGAAGGTGCAGTGGGAAGCGGTGCGCTACCAGATCCCATATCAGCTGATATTTTTGCATCTGGCGCAGGCACTAGTTGTAATTTAGACGTCACCGATTCTTTCAACGCCGCACAGATCACTACAGGCGGGGGCCTGAAGCCTCAATCGGCGATAAACTGGAATTTAGGGGCTATTTATCAAGGGGCAAACTTTACCGCCTCGATTGATTACTGGACGTATGAATTTGAAGACCTCATTGGTGAGGGTGAACCCTTTGGCAGGATCGTATTCGGAGAGTGTGTCAACGATGTGTATGTCCCGGATGCTCGGGTTGGCCGCAACGGTGTCGGCCAGTTGAGTGAGGTGACCACTAATTTTGTTAATCTGGGCGGTGTAGACACCGATGGTATTGATCTGTCCGCGACCTATACCTTCGACTATGTACTGGGTGGCCAGCTGCTGCTGAATACGAAGATTACCTACATTAACTCTTTTGACATTGACGTCGGTAACGGTAGTCCGATCATTGACGGTGCGGGAGACAGAAACAGTTTTATCGGTTTGTTGGGGTCGGTACCTGATTTCCGCATGAACGTGGGTGTGAGCTGGATGAGCGATAGACAGTCGGCTGGTATGTATATTCGTTACATAAGTGGATATGACGACGATGATAATGATGCCATCGATAGCAATACTGTGCTGGACCTTCAATATGGGTATACCTTCGATGAATTGTTTGGATCAGGTACCACCAATGTTACAGTCGGCATAAATAACGTTGCCGATGAAGATCCACCCGCGATTGACCGTGGTTCTAACAATGGTCGTATTGGCTTTGACCAACAGGTACATGACCCTCGTGGACGCATTGTCTACCTGAGGATGAAGTACACGTTCTAATTAACCCCCCGGGTCTGGAGCCGTTGATAATGACTGATTTATTTTTTTCAAGGTTATTATCAATAGGCACCGGACCAGAAACATGCTCCCCAAAGAGCGGAGCCTTGGCCACCCTGTTTTACACGGTGGCCCTTTTTTTTGCTGGCTCCTTACCGTCTATGGCGGGTGATACTTCGCTAAAAGCAGAGGTAATTGTATGCGCAAATATTGAAACAGATATTGAGCGTCTGAAGTGTTTTGATAACGTGACAGGGGATATTCAGGGTCGAGCTAGTGGTAATGTTGTAGTGCCTCCCGATCGTCAGAAGTCAGCCACAACTAAAATACTCATGAGTGCTGGTGAGGCTGAGCTTGGTCAAAAGTATCTACTAAAATCTCAGCAACCGGCGACGCCAACCACCTTCAATTTTCAGTTGCTTGCCGCCTACAAGGATAGCAAGAAGCGCTGGAATTTTGAGTTTGACAACGGACAGGTCTGGCAACAGGTCGAACCCCGATATCTGCCGAGACCAAAAGAGCTACCGTTACCGGTAACGATTTCAAAAGGAGTGTTTGGCAGTCATAATTTACGGATGGAGTATATCGGTAAAGCCGTAAAAATAAGGCGGCTAAAATAGCGTATTAATTGAAGTTATAGATCTCTGGGCAGTTACTGGCTAAAAGTGGCCTCAGCGAATGGCATGCAAGCGAAATTGCAGTCCGCTTTAAACGAATTATTTGTCGCTGCTGTAGGTCCGGTTGTTGCTCAATCACTGGTTGAATACGGCGTGAGTGTCGACGTTACTCCGCAAGACAGTTATTTTATGAAACCACTAACTCGCGCTATCGTTAGCAAAACTTTCCGCTGGATAGATTTCTTTGAGAGTGTCTTTGGGTTAGTGAATAAAGGTTAGCGAATAAAAAAGACGGGTACTCTAAAACTTCAATAATTTAATGTCTCTTGGCCAGAGACTTTACTCCGTAGTACATCCCTGTTTGAGTATTTTTATTTCCTCTGCGGCCATACCATTCTCTGTTGCGTATTCGATGAGCGTAACTGTAGACGCTTTTGCCTGCGCTACAAAATCGAGGCCTTCTTGTTCAGTAATGCCAAATGCTTCAATACGCGAAAGGGCGTTATCAATTGTCGCTAAAGCGCCAGCCGTCCCAAGTCCTATTGCGTGAGTATTCGAATTTGCACCAGGGACTACGTCATACGCTGGGGACAGCCTATACAGCGGCGTGTGTGCATCCTTGATAAACCCGTGGTTTTTTAAATGATCGTCACGATTCCCCACAATTAAATTGAATATCATGCGCTTAAACAGCTCTTTTCGATCCTCGTTAGGAGATGACGATATTCTTTTTAGCATGTGCGCCAGTGCCGGGTAAGAGAATACTTCCATCCGGTCATCTGCGCGGGCTTCATTGGCCCCCATAAACGTATACGCAGATAAGAAATGACAGCGGCGACGGTCTATCCGGTCAAAGCGTTTAGATAAAAAAACATGTTCATCATTGATGCTAATTAAATTGTGTTCCGCGACATTGATTCCCAAAGATTCTGCTGTTTTCATGCTCGCATATTCGGCAATGGCGATATTGAAAATATCATTGGGGCGATTAAATTTTGCAATCCAAAGAGCGTTGTTCTCGTCGACAACAAGCGCTTTGGGTCGAGCTCCCCCGAGCGACGAAGCGGGGTTTAGCATAGGCTCTATATCCGGCGCTATTGGTTTCTGTTGCTCCAAGTTTCGCACAGCGTTTAACAGTGTCTCAAGAGACGAAATTGGCGGTGCTGAAGCGGGGCGACCAGTAATCGTTTTATCATTTGAAAACAACAGGCAACCAATACCGTACGAACCGTTAAATAGATGGTAATCCAATGGAGACGTTGGGCGACCTTTGTTTAATCTGGAATAAATGAATCGGCCAAAGTCGTCAGGTCCATTGTCTTGGAACGCTAAAGGTAATTCCGAGAAAACAAAAGTTTTATCGGATAGTGGGAGTTGACGAGGATCGATTGAAAACGCATTTTCACTATTGAGGTAACTGCGCCCATAGACAAAGTAAAATCGATCGACACCGCCGCGCTCTTGCACGTGCTGAATTTTTCCTGCGACGACATTTGTGCCATCAATTTGGACGTGTACATAGGCTTCTTTAATTATCATCGCTAAAAGTCGTTATCCAAAGTGTGTTTTCCGCTTGAAACGCGGCCTATGCGTATGGATTGACCTAGCTTGTCATTGGCAGGCTCTGCAACCGCATCAAGATGATCGAGCAAACCCAGTGCATCCAATGACGCAACAAGCACGCCGATCTGCATTGAGGGGTCTCCTGTTGTCAGCTTTCTCAACGTATCCCTACTGACGCCTATCCGCTCAGCGAAACTGCGTTTTGATTCGCGCGATTCAATGGCGACCGAAATGCTTTCGCCAAGCCGTTTTAGAGTATCAACCGCATTGCCAGACAGTTCTTCAATTGCTTTAGTTTTACGTCCCATAATTACAGGAGTACCTACATATGTCGTCATATTTGATTATAGTGCATATATATGTAGTCATCAAGAGTGGGAGGGACAGTGGTTGGTACGGTTCGAATGTCAGCATTGACGTTTCTAGAGGCGGCGCTTTTTCAATATCAGATTGATATTGGTCGATTAACGAAATCTTCCGGCGTCTGGCCGGATGAGCGAAAATTGGCTGACTTTGAAAATGTGTGTGAACAGTCATATGCGGCCACCAATGCATTGGTTGATTCTGCATTTGAAGTTCAGTCTCAACGTAAAAATGTCTATTGATAATTTGCGTAATTAATTCTGTGCGTGTTAATAGGGTCGGTACTCAGTGAACTTACTTCTAGAGTGCGGGCCGCTCTTCCTATAGCTGTAAGCAATAAGTTAGGGGTATCGTTAAAGCAGCACCCAGTTCAAAAGATCGCCATTTTCATGGACTTGTGCTAGTTTGTACGTTATTACGTACAAGTCAGGTGTGTTTCATGCAAAGAATCAATCCAAGTGAAGATATTCGTGCTCTGTCCGATTTTAGGGCTGGAGTTAGTTCGTATGTGGAGCAAGTAACGGTAACTAAAAGACCTTTAGTCATTACGCAGCATGGTAAAGCGGTTGCCGTTCTGTCTGATGTTGTAGAGTTTGAAGCGATGCAAGCTCGTCTCGAGATGCTTGAAGAGCTCTACAAGGCTGAATCTCAGATCAGCGAAGGTCGTGGTATTTCACATGAAGATGCAAAATCTATCGTTTTAAAGGGCGTTAAAGGTTGATCAGGATCACTTGGTCGCCTTTAGCGGTGGAGCAGGCTCGGGATATAGCCACTTACATAGCGTTAGATAAGCCTTGTGCTGCTGAGCAATGGATTGAAACGATTTTTGACTCTGTGGAGCGCTTGGTAAAATTTCCCGAAAGTGGGCGTATAGTTCCCGAAATTAATAGAAGTGAAATGCGTGAGATTGTTCAGGGCCGTTATCGCGTTATTTACAAAATTCAAGAAACACAAATATTGGTATTACTTGTTAAAGGGTATCGGCAAAAATTAGCTGAAAATGAATTTCAGGACCAATAGGCGGGTTGAGTAATCAAGTGGTAAACGCCTTCTCCCAGAAAACCGTTTTCAGTTATTAATAACGGTAAGCATGAACGCTATGGCCGAAAATATACCTGTCTCGATGGGAATTATTAAAGCCGATCTCGTAGATGCTTTTGTTTTGATCGTCACAGGGATGTATTAATGCTCTAAATAATTAGCCCACGTTGTAACTCAAAAACCACACCGAATCCGGAAAATGTCCCTCTACACCTTCCAAACCAATAGACGACCAAAAATCGTAAAACCTTCACCACAAAAAAAACAATAACACTAAGTAATGTATTCGCTATATAAAAACAACAAAACCTATTGGTTTTCATTCTTTTATACGTGTGACGGCGTGTTCATATAGTTAATACGTCAAGTTAATGGTGTTGGCGTCAACAAATCTTAATCCGCCATATTGATTTTCGATAGAGCTTATACATTTTTTCAATTACCCAGAATAAAACGATGTGTATACACTTCTCCTGAAAACAACATTTTAAAATTTAAAAAACTAGAACTTCAATAATTAGTTTGATCATTTCATCTTGGAGAATCATGAAATAAAATTTAACCCACTTTATTACGGTTGAGTCTTATTGCACTTAATGCAAAATATTAGTTGAAAAGTGGCGACTCCACTTGTCCTGTTTCGGTCTCGTTACGTGTGAGTTTTCTGTTTATATAAGTCATTCCCACTTTGTGAGTGGCGGGGGCAAGACCATAATATAAAGATAAAAATTCTGATCTGGGGTGTGTCGCCGCAGTGCGTAAAATATGAGGCTTCGGTATATACCGCGCAGTCCAAAATATGTTTGTCATGATCGCGTGAATCTGAGAGAGGGAAGGGTGAGAATGTTCGAAATTGCTCGGTGTGTCTGCTTGATGTAGGCAAATAGCAATAACGAATAAACAGCGTATATATTATTATTAATAGAAATTAGAAGTTGACTGTTTAATCGTCATCCGTTAGATTGCCTAACGCGTTAATTAGGGCGATCTGAACATATAATACGGAACCGGGGTTCCGATTCCGGTATCGGGTCGATAGGTATTTCGTAAGAGTTAAGGTCTTTTGGCGAAAATAAATATCGCCAATTGATAAGTCTTTCTGTCCGAGAGGGCAGACATAATAATAATCATAATAGTCAGTCAAACAGATAATTCTCTCCCCGTGATTAGCTCGTCAAAGCTTTGGGGGGTCACTATCGTTTTGTCTGCGAAAAAGGTTACGGACAAATAATGAAAGAAAAATTTAAAACAAGTTTTCAATGGGCTTTTTTCCCTTTTGTGCTCGTGGGGTCGCTCACTGCTGCATTTTTACTGATTGAAGCAGGGACATCCCTTGAGGTCGTGGCCATGGTTATTCCCGCTTTGATTCTTCTTATCGTTGCGGTGACTGAACGTTTGATGCCTTTCAATAAGGATTGGAACAAGAGGCAATGCGATATTAGTGCCGACGTGTCTTCATTTGTTTTGGTGGCTGGTATTTTTGAGGGGGGCTTAAAAGCTCTGTCTCCGGCGCTGGTTGCTGGGTTTGTCATCTTCTTTGGTTTGGCTGACTCAAGCTATACCTTATTCCCCATTCATTGGCCTATTCTCGCTCAGTTGGTGGTATTCACTTTGAGCGCGGATTTGGCAAAATATTGGTTCCATCGTTGGGGGCATGAAACTAAAACGGGCTGGAAGTTGCATTCCATTCATCACGCAGTGAAGCGTGTGTACTGGTTTAACGGCTTTCGAATTCACCCTCTATATCATTTGATTAACTTCGTTACCGCGATTCTTCCTCTACTTGTTTTGGGGGCTACTGAGCAAGTAGTGGTGTTGTACACGATAGTTTTGTCTGTTGCAGCAGCAATACAGCACGCCAATATCGATCTTAAGTTTGGGTTTTTGAGTTACCTATTTAATACCAACGAGGTTCATCGTTGGCATCATTCGAAAGATATTGCAGAAGGCAACGCCAACTACGGTGCCGTAGTGATGGTTTGGGATGTTCTTTTTGGTACGTATTTTAATCGAAAAAATGCGCAACCAAAAGTGATCGGGATGGATTTTGAAGAGACTTATCCGCGCAATAATTATTTTAAGCAGCTGTTGGTTCCGTTTTTATGGGAGCGAATGGTGGTTGGGAAAAAACCTAAAAAGACAAACAAAAAAAGTAGTGAAACTTCCTTTATCTAAAACACAATAATTCATATAGGTACTTACATGGAACATGTTAGTAGTATTAACGTTGAAGATGTCATTAATCAAACGGATCTCACCTTCGATCGTACGGTAACCAAGACTCTTGCGCATAAGCATGGCATAGAAAATGTTTATTGTACGGCGATCAGAATGTTTAATGATGAAGAGTTTTTGGTGGGAGCATGTATCCCTCAAACAAATATATTTTTTCGCCAGACACCAGAACCTGAAGAGCGCAATATACTTTTATTGACGGAAATTGGCCGTCAAGCGGCCATTGCCACATCACATAAATACTTGGGCGTACCGTATGACAGGCCGTTTGTATTAGATAAGTTTGAAATTAAAATCGCCGCAGCGCACATTGCAAATGAATCATTGTCGTCTACGCCCTTGGTTGTGCGGATTCTGATGAAGGATAAAAAGATCAATGCGAAAGGCGAACTTACCTCCGTAGCGACTAATTTTGAGTTTTATCAGGATGGAGTTGTTATTAGTACGGGTGTAAGCCATTGGTCTTTTCATGATCATGCCCGCTACAAAAAACTTCGATCCATTACGCGTCGTAGAATTGAAAGACGAGTGACACCTGAAAACCTAGTCGTTGAATCCAGCGTGGTTACCTCTGATGCAGTTGACTATTCCAAGGTGTTGGAAGAAATTATACAAAAAGATGATGACCGTTTTGTCGCCGATTTGATTGTGGATAAAAAGCACATATTCTTCTTCGATCATGATTGTGATCATGTTCCTGGAATGCTGATTCTTGAATCATTTAAACAGATTGCGAGTCGATCTCTGGAGAAAAAACTCGGTCTTCCTCGACATTCGATGCGTGCTCACGCAATGACGTTAAGTTTCAAGAGTTTCGCTGAGATAAATTATAGCGTGGTAATTTCTGCGAGCGTATTTGAGGCTGTTATTGATCACAAAAATAGCGTTGTAACGGGTATAAAACTTGAAGCAACGCAAAATGGTCAACTTCTGGCACAAGCCGAAATGAGTGTGAGTAAACAACGATGAGTATGCAAATGAAAAACTTTTCTCGACATAACCCCCTTATTATGGCGCTACTGTTCGTCGGCGTTTTGATTTATGCGGCCTATGTCAAGCTGGCATCTTGGTCTGGAATGATGCAGACCGGCGGAATCGCATTCATGGTTCTGTACGTTTTATGGGTCTTCTCTGAATTTAAAATTACAGCGGGGGAGATTACCAAAGGGGCTAGCTCTGCGGATAAACTTACTTGTGAAGCTTATGCCATTGCTCGTGTCATTACGGTGGCATGTGCGCTTGCTTTTCCGACGGTCTGGACAGAGCCTGGCCGGTGGATGATTGTGGGGATGGGTATATTTGTTGCCAGTATTATTTTTCGTCTCGTTGCGATTTACACCTTAGGAAAGTTCTATTCCCATCGTGTCCGTATTACTAACGACCACCAAATCATTGACTCTGGCCCTTATCGCTGGATACGTCATCCGGCCTATACGGGTATGTTTCTCGCACATATTGGCTTGGTCATATTTTTCTTCAATTGGTTTGTATTAATAGCGTTATTCTTTGTGTTTTTACCTGTCCTGGTTCGTCGGATTCTCGTTGAAGAAAAGGCATTGTTTGATCTTCCTGGTTATAAAGAGTTCGCGTTGGAGCGTGCTCGTTTAATTCCGCTGGCTTGGTAGATACGGATATGAAGCTTGTCTTACTAGGTTCAACAGGTTTTGTCGGCAGAGCGGTATTGCGGCAAGCAGACTTGAAGTCGGACGTGGGCGTTAATGCCTTGGTTCGCAGCCCTGATCGCGAGGTCAGTGAGCAGAGTGATGTTTGTAGGGTTAATGGTACGCTAAAAGCCTGTCCGCAAAACCTGTTCCCAAAAGAGCCTTTTGTTTTGGTCCACTTGGCGAGTAAGCAAATAGACCGAGATAATTTAGGTTTTGAGTGCAATGTGGATAACATCGAGGTGTTTTTGACTCGCTTACCGAGGCATTGTCGCGGCATTATTTATGGAAGCTCCATGTCAGTCTACGGCGCGGGCAGCCAAAAATCCGTTAACGAGCACAGTCTTTGTCGTCCGGATACGCGCCTCGCTAAGTCTCGTTTGGCAGTGGAGCGTTTAATTCAGCGATATGCTAAGGCGCATAATATTTGGTCGTTTAGTTTACGCCCGCGATTTATTGTCGGTGATGGAGATCGACATTTTATGCCCGGTTTAAAAAAGGCATTGGCGAAAGGTTTGCGCGTAGGAAGCGGCCGGCAACGCTTCAGTATTATCGACGTAGATGATTATGCGACTGTCATCATCCGTTTGTCCGAACACATACTGAAAGTAACTGAAGCGAAACAGCTGGAGTTAAATGTCGGTTATGAGTCAAGTATCTCCATGACCACACTTGAGTCCTTGGTTATGGGGGATGCCTCTGCGAGAGCTTTACGTATTCCTGTATTTTCGCTGCTGAATAGAATCATTCGAAAGCTGATCCCTGCGAGTGAATCATTTATTGAAAAAATAAGTCTACTGGGTTTGTCTCATTCGGCTGACGTGAAGCAGCTAAAAAAACTAATCGGGGCTGATCTTGTTGATCAAAACCCGACGACTAAAATGCGTTTCGCCATCGATCGTATGGCGATATAACGATATTAAATCTGGATAAAAATGAATATTTTAACAAGTGCGCAAGGCCCGGATGAACAATTGGTGGGGGGGAAGTTTGCGAAGCAAGTAAGTATGATCGAGGCGGGGATACCTGTTCCTGCGTTCTACTGTCTGACTAAAACATTTTATGAGGAAGTGTTTGCTTTGGTAGAGACCGAGGTAGGGCATTGCCTAGAGGAAATTGATTTTAATGATCCGGACACGATTCGTGGAGCGGCTAAAGATATCGCCACTATCTTTCAGGCGGTTGAACTCAGCGAAGTCCAAAAAAAGTGGGTGCTAAGCGCCTTTGATGCGCAGTTTGAAAAAGACGATCTTGTTTCGGTGCGAGCGTCAACTGTTGGTAAAAAGATAGAAGAAAGCGAAGACAGTGCGGACAACCCCTTTGCCGGTATGAGCGAGTCCTTTCTTTACGTTAAGCGAGACCAAGTTCTTGACTGTATAAAGCAGTGTTGGGCTTCGGGGTTTTCAGAAGAGTCACTGATGTATCGTTACGCGCAAAACTTTGATTTGAGTGGTTTTAGCGTAGCCGTGGGAATTCAGAAAATGGTGATGGGGGAGCGCTCGTTTGTGATGTTCACTTGCGACCCCAAAACGGCAGCGCGCGACACCGTCATTGTCGCGGGTTACGGTATTGGTGAAGGCGTGGTACAAGAAGCAGTACCAGTCGATCATTATTTTGTTAGCGGAAAAACCAGCGATATCGATAAGCAATTGGCGGATAAAAATAGCCAACTTACACTGGATGTGGATAAAGGCTATGGATTGATAAAAACAGCGGTCGAGGAGGATCTACGACAACTGCCATGCTTAAGCGATGAGCAAATTCGACGCATGGTCGAAATGGGGAAAAAAATCGAAGCACTTTTCGGAAACCCTCAAGATACCGAGGGCTGTTTTACGGCGAATGGAGAGTTGTATTTTTTACAGTCACGACCGATTTCCCTTGATTATGGAAGACAGCAAGTCTTTAGTAATGCGAATGTGACCGAAAGCTTTCCGGGTGTATGCACGGTGCTGACCTACACTTTTGCAAAGTTTTTCTATCGTGAAATATTCTATGACCTGTACCGAAGGTTAGGGGTTAAACGAAATAAGTTACGAGACAACTTTGAGCCTCTGGACAAGATGATTGGGTTTTTAGGGGGTCGGATCTATTATTGCTTGACCGCATTTTATTTGTTGCACAGTCAAAGCCCTTTGTTCCCAATTTTTAAAACACACTGGGAGAATATGATTGGTTTACGGACGTCATACCAAACTCAGAACACCAGTAAACTATCGGCACTGTGGCAGAAAATAAAAACCAACTCGCTCTTTGGCGCCACAGCGCTCTACGTACTTTTCGACTTTATTACCCACAATCGAAAAATGTATGCTTATCATCAATGGTGGGAAAAATTGATTGCTCCCTTGCGAGGTAAATCCTTTGATGACGAAGATCCTTATGTTGCGGTACAAACGTTTACAAAGGTATGGCGAGAAGTCGGGAACGAATGGGGTGTAACACTCACGACGGATGCGTACATGATTCCTTTGTACGGTTGGCTCGAATCCATTTTTTCTAAGTGGAATTTGGATGAAGACAGCGGATTATTGAGCGACCTGCTATGCGGCGATGAAAAACTGCAAAGCGTAGAAATACTATTGTCTGCTGTGCGATTGGCTGAGCTAGTCCGCAATGACAAATGGCTGAGTGATGCGTTTTCGAATAAAACGGATGAGCAAATCTACGCGGCCCATCAGGCGGGTTCGTTGGGCTGCGTCTTCAGTCAAAAGCTTGATCATCATCTGCACTACTACGGTGATAGAGGGTTGCAAGAGCTGAAGTTGGAAGTCCCGAGTGTTCGTGATAACCCTACAGCATTAATTTGCAATATCAGACAATTTGTTTCTCAGACCATCAATGCGGATACCATTCAGGAACATGAAGCCGAGGTTCGAATACAGGCAGATAAAAACCTGTCGCTACTGTTGAAAGGCAAGCCGGTAAAGCGATTTATTCTGCATCGATTGCTCAAGGTGTTACGAGGCCTTATTAGCCATCGTGAAAATTCTCGTTACTGTCGCAGTGAACTCTTTGGATTCTCGAAAAAGATATTTAAAGGCATTGCCGTAAACTTCGTAAAATCAGGTGTGTTAGAAAAATCGGATGATATTTTTCATCTCACCCAAGAAGAAATATTTGGTTATATCGATGGCTCAGGGGTCACGGAAAACCTTCAGGTTTTAGCGGATCTTAGGCGTGATGAATATAACGAAAACCTAAAGAAAGAAACCAAAGATGACATCACCACGTTGGGGCCTGTGCGCAACAATGTGATTTTTGAAGATAACGCTGAAGTTAATGAAGCAAGCGGCGTAATGAAAGGTTTAGGCTCCAGCGCAGGCAAGGTGATTGGCCGTGCGCGAGTGGTATTGGATCCCATGAGCGTTAAAAATATTGCTGAAGATGAAATACTCATCGCGCGAGAAACAGATCCGGGCTGGTTGTTTTTGATGCTGGGGTCTAAAGGAATGGTTGTTGAACGCGGCAGTATGCTTTCTCACACGGCTATTACCGGGCGTAAATTTGGTATTCCAACGGTGGTGGCTTTGCCTTACGCTACGACCAGAATTCCGGATGGTGCGTTGATTGAAATGGACGGATCTTCAGGCGTGGTGCGTTTGTTGGATCAGAACGAAGAGGTGGCTTAGTGATGTTGGGTCGTTTATTCCAGTTTTCAAAAGAAGCGTACGAACCTAAATTGCACTTATTGTTCGCCGCTTTGTGGTCTCTATCGGTGATGGGGATGTTCGTTACCGTGGCCGACAGCCCCGTAGAATGGTTGCTCGATGGAAAAACACTTCGTGTCGTATTCAGTTTCTACTTGGTGCTCTTTTTTTTACGGGCGATAGATGAGATTAAAGATTACGATTACGATGCCTTGTATAAGCCGGATCGCCCTCTGGTGAGAGGCTCGGTGAGTTTTCGTGATGTGTGGTACTTAGCGATATTTCTGTTTATTTTTGCGGTTGTAATTTCTTTGACCGTTGATACGCGTTTGGCGATTTTTGTCGCCATCAATATGAGCTACGGTTTATGGTTGATGGTGTGGGAACGGTTATCCAAAACAGTACGCGATAATATTTTAATCAACTTGATTGTTACCTTTCCCGTAAGTTCGGCGCTCAATTTTTTCGCCCTTATGTTTGTGCTTATATCTACCGAACTATCCGCAACACCAAGCATGGTCGGTATTGCCATCGCTTACATTTGTGCGTTTTTGCATTATGACTTCGGACGAAAATCGGTTTGGCCATCATTGCTTGAAGAGGGGGAGCAAATGTATTCCCGAGCACTTGGGGGCTGGGGAAGCGGAATATTGACTTTGGCGTTAGGCTTGGGTGGATGTTTCTTAGTGGCATTGTTAGCGCCAGGCGTGGAGGGAGGATTTGAGCCCCGATGGACATTACTGCTGCCGGCGATCATCTCCTTATACGGATCGATACAGTATCTAAAGTCTCGTACTAAACGACGAAGTTTAAGACCAATCTATATGGCATATTTGGTGAGTTTTTATACCAGTAATTTGATTATCGCCTTCAACCAGTAATTCGGTCCATTTGTTTTTAGTATTCACATATGGCGTGCAGGTTTATTTAGCGCTATGCGTATAGTACTTATGCTAAACCAGTTTTGCTTGGTATAGTTCCACACCTTTTTTCTGATGTCTTAATACTTGTGGTATTTACGACAAAGGATTTTTTGTAGCGAAACCGGTTTTCAGATAAAATTAGATTTATGTCAGACTTACCTAATTCACCTAATTCACCTAATTCACCTAATTCACCTAATTCTCTTACCCCTCATAAAGAGCCAAGCTCAGATCCTGAGCAGACTGTCCCTTCTGGTCAGGGTGAGCCATCTGGCGACGCGGGATCAGAAACGATAGAGGTTCCATTAGCTGATTTATGGCCCTTATTCTCGACCTTACCCGATGCTAGGGTATTTCTTTCCGGGGTTATTGATAAGTTGGGCCTGCCCGCTGGGTTGTTCGATGATCCTAAGGGCTACATTCCGTTGGCCGACTGTATACGTGTTTGGCAGGAGTTATCTCTCATCTTTTATGATGAAAGTAGCAGTCTGACGGATCGCGCAATGATCGTTGGCACTAAGCAGTTTATGTTAGACAACCTTGAAGGTTGCGCAACACTGCGGGAAGGGATTGCTAAACTGGCGACAGTGAGTAACTTTATTAATGGAGCGCCATACTGTCACGTAAGAGAATCGAATGATCGTTTGATGTTGGTGTTAGACGATAGTCGCTTCCCTTATCTGCAAAAAAATAAGTCTCTGCAGTTTTGTTATATGGAGTGCCTGCTTATCATCGTGCATCGGCTACTGTGTTATATCACGGGTTCACGTGAAGATTTTCCAGAGCCTAATGTTTCGATCAAACGGTCGATTGTGAATAATAATGCAAGGCACTTACGTTTTTGGCGGGGCAATGTTCGATATGGGTCATCGGAATATATCTTGTCATACGACAGTACTGTGGGTGATGTTTTGATGGTTGTACCTGAGGGGGGATATAGCGTTAACGACTTCTATAGCGGATTAGCGAACACGCTTCAAACTCCTGGAGCTTCATCGCCCGCTCAAACGGTTGGTCATCAGATCAGAAAGATTCTTCTGGGTGAATTTAAGAGCCAGCAACAGGTTTCAGAGGAACTGGGGATGAGCGTCGCAACGATACGGCGCCGTTTAACAGAGGAGGGGACCAGCTTTCGTCAAGTGCGTCAAACAGCGCAGCAAGAATTGGCGATCAGCTTAATAGACGCAGGGTTTAGCTCTTACGATGTGGCAGAAAAGTTAGGGTTTTCTGATTTGCGTAGTTTTTCTCATGCATTTAAATCCTGGAATGGCGTTACTTTGGCTCAGTATCTCGAGAGTAAAGGTTGAGCGTGTGGGTTGAGCGTGTAGGTTGAAAGCAAAGGTCGAGAGTAAAGAATGAGAACATAAGTTAAGAGCAGAGACTAATAATAACGAATCAATAAAAAATCGTGATGTTCATCGTTTGTGACCACCAGTCTTCTCGCGGTCTATTTTAAACAGTAAAAAAATCCTATCGATAGTCGCTACAATTCTCGTCCATGGAGTGATTATTGTGGAGCCAGGAATAACCGAACGATTTCCGATGTGATTCCTCCATCCTCAATTTTCTACAGTGTTTTTTCAAAGTATCCGCAACGTCAGCAACGTGAAATATGTGGATAAGCTTCTCACTGGGTGTAGTGAAACGTAACACCGTTCGATTGTTCAAATTGCCGTTTCAGGCATCAGATTTGGTATGAAAAATCAGGTTTTTACGTATCATATTTAGTCGTCATAACGTTCATCACCTCTTGTCAGCTCTCACTTTCCGCGCGATTCACTCAATAAAAACTTCTCGCTTACTGGCTTACGCGTGAGCGAATATATGCGACAAGATTGCGCGAACTTATCATATACGTGGGATCGTACTAAGTTTTACGATTGTTTCAGCGTACAAGCCTGAAGTAATAATCGCTAACTTGATAGCGGGGTTGAAAATATTATCTTCAAAGCCGTGTTTCGCTTAAAACGGAATCGGAAAGAACGTTCTACTTGTATAGCAGGTAAGTCGTTATTGAGCTGGAAACTCGGCACGATAAAAAACAAATAATAATAAAGTAAGGTCTTCAAATGAAATCAGTGAAAGTCATCGTATTACTGTGCTTGTTATTTAGCGCACATTCCTTCGCCGGTCATTGGGTTAATGGAAATTACACGAATATTTGGGGTTCCCGTAATTATCAAATATGGGTTCCCACAAATTATAAAGCTGACACGCCTGTGCCCGTCATGGTGGCTTTGCACGGTTGTGCGCAAAACCCTAGCCAATATGCTGGCTTAACTCGTCTTAACCAAAAGGCAGATGCTGAAAATTTTATTGTGCTTTACCCGAATCAAGCGACTTACGCGAATCCTACTCAGTGTTGGAATTTCATGTTAAGTAAAAATCAAAAGCGGGATAGCGGTGAAGTGAGCATAGTTATGGGTATGCTAGATCGCCTAAAAGCCAATTACACTGTCGATAATCAAAGAGTCTATGTTCAGGGTATTTCGGCCGGAGGGTCAATGACGAGTACTTTAATGGCCTGTTATTCCGACGTGTTTGCCGCTGGCGCCGTACTTTCTGGGGCTATGTATAAGGCCGCGACTACGATATCGGGGGGCGCGTATACTTTGCTTGTTGGTAGCATCTACAGCCCTGATAAACGAGGATATGATGCATGGGCATGTTCCGGGAAAGCGCGACGCGTGACCCCAATGCTGATTTTTCACGGCTCCGAAGATCCTCTAGTAAATCCTCGTAACGCCGATCAAGTGGTACAGCAGTTTATACAAACAAATGATTACGGCGATGACGGCGTCGACAATGACTCGGTTCCTTACTCGACTAGCAGTACCACCAGCGATTGTGTGCCTGGAGGGCTTTGCTATACCGTTGAAAACTATCACTATGCTGGCGAAATGTTGGTACAAAAATACAATATTATCGGTATGGGCCACGCTTACAGTGGTGGTAACGCTGCGTATTTGTTTGCTGAGTCAGATGGTCCCGATACGACTGAAATTATGTGGGACTTTTTTAAGACAAAAATTCGCTCAACACAAACGGCTCCAGTTGTAACTCCGGCGCCCACGCCTTTGCCCACCGTCGCCCCAACGCCAGAGCCGACAGCTTTTCCAGAGCCCACAGCGACGCCAGCTCCTACACCAAGCCCAACTCCTGCTCCAGTGTGTACGGATGTAAGAGCGAGAAACTACTATCACAAAAAGAGTGGTCGGGCGCATAGCTCCGGGAGTTTCTGGCGACCCAGATATTTTGCCAATGGCAGTAATAATTCCATGTCTGGATCCACTTATGGGCGGACAACGCTTCACACTTTCAATGGTTCTTATTGGGCCGTTGGTGCATGTCCCTAGTTTACGTATAGCCTCCTTCAGCGCGGCTTTATGCCGCGCTTTTTTTTGGCTGAAAATTAGGATCTATAAATGTTTTTCAGGCATTTATTTCGGGGTACTAAAGTTGAAACTTCTTGAGTACTTGCGCCGGAGTGGGGCCTAACAGGTGCCGAACGAATACTTCTATGCCGATCTGCTTGCGCAAGTTTGCATCACACGAAAATATATCTTCGCGGTAATCTCAAAGAATTCTTAATCTTAAAACCGTTCAGCGTTCGATTGTAAAGCTATCGGTTTTGACAGGGTTCTGTACGCTACGGGCGTTGTTTCAGATTGGTGGAGATCTAAAAAGTTCGCGTTTACGTCGAAATTAATCTGCCTGCTTGGTAAATGTTGTTTTGATTGTTAGTCTTTCGATAAGTTGTTTAAAAAACACCTTATATTTTTTGTTGGAGGTTTTTTCTGGCGGGTTCGGTGAGGGTTTTAAGGAGGAATTATTGTTTATATGGTAAGTAGGGTGGTGGATTGTTTTATCTTGAAGATTACATTTTTTTGCAATGTGACGGAGTGTCATTGTTATTCTGTTTGCGCGTCTGAATGGTCTTTATCTTGCCGGCTACTTTATTGAGGCGTTTTAGGGTAGACCTGTTAAGTCTATTTGTTGTTTTAAAAGTAAATTTCGACAAAATGTTTTTTGCATATATACTAGTATTTGTTTTTTGTCGATCTCTGTTCTGCTATTTGTACTCGGTAATAAGTAATTTGTTGGTTTTTAAAGGTGGTAGTTTAAAACGATGAAAGACGGGGTTTATGGCGGAGAGTATGAAATTTGTTTTCTTGCGTGTTCGGAAACGATAACCCGAAATGTATTCATTTAGATGTGGAACCCTTATAGCGTTTATTTTAAATAATGTTGATGCTATGGTCAGCGTAATGCGACTGACCTGAAATTATTTTTGGGACTGTCTAATCGTTAAATAATAATGGGTAATTTCGTAATGATGACTTTTTGTATGAGCCGGAATATGAATAACATATTGGCCTTTATTAGGGTTTTAGGTCATCGACTGATTTTGTCGTTATTGGTTAACATTTGAATTGGTGTCGATTAATTTCAAGGTTTTTTTGTGAATCTAAAAAAGGCGCTTTTCAATGCAAGAAGAGTCAAAATTTTGACCCTAAATTTAACTCGTGTTCTATTTGATTTTGTTAATGTAATGGTGCTAGGATTCGCCTAACTTTCTGCGCCACCAAAGGAATTTAAACGTGAATAAGAATAATGTGGAAAAATGGTTATTTCGAATTTCAGTTTTAGTTGTCTTAAAAGATAGGAAGTCATAACAAAAGGTTATATGTTTAGGAGTAAGTATATTTTGATGCATGTTTTACCTAGTTAGGGATTGCATTAAATGTTTGGGGGATTTCATTGCAGTAGATTTTTAAAATCTTAGTTTTTCCGATACTCCTTTCTGTTTGCTAAAAAACCGACCAGTACGTCCACTTGAAAACAAGCCACTTTGCTTACGCTTCGCTGTGAGCGAACGATTTTGCCTTGGCTTCTAGATAAGCCTCAGCAGATTGGTTTGTTTTTTAAATACTTGACCCAAGGGACAGTGAGAAAAATTGAGATGAGTAACAATAAGTTCGTATCAAGGATGTTGCTATGCATCATCTCGTTGTTATTGGTTGGGGTTTCTTATCATGCCGCCGCCGCGCCGTTAACTGATTTCAGGGTTGTGGGGCAGCTGAAGTTAGTGCAGGAGGACATTCAATATAAGTTAACGGTCTCTGACTGTTCTACTTTGGAATCTGTAGAAATTAGTGCTGGCAGCTATAGCGGCATTGTCAGCGTGTTAGATTTTTTGCGCCCAAATGCCTTAAATACGGCTTGTGAATATGATTTTACGGCAGCGGGGGATGGTAGGTTTTCACCTCAGGCTACCTTTATTTATACCGATGAAACCAGCACTAGTCTTAGTGAATCTTTTTCTTACGATCAATCCAAGCCCTCGCTAGCCTTACAAAGTGTCGCGTTGACGACAACTGACTCACAACAATTTCTCGTCATTACGCTTACAGCGGATGATGACGTTGATATTAGTGTTGTCAGTTTTTCTGTGTCGGGGATACGAGCCTCAGATTTACGCAATGCTGGCGGCGTGATAGCGAAAGCCAAAGCTTTCCAGTTTGCCGGTACTGATAAAGTTACCTACCTCTACCCAAGTGACGAAGGCCAAACGAGCTATACGTTAGCTTTGGCCTTGTCTACGCCTTTAACTGCGTCCGAAATTTTACATGACGGGTTGGTTGTCCTCGATGCTCAAGTTCAAGATTCTTCTGGGAATTTTCAAACCTTATCCAGCATCCACTTTACCGGTGATGATATCAATGAAGACGCGCTTGCCTTTAGTGTTGATCTAGCATCAATCGAAATTAACGATCCTCTACAGGTGGTGGCAATAATACCAACGGTGGATTTTGAGTTTCGTGGCGCAACCCCATTGGCCGGGGCCGGTAAGGGCGTTCTCTATTCTTCTAGTCATCCCGATATGGTTCAAGTGACATCTGCCGGACTGATTTACCCGCTAATGGAGACTGCTGGTCAAACGGTTGAGATTTCAGTATTTTATCCGGGTTTTTCGCCTGTTCTCGTGCCTGTCAACGTTGATTACACTCGGCAGTTAGTCCGTCTAGAGATGCTTGGTTTGGATAGCCTGGGGCGCTATGCCATTGATCAATTAAACCGTTTTCAGTCATTAAATCAGATCAATGCCGTTTTTGATGATGGCTCCGTCACTCAAATTACCTCGCAGTTTCAATTGGAATATACGCTTGGTATTGGTAGTACTGGAGTGTTGGAGATGGACGGCGATAGGATTAAAGCTAATGCCATTATTCCTGAAGATTCAGCTGTCCCCTTAACGATTCGTTTATTTAATCTGCCGAGCATCAGCGCATCAATTCCTGTTATTGCAAACGACGGTTTACCTGCTGTTGAGCTTCAGATTCCAGGCAGTGTAAGAGCTGGTGATACGCTGTTGCTGTCCGCTAGAGCTTCGGATGATGTCGGCATTCAGCAAGTAAGTTTTTTCCTCGATGGCAATGAGATTGGCGCTCGCAGTAGTACCCCCTATGAAATGTTATTGTCGATTCCCGAGGATTGGTTAAATCGAACTCTGATCCTACAGGCCATTGTTACAGACAGCGCCGGTAAAACCAGCCTTTCGATTGAACAGAATGTTGCGGTCTTAGAGCAACTGCAAACCAATGTGCCGGAATTATCGATGGTTAGCCCAATCGATCTGCAGCGGTATGTGGAAGGCTCGCCGATTTCAATGCGTGCGGAAAGAGAAGTAAGCTCGCCGAACAATTCGCGCGATATTACCTATGTCGATTTCTATTTAGACGGCAGTCGCATCGCTTCGAGTTATTTTCCGTTGTATGAGACACGCGTAGTAGGGCCTGTCGGCGCAACACGTGAAGTTTTTTATGAAGTTTGGTTAGCTGAATCACAGTTGCCACGCACATCTTTAAACGAAAGCAGTATGTCCGTGCATGCCTTAGCCCATGGTCGACATGACGCGGAGCAAGCCAGCGCTGCGCGACTTATTCGTGTACTGCGAAATCAAGAGCCTACGCTTTCGATTGAAAACCCCATCGCCAATCAACAAGTCAGCGTCGGTCAACAGCTAGTGGTAGCTGTGTCGGGCTTTGACGATGGTGCGGCAGCGGGTTTAGATCTCGAATTAATGGCTAATGGTACGCCGTTGCAGGTGTTTCATTATGAAGATCGTTTACTGCGCTTTGAAGGAAGTCTCGACTCTCAACCTTTTAGCCACAGTTTTTTAATCACCGTGGGCGAGGACTTGTTAAATACTCGTATATCCTTCCAGGTCAGAGGAACGGATTATCAAGGTAAGGTAGGTTATTCGAATGAAGTACCGCTTAGTGTTGTCGCTGACCAAGCTCCCTCAGTGGCGATCAGTTATCCGCAAAATGGAGATACCTTAACCTCAGGGACGCTAGTAGAGCTGCGCGCGGAAGCAACAGACGATGTGCAAATTTCGCGAGTAGATTTTTTCGTTGATGGTCGCCTTATCGGTGCAGATCATGTTCCGCCCTACAATTTAGCTTATCTCACGCCTTCCGGCGTGTCGGGGAATCAAATACTGCAAATACACGCAGTCGCCACCGACAGTAAACAAAATTCCGCCGAAAGTCCTGCGGTTGAAGTAGCGTTGATGCGCGATGCGATAGAGCCAGTGGTGAACTTAGCTTCCCCAACGATTAATAGAACAGAAGGCGGTGAAGATTATGCCGATGTAGTGGAAAATAGTGTGCTTGTGTTTAAGGCCGCGGGTTATGACAATGTCGGCGTGACGCAACTTGTGGTGAGCGGCATTCTGCAAGTTGGCAGTCAATACCAGTTAACGGGTAACCCGGCGGATAATATTAGCGGAAGCCAATTTCCGCTTGAAAGTGTGCCCGGTAATTTAAAAGCCTTTTCCGCATTGCAGCTTTTACAAGCTCCCGCGTTTACTTTTACCCCGGGTCAAATATTTGACATCTATCCTATTGTTGTTACTGCCACGGATGAAGCCGGTAACCAAACGATTCGCCGTGTCAATATTGCTGTCGGAGCGGACCAGGACCCTGAAGTCAAAATCGCGGATACGGATAAAACAATTTACTTTCCGCGCGATCAAGTTCAATTAGATGTGTTTGCAACCGACAACGTCGCAGTTGCCGCCCTTGAAGTGTCATATTTTCTCGACGGAAGTAGTACAGCTTTTGCTCTA
The DNA here is from genome assembly GCA_033852165.1 of Agarilytica sp. Lineage (GTDB taxonomy): Bacteria > Pseudomonadota > Gammaproteobacteria > Pseudomonadales > Cellvibrionaceae > Agarilytica. Next base: position 50,004 of record JAWSUZ010000026.1, on the reverse strand, counting down.
GACATTCAAAATTCCGATTCCGGTCTTGTTCCGGCACCCAGCTTGCAAAGCCGTTTTAATTTGGATTTAGCCGCGTTGAGTTTAAGCAACGCTAGCCATCAAATTAGAGTCCAGGTGGTCGCCATTGATCAAAGTGGTCGCCGCTCCAATGATAACGCTGTGGTATTTGAGCGCTTACTGCAAATTCAGCCAGACAATACCGTTCCCTTAATTGGAGTGGTATCGCCTATCCCCGGCACGCAAGTGTATCGTGGCCAAAGTGTCGAATTTACGTGGCAGGTAGCCGATAACTCCGGGCTCAGTGAAATTGTTTTGTTCAATAACGGTGTCGAACTGCATCGCGAAAGTTTAAGTGGAAACAATGTCGAGGGCCGTAAACAGATTGTATTGCCCAGTAGCGGAGATGAGTTTGTTCTGGAAATTCAAGCGCAAGATGTTTTTGCAAACCTTGCTGTCTCGCAGTGGCCGTTTAGTTTAATTGATAATAATCCGCCGGTTATTTCAATTCGTTCTCCGGCTGCGGGAACGCGATTGGTCGAAGGCGAGCCCTTCACCTTAACGGCATCGATCAGCGATGACCAGCTGGTATCCAGTGCAGAGTTTTTTGTGAAACGTGGCGGCGTTACGATTGCCAGCAGAAGTTTTTCCGCTGAAGAAATTGCACAATCACAGGCGGATGGTAGCTATCTCAGTGCTGCGCTAGTTACTCCTCAGCGTGATGACGGCGGTTCAAATCCGATTAGCGTTGGCGTGACAGCTACAGATAATGACGGCGCTACTGCCGAATCATTATTGGATCTGTTAATCGATGACGACGCCGAGACTCCGACGATTAATATCGAGCAGCCAGCTACTGCGTTATCTCTCGTTCCTGGCGACAGTATAAGAGTGCTTGGGCATGCTGATGACAATACCTTTGTTGACAGTGTTACGCCGGTATTAATACACGATGGCATTGAAACTGAATTAACATGGACCTTATTTTCACGCATTGATCGCAGAGAAATAATTACGCTGCCGAATCCAAATAGTTTTGGTAACGTTTTAACGGGGTCGCGCTTTTATACCGATTTTAATGGCGTTGTACGGCTGCCAAAAAGTTTTCTGTCGCTTACCGGGCAAACGATTCAACTGACATTTCGAGCCAAAGATTTTGGTGTCAACACCGTTGATTCCACTTTAATTCCACTGACTATTTTAGCCGATGAAACGGCACCTGTGATTAACCTAATAAGCCCAAGCGAGCGCGTTATTGATCGTCAGGAGCTGGCCCTGGAACTTGAAATAACAGATTCTGTGGCCCTAGAGAGCTATCAAGTTTATATCGAAGGCCAACAAGCCACGCCCTTAGCTGAAGACAGTGGATTAGATATCGACTTTATTCGCGTTGAAGGCATCAGTATTGATCTATCGTCATTTTCACCGATTCCTCCCGAAGGCAAAGCCTTTACCCTATATGTACAGGCAACAGACTCATCAGGTAATGACGCAAACTTTAGTCGTTTAATACTGATCGAACCCGATCAAGCACCGAGGTTTGCCATTAGTGATCAGCGGCCTCAGCCTGATTTTATGAAGGGCGGGCGCATCCAGCATCTTTTATCCATGAGCGATGATTACGCCTCGGAACAAGACCCCGTTCAATATCTACCTTTGTATACTTCTTTTTCTGGCTTAGGTGCTGATGGCAGCAGGGCGATTGCGGGCATGGCGCTCGAGACATTTGATTCAGAATCTAATCCGTTACCGCCATTACCCTATTTTTCGATAGCCTATCCCGAGGCTCAGCCCAATCCCTTTACGCTTGTCATTGACGACCAAATCTATATCGACGCAGACGGAGTCAATCTACTGGTCTCGCCACGCCCAGCACTCACGGGATTTCTACGGCTTGATGCGGGTGTCGGTACCAGCGTTCGATACCGGATTAATCGTTACAGTAATGATGCCTGTCTGGCGCCTCTGCCTGAATCACTTGTCGATTCGGTTAACGGCGTTGATCTTGTACCCTTAATTGATGGCGGTTTTACGACGTTAACCATTACGCCGGAAGTTTTGGATATTGATTTAAACCCTGTCGCAATCGCCTTACACAGTATCCGGATTGACGCGGGTAATTTGGCATTGTCACAAAATTATGTCAGCGATCAAGGCCAGCAGATCAGTGTCAATATCGAGCCTTATGTGTCGCTATTGTTAAATGACCAAGTGGATGCCCAAACCACACAGCTTGCCACACTGGCGAGCGCGGCGTTGCTTTCGACCGCGGAATTGAATACCTCAACGGGTTATACCTTACCTTTGGCTACGGCCTACGACATTCAGCGCATGAGAATTTTTGCCCATGCAGCGGATCGTTTTTCTCTGGAACGTGGACCACTAGAACTCACAGCCTTGCTTGAACAAAATGCTGTTGAGGACTTGCTCGCTCCCAGTGTGACACTGCTCAGCCCGATTGAAGGGACCGTAGTGCATTCAGGTGAGCGTTTAATGCTTGATCTCAATATCTCGGATAACAGTGAGGGCGTGCAGTCAATACAACTGTTTGTTAATGGAGTTGAGTTAGTTAAACAAGTGGGCGGCGTTTTTGAGCAAACGGAATATGCCATCCCCTACGATGTGCCGACGAATATCATCGGCAGTGTACTCGAACTCAATGTGGTCGTGACCGACAACTCGGGACGCACGGCAAGTGTGAGCCGCATACTGCCGGTAGCCGCAAATGAAAAACCACTTTTGGCGATCAGTGAATTCGCCAGTTATAAAGTGGCCGACGAATACAAAAAAGTTATCGATAGCGTAGAGCTTCTAAACTTTGGTGAGTTTTGGTTGCGCAGCGGTGAAGAGTTCTTACTTACTGTAGATTTAAGTGATGATAGCGGCGTTAGCCGGTTTATCGTCAACGAGATTGACAGCTTGGGCGGTCGCATAGAAATCTTCCGTGAAGAACTTGAGTTGAGCTGTCCACAACTCGCGGTAACTGCACAGCAGGTTACTGCGCCGATCTTATTTAATAATGTTGAAGCCACGCAGTATGAATTAATCGCGGTGGATAATATCGGCCAGCAAAGTGTGCGAACTATTATTGTTCATCCGCTAATCAATATTGCGCCGCAATTAAGAATTACCGCACCGGCTGACAGTCAATCGGTAGTTGCAGGAACCTTTCGTATTAAAGTCGGCGTCGTCATCGCCGATGATCGGGAGTTGGATCTCAACAATATTGTTATCCTCGCCGATAACATTCCATTGCCAGCCATTGAAATTGAAGAGGCGGCTGCGATAGGTGGTGATGCCGTAATCGTGTCTGCGTTTCAAAATATTTACGATACTTTAGAACTGCAATATTCTCCAGACGTTGCGGCACAACATGGGTCACGTGACAGTCAGTTTTCTGTCGAAACCGGTTTTATTATGACCGTTCCATCCAATGCTTTCTCGGTGGATACTCCAGTAGAATTGGTGGCGCTAGTACGGGATTCTGACGGCGCAATCGGCCGCCACGAAATTACCTTGATTATTGCTGCCGATAATATTCGCCCCGAAATTGCTATTCTCGATCCCGCGGTCGGTTTTGCACCGACCGAGGCGCAGGATTTTAGCCTCACTTTAGCGGCTTTCGATAACGTTAAAGTTGAGCAGCTGCAAGTGTATCGAGCTTACGGTGTGCGCGACAACGCCGATAATTATCATGTGACCGAATATGGTAACCCCATTCGCACCATCAGCAATATTATTGCGCGCGACTTTAACCCGATCACCACCGCCAATATTGATACACCAGAATTCACGCAAATTATTTCGCTGCCTGCGATTAACGGTCTTCTTAGCGATTTTGACGCATCACTGATCGGAGACGAAGCCTTTGATTTATGGGTCCGTATCGTCGCAGTTGATGCGGTCGGTAATCAGCGTTCGGTAGATGTGAGTTATCCCATTCGCGTTGACGCAGCACCCTCGGTAGATATCACAGCTCCATTAAATGGCGAAAGAGTGGTCGAAGGTTCGGCTTTGACGGTCAATGTCAGCGCCTTTGATGATGTCGGTGTGGATTCGCTCAGATTAATTGCGACCCGAGCGGGCGACGCAACGCCGTTGTTTAATCAAGTATTGCAACGTTCGCCGTTTAATTTCCAATTTACCTTGCCAGCCTTCGACGTCAATAGCTCTTCTAACAATGTCATAACCCTCGATATTGAAGCGATTGATACTTACGGGGCTACCTTTGATGAATTCACCAAGCATCGCGTCACGGAACAAATTCAACTGCAACTGGTTGCCGACCAAGCGCCGACAATTGTGATTGCAACGCCGGAAAACAATAGCGATATTCTTGAAGGCGATAAACTCTTGGTGCAGGTGAACGCGATCGATGACGTAGGCTTACAACAAGTGACCCTCAATGTTTCCGGTCTTTTGGGCGGCGACCGAATTTTTACCGATACACGTTACCCCTATGAATATATTGTCGATGTTCCCTACGGGCAATCGGGTCGGGATCTGGTAATTTCTGCTCGCGCGCTAGAGCGTCGTAGTTTGTCTACGCCGCGCGAAGTCGCAACCTTAACGCCGGTTATTGTGCATGTGCTTAAAGATTCCTTGGCTCCAGATATTGTCATTTCTGCCCCCTCGGTTGGTGGCGTCACGGTGGTTGAAGATCGCCTTATGCCTTATCAAATTGCCGTGGTCGATAACGTTAAAGTCAGTACCGTTGAGTTAGCCTTATTCGCCGATATTAATGATGACGGCGTATTCAGTGACGACGAACAAGTCGAGCAAAAAGTTTTATTACGCGCCCCTTATAACGGCGCACTACGATTGCGATCACTCAGTGATTATTTAGGTGATGCCGCCGACGGAGTGGTTCAATTACCGATGTTATTGCGAGTGCGCGCGCGTGATGGGGCAGGTAACCTGAGTGAAGACAGCCGCGTATTGACCTTGCGACGCAACAACCCGCCAACCATTGACGGGATTCAAATATTAGACCGCAATGGATTTGTGCTGGGTAATAGTCTGGTTGAAATTACCGAAGGCAGTGAAATTTTAGTTCATGTCAATGCCAGTGATCAGGAGGTGGGAGTCGATAGCGTTTCATTGCAGCGTGCGATAGGTACTCCAGCCGAATATCAAACCATCGGCAGTGACCAAGCCGCACCGTTTGAATTCTCGCAAACTATTCCTTTGGGACGTGTAGGAGAAGTCTTTAGTTTACGTGCGACGGCGATCGATATGGACGGCAGAGAATCGTCGGTTTCAGCCCCCTTAAATTTAACCATTATTGCCGACCAACCTCCAGTCGCTCAGATTATTGAGCCCGTTAACGATGACACCGCAGTGATCAGCGGGCAGGACATTAACGTTATTGTTGAGGCGTTGGATGATCTAGGACCTGACGGTATCGATCGCGTGGTCTTTTATGTCAATGGCACGGCGGCGGCTACCGTCTCGCAATCGGTTAGCGAGCAAAGCGGATCGGCATCGCAGCAAAATTTATATTCTGCCTTACTGGCGACGCCTATTGGGGTACAGGGTTTTGTGATACATGCGGTTGTGTATGACCGTGTTGGTCACTTTACTCAAACCGACTCGGTGCATATCGGCGTGGTTGAAGATACCGTCGCGCCGAAACTAAGCGCATTACAACCAGTTGATGGTGCCATTTTAACGTCTGCCGAACTCGTGCGCGCCGTAATTGCGGTGGAAGATATCGGCCTAGAGTCAGAACGTACAATTACCCAACACTGGGTGCGTGAATATCAAAATGATATCGGCCTATGGGTCACACTAGCGGAAGATAATATTATCTTAAGGCTCAACGATAACCGTGAAGTTGGCGACCTTACTCCGGTAAGTGATCCATCGCAGTATTATTATATTTATTGGGCGGACGTTGTCAGCCCGCAGGTACTGCAACGAGAAGGTCGGCGCAACGAACGCGTGCGCATCATTACCACGGCCACTACCGACAACCATACGGCTGAAAGCGAAACGTTACACGAAGTCGGCTTACCGATTGCCCAACAGCGTTATGTATTGCAAACGCCTCCTGCAGGGAATGGTAGCGTTACTCCGGAACAACACGCGGCAGCCGCATCTCTGTATTATTCAAGTGTGGATCAGTTTATTGATCCCGATGGCAATGGCGCGTTAGTCGCCTCGTGGTCAACGCTCGACCCCATGCGTTTAGAGCAGGGTTTAGGAAATTTACTGGTTAACGAGTTAGCTATATTAACCCCGCCAGAAACAGGACTCTTTATTGCCGATGATACTAACGAAACCATTGGTGAGAATGGCCGTGTGTATAGCTATGCCGATTGGATGCTTCAGTCCGATCAGCGTTTTGAGGGAAGTATTACGGAGTTACACGCCGATCGAAATTTTGTTCTAGCGAGTAAGTCGGGATTACTGTCTTCACAAATCTCGGTGGCAGGTGAGCTCCTCATCTTTTCCGTGTCGAATCTCGACGGTTCATTTGGCCTGCCTTATCAGCTCACCGGTCGTATCGATTTACCTTTCACTGATGTCTATGGTTTAAGCCGCGAAGACGATTTGGCTTTGGTCGCGAACGGCATGGGCGGCGTACAGCTTATCGATATCAGTAATCTGGCAGCACCGTATCGTGTTGGGTTTATTGCCACCAACGATTTAGCCCGAGATGTGATTGTAAAAGATAACTATGCCTACATAGCCGCTTCAAATGAAGGTGTGATCGTGGCGGATATTAGCGATCCGAATACGCCCATTATTGCGCGCATCGATACCGCTGGTATTGCCAACCGATTGCATATCGATGGTAACTTGTTATACGTCACTAATATGGCCGGGGAGGGAACGGTATCGCAGCTTAATATCATAGATATTCTAGATCCTTATCGACCAAGCTTAAGACACAGCGTCGATTTGCTGCCCACACGTGCAGATGCGATGGCGGATGGTAGCTACGATGTTACCGTTGCGGGTGGTTTTGCCTATGTCTCTGTTCATTATTCCGATCAAGAAGATCAGCCTCTACAATCCGTGATCGAAATTATTGATGTCGCAAAACTCAGTGATCCGTCTTGGGATGCAACCCGGCCAGCCTTAATTCACGCCAGTGCCAGTGCCGACGATTTTGCTGCACGGGGAATCACTTTGGGTCGTCGAGCAATTCAAGTTGCCGCCGGTAAGCAGGGCATCGATCGCCTCGACTTTAGTCAGTTATCCGTACTTAGGCATTCGCCATTAAACGCACAAAACCAAGTTGCCACAGACCTTGCTGAAATTCGCATAGAACTGTCGGCTCCAGTGTCGGCGAGTACGGTCATTAGTGACTATGTTTTGATTCGCGAAACCGATCCATTGTTGGGTGTGGAAATAAGCGGGCGATTTGACATGGCTTTTGCCCAAGTCGATGGCATTGACGATACTCAGACCTTATTACTAACATTAATTGATGGAGAATCTCTGGCGGTTAACCGCGCGGTTTATGTGACGTTAGTCGCCGGGTTAATGCCCCTCAGTGGTCAAGCCCTATCGAGCGATTACCAATTTAGTTTTTATACCGTGGTATCGGATGCGATGGCCGCACCGGAAATTATCAGTGTTAGCCCTGATAAAGGTAGCATCGGCGGGGGGACTCAAATTGTTATTCGCGGTGAACACTTTGGTACTAACCCGCAATTAATACTCGGCGGCCAAACACTGGCAATACAAAGTATCGTAGCGCCGACAGAAATCGAGCCTTATGCCACAATTACGGTGCTGAGTTTGCCCAATAACGCGGGGCCTGCAGCGGTCACCGTTATCAATGATGTCGGTTTAACGGACACCAATATAGGTGCCTTTACCTACACGGATGAATTGCAAATTTCGTTTGTCGATCCGTCGGTGGTAAGAACCAACCAAGGTGCTGAAAACGATTCAGTTAATATTATTGGCTTTGGTTTTCACGATGGTATTACCTTGCGCGCCTATCCCAGTCTCGATCCGGCTAATGCGATAAGCCTCACCGTTGATCAAGATCAATTGCGTTTAATTAGCGCTGAACAAATGCGTTGGAGCATACCCGATTTCGGTGATTACCGTGGCTTTGCCGACATAGAAATTAGTGATGAGAGTGGCAAGTTTACGCGCTTGTCCAATGCATTATTTTATGGACGCCTGCAGCCGAATAAAACCTTAGTCACGGAAGCGCCTTTAAGCGGCAGCGAACTTCAAGACATGATTGACGGCGATGTTGCCTATATTCCCGATGTACTGAAATTACCACCGGGCGATATTGTTGACGTGGCTGTGGATGAGACCTCAGAGCTTATTTATGTGCTGGGAGAAGGCGTACTCGGCGAAGGCATTCGTCCGCAAACGGTTGCCAGTCGAGAGGAATATTCCCAGACTTTTGCACCCGGTTGGATATCCTTGGTCAGTTATGAACTCAATAATTTAGATAGCGCAGCACCCGAACACGGCTTGGGTTATTTCAATTTTCCGCAAGATTTACAGCCTAAAACACTCTTGCTGCATCGAGATCATCTGTATTTGTCGGCGCAGGGTTACCACTTTCCCTTTATCGAAACCGAGTTTGAAGATCGTTTTGTGTTGATGGTTTTCGATAAAGAATCACGCATGCCCGAGGATGTTGGCGCGACGCGTGATCGCGATATTTTATACAGCTTGCCGGTAAATGTTCAGTCCGCTGTAACGCAACTGGTCGCACACGATAATATTTTATTGGCCTTAAGCGCTAATAAAGTCGTGGTTATCAATATTTCTGACCCTGCTCGGCCCACAGTGATTCGCTCCATCAGCCAGGTGAACATAAACGGAACCTTGTTTGATATTGAGCCGCAAAAAATCAACATTATGAATGGCGAGCAATTATTTATGCGCGTTAAGTTGGCGGGCTCGTCTTCTACTGACAGTATTTTAGTTTCCTTCGATTTGAGCAAGCCCAGTTTGCCTCAGTTGGGCTGGAGCACATTGGGCGATAGCAGTGCAGCGTTAAATCAGCAAGCGCGATTAGTACAATCCGGCGATGATAATGAAATGGCCATCGTCGATGTTAGCCGTCCTTACCATATGCGTAAGATTGCTCAATACGATGACAATGGTTTTGAACTTCCTGGCGAACTCAGTCACATTCACGCGCTAAGCACTTTGAGTGCAAGCTTAAAAACTGACAAACATTGTATTCCTCAATCCGATAGTTTTGGTGCCGCAGGTGAAGAGTTAGAGCAGAGTTATATTGCATTGTTTGATGTGGGACGTTCCGATAATATTTCCTTATTAGATGCCAGCACTATTTCTGACTGTAATAGAAGTCGCCTAATCGCCTCGCAATTGGCTAATGACGGATTGATTGTCGCCGGGACTGCGGCCATTGCTTCAAGCTTAACAACCCCTTCAGAATTAATACTGCTCAATAGCTTAACCCTCGATTTAATAAACTCAGAGCCCAGCACGGGCGCAGTGGGAGTGCCGACCGATAAAACCATCGTACTAGATTTTAATCGTGCGATAGAATTGCCCGTCGGTGAATCGGAGAGCGTCTATTTAGCGCGTTATTTAGCATTGCTATATGACGACGGTACAGATGACGGTGTAGATCTTGGTTTTACCGCTGCGATAGACAGCATGACTGCTCGACGTATTTTAATAACACCATCAGCAGCTCTGACGGCAAATCAATCCTATCGCGTAGAATTGACAAGCGAGTTGGGCAGTCGGCGGACTTTGGGGCTGGTCGATTTTACCCTCGATTTTAACACTGGCGTGGATAATTCTGCGCAAGTTATTATTCAATCAGTAACACCAACTACGGTGATGATGACTGGTGGTGTTGCACAGGTTTATCTACGACATGCGAATGCGCCTGAATTTTTAATTGCCGGTCAGGCCGCAGCCATTATTGGCTCCGAAGTCATTGATGCTCAAACCACTCGCTATGAAATAGCTTTGCCCGCAAATGTCCCTGGGCCAGCACAGTTACAAGTGATAAATGCCTCTGGCAGTCAGGCCTCGTTACTGGCAGCGTTTGAATATGTTGAACCTTTAAATTTGCTCAATGCAACGCCAGCCTTTGGTTCGATTAATGGCGGCACCAAAGTGTTACTTAATGGCATAGGCATCAGAGGCGATGCTGCACAAATCAATATTTATTTTGGTGATAACACTGCGGCCACTAGCGGCATAAAAATCCTCGACAGTGAAAACATTGAAGTCGTAGCGCCAGCGGGTCAGATAGGTGCGGTCGATATCACAATCGAACTGCCCAATGGACAACGCAGCTCTCTAAGTGAAATCTTTCAATACCAACAACCGGTACAGTCAAATGTGACTATCGACTCTGGTCGTATTTACGATGCTGTAGTCGATCCATCGGAAAATTATTTAATCGCGGCTGCCGGCAGTGCCGGACTGAGAATTTACAACGTCGATGCTTCAAGTTTGACTGGCAATCCTGATCAGCCAGTCAACCTGGATGACTTAAGACAAAGTATTGATTTTGATGGCGACGGTATTGACGATCGATTATTAGTTCAAGTGGCATTACCCGATGGTTATATTGCACTCGGTGTCGATGGCTATTTTGAGCGTGGACTCGATCGAGTCTTTGTTACCGCTGCGCAATTAAATGCCGACGGCAGTGCGCTTGTCGATAGCGCGATGCTCTTTATCATCGGCTTCGACCCCGAGAATATCCAAGCGGCAACTATCATTACTGAACTGCCTCTCGCGGCAAGTTTTGCGCGCGGTATCGAAGTGGAAAATAATCTTGCCGTTATTGCGATAGCGGAAGCCGGCATTGGGTTAATTGATAGCTTTCTTCATACTAAGGCCTATGTCGTCAATCGTTTGGCCTTAACTAATAATTTCTCCACCCTCGACGTTGCCCGAGTAAATCATAGTGTTACCTCAGCTGACAGTAGTCATTACCTTGCTGTAGGCGGTGAATTTAATTTCGCTGAGAACCGTCTCCTCGGCAGTGCGAACGGTGGCTTTAGTATTGTTCGTCACGACCCAAACCTTGGTTTAAATGAAATTGCGTATTTAAATATCGCCGCTAGCCGAATCAAAATTCAAGGGCATTATGCTTACCTCGCCGCGGGTGAGCAGGGCTTAGTAATTGTGGATATTGAGGATTTATTGCAACCTCAGATTATTCATCGTGTGACAGAGTTGGGGCATGTCTTCGATATCGATATTACGGCTAACACTGTCTATCTCGCCCTCGGTGATCAAGGTGTCGCAACGGTTGATATCAGCGTTCTGTCGGCGCCGATTATTGCCGAAGGTTTAGAAGCGTTTGCGGATAACTATATCGACAGTATCGTCGCTGGGCGTTTTGCAGCCTTCGCTGCGGGTGCCAACCTCAGTGGCGCATCTGTCGTTCAGGTAACGCCGGATGCGAGCTTAAAAATACATTCAATAGAACCCGCCAATGGCATTGTGCAGGCAGATGCAAATGGCGATATTGCCATACGTTTACATTTCAATCAGTCGATTGATGTGTGGCCGGACAATGCCGATCATTTCCGCGTATTAAATGCAGAGGGGGCTCAGTTAGCGACCACAGTCGATATTATTAATAACGATGTCATCCTAACCTTAGCCGCCGGACAAAGTATTGAATCGGGTGATCAGCTCAGCGTATTAGTGCGCGCAGGTGTTAATGTCGCGCAACAGCTCAATGTAAATCAGTACCAAGTATTAGTCTCTTTGGCCCAGGACCAGCGTTTTGAACTAAGGTATCAAGATCTGCCGTCGGGGCAGTTATCGCTTATCGGCATCGCGCCGCGTCATGTACTGCAAAACCGTGAAAGAATCATCACCCTCGCGGGAATTAATATTCCTCGTAATACGGATCGAATCCGCGCCTATGTAGGCGATTTTGAGTTAAGTATCGACAGTGTTAGCTTGGCACAGGCCGATCAAAACGCATCGATCGTAACAGCAACATTGCCGCCGATTAACCAACGCGGGATTTACACGGTACGTCTCGAAAGCGAAACAGATGGAGTTTGGCAAACGGCATTTTTATACGGCGGTTTAATTGTCGACGAGCCGATTCAGCTCGACAGTGTGAGTTCACAGTGGGGTCCCCAGTTGGGCGGCAGCTCGATCATCATTAATGGTCGTGGCTTTGAGCCGGGCACCAGTGTTTCTGACACCGTTCAACTCAGAATTGGTGCAACTCCGGTCAATGAAGTGCGGGTAATTTCTTCCACCCAATTACAGATTGTCACTCCGCGCGGAGCTCCTGGCCGCCATGCGATTACGGCTATAGACCGCTATGGTAATAGAGCAGAACTCAGTGCCGACAATGGCTTTGGTTACGGCCTTGCACATTTAGCGACGCACACTTCAAGCTTGGTGTTCCCGAGTGATGTTGTGGTTATGCCGGAGACAGGCATTGCGATCACCAACGGTGGTTATATTTATGAAGGTTGGGCAAGCCAGCCTTATCAAGACTTGCTCTTGCCTGAGACTACGCGGGCGGCAAGTTTCGATGTGCAAAATCCCTTACAACCTTTATTGGTCGGTGGGGCTTCGAGTTTACCCAGCGGTGTTGAAGGGCAGCTTACGCTACAGCGCTTCGCTCGCTGGATTGAGCTTTCTACTCGACAAGCGGGGCAAGATAATTTGTCTCCGGCAGAGCAAAGTGAACTAAAAGAATTAAAAGGCAGCGATTTTCCGCGTGGCTATGATTCGATTCGCGTACTGGCTCAACGTGAGTGGGAAGCCGGTGAATGGCGCGATCGGGTTTACATCGCCAGCGGTAGTGGCGGTATTGCGCGCTTGAATTTGGACGAAGAAAATGGCCTGCAATTGTTATCACAGGTATTGGATAGCCCCGATACTTTGCAAGGCAACAATCAAGTCGGTGATTTAAGTAAATCAGGCAACGTGATGTTTGCCGCGCGTGCATTGCAAGTGAATGGTGGTTTTGCCTTGGAGCCGTGTGAATCTGCTGCGGGAGAATTCGCTTCGGGTATTGTTGAGCAAATAAATTATCTTGACCCGAATGATCCGGTCAGTATGGAGCCACTGCCAAACATGTTGGGCAGCAATGCGGTTACTGCAGCGGGCCAATGGTTATACAGTGGGGGGCAACGCCAAGGACGCAGATGGAATATCGACAGCGGTTGTGAATTGCTGCGCGAGACCAGCTCAACTAAACCTGCTGATCTAGAAGAGAGCACAATAAGTGCGATCAACCTTTACGATCCTGCGCTGACGCAGACATACACTGTCGATAATAATGTGCAAGATCTTATGGTGTATGGTAATTACCTTATAGCAGCCTTAGGCGATAGCGGTGTACAACTTATTGACCGCAATCAACCCTCAGAACGTATTATTCTGTCGATTGATAATTACCTGCAAACCCAAGCCGGGCGCGCCTTACGTTTAATGCGTAAAGGCAATTTACTGTTTGTCTCGTCTGCCGGCGGCGGCGTGGTGGTCTTTGATATTGCGGAGCCGATGTCACCGCGAGTGATCTCTGCGGGTAACGAAGATCTGATCGACGCAGTGGATGTATTTAAAGACCGATTGATTGCCGTATCCAGTGACAATGGTTTAAGTGCATTTCAATTACCGGGAAGTTTTGTGGTCGAGTCTTCACCCGAGCACACAGAGACGATAGCCGAGGGCGAAGTTTTAGCGCTTAGATTTAATGAAGCAATTGTAGAAAGTTCTTTAACGCAAGTTGCAGCGGTAACGGTGACACGAATTTCCGATGGCACAGACGTCGCAGTTACAGTAACGGCGTCCGACCTTGTTGATGGCGCAGCGGAAAATTATTCCTTCAGTTTTAATCGCAGTGCCGGTGAAAGTTATCGTGTTAACGTTCATCAGGCGAGTAACCTTCGCGGTTCGGGATTATGGGCGCCGTTCAGTCAGCGAGTAGTGGCAGCAGCGGCGCTATCGACTCGACCAGAAATACTTGAAGTCAGTGGAGCTGCTCGTCATCGCGATAGCAGTAACGACATTATTATTAGTGGCTCGGGTTTCCGTAACGATTCATCACTGCAGCTCAACGTCAATCAATTCGCGCTGGACTTCACTTGGTTGAGCGAAACTCAATTAAGTATTTCGGCGGCCGATTTTAACGCTTTACCTTTGCCGTTGGGACAGCATCATCTAAGTCTAAATGATGGTGGTTTAGTCGGGTACTTAGCCGGTGCGATTGTTTTGGCTGAATCTCCGAGTGTTGTCTCGTTGGCCATGCAGCCTGAATCGGGAAGGTTACTGGGCGGTCAATTAATTACTGTCAGCGCCGACCAAGCTGTGTTTTTACCTGGAATGAAAATTATTCTGCGCAATGCTGAAACCGGCGAAATTCGTAGCAGTGTGGACGGTAATAACGAGATTATTATCGATCTGCACGATGACGTGATCGATATGCAAACCATGGCTTTCCGCGCACCGGGTGTATTGGATCCTGCGATTTATCAAGTCTACGTCGCCAGTGCCGAGCGCGAATTGTTGGTCGGTGAATTCTCTTATCAATTGGATCAGGGCCGCAGTCTTGAATTGCCTAATTACCCGCCGCTGCAAGCGGGTGGTTATAGTCTGCATGGCGATACCTTGTTCGTTGCCGTGCAATCGGGTCAGTCCGCGACTTCGGACAATCGCTCGTTAATGCAATCGGGCCTCGAAATTTACGATATTTCGATTTGGGATCAAGCGGTTCGCATCGCACAATTACCCACCGATGAACCGGTATTAGGCGTTGCGGTGGATGGCCAAGCGGCGTATCTCGCCAACGACAGAGACGGTTTATTAGTCGTTGATATCAGTAACAACGCAGAACCTCTGGTGGTGCGCAATATCGCCTTGGCTAATGGTCGTGCTACCGATGTGGCGGTACATCCTCGCCAAGCCATTTTAGCGATGTCCGTTGCCAATGATGACGGCACCGGATTAATCCGCTTCTTTGATCTGGACAGCGCCGATTTAGGTTTGCCGACAAGCTTTAATACCTTGCTTTTAAGCGATGGTGAATTACTCGGTCAACCGGTGGATATTCAATGGTTAGGTGACGATTTGTATGTATTGTTCAATCGCGATCAACAGCTCTATTTAGCTAAGTTTGTCGGCTTAGGCTCTACAGTCAGTGTCAGTGTGCACATGCTTGAACCCGGCGCTAACGACAATATCACCGAGGCTTCATTTGTTGCCAATTATGGTCAAATCGCCGTTACCACAGGCAGCCAATTAGTGCTCGTCGATGAAGATAACGGCGTGTTCAGTACGGCTTATTGGCAACCGCTAGATCAAGCAGCAGAATTGATAAATTACGGCGGTGTATTACTCAGTGGTATCGAGGATGGACTTAGCACTTTATTAGTTGACTCGCTAAACCTCGCAAATGTCAGTCCCAGCGAAAATACAAGTCTTTATCAGGCTGATGTTATTACGCTGAACTTTAACCAACTAATTAATACGGCTGATATTAATCTACAAAGCACGATACGTTTAACAGATGAAAACGGACAAGACTTAGCTACCACCGAGTATCAAATTGTTGGCGTCAATGAAGTCAGTGGCGGACGTATTGAAATCAGCTTCGCTGCAAACAGCCTATTCTCGGGAGCGTTTACACTTTCAATTAATGAAAACCTCGCGGCTTTGGATGGGACTCTACTGGGTAATGGTTTTGATTTTAATTATCAACGTGTTAATGAATTGGCACTTACAATTCATGCGGTAAAACGCATTGTTGATGGCTTGCCGACGCAGCATTATTTCCACGCTGACGGTTCAGAAATTGGCGTAATAGAAGGGCTGGGATTCGGCGTTGCTAGTAATGCGATAACAGTTTCTATTGCTGGCAATACAATTTCAAACAGCGACATTATTAGCCTTGCCGACAACGAAATACGTTTCAATGTGCCGGACTTAAGTTTCAGCAACAATAGTGCAGCATTGGCCGTAAACGTTGACAGAGCCGGAGTGTCCACGCGTTTGAATGCGGCAATAGTGATTCAAGCACGTTTGGTGTTAGAAGATCTTCAACCCTTAACTGGGCCGCCAGAAGGCGGTAATGTTGTCGATTTATTTGGCCGCGGATTTCATTACGGTATGGCCGTCACATTTGACGGTGGCGCCGCGTCTGACTTACGTGTACTCAGCAATAATCATGTGCAAGTACGTGCGCCCGCAGGTCAATTTGGTGCTACAGATGTAGTGCTTGAAAGTGCACTGTTTAGCGCTGAACAAAGTGCGCTTAGCGCAGCGTATTTCTACACAGGTAAAGAAACCGGTTCAGTAGAATTGTCTGCCGAAGCACAAGACAACCCAGTAAGTGCCATCGTATTAAACGATCAAGTCTTATATGCCGTTACCGGCGGTACTTACCAAGCCATTGATAGCGAAGGCCGGATACTTGGCAATCCAACAACCAGTCAAGCCCAGTTAATTGTGACCGATGTGTCTGACCCTGTGCGTCCAAAAGTGATTGAAAAAACCATTGCCGGCGTGACCCGACCTTACCATTTCAGTAGTGCATTGGCCCCAGAGGGATTCCGCGACGCAATCGCCAAGGACGATAATTTATATGTCGTCGGTGGTGATCGCCTGTATCACTTTGATATTACCTTAGCGACGGACCCATTATTGTTAAGTGAGTTAATACTGCCAGCAGGCGTTAACAGTATTAGCGTCGACAGTGATTTGTTATACGTGGCCGGTGACTTTGGTTTACATATTTACCAGTTGCAATTGCAGCGTAATTTACGTTTGTTGATCTCGATTGATGTCGGCGCTTTGGGTGCATCGCTGGGCCGTACCCATATTGATGGTGACAGACTGTATGCCACTCAACCCGATGCTTCCACGGTTGCGGTGATTGAACTAGTCAGTGGGAATTTCGATGTTGTCAGTCGTATCATTGTCAGCGACTTGGCAGGACACTTGGCTAATCCAGCCGATATATTGGTTGTCGATAGTCAGCTCTGGGTCTCCACCGGTCGATTAGGCAAGGTGTTAACTCTATTGCCTAGTGTTGCAGACCCAAGCGAATACACCACCGTTGCTGAATTGCGTTTAAGTTATCTTATTGCCAGTGGAGATTTATTCGCCGGTGATATTCATTTAAACGGACAGACACTTTATGTTGCGAGTGGGCAGGGTGATTTACAATTATTTGATGTGAGCGCATGGTTAGATCGGCGTTTCCAATCGACGGTTTCGTTGAACAACTATTACTCCGTGCTGGGTTCGGTAAACGCCTTAGCAACTGATAGCCGCACCATTTACGCGGGCACATCTTTTGTCTATCAAAATAATACGGCGGTTGAAAATCCACTGGCTGTGGGCGCCCAACTGGGTCGTTTAGGCGGGGCCGTCAACACTATTCAAAGCGATCGCTTGAACGTCGTCGAACATCAGCCCAATTCGCGCGGAGTATTATCCCTTGATGACGCGGTTGAAATTCAGTTCAATCAAATTCTCGAAACCAGTCAGTTATCGAATTCGCAAAATACTTTACTTGAAGTGAGTGAGTCTGGAACTGCTGTTAGCGGATTTATATCCGCAACGATAAACAATGTTGGTACACGTTTAATTTTCCGTCCGACTTCGGCTTGGCAGCAAGGCGTAGAATATCGCGTCAGTCTTTCTTCGGCGCTAATCAGCGTGAGCGACACACTACTCGGCAGTGATTACAGTTTCCGTTTTGTCGCTGAAGCCGGGCAGTTAGCTCAAATAGATCAGGTTGAGCCACGTTCAGGATCTTGGCATGGCGATACTCTGGTGAGTATTCGCGGCGAGTATTTCAGTAGCAATACGCAAATTGAACTGGGCGGCGTAATCGTGCCGGAAGAGAATATTGTTTCTCGCCTAGAAAATGAAATTGTCTTCCGCACCCCAGCGCTTGATCAATCTCCGCAGTCTAATCGTGTAGTGGGTCTGAGGATAAGTAATGGCTTGTTGAGCCTTTTCCGTCCAGCACAATATACCTTCGTTGCCGACCCCGTGATCGAGGCCATAGGCGCCTACGATGCCAACACCCAGTCGGTAGATACATTGCAACAACGCTTTATCTATAACGCAGGTAATACCATAGCGTTACAAGGGCAGGGCATTGGTGCATTTTCGCGGGTATTGATTAACGGGCAACAGGCTTTAGAAGTTGAGCAAATCAGCCCAAGCCTAATTACATTTAGTTTGCCCGATAATATCTTAGGTCAGCTCACGGTCACGCTGAGTAATACGCCAAGTGGTTTTGATCGTGTTAGCAATCAAGAATTAAGTGTCCATCTGGAAACATTGCCGCAACTTAGCGCTGATTTTGATTTCTTGCGCCGACATCAAGACATTTTACTTTTGGCGGAAACCAATCAACTGAGTTTATACAGTACGCGCGACTCGCGTCAGCCAGTGTTTTTATCGCGCTTGGAAATTGAAAGCACCGTCCACGACCTAGCATTGTCTGATTCGTACATCGCGCTAGTAACGGATAATCAGGCGAGCACTGAAATAATCGATATTAGTAATATCTTCAATCCGGTATTCATTAACCGCATCGCAAATTCATCCGTGTCGGAACATCAGTCGATATCAATATATCAACAAACGTTGGTCAGTTATTCCGGCAGTCAGCTACAGCTAGCCCACGTTAACGCGGCAAACTGGCAGACGGTTGATCTCGGTGCAATAATTCGAGATTTACGTCTGGTCAAAGATCGAATATTTGTATTGTTTGATGATCGTGTTGACGTTCATCTGCTAAGCCAACCTGCACTGAGCGTTGATTCTTATTTACATAATGTTATTAACGCAAATAGTTTGCGTAGCAGTGACCAACAGTTTTTGGCGATTAGCGGCGATGATCAAATTGAATTGCTCGATATCGCTCCGTTAATGCACAGCCAAGCCCTGGGCGGTACAATGCAAGTGATCGGCCTTGCCAGCCTGCCAGGTTTAATCGATCTTGCCATTAATGGTGAACTGTTATTAGCCCACCATATTGAATCAGGGATCGACGTAGTTTCTGTTTTCGATATGAACCCATCTATCGAATTTGAATCACTGCTGATCTTAGAACCGTTGGCGAAAATTAACCCGCAATCGATGTCTGAAATTAAAGATCTGGCCTTTCAGGGGGACTTAATCGAATGGTTGAGTGGCGATGGATATCAAAACCTTGAGTTGCCGATTGCCAATATTACCGGGCTAGTACCAAGCGCCATTATTGGTGATGCCGCCGAGGTTATTCAGCTCAAAATTTCGGCCGCAGATGCTTGGCGCAATGTTATTGTTGAGATAACTGACGTCGATAATGCTTCAAAACTAAATGGCGATAGTCGTTTAATTGGTCAGCGTTTGGAATTCAGGCCCTTGATCGATCGTTTTTCGCAAGACACCCTGTATTCACTTGCTTTATTTAACGCGCCAGCGAACAACGTACTAGGTGTAGAGACACAAATAGATTTACCGCGCTCTTTGCGCGCGGCCAGTTTATTCGGACTCACGCCAATCGCGGTTTACGATATGCAACCCTCCATAGGGCTTAGCAATCAAAGCTTAGCGATTACGGTTAGAGGACAGCAATTACAAGACGTCGACCAGCTGCAATTAAACAGCACAGTGATTCCCTTCGGCACTTGGCAAGTCAATAGTGCGGGTACAGAATTAAGCTTTAACTTTAGTGCTTCGTCGCCCGATATTTTCTCCCTACAAATGAGTGGCGCGGGTGAAAGCGTGGTATTACCCGCAGCCTTATTGGTTAGTAATCCTCTCAGTATTATTTCTGTCGCCAGTGACCATCTGGCCGGAACCGACCGAGTGAGTGATGCAGGCGGAACTACGGTCACGTTAAGTGGCTCTGGTTTTAGCGGCGATATGACTCTGCATTGGTTTGTCGATGCTGTGGGCATACAAGCGTCTGTAGACAATCAAGTGGATTACAGTCTAAGCAGTGGTGATATTCAATTTGTCACTCCGGCGACCTTGCCGGGGCAGGCCTATCGTATCGTGATTAATAAAATCGGTACCGGTGAATTGATAGCGGTCGATCCGGTACTCGTTGCGATTGATGACAGCGCTCCAGTGCTGCTGAATACCCAGGGGCTGACAGCAGCGCAACCCTTCCGTTTAGTCTTTAGCGAAGCTGTACAAGCACAAAACTTTACGATCATTCACAGCAATCAAGATTACTCGCCAGCAAACGACAGTGACATCAGCACGCAGTTTGTTTTACGAGACTTAGGGAATGTTCTCGAGATAGCACCGCAGAGCGGTTTTGTGCTCAGTACCAATTCACGTTACCAAGTCAGTGTTAATGGCATTGCTGATAGTGCTGGCAACACGGCATTAAATTCACTGAACTTAATTGGTGGGCAATTTAACGCCGAGTACGCGACAGCCGACACCTTAAGCCCGCAGAATATTCAGTTGTCCTTAAGCACGGGTGAGCAGGTCAATAATTCAATCAGTCTCACGCGTGGTCGCAGTTACGATTTTATTACCACAGCAACCGATAACGTTGAAGCCAGCAATGCACTTCAATACGGCGTACGCACGTCGCGCAACGGCGGCTTAAGTTTCGATGCACCGCAGTCTGTAGCGAATTTCGATCACCTTGTCAGAGAAAGCGATGGCAATTTGGCCTTCCTAGTGACGGTTAGCGACAGCAGTGGCAATAATACGAACTCACGTTTTGATATTAATGTAATTGCTCCTGAGATTAATGTTGCCAGTTTACAAACCAGCAGCAGCCCCGTAGAAGAATTATCCAATGTCGATTTACAATTTAGTATCGACGGAGATATCGATCTCATCAGTCGCGTCGAGATGCGCGTACGCGATACTTGGTTTGACGCCAGCTTACTGCAACAAACACCGCAACTCGCGCAGGCCACGCTTAATTACAGCAATCCACGGTTGGCTGATTTGCAAGGCGCTACACAGATACCGGTTACGTTGCGTATCAGTTATGGGTTTGCACAAACCCAAGTGGTTAACGATGCTTACACCTTAGTCTTGGATGCGACTGCACCGAGCATCGCGATTGTATCGCCCCAAGACGGCGGTTTAGTGCCGGTTGATGAAGTGCTCGATATTCTTGTGCGGGCCTATGATCAAAATGGTGTTGATCGCGTAGAGCTGCAAATTAATGGCGCTGGCTTTAATATATTAAGTGATCCGTCGCGCTATCAATATACACCCATCACTTTAGACCCTTTGAGCATTGATGCTCGCGCAATTGACGTGAACGGTAATGTCAGTGCGCTAGCCAGTATTACTCTGCAGCCTTACAGTTCTGATCAAGCGGCTCCGCAATTGGAACTATTATCGCCGAATAACGGTGATACCTACCACGAACAAGAAAGCGTCGCGTTTGAAATATTAATGCGTGGCTTATATACCGCCGACCTATATTTTGATATTGGCGGTGTTGAATCTCTTATCTCTGCGGCGACATTGTCGCGCAGCGATGCTGATCCTGAACGTTTTGAGCAGGTACTGACATTACCGGATGTTAGTGACAACACCGTAGTCGTGGTTCGCGTAGAAGCGGGCGCAATAAGCTCGCGCCTATTCTTAAACGTTCTACGCGATGATGGCATTAGCCAAACACCGCAACTGACCTTAACACCGGCCAATCGTATTCTTGGCGGTACTGAATTATGGATCAGTGCAGAAGTACCAGAAGGTATGGATGACTTTGACAATAGTTCAGAAATTACTGTACGAGATCCGGCGGGTAATGCATCGATAAGTGCGACCTTGCCTATGGTCACCGCTCCACGTGCTGTAGCAATTTCAAACTTAGGCACTGAAGTTGAAGTTGACGCAATCTTGCGCGATCGCTCGGGCTTTAGCGAAAGTACCTTAAGTACGTTGCAGAAATATCCCTATTTAGATAGCTCCACCTCAGAAGTGGTTTCCACCGTGAGCAGTGATCAACAAATTACGGTAATGGCTTATGTTCCTGGTCTTAATTCAGGGGGACACAATATTGTCTGGGCGCTAAACGACAATGCCGGTGGTTTTAGTATTGTCGATGCCAGCGGCGTGATTGCCAGTGAAGCCCAAGGACGTATTGAACAGTTGATGTTTAGCGGCAGCTTACTTGTGGCCGAAATTAGCAATGCCGAATTGCGTGAAGTACTGGTGTGGTCATTTAACCAGGGCAGTTTTAGTGCGCAATCCCGTAGAACGTTAAATGGGCAATTAATTGGCAGCAGTGGCAATACGTTGTTCATACAAAACGGAGCGTTACTTACGGGTTACGCTTATCAAAATGGCGATTTTATAGACTTGGTGGGTAAAACTATTCCCGAAACGCTGCGCGATATTGTGGTGGACCACGGTCGAATTTATGCCCTGTCTGAATCTGGCGTATATATTCTAGCGCGAGTGTTTTCTGACAAAGCACACATCGAACAATTAGCGTTTATTGATTTACCCAACCAAGAACATATTAAAGTTTCTGGTGATCAGTTATTACTTTGGTCAGAAGGCGAGGCGCGCTCGTATCAACTGTTAGCGGATCATTCATTGGTAGACATCGCCACGATAAATGCTGGTGGAACAATCTCGGACGCTATTTTTGACGGTGATTTACTCTGGCTATTAAGTGATGGGTCGTTCGCCGATAACAGTTGGCAAGCTTATCAAAATGGCGAATTAATTGGATTGCGCAGTGCTGCCATTGGGCAATGGATATTTGATGGCGATCGCTCTTACGAACTAAGTGAAGATTTGAGTCGTATTGAATCGCGTGCAAGCTTGGCAACATTAAGCGCATCGACCTTGGTTCCTCAAATAACCGAATTACCTTATGGCGTTGTCATCAACGGCATTAATAGCAGCTTCACTCTAGGCGGAGATCGCATCGTATTTTCTGACAGTAGCGACACGCTGCCCGCAGTGGCGATTTGGTTTAATGGCCAACCGAGCTGGTTTATTTCTCGGGCCGCGATCACTGAAACCAGCATTACTGTAAGCCGAATTGATCGCAGTGGTGCTATCGATACTACTGCGCTTACAGTTAACGTAGTCTTGTCTGATCTTATTGACGAAGTACTGCCAGCCGACGCTGCGATTATGACGCGCAATGCGAGAATACCTCTGTCCCTAAGATCCAATGTTGCTGCGGTGATCAATCAACTGTCATTCTCTGACGGCAGTGAATCCCTCAACTTTGCAAGGGCGGAATATAATCTTGCTAATCAATGGTTTGAGTTAGGTAATAACACCGTACAAAGCTGGAACATTGTCAGCAACGGTGTTGCCGCAGCGACGCGAACGATTAATTTAATCGACAATGATTCCAGTCTTGATCAAGTGTCCTTGTTGCAACCTATAAATAACCAGGGCTTCTCTGAAGGACAAACGCTAGAAGTTTCGTACAACGCCAGTTCAAATACTGCAGAGACATTGCATTATATTGAAATCAGCTTGTATGAATTTAACGGAACATTGGTCGAACGCTTGTACAGCGTCGATCGCGTGGGATCGGCCAGTTTAGTTATACCCGCTGTGAACGAGCAAAGTAATATGACGCTTAGCGTGCGGGCGTATTATGGCGATAGTTATCGATACAGTGAGTCCAGCGTTGGCATTCGCGTTTTCCCAGTACTCAATATTCCTCAGCTCGAATTAAGCGGCATTGCTAATCGGGTCATGCAAGGCTCGATACATACCCTGCAGATTGTCGGCGACCTTCCCGAACTAGCGGTAACCAGTATTGCGGTATACGATCAAAACAATAATTTATTAGCAGCCGGTCAAGCGAGCGCGAACCTAACCGTACCTGCATCCGCAAGCGAGTTGCGTATCGAAGCGAGTATCACCGACCCCTACGGAGCGGGTCAAAGCCTAAGCCGCAGTGTCAGTGTTGTTGATCCTTTCCGCCTTAACCTTGACGTGTCTACACGAGAATTCCATCGTGCCCTGGCATTAGTGGGCGATACCTGGCTAGCGTCGTCACGCGAAATACGTGATCGCAATGATGTGGTTCTGACGACGCTAGAAGGTGACATCGACGTAATGACAATGCTAGGTGATAACTTACTGGTCGCGTTGAGAGGCATTGGTTTAAGTGTTGTCGATCCAGAAAACGACTTTACACAAATCAGTAACTTTACGCTTTCTGGTCAGGTCACAGCCCTGGCGACATTAAGTAACGCAGCGGTTGTTATTGTCGATGGTCAAGCGCTTGGTTTTGCTATTAATGGCAACGCCTTGGAATTATCGGGTAACCTAAATATAAACGGACAGGCCATAGACGTGTTTGACCGCGGTGACGATTTTGTCGTGGTGAGCGATGCGGGCATCGCCATCTTCGATAGCAATTTAAATATTCAACAGCAGGTCGATGGCGCGTTCACCGCAGCGGTATCAATTGGCGATAATGTTATTGCCTTACAAAATAATGGCAACGCGATACTGCTCGATCGAGAATTGAATCCGCGCGAATTAGGTTTTAACCTCAGTGCTAATCAGCTATTACTTACGCAAGGATATTTACTCGCAATTTCACCTGTGCAGCAGCAAGTCCATATCGTCGATATCAGAAATATTCAACATGCCGAAGTTATCGGACACTTTGACGTTACTTTTTCCGGTAATGACAATTCCCTAGCGAATGCTGTCATCAGCAATGGCCAGCTGTGGCTAGGCAATGGTCCGGTATTGAATATCGTCGAACAAGAGGCGGCTAGTCGCGAGCTTTATCGCGAGTTGCGACCACGCGGTTTAATTCGTGATATCGCCGTAAACCAAGGTGAGATTGTTGCCGCAGCCGATAACTATGGGGCGCTAATTTTACACGCTAATGGCAATGGCTCCTGGGATTCTGAAGTGTATCCGGGCCCTTATTTAGTGCCGACCAGTAGAGTGGCCATGCAGGGCGGAGAGCGCTATTTATTACAAAGTGATTTCCAACGTATTGTTCGAGTCAGCTCTAGCGGAAGTTCTGAGGTGGTAATACAGGGGCAAAGCTATAGCGATATTGCCGTGAGTGAGCAATTAATCGTCGCCAGTGCTGGTAGTGATCTATTTATTATCGATCGCACTGATCCCAATCTTATCGATCAAATTACCTTGGCCGTTGGTGAAGACATTACGGCCCTTGCCGTAGTGGGCAAACAAATTATTGCCGCCGTCAGTAGTGGCGATATATACAAACTCGTCGTTAACGCTTTGCCAATTGTGAACGAAGAATCTCCAATTATAAACGTGTTATCGACGGGTTCGACGATTGAACAACTGCTTTATAGTGGCGAAACTGTTTTCTATAGCGCTGGGCAGACACTGCAGCGTCTCGACATAGATACGCTCGCACAAAACAGCCTTGTACTCAGTGGCAATATTGATGCGATGGCATACCAACAAGGGCTTGTTTGGGTTGCTGTTGGCAATCAAATAACCCCGATCGATGTGCAAACATGGTCTGCCTTGCCGCAAACCATTACCAGTGATTACGCGGTGAGCGCACTGGCGCTGGATCAACAACGCTTAATCGTCGGCATGGCCGAACAGGGCTTACAAATTTTTGAATTCCCGCAGACCTGGACCACCCTTAACCCCGCACTGCAAACGCCCGCCAGCAACCAAGTTTTTAGGCCGGGTGATAACCTTATCGTGCAGCAGGCGGCTGTTGATGGCATTGCCGCAGTGGAATATAAAATTAATGGGCAGCGCGTCGCTCTGGATAATCGAGCGCCGTTTAACAGCGAGATACCAGTTCCAGCAAACCTTCTAAATGGCCAAGCCTTTACTTTTAGCGTCGCTTTAGAAACGGTTAACGGCGAATTAATAAATACGCTTGATCGACAATTGATTCTCCAGGGCGACGGTTCACCGTTGAACTTGTATCAAGTTCAAGTCTTGGTCGATAATTATTACCGACCCCTGCCAGTGCGTATGTCCGCGGTGATTAGTGGCAGTACTCAGCCGGTCGAACAAGTAGAATTTTATTACTCAGCAACGATCAATGGTTTACAAGAATTTGTCGGCCGCAGTTTTGGACCGGAACATATCTTGTTCCAAGATTTTGATAGCGGTGGTTATATCACCGCACGGGCAATTGATATTTACGGCAATGTCGCGAGTTCTATTCCTACCAGCTTTGCGCGATTAAATGATCCATTCCTACCCACGGCGAATTTATCCGTCGATGGGAAATTTATTGGTGCGCAATTGGCGGCCGGTCATGACTTTAATTTAAGTGGTACCTCAAGCGATACTGGCAGCGGTGTGGATGTGGTGTTATTACGCCGCGACAACGAAATTGTCGCCGCTGGGTTTGGTGATACGACTTTGCAATATACCCAGTCGGCAGCGGTCGCTGGTGCAAGCTATGTATTTACTCTCGATGTTTATGACCGCACGGGTAATGTTCATAGTGACAGCGTTAACGTCAGTATTGCTGCGGATAATCCACCGACGATTGTCACGGTACAAGCACCTGCAAGCATACGTGAACGTGCAAACTTTACCGTTGATGTCAGTGCTCAGGACGATCTAAGTCTCGACAATATTCGAGTCACTTGGCGGGGTGTTGATTACAACTTTGCTACAGATCAAATTGCTAGTACCCATCGCTTTAATCTGGTGGATGCGCGCAGTTTGCGTGTTTCTACTCAGTCGATAGAGCCATTAATTATCACTGTAAGTGACAGTCTCGGCCAGACCACTGTGCAAAGCGTTGATATTACGGTTGAGCAAGATCTGCCGCCAAACCTTACCGCGTTGACGATGGCTTATCCCGGTTCGGGCTTCTTCGATACCAATATACCTTTGGGACTTAGCGGCCTACTTAACGTGGACGATGGTGGAGTTGAACAACTCAGCGTTGAATTGATTGAAATAAATGACGCCGGTCAGCGACTGTTGCAAAGAACCAGCAGCTTGACGGGAGACGAATGGAATCTTGCCTTACGCACCAGTGAAAGTGCCCTTAGCAATAATAATTACAATTTCATTATTAAAGTCACCGATGCCTTGGGCCAGAGCGCCGAGACAGCACAGCAAAGTATTGCGATGACGCAATTGCCTAACCTTATTCAGTTTGCCTCTGAGGGTGATGCAGGGCTTAATCCCAATATTATTGACGCCGGTGTCAATACACTGCTGCAAGTTAAAGTCAGTGATAGCGCAAACCGAGGTATTTTGTCTCAAGTTGTACGTTGGCAAGTGCGCAACAACGATGGCAACGTTGTGCAAGATGTTAACAGCGCAAGCGATACCATTGGTTTGACTCAATTAAGCTTAAACAGCTTGTTAAGTGTGGGCCAATACACGGTAACGGCAAGCCTTGCGGATTACTCTGCTATCGCCCCAGTTATGCATAACATAGAAGTGCTAGCCGGACCAATAGCAGCGGTATTGTTTGACTATATTGCACCCGTACAGATCAACACCCCATTCACCGTTAGCATGCAAGCGGTGGACGCCGGTGGTAATCCCATAAGTACGGTAGTCAATCTCCCAATAGAAATGCAATTGTTAGATCCTGACTTCCACTTTGGCTTTAACAGTAACGTGGTGGCGAATCCACTCTATAGCGGTGACACCTTAATCGGTGAGTCGGGCATCATTAACTTGATAAATGGCCATGCAAGCATCGAAATTTCCGGGACGACTGTCAGTGGCGTTCACAACGCCTTACTTATCGATCCTGCGGCAACCTTGGCGTTTAGCTATGACCAAGACAACGACGTAATGACAGCGCCTATCACGATCAGCGCTCTGCCAATTACCTTACTGGCAGAAGAGCCGATTGGATTTGATTTTGCTGTTATCGCGCAAACTAACCACGCGCTCGGTGATCCCAACCGCTTGGAAGTTGATGAAACCGCAACCCTAGAAATCACTTTACGCGATACCTACGGCAACTTGGTTGAGACCGTTCTTGACGGTGCACAACGTAACGATGCCAATTACACGCTAAATATTGATCTCAGTGGTAACGCTAGCAGTAATGGTGTCAGCGCCAATATTAACGCCGATATGATTCGCGGTGTTACCAGCTTACCGATCACGGATGCCAATGTAGAAACAGTCACGGTTAGCCTAAACAGTATTGCGCCTCAGCCAGTTAATCTGGTGTTAAGCGATACCTTTAGCTTGGACTTTTTAAAACGTCTGCCGGCAATTCAAAGCGCTGCCTTTACTACTGTGCATAACAGCGTTAATCCGCCGATTGAATTTAACTTTACTGAAGCCGTGGAATTATCGGCTGGTAGTAATAGTGTGCAACTGAGTTTGGATTCTGTGGCTGTGGGTGGTTTGGCCACGGTTCTCGCGAACCAAGTTCAATTCCTTGCGGACAGTACGATTGAATTAAATCGCTGCTATCAATTTGATACCGCGCAATCCGATCTTGTAGGTGTTGCAGAGAGTGACGCGGTCTTGAGTCAAACCGGAAGTGTGTGCAGCCCGCAAGTGGCCATACCGGCACAGTCACAAAATTATTTCCTTGAGAGCCAAACCATTACACTCAACGTGCTCTTTGGTTTGGGTGTAGATGCCAGCGATATCTCTCTGGGCGCGGCGGACGTTGCCGGTGTGGTGCAAAGCTTTGATTGGACCAACCCCAGCATTAGTTTACCAACACACAGTGGCTCGGCCTTGCCTGATGGAGCAGAAGTTAGCATTACATTGAGTGGTCAATACCAAGGTGCAGACCTGCAACTTGCGAACACGATCTCCCTCGCTATTTTGCATACCAATGGTGACTTCGACGCTGACGGCTTATTAAATTATCTTGAAATAAGTTTAGGCTTAAATCCAAGTTTGATAGATAGCGACAGCAACGGAGTGACGGATGCTAACGAAGACTTCGATAGCGATGGCTTAACAAATATTCAGGAAGTGAGCTTGGGTACTGACCCGACTCTGGCCGATAGTGATAACGACGGATTAAGCGATGGCGAAGAAATTAATACTACTAACACCGATCCATTAAATCCTGACACCGATGGTGACGGTGCACCGGACGGTTTAGAAGTTGATCTTGGCAGTGATCCAACTGACCCTAACAGTACCAACCTTGACCCAGCAGATGTAATCGCAGTGCGCGTACTTCCGGAAAGTCTAGAGGTTAATCTTAGCGACCTTATTGCACCGGTCAGTATTCAAGTGGAGGTCGACATTCTCTTTAACGGCGTGATCTACACAGCCGATGCCAGTGATTCAGCGGTCGTGGGTACTTCGTATAGCAGCAGTGACGCATTGGTCGCCGTCGCATCAGTGTTGCCGGGTGATTTTGATGTGTTGGCGGCAGGGCAGGCCAATCTGATCGCGACAGTTAACGGGTTCAGTGATTTCACCAACCTAAGCGTTAGCGCCAATGTGGAACTGGGTGATGTTCAGTGGATTGATGAAACCACGAATTACGTCGACGACGTCAATGCGACTTCAGTATTGATGCAACAAGCGACCATTACAGTCGTCGGTATTTTACAAGTGGATAATAACTTTACTGTTAGCGGTACATCGGCGAGTTCATTGAGCGTTGATAACTTAAACGTTGGCGGCGATCTTATTGTCGACGGTGTTCAGTTAACGATTACCAGCGAAAATGCGCTTAATATTAGCGGATCGGTCGAGCTAATAAATGGTGCAACCTTGATATTAACGTCTCCACTGACCGTGGGCGTCGATATGAATGTGTTCGGCGGATCTGTTGTGACTGTGCCCGTAGCGTTAAGTGATGCGCTCCCATCAAATTTGATCGTTAATGTTGTGGGTACCTTATCGATAGATGTTTCTTCTTCTCTTGACGTTGATGGCCGCGGCCATCAGGTGGGCCCAGGTAATAATCCGTTTAGTGGACCAGATGCCAGCGTTACTACTCGACGGGGTTGTCATGGAGGAATGCGTTATTTTAAATCGGCGAGTTCTGATATTGACGGCGGCGCTTTTGATTGTACCTTCGGTGAATTTAGCCGAGCACGCTTTTCGGGTAGTGCGGGAACCTACGATGGTGGTGGTTTTGTAGAAGTTTCAGCAGATACTTTAGTTGTGAACGGTGTCATTTTAGCCAACGCTGAAGATGGTGGTGGCTCGAATACTTATGGTGGAGCTGGTGGTGGTATCCATATTGATGTGCAGACGCTACTTGGCTCAGGCCGTATGGAAGCTAATGGCAATAGCCAGTCACTTTACGCAGGCGGTGGTGGTCGAATCAGTATTGATGCGCAGGATCGCAGCGCGTTCATCGGGTCACTAGAAGTGAGTGTGTTTAGCAACAATAGCAGTAACAAATCTGCGGCAGGCACCATTTATATAAAAGATAGCTTGTCTGTAGCTGGGCATTTGCGGGTTGATAACAAAGGAAATCAAGCTGTGAGCGGTTCCGTTACGCCGCTCAAATCCGTGGGCCGCCATGTAATTTCCAGTGCTAATAATTTAGGCGGTAACCAATGGGCCATCGGTATTAATTCCGATAGCTCATTGTATCGGCGTATAACCGGAAGTATTGTCGTTAATGGTCCCGGCTCTGTGGAATATCACACCTTAAGTTTGTCTGAAGCTCGTACCGTGCGCTTTACATTCGAGAAAGGGGAACCGACTGCCATGGGATTCCAAATCTTTATTGATGATGGAAATCTAGATGCCATTGACGTGGTAGCTGGAGGTTCAACATCGCTAAGGAATGCGGTGGAGTTTGATCTTCCTTCCGATAATTATGTGATTGCAATCAGTCGTTTTGATCTGACTGTCGACGAAGCATTGTCGGGCAGCAACGACTCTACAAACGATACGCATTTTGGGAGTGGAGACTATCAAGTAAGACTTGAGACCTTTGGTGGGACTTGGCACAGCAGTGATGCGCGTTACGATTGGGGTTTTATTGATTATCAAGTTTCGCTAAACGCGGCGGATGCAGACTTTCCTACGTATCGTGTTATTTCCAACAGTGAAGAAACGCTGATTGTAGAATCCGCCGTTGATCTCAGCAGTGTCATCGGTAACGAACTCATTGGTGTGCAAACTCTTGAAACCATTACCGTCATCAATGGTGCCGAGGTAGAAATATCTGATCGCCTCATTGTTAACGATTGGGCGAACTCAGTGATTGATGATTCGAGTCGTTTAAAAATGGGCTCGTTAGTATTCGATTCTCCAGTATTTAATAACACATCATTTTCGGCTGAGGTTGATGAATTAGTTATTCGAGGTGATTTGTCCGTCGCTAATTCCGATATCGTCTTCACCGTCGAACGGCCGTTAAGCTTCGATAACTTATTGATAGATGGCGGCAACGTCACCTTTAACAGTGCTGCGCCGATCACGGTATTGAACGATATCAACTTACTCAATGGCGCAACCTTAACGTTGACTGCGCCACTGAATGTCGGCGGAAATATGAACGTGTTTGGTAGTTCTACTGTCACGGTGCCGATGGCATCCTCCAGCAACGATCATCCTCACGACTTAATATTAAATTTAACCGGCGATTTAACAGTAGGCTTTGGTTCGATTATCGATGTTTCCGAGCGTGGTTACATAGACGAGCCTTTGTTTAGTTCTGACGGCAGTGGCTGCCACGGCGGCATACGGGCATTTTCCGGTACGGCATTTGATTGCACTTACGGCGATTATCGACATGCAGGTTTAGCCGGAGGCGGCGCCAAGAATAACGGCGGTGGAGTTGTACAGGTGACGGCCAATGCCATGACACTAGATGGCAATATCAATGCGAATGCTGGCGCACAGGGCGGTAGTTACAGCATTGGGGGAGCAGGTGGCGGCATTCACCTAAGCTTGGCTTCATTAAGCGGCAGTGGGCGTATAGACGCGAGTGGCAGTACCGGCACCATCTACCACGGTGGTGGGGGACGTATCAGCATAAATGCTTTTGATCGCTCGGCCTTTACCGGTGTCATTCAAACATCTGCCGTAAACAGTCGCGCTGGTGCGGGCACGATATTTATCACTGACGGCGGTTCCGCCTACGGTCATTTACAGGTAGAAAAGGTCGGTCCAAAACGTACAGGGTCTATTACACCAATTAAAGCCATTGGGCGGCATTTCATCAGCAGTGCTAACGATTTAGGCAATGACCAATGGGCGATTGCTATTGCCACGGACAGCTCGGTACAGGAGCAATTTAGCAGCAGCGTTACAGACAGTGGCTCGGGTTCTGTCGTTTTTCATAGCTTTAATGTAAGTGCCGATCGCAGTCTACGTTTGTATTTTGCTGAGGGCGGACTTGAGGAGGCCGGTTTTGTTATTTTCAACGATGACGGTGGTCTCGATACTGGAGACTATGTGACGGGAACTTCATTAAGCCGAGGCGAGAACACAACCTTTAATCTAATCGCTGGTGATTACCTATTGGCGATTAGCCACCGCACGCTAAGCAGCGATGAAGCGGTTGCCGGTGAAAACAATGATAATTTGAATTATCCGGGCGGCACTTATGCTTTCGATCTCGAAACCTTTGGCGGTACTTGGTATAGCAGCGACGATCGTTACGATAGGGGCTTTATTGATTACCAAGTCTCACTCGATGCGGTTAATGTCAATGCGGACACATATCGTGTTATTTCAAATACGGAAGAAACCTTAATTGTTGAATCGATAATCAGTTTGAGCGGTTCTGTTGGCAATGAATTAATTGGAATACACAACTTAGAAACCTTACAAGCAATTGGCAATGCCGAAATTAATTTTGGCGATGACCGCGTCATTGTGCTAGATATACTGAACTCAGTTATCGATGCTAATAGTGGTGTCAGCGCTGATATGAATAGTATTTTACCGTGAAGGTCGGAGTAATAATGAAAAAAATATTAATCGTGGCGCTGGTATTGACAGTGCTGGGTTGTAAACAAGAAAGCTATGAATCCCCTGTGTTGGTGACGGTTAATGGGTCCGTGATTACCCAAGCTGAATTGGATCAAACTCTTCAACGCACCTTAAGAATTCAAAACCCAGATCAAGTTGATGAAAAGTTACGCAAAAATATTTTGGATACGATGGTGCTCAGTCGCGTGGTGACGCAAGCGGCAGAAAAGCAACTCGATCAAGCCAAGCAAGATGAATTGCAGATGAAAATTCAAATGTTTCGCGAAGACCTTTTTTTAAAGGCCTACTTACAAAAGTTCTCTCCTCCGCGTCCGCCGACAATGCAGATGATTCGCGAATACTACACCAACAATCCGGAAAAGTTTGGCGGCAGGTCGATTCATGATTATGAGATGTTGGCTGGCGTAAATAAAAACGATGAAAGCAAACGTGTAGAAATTATGCAGATGTTTGCAAAAGCCAACAAAGCAGCGGATTGGCGACAATATGCCAGCCAACTATTAAAACAGGGTGTTCAAGTGCGTTATAGCCAAGGCCAAGCCCGCGATCCAATTTTGCATGAACGTTTACGCACCACCATCAAGTCAATGCAAAAGGGCGATGTGTCTCCCGTTGTGCTCGTGGACGGAGCACCCTTTGTGCTGCGTATCAAAGCAATACGCACCGTTGATCCACAGCCTTTAGAACATGTCAGTGCTGATATTCGGCGTTCATTGCTGCCGATACAGCTAAAGAAATCGCTAGAAAAAATATCTTCTGAATTAATGAGTCAAGCCAATATTCAATATGGGAGCATGGAATGATTGCACTAAAAACACTTCGCTTAACAAAACTCCTTAAAATCTCGGCACTGGTTTCGTGTGTGCTGGTAATGGTTTCCTGTGGCAATGACGAAAAGCTAGCCGCTATAGCCACTATAGGCAGCACTGTTATAACTCAGCAGCAGTTTGAGGACTATTTAACCTCTAAAAGAATTATCCCTAAAGATGATGAGCAGCGCGCTGCCGTGTTGGCAGAATATTTGAACCGGGAAGCCCTGTCCCAGGCGGCAGAAAAGAGTGGGCTATTAGATATTGGCATCAGCAATGCAAAAGTAAACGAATACCGTAAAGAAATGCTGATCAGTACTTATATGGATAAGCACTTGGCGCAGGCCGTAAGTGATGACGCCATAAAAAATTACTATAACGGCCATGCTGCTGAATTTGAAAATAAAAAAATCCATGTTGCGCATATCCTGTTTCGAACCAATAACAGCATGGACGAAATTCAACGCAAGTCGAAATTAACCGTAGCGCTAGAAGCCTACTCGAAAATAAAAGCCGGTGAAGATTTCGCCTCTGTAGCGCAATCCTATTCCGAAGATGTGGTGTCGGGGAAAAAAGGCGGCGATCTGGGGTGGTTGACCCAAGGGTCAATTGACGAACGCTTTTCGAAAAAAATATTCGCCATGAAATCGGGAGATCTCTCAGAGCCGTTCGAAACTAACTTTGGTTTCCATGTAGCCAAAATAGTGGCGGGGCCCGCAGTAGCAAAACAGTCTTTTGAGTCGGTGAAAGGCAATATCCGCTACAAATTACGCAAGCAAGTGAGGGACGCCGAGATGAAAAAATTATTATCGAAAGTTTCTGTGGTTACTTATCAATAATATGGCTTTGCGTAAATAAACTGTATGCGCGTAAAGAGTATGGCTACGCGCAAATAATGCAGTTACGTAAAAGTTTAGAGCCATTTAATACGCGCCGAGAATAATAAGATGTTCACAAAGGCAATGTCGAAACCTGCCGCCGTTAACTCAGCTTTACTTTTAGCCACCCAGTATAAGTACCAGTGATTAATACAATGTTTACAGAACAAAACTTAGGGAATTGTCAATGAAAGCGCGGTTATACACCTACCTCTCGGGGCTTATTGGTTTCTTTTGTCTGCAGTTTGCCTTCGCGGCACCGCCGCAAATATCTATCGTAAATCCAGCGCAGATAAACGTCGGCCAGTCCTATAGCTTGCAAATAACGGCCTCGGACCCTGAAGGCGGTGTTTTAATTTATAGTTTGTCGTTTGCTCCCGCAGGGATGAGCATTAATTCCACGGGTTTAGTTAGTTGGGACCCGACTAGTGCCGACGCCGGTAATCATACTTTTGGCGTTAGGGTGGATGACGAAGAATACCTCGCTGCTCAGACATTTGTTCAGCTCACAGTCACCGACCCTAATAACCAGTTCCCAGTTATTAATCAAGAACCGCTTACCGAAACCGATATCGGCAGTACCTACACCTACGACCTGCAGGCGATGGATGGTGACAATGACTCTCTGGTCTATTCCGTATGGTCATACCCAAGCGCTTCTGGCCTGAGTATTTCTAACGAAGGTGTGCTCACATGGACCCCGCTAACCCGGGACGAAGTGGGCAACTATTGGATAGCCATTGGTGTTGATGATGGGCGCTTAGGCACTGCAAGTCGTCAGTACAATCTGACAGTTTCAGACCCTAACAATAATCTTCCCGTCGCTGGTCAGCAGCCGATACTCGTGGCCTATGCCGGTCAGCCTTATACCTACGATCCACAAGCCACAGATGCCGATGGTGACACGCTGACTTACAGCTTTATGACCTGGCCCCAGGATACTGGGATACAGATGTCTTCGGATGGAGTGATTGCCTGGACACCCACTCGGGAGCATGTTGGCGACCACTGGATTGGTCTTACGATCGATGACGGGCATTTGGGCGAGCTGCGTCTCAATTTGGGACTAAAAGTGACGGACCCCAATAATCAAAGTCCCGTGTTTGCCTCCACGCCCTCACTCGACGCTACGATTGGCACTAGCTATCAGTACATCTTGGATGTAAGCGACGCAGATGGTGACGATATCACTCTGAACTTATTCCACTATCCCACGGGGATGGTGTTGGATGCCTCGACCAATACCCTCACTTGGACACCTGACGAAGCCTATCCATGGGGAGCGCAAGTTAGAATCTTCGCCACCGATAATTATGGCGGATCTACAGAGCAACAATTTATCTTAAACGTAGATGAGACCGGTTCAGGTGACGTTGATAGCGACGGTGACGGGGTAAATGATAACCAGGATACCTACCCGGATGACCCCACTCGGAGCGTGTTGGCCGCAGTAGAAAACCTACAGGCAGTATTTGATGGTGCAGCCAACATCAACCTGTCTTGGACGGCAATTGCAGATACCAACAATCTTGGACATTACGTTATTTTTCGTAATATTTATGGTCAACCAGAGATGATACTTACGACGGTTTTGGCCTCCGAAACGGCTTACGTCGACAGTGATGTTACCAATGGCAGTGCCTATGAATACTCTATAAAAGCTGTCGATAATCAGAATATTTCCGGGGACGAAGGCGTTGCCGCTCAGTTTTTTGTTGCCTACAACAATGAAGCAGTTGTTGATTTTCAAGCTCAGCGTGTTGACGAACCCGTGCAACTGAACTGGAGTGAAAATTCTGGCTTACCAGCGGCTATTCGTTATCAAATCTTGCGCGCTGTTAGCGATCAGGCCGCTACAGTTCTAAGCGAGGTTAGCGTAAATAACTTCAGTGATTCTACTGCCTTGTGGAACAATGATTATGTTTATCAGCTGCGCATACTTGCCGATTTTACCAACCCTTTCACCAGCATTATTGTCACTGTACCTGGCCCTTTGTCTGCTTCTGTTCAGGTAAATGCAATACCACCGCTAACATTGAGCTTTGATCAAGCGAGGCTCATTACTGGCAATAATTGGGAACTTTGGGTCGATGCCAGTGACCCCGTTTCGGTTAACGCTAGCGTCCTAGAAGCGCTCGGTCCTTTGTCGATCCAGGCTCAGTCCGGTGCGAATACAATTACCAGCACAACAGACAACGGCCAATTCCGTTTGGCTTTGCCAAAAGCGCAAGGTAATAGCTGGGTGATTACCGTTTCCGAAACCACGATCAGCAATCGTTCGATAATATCAACACTAAGCTTTGTCAGTGATGCTAACGCTCCGGTAGTGACGATTACCCCTCCGTCTACTAGCTCAAGCAGTGACGATACTCTAGTGATTACCGGCTTTGTCACTGATGACAATAACTTCGTGGCGGCGATCACTGCACAATCCAGCGCTTTTGCCGGCCAAACCTTCGCGGTTAGCACCGGGCAGGGCGGAAGTTTTACATCCGAGCTGCCCCTCATGTTCGGGATTAACCTGCTCACCATTACCGCGATCGATGGATCGGGTAATACCGGCAGTGCTCAGCTTAGCGTCACACGTCTATCACCGCTTTTACCTGAAATTAACATACAGTCTCCAAGCAATGGTGTTGTGCTCAGTCAGGCAACTGTCGACGTCAGTGGCCTGGTATACAGCAGTCAGCCTCCAGCAGACATCCGAATAGAAATGGGCGGACAAATCCAATTTGCACAAGCGGGTTCTGAAACGGGCGTGTATGCATTTTCCTTTAATGACCACCCCTTAAATCAGGGGCAAAATACATTATTAGTTGAGGTTAAATCGCCAGAAGGCAATACCCAACAAAGTATTGTGCTTACCAACAATCCCGATGCAGATTTGGAAGAGGGTAGCGCCCCCGTTATTACCATCGATCCAGGATTAATTGGCAGCACAATTAACTACGACATCGTCACGGTTAAAGGCATCGTGACGAGCCCCGTAGGCATTACCGGCATCAGCGTTGATTTTATTGCCGCGAGTTTGAGTGGTGGTAATGAGGGAGAATTCAGTTTTAGTCGCCAGGTAGATATCAGCGCGATACCCGGCAATCAAATTGATTTAGCCATTACCGCTACAGATTCAAGTGGCCAAACCTCCACCGAAATACTGAGCCTATATCGCGATAACACCGCGCCAGTGATCACCATTAGCACCGCCAATATAAACCCACCGCCAGCGATTAATGACGTAGTCGATGTGCCGTTTAGTTTGCAGGGTGAAATAGTCGACGCACAACTCTCCAGTTTCAGTATTAATGGCCAAACCGTGGGCTTAGTGCCGGGGGAACTCGATGGAACTTACCTCTTTAGCGCGCGAATCAATCTTCCCGTTGGGCTAGACCAAACCTTAACGTTAGTCGCAACCGACAGAGCCGGAAATTCCACTAGCGAAGATATCATCGTCAATAGCAGTTCACCCATCGTGATAGAAATGATCGAGCCAACTGCGGGGCAAGAATTCGTAGTGGTAAGTTCAGAGTCCGTCGAAGTCGTCGCACGGATAAACGGCTTATCGGCAACGGATGTGGTTAACCTACGGTTTGCAGCAGAGCCAGTACAAGTAATGACGCTAGACGGCAACATCGCAACACACAATATACTAATTAATAGTGCTGACAGTGGCGAAAAAATCATTACGATAGAAGTGCTTAACGATCTCAGTGAGGTAATTGCCAGACAAGAAACCTCTATTCAAATTATCGATGCCGATACGATTCCTTTAGACATACTAAAAACACAGCCTGATAACGAAGGTATAAATAGCAGTGTCGGGGAATTTATTGCCTTATTTTTCAATCGTCCAATAGACCCCGCACAGCTCACCATTGAAGTCCGCGAAACAGTACACGGTAAAACCTGGGATCTTTCCCTATACGCCAACAACGACATACTTCAAGGTGGTGCAACCACCGCTCTGGTCGAAGCGCATCGTGATCAAGAGTTAATACCGGGAACACTTTCGGTATATCCGGGGTTAACATCAGTGTCGTACCATTTAAGTCGAGAGCTGGCGTATAACGCCGATGTGTTTGTCGTTGTGGATTACGCTGGCGAACGGATAGAGGACTTCACCTTTAAAGTTGAAACCTTACCGACCATGATAATGGGGACTGCGGTTAATCAATTGTATCAACCCATTGCGGGCCTGGAAGTCAGCCTTCCCGACGTTGGGGTGACCGCCATCACCGATCAGCAAGGGATTTATCAATTTGGCTTTGAAGATAAACCCGACTTCCGTCTGCCTTCAGGGCGTCAAAAAATCGTATTTAATCCTCAAAGTACTTTCCATAAATACGGCACTATTGAAAGCTATGTCAATTTGCAACACGGTGAAGTTAATCGCGTCGGCAATAGCATTGTACCAGTGCTGTCATCGCAATTACCTTACGAACATATACGATCGGGCCTGGGCAATATAAGTGTGGGCGGGGGAGATATACAGCTGGATGCGAGCCAAGCCAATTTTGTTTTTCCTGATAATAATTCGGCAGGCAATGTTCATGTGCAATTTACTACGGCGCAGCAAATGTCTCACTCTGCATCTTCCTCTGCTCGACCTTTGTGGGTATATGCCATACAGCCCCAGGGCATTGAAGTGCATGGTGATCTTGTTATTGATCTGCTGCCACCGAAATTAAATGGGAGCCGGGAATATTTACCGGAAAATGGCACCTATGTACTTTGGGTCGGACAAGATTCAGAGACATTGCAGGTTACGCCGATCGGCGTCGGTATAGTGCAAGATCAGCATGTGATTACGCAGGGTAAACTGACCCTGGAGCGGCTGGATTATATTGGCTTTGCGTTTGTACCAGACGAACTGCAAGTGTTGTTGCAGCGGTATGCCAATGGTGAGGTTAGTTTTAGTGAACTCATTGCAGTTTATGAAATTCAAGCAAGGAGTGCAGGGGAATGATTCAACAGGCCAATAGTTTAGAGTATATTAATGTGTTAATAAGAGTACAAATTTCGTCATTCCGTATTCTCGTTTGTGGATTTCTTTCTAGGTCCATCGCACTGTTAGTGCTAACCACTAGCTCTTTAAGTGGAAACGTTAGCGCGTCAAGCAGTCATACGGAGGCAGTTCCTTTAAACGTTTACAGTGGTTACGTGGCCGCACGACCTCGAGTAGAGGGCCCCATAGATGAAGATCAACGAATATTTTATCACGGCGGTACACCCTTAGCACCTGTAGGTAATGTAAAACTGTATACCGGAACAGGAAATAGAGGTTTTACCTTTAGTTCTAACGACGGTAGTTATTCTCTGGGATTTTATGGACCTCCTTGCCACGGATCTTTCTATAACTTTCATGATGTAATTTCTGCCGAGTATTATCCCAATGTAAGCCCTCGGTTTCCGATATTTAACTTAGCAAATACATATATACCAATATTGGTAAGCTGTATTGGACTAGAAGTGTATGCCCTTAGAGGAACGAGTACACTGTTATCCGGTATAAACGCACTTGCGTTAGATCGTATTCTCAATGACGTGAGGGTCGGCACAACAACGGATCAGTTGAATATTATAATGGATACGATGTTAGTCTCTGGCGCCGTTCGAATGTTAAACGATGGTATCAATATCCCTCTTGGCTCTATAACGTTGTACGACAATTTTGGCCTGATAACACAAATTAGCCAGGAGGATTTGGACGATACAGATATTTTTGTTTATAACCAAAGAACCGGGGAATTGATCGGGGATCTTAGCTTTAGCCCGCTTACGTCCTCAGGTAGCGGGCCTAGTTCAACGTTTCAATTACCCATCTTTGGTCCATATTACAATTTGGTTTATAAATCGTTATCACAAGCCGCAGTTGGGTGGGCAAGCCCTACAGTTTTTTCAGACTTTAGTACTGTGATAGGGCAAGCCGCTACACGCGCTCGCCCAGGTGACGCAATTAGAGTCTATGCAATAAATCGTGCTACAGGCTACCTAGGTTATGCCGACACAACCCTAGAGAGTATTGGCAGAGGAGGAGAACCTGATAATAAAGACATCGCGGTCGTAATTGTTGATATGGAGCCTCCAAATATCAAAGTCTTGGCTGAACGAAGCTATGAGATACAACGCGGATCAACGCAGGGGCAAGAACGCAACTATCTGATTGGTTTTGAAGGCAGCGCAATGAAAAATGACGAAGTCATTAAAATCACCACCGATTGGCGCGCGGCTGATAACACTCCAATACCGGAGGAAATCCCAGGGTATACTGCTAGGATCGCACGTATCACGGATGGTAATTCTGGCCCTTCTAGCTTGGGAGAAATAGCAACGTTTGATATGAATCCTGGTGTGACTCAGCAATGGATCTATACGCCGTTGACAGAATTTCTTAGTAATGGTGATCATATATATATGCATCTTTGTGCGCAGCCCCCGGGTTCGGGAGAACCCTGTAACTTTGACAGAGTACGCACAGGCATAACTACTCCCGGCGCCTTAATTTCTCGTCCTCTGAGCAGTGTACCGATGAAAGTTTTGGAATATGGTTCACGAAGTTATGGATCGAGTGTTGGGAATATCCCTGAATCTGACTGGATTCTCCGTCACGAAATGCAATTTTCAATTTTTGATCTGACTATGGATAGCATTCAGTTAACTCGCAAAGATGCAGTTAGCTCTGTCGATATCTTTTCTTTAACAGATGCGCCTATTATTTCCTGGGAAGATCAGCAGGTTGATATTGTCTATAGGTTAGATAGTCCAAGTTATGGCAGTGCATTGAACCCTCTACCGCGTGTAGGTGCTCCGAGAGAATTTGTATTCTCGTTTGCAGACCAAACAGTTTCGGCAGATATTAATCAGGATTCAAATGCTGTTTTTACGGATTTGTCGCCGATTAGAGATGCCTTTACGCAGGCCTCACCGGAAGAATATTTAACTTTTAGGTTATTTCAAGGTTCGGATGCAGGAAATATATTGTGGGAGTTTGGATTTGGACAGGGGCTGCATGTTTTTTATAAAATACCGGATGATGAGACTGAAATATTTATTGAGCCGGATAATGGGACAAATCTTATACGTACTTTAGGCGGGATCCGTTTGAAATATGAATATTATATTCCGCCTGGTGCGACGTTAAATCGGATTGTCTGGAATTTTAGTGAGCATGGACGTTACTGCACTGACTACGGTGTTGGTAGTGGTGATTGTACAATGGTTGATGGTGGGGACGATTATGAAGCGGT
Organism: Agarilytica sp.; assembly: GCA_033852165.1. Taxonomy (GTDB): domain Bacteria; phylum Pseudomonadota; class Gammaproteobacteria; order Pseudomonadales; family Cellvibrionaceae; genus Agarilytica. Next base: position 8,313 of record JAWSUZ010000026.1, on the reverse strand, counting down.
ACCGGCTACAAAAGTTTATTGGGAGCCGACAAACGGTAATGCTGCTGGAGCCACGACTCGTTGGGACACTGATTTTACCTCTAATGCTACTATTACTGCGACGTATATAAATGGTAATAATCAATTCACTGACGATGTAGCGTTTACTGTTAGTTCTCGACAGCTAGAAGCGAATTCGGTTGCGATGGAAGGTTCAGACGTGGAAATGCTGGAGACTTTGTTGTGGCAGTTTGGGTTAGGGCCAAATGGGAACGTTCGTGGAGTTAATTCCATTCGTAAAATCGAAAATGTGAGAGATACGTTTGATATAGGCTGTAGCGTGGGAGGATGTAGCACTACAGGTGGAAATACATCAATGGAGTGGATGGTATGGAGATATAAATATAGCAACGAAATAGACGGTACCTATACTGGAGTAAACCTCGGGATTGCCAATACTCAAGTAAATCAAAGCACGTTAAATATAATAAGCCGTCAGTACAGCTCATACATGTTGGCGTACGAATACGAAAGCGCTGCTATCGTGAATGGGGCTCATCAGCTGTACAATAATTGGCTAACAACTGCTGTCGCGCATTGGGATGTTAATGGGCTCTACACTCAGGCTAGGCACTCAGCGACAATGCAGGTGGCTGGTACAGCAGCTGTCACCCGAGAAAATTTATTGGACGCCTGGATAGCTCAAGAGTCGACACGACGACAATGGGGTGTGAATAATACCAGCCATCGAATTATTGTTGGTGCTGCGGATTCTTGGGGAAGTATTGGCTTTCACCAAATTCAATCTAGGTACCTATGGGGGCAGGTTAACGGCGGGTCCTGCGCTGACTTTGCAAACAGAAACCTCTACCAACCGGATACTGCGACAGCAGGTATTGTGTTATGGGGAGCAAGAGCTGGTTGTGGCACTGCGATGCGTTCCGCGATGTCTGGTAATTACGACGCGGCATATGACAATAGTGGTACGACAAAAGTCAGGCGGTCGAGTCATTCTGCCAATGCGCTATTACCAGCAGTTGATTACAATATGGACAACTACGAACGGCTCTCCAAAGGTATCTGGGGCTATAATCAGGGCTCAGGTTCTGTCGCAAACAATCCTGGCTCTTGGCCAGGCCTTTTGCAGACTGTAGATCCCAATGGCGCAACGGTTGCAGAAAAAGGAATGCGATACGCAATGGAGGTAAAAAACAGGGCTGCTATTGGTGCACGAAACTATTTATGGCAGACTAACGGCGTTTCACAAACAACAGGCAATACGATAACATTTTGTTTTTGGTACGGTGAAACAGCATGGTTTGCGGGGACAACGTGGCAGACCGAGCGCGACGATGCATTTACCCAAGCCATAACCCCCGGCGGAGTTACAACTGTATGTCCTTAACAACATTAGTTTATCTTGTGTTACTCACATTATCCTTTGCCGCGACATCGTTCGCAGATGATGTACAAGAAGACCGTTACGCGAATTTTGTTTTTGAGCCTGTTTATGGCGAAAAAAGATCAAAAGCAACAGTAACCTATAATCGCGAACTGTTGGATACGGTACTAAGTAGTTGGAATGCGGGTAGCGAAAAGTTTTACTTGGAATTGGAGAGTAGTGAGGTTTTTTTGTTAGATGTATTGCTCACAGAAATTGGCACTTACATTGATTATAAAGATATGCAAATCGGTTTAGGTAAACCGGTTGATCCTGGTGAATGGCAAGGTTATGTTTCTATTGCGAATGACCAAAATAAAAATATGAAAGCAGTTGTATTAGATAAAAAGCAAAAACTATTACCCAATGGGCGTGGGGTAGGCGACTATTACGGCTGTTTGGAAAACCGGCCACTGTTTAAGCACAATATTATGGGATCATCATCCCCTGAGTTTTTTACCATTACAGGCGGCGGGGATCGAACGTCTAATATGAAGGGCGGTGGTACATATGATTATTTAACTCTTTCTGCTTATGCTGAATTAAATGAAACAAAATTATTCGACGTACAGTTAATGGCTGTCAACTATAAAGGCGTCGAAGCTTCTGATAGTATTAAAGGCGTCTACGATTCAAAGTTTTGGGTGGCAGCAAGCAACTATGACCGGTTAGCGAAAATCGATAGTGTTGCGGGTGAAGGCAGAAAAACATTTAGCAAACTCTATGTGTTCGACTTCAATAAAAATGGATTTCTCGACATACTCATTTGGACACGAGAATACGCGTCAGCAATACGAAAAGATACACCGTCTAAACCGGATAACTCACACCTTTTTTATCTAGACAAAAACCAGTTTGTTTGGCTCGAAGAAAACACGGACCAAACTGGGTTTGTTGAGCGAACAATTGGTACACAGGTAGCCGAAAAATGGCTATCTGATAACGACTATACATGGACTACTGGTTGGCCCTCGGAAAAAAACGGCAATGTTTGTGACGGTAAGGCTTCAGAGTTTCCAATGAACTGGATTGGCGACCCGGTTTTGCATTAGCTATTGGCCTAGAATAGCGAAATAGATAGGACATGCACCTTAAGCCCTAGCTAATCACTAGGGCTTTTTAGTGTTTTCCGCTCTCGAGCCCATCAGGTGAGTTTGTCGACAAGGTTATTCGTGCAATAAATAGGACATGCACATTAAGCCCTTACTGTACTGACTACTGTGTTGGTGGTGGGACTTTCGAGACCGGGCGGACAATAATGATACTTACAAAGTTAATTGTAATTAATAAGGGTGCCGCTATGAAATTTCTACTTATGTTTGTTAAGGGCCTCTTAGTTGTTATGCCGTTTATTTCCCCAGTCATAGTCTTTTCTCAAACGGCCATACCTGATTTCTCAAAAGGAGTGAATCGTGAAAGTATCCCGTCGACGATTAAAAAAACTATGTGGGGTGCCCAAAACGGACCATTTATAGCGGATGCTCTTATTGAGAGTGATGAAGCCAATATTTACTATTGGCTTTTCCGAACTAGCTCAATTAATAGGTTTAATGTAAGTAATGCGCAAAACTTGGGTGGTTGGCCATTAATACGTTGGACCCACCAATATTTTTCTTCTGCAATTGAGGCTCATTACAAAGAGCTTAATCACCCATACCCCTTACAATTTGATTATGAGGGGGTAGGGGCTGGAATTGGTTGTTTAGGGAATTCTCCTTTACGCCTGGGAGACCTTGAAGAAGACGGTCAAAAAGATATTGTGATAATGTTAAAAGGGTTGTTTATAGTTTTTTCCCTTCAATATGAACGAACTGTTTTTGCGGAGCCTATAGATGAAAGTGATTGGATGAGTAAAGACGAAATGACCCAGTTTTTTAGCCAAAACCCGGTAACGGGAATTCAATATACGTCGCGAGTTTTAGCCAATAATAAAATAATTTCAGCCGGAATTCGTGCGTATGCCAAACTCTATGTTGGTGATTATGATGAGGACGGCAACCAGGATATTGTGGTATGGAGAAAGTCCTATCAATCCAATGACGGGAGTAATCCGGTCATAGGTTTTACAATGTTGGAGGATGTTTACCAGCATTTCGAACGAGATATTACAGCACAAGCCAGCTTGCCTGAGGGGGTGACGGGGGAATATCTGCCTATGGGAACTGACGAAGACACGATCAAACAATGGTTAGCCAGTGGCAATTTAACTTGGAGCAAGGGCTACCCTAGTCAAAGTGAATGTGAGGGCCAGACGGATCAATTGATCCCTGAGATGCATGATGTATTGTTAAATGATCCAGATGTTTTGCTATAAGGCGAACTCAATATAAATAAATAGGACATGCACTTTAGCCCTAGCGGAAATAAATAAAGAATAATCGTGACAGTCAGTGCGCCGAGATACTCTAATAGAGAGCTGAGCAGATTCATAAATATGGATCCCGCGTTTAATAACAATCGGCGGTGGGGGAGGGCTAAGGGGCAGGTCGTGTCGGTAATTCGTGGGTGGGAGGCTGAATGGTATTAGCTTTAAAAGCCCGTTTTTACGGGCTGGGATTTGTTGGATGCCTATGGCTTAGTGTTTGTGTGCTGCTGTTCGATTACCATTAATATGTAAACTAAGACCTAAACAGACATATATGGACGATCCCGTTTCGTCAAGTGAAGTAATCCAAAAACCTCAAAACGCGGAGGTTTATTGTTGTACTTCAAAGTCACACTAACTTTTTGATTAACCATCTTTTTAATTTTAAGAAGGCGGTAACGAAGACATATATCCGGCGTCTGTAAAGAAGGTGGTTGACCACCTTCGCGCCCTAATGAGATCTGCACCTGACCGCCTAAAACACTCACCCAGCATTAAATGCTATGTCTTGTTCAGGTTCTTGCCAGGGCGGATTAACCGCTGTGTTCATCATGCAATGGTTACCTTAAGGTAGAGTGGTAAAGTCGTGTCTAAGGCATGGCTTTATATGGCTCACGCCGCTGTAATAATATCCAAGCTATCCTCGCCATTTATCTAGTAGTAAGCGCACAGCTAGAAGCTCCGTCTCATCCAAGGATTCCTTTCGTTGATATTTTTACGTAAGGACTGTGCCCTTATAAATCTGATGCCAATGCTGGCAAACTTCCATATCGCTCCAGGTTAGGCTTTTGGCTTTGTTAATGTGTAGGCCTAGGTGAGTGTGATTGCTCATCACTGCGTAGGCAAAAACGTCGATTGCAAAGACTTGCGCCAATATGTGAATGCGGTCTTCAATCGATTGGCGGCGATGTTCATAGCTTGTATTGGTGAGCCGATCAAAACCGCATGGGTATGTTTTGCGAACGCAGCGTGATACGCAGTGGTAGTAGGGCGTATCGTCGAGAGAGATAAGGTGTTTTCCAGGTTTTGGCATCGTCGTCGTTCCGTGATTTATGCTGGTATTATATGCAGCCGTATTGTGGCTGATCAAGCTATTGTGTGGGCGTCTCGTTAATTGGGAGTTTCTTTAATTTTGCACGAATTAAGTAAGTTCTCTAGATCCAGATTAAATCGCTAGCGGCGGCGCTGAGTATGGTTCGGTTTTTGATTCGAGGCTATACGTATAAACAGTTGATGAAAGGGGCTGCAGGCGATAATATCTGCGATTCATTTTACATGTGATATTACAGCAATACGCTAAATACATGCTTTGTATCGACGGTCTTAATAAGACTTGAAAATTATAGAGCCAACAGGGAGAAACTCGATGAAATTGGATGGTCACGCTAAGTTAACTAACAACGCAATACGCGCATTTAAATCCAGATGTGATAGAGCTACCAGCATATTATTTAAAGAAAAACTGTGTAAAAGTTCTCAATTTACAACGCTGAAGAGAGAGTGGAAAGATAAAGCAACCTCAAATGAAAAGGATAATTTTCGATTATCCAGCTATATCGTACTTCAAGAACTCTCGGTTTTCGGTGAGTCCTTTCATGGGTTAGAAAGTGGTTATTTAGTAAGGGAGGTAGTGGCTGTTGATTTGGAACCCTTAAAGTTGCGCCATCATTTTCTTGATGCAGGTCAAAAATTTCATTTCATGCGCCGCTCCTCAGGTGCTACGGTCAAGCAGGCGCACGCGGAATGTGTTGCATTCATTAAAATGAATGTTTCAAAATGGATGGAGGGGATGAATAAGTTGACATTTCATCGTAGCCATGGTCGGACCGCTCATGTAACGGATGCTCTGATTGGGAGGCAGGCCGCATCTTTTATGGCGTTGGCGTTACACGCTCTTCAAGACTCTTTTTCTCCAGGACATACCAAAAGAGAACTCTTTTCCAATCCAAATTTTCCTGGCTCGATATCAGATATTTATGTGTACTCAACTCAAGACCACCATAAGCATGGTAAGGATGATTTTGAATCAGGGTCGATGCACTCCGTTCATGCAAAAGCGGCAATAATCGCATCATCTGAAATGTTGTACCTGGCTGCTCAAGCGGTTGCTAATAAGTCTGGCATTGAAAATGGGTGGTCAGCCTTTGAAAAAAAATGGTTACAAGTTTCGAGTAAGGCAAAGTAATGAAATACAAGCTTATATTGGTTTTGTTGTGGACCGTTAGCTGGGGGATTTTCTTTTTCTTTTTTCCTGGCGTTTTTCCCGCGCACCCCCATTTTGAATACACAGGTCTGCTGTCTCCATTTATAGTGCTTACTATGCTGGTTAGCCCTGCTGAACTATTAGAGGGGGCTTTCCCAAAAGAGCTTTATTCTGGATTAATATATTGGGTTGTAACTGTAGGCTTGCTAATAATTCCCAAGCGATTTATTAAAAGGTGATAAGAAAATGTTACGGCTCTAAATTCTAAGTGTGGGATTTAGAGCCATTTAATGAGGCATATCTGGACGATCCCGTTTCGTCAGAAATTAGTAATACGCTCACTCATAATAAAGTGAAAATCGATCTTTCAGGAAGCGTGGGGGCGGGTTTATTATATAAAATAAAAAGGTAAGGATAGGCACTTCTTCAGTAATAATCTTCCCTGTCTTTAGATAAGAATAGACCCATTTAGGGCGCCGTTTCTGCGCTGTGGACAAGCGAACGGTTGAGATCAAATGCCTTACGTTATTAGTCTTCTAAAAATTTGCGAATAAGCTCTGATTTTTGCGAAATATTAAAGACCCCATCGAGATGACCCCAAGGCCCATCAATTTCCTCATAAATGACATTAATACCTTGGTCTTTCATTATGTCGTAGACTTTTTTCATGTTGTAGGTCGGGTACATCAAATCGTTTTTTGCCGGTAAAAGTAAGGCTTTCGCTTTTATCGTTGCGATGCCGAGTTCTAGGCTTTGTTTATGTCCAATGCGAAATAATTGCACACTTCGAAGCAAATAGAGGAGGTGGTTGGCATCAGCATTCATTGTTCTCAAACGAGAGACATTTTCCAGCCAGGTGCTCACAGCGAAACTGGCATTAATCGATTGCCATGGAGCCAAATCTTTATTCATGATTTCCTTGTGTCGTTGGTCGAGAATCACTCCGTGATGTGCGTGTAATATCAGTGGCAGCATGGCGGCCGCTAGTCCCTCGGCAGGCTCCTGTTTACCGTAGTAATGGCCCTTGTTCCAAAGCGGATCTTTTTTTATCGATTGTGCCGAGATTTCAAAATCGGCCAGGGCATGAGAATCCGTTTCACCCACGCCAATAACGGAGATAACTCTTGCCACCATGTCTGGGAATGCACTCGCCCACTCTAAAGCTTGATGAGAGCCCATGGATGCACCGGCAACTGCATGGAGCTTATCTATGGATAAACTTTTGAGTAAGGCATGTTGCACATTAATGATGTCGCGAATGGTGATAATAGGAAAGTCCGAGCCGTAGGGTTTTCCCGTAGCCGGGTTAATACTCGATGGGCCGGTGGAGAATACTTTCGGATCTTTTACATTAATATTAGACAGTGAGTCCGAGCTGATCACATAAAACTTGTTCGTGTCGATAGCTTTACCCGAGCCAATAATAGCATCCCAATAACCCGCCCGTTTATCCGTCTCCGCATATTTACCCGCCGCATGCGATGTGCCACCGAAGTAGTGAGTGATTAGTATAACGTTGGATTTTTTGGCGTTGAGCGTACCGTAGCTTTCCCAGCCAATTTCCACTTCGGGTAGGATGGCTCCGGATGTCGTGGTAAATTTTTGTAGGGTGAATCGTTGTTTTTCGGTAATGAGGGTTTCAGCGACTAGAGTATTGGGAAATACTGTTGCGCAGCATAGAGAGACTACGCTTAGAGAGATAACGCAATTGATAAACCACTTCAGTAATGCTTGGGTATTGAATCTGCAAACGGCCATAAAACACCTCGCTGTGAGACAAGCTTAGTTTAAATGTTGGCCACTTGGGTTCTTAATCGTCTTCTAAACGAGGGAAGGGGTGGGTCTATTATATAAAGTTATAATCGCGCTGCAATCTAAAAGCGCTTAGACCGCCTGCGCAACTAACTGGACATATATGGTTGCAACTTTAACGCCTGCCTGGGTCATGCTGTGAATGGCTGCATCCGCCAGATAATATAATTCCATTTTCAACAGTAATAATTGACGCTTACGCAATGGCCATATTGCAGTAAGCCAGTATTAATCTTTTCTGTGTCTAGCCCAAATAGATACAAGCCCGCATTATATAAGGTGGTTTTTCTTTGAATGAATCTTCAGATCCCTGTCGTGAAATCTGGTTTATTCTATGTCGCCAAATAATATTTCTGTGTAAAAAAACGGCGTATTGATCAAGGTAAGTGAGTTGGTATTGTTGGGAGAAATTGCGTGGTTCCAGCTAAAGGGTGTTGTGGCGAAGAAAGAAAAATAGCTCATTAGTAATGTTTTTTTCTTGTAGAGTAGGGTAGAGGTGGCCCCGGAAATTTG